>NZ_JBFACK010000003.1:0-674826 GCF_040640795.1 Streptomyces sp. NPDC021622
GGAGGCCGCTGCGGGGCAATCGGGTGGGCGGGCGGGAAAGCTTTCGCCGCGAAGCGGCGGTACGGCGGCGCGGCCGACGACGGCGCGTGGGCAGAGACGGAGGCCGCTGCGGGGCAATCGGGTGGGCGGGCGGGAAAGCTTTCGCCGCGAAGCGGCGGTACGGCGGCGCGGCCGACGACGGCGCGTGGGCAGACCGGAGCCGCCGCCGGGCAATCGGGCGGGAAAGATCCGCCGCGAAGCGGCGGTCTTGAGCGGGGTCCGGGAGCGAAGCCCCCGGTTCAGAAGCCCCGCAGGGACCGCCTACCCCGCCGCCCCACCCGGCCGCACAAGCCCCGACTCGTACGCCACAATCACCAACTGCGCCCGATCCCGCGCCCCCAACTTCCCCATGATCCGGCTGACATGCGTCTTCGCGGTCAGCGGACTCAGCCCCAACGCCTCCGCGATCTCCGTGTTGTTCAGCCCCCGCGCCACCAGCGAAAGCACCTCACGCTCCCGCTCGGAGAGCCCCTCGGGCCCGCCCGCCCCCAGCCCCACCGGTGCAGCCGGCGCCCGCAGCACGCGGGCGATGAGCCGGGACGTCGGGCCCGGCGACAGCAGGGACTCCCCCGCCGCCACCGTCCGAATCGCATCGAGCAGCTCCGCCGGCTTCGTGTCCTTGACCAGGAAGCCCGACGCCCCGGCCCGCAACGCGTCGACGACGTGCTCATCGGTGTCGTACGTCGTCAGCATCAGCACCTTCACGCCCGCCAGATCCTCGTCCTTGGCCAGCAGGCGCGTCGCCTCGATGCCGTCCAGATCCGGCATGCGGATGTCCATGACGATGAGATCGGCCCGCTCGGAACGGGCGAGATCGACCGCCGCCCGCCCCGTCTCCGCCTGCCCGACCACCTCCATGTCCGGCGCCGACTCCACGAGCAGCGCGAACGCCGCCCGTACCAGCGTCTGATCGTCGGCGAGCAGCACACGGATCGTCATCGGAGGCCTCCCACGGGCACCAGGGGCAGTACGGCGTCCACCATGAAACCGCCCTCGTCCCGAGGCCCCGCCTCCAGGGTGCCCCCCACACTGCGGGCCCGCTCGCGCATGCCGACGAGGCCGAAGCCGGGCGTGTGGTCCGGGTCGCGTACGGCACGCCCGTCATCCGTGACCGTCACCCGCAGCGCCGCGTCCTCGGTGTGTACGCCCACCCGGATGGTGAGGCCGGGGCCCCCGTGCCGGACGGCGTTGGTCAGGGCCTCCTGGACGATGCGGTACGCGGCGGCGCCCACGGCGGGCGGCGCGTCCGCCGGAGTCTCGTGCACCGAAAGGTCGACCGCGGCGCCGGAGATCCGTGCGGCCTCGGCCAGATCGGTCAGACCGTCGAGGCCGGGCAGCGGCCCGCGCGACTCGTCGGAATCCGACCTCAACACCTCGAGCGTGGCCCGGAGTTCGCCGCGTGCGGACCTGCAGGTGTCTGCGATGTCGTCAAGGGCCTTGGCGACCGCCTTCCGGTCGAGCCGCTCCGGATCGGCGGCCAGGACGTGCGCCGCGACGGAGGTCTGGACGCCGACCAGGGTGATGCTGTGCGCAAGGAGATCGTGCAGATCGCGGGCGACCCGCAGCCGCTCCTCGGCGACGCGCCGCCGTGCCTCTTCCTCGCGCGTACGTTCCGCACGCTCGGCACGTTCCACGACGGAGGCGACGTACTGCCGGTGGATGCGCACGTACACCCCGAGGAGCAGCACGGCCACGATCCAGCCGGAGATCCGCAGCACCTCCGTGACCTGGTACGGGGCGACGCTCGCGTTGATGGCGAGCGGCACGCCGACGACGGTGAGGCCGGTGAGCAGGGCGCGGCGGGGGCGGCCGGTGGAAGCGACGGTGTAGAGGGCCAGCATCTCCACCGGGACGGCGGCGATGTCCGTGAACTCGGCGGTGTGGTACGGCACGACGAAGGCGGCGACGGCGAGCAGCACCAGCTGAGGGCTGCGCCGCCGCCACACGATGGGGATGTTGGCGGCCATGAGGAGGGCCCACCCGATGGCGTCCGGGCGGTGCTCGTCCTTCACGAACGCGGCGAGGAGCGCGGCGAGCAGGGCGACCGCCGCCGCGAGGACGGCGTCGTCCCGCAGGGCCCTTCGGCTGCCGGGGGCCGCGCCGCTGAACGGCAGGAGCCCCGCGCCGTCGAACCCCCGCGCCTCGTCCCGCTCCTCTGAACCGTTCTGAACCCGCAGGCTTTCCACCACCGCTCGATCCTCCCGTACGTCGCTTCCCCTGTGGGGCTCCTCTGCTCAGAAGCCGGGCGGGCCGGAGTCCATCCAGCCCGCCCGGCTCCGAGGACGAACTCGACGGCTACGAGACCGGAACCCGGGGCGCGTCCGCCCCCTTCGCCACCGCCGCGGGACGCGAAAGCGCTCCGGGCCACCAGACCTTCCGGCCCAGGGCCACACTCGCACTCGTCACCAGGTATGTCCGCACCAGGAAGGTGTCGAGGAGCACTCCGACCGCGATCACGAAGCCCAGCTCGACCAGCTGCACCAGCGGCATGCTGGTGAGCACCGCGAAGGTGGCGGCGAGGACGAGCCCGGCCGATGCGATGACCCCGCCCGTCGTGCGCAGCGCGGTCAGGGCGGCGTCGCCCGGCTCCGCACCGGCCAGGGACTCCTCGCGCATGCGGTGCATCAGGAAGATGCCGTAGTCGACGCCGAGGGCGACGAGGAAGACGAAGGAGAGCAGACCCAGACCGGGGTCCGTGCCCTCCAGGCCGAGGAGCGGTTCGAAGACGAGTCCTGCGATGCCGAGGGACGCGCCCCAGACCGCGACCACCGCGGCGAGCAGCAGCAGCGGCGCGACCAGGCTCCGCAGCAGCGCCACGAGGATCAGCAGGACCGCGGCGAGCACCAGCGGCACGACGATGTTCCGGTCACGGGCGTTGGTGTCCTTCAGGTCGATCTGCTGGGCGCTCGCCCCACCGACGTACGAGGAATCCAGGTCCGACCGCAGGGACTCGATGGTCGCCGTCTCGCCCGCCGACTGCGGCGCGGAGGATGCGATGACGGAGATCTCCGTCCAGCCCTTCGCGGTACGTCCCTTGGCCGCGCTGTCCACGCCCTTCGTGTCCTGGATCTTGGTGAGCGCGGTGCCCGCGTCCTCGGTGGGCGTCATCACGGTGATCGGCTGGCTGCCCCGCTCGGGGTAGGCCTTGGCGAGCGTCTCCATGGCGGAGACGGAGTCGGGCGTCTTGGTGAAGGAGTCCTCCTGCTTGAGGGCTCCGGGCAGGTTCAGCGCGCCGAGCGCCAGCGCGCCCAGGAGCACCGCGCCACCGGCGAGGACCGTCAGCGGCCTGCGCCCGGCCGAGCTGCCCATCATGGAGAAGAGGCTGCGGCGCTGCTTGGGCTCGCTGCCGAACGCGGGAATCAGCGGCCAGAACACCTTCCGCCCGAGGAGGACGAGGATCGCGGGCAGCAGCGTCAGCATCGAGGCGAGCGCGCACAGCACGCCCACCGTGCCGAGCGGGCCCATGCCCCGGCTGCTGTTGAGGTCCGCGGCGAGCAGGCAGAGCAGACCGGCCGCGACCGTGCCGGACGAGGCGAGCACGGCGGGACCGCAGCCGCGCAGGGCGGCCACCATCGCGTCGTAGGGGCGCTCGATGCGGCGCAGTTCCTCCCGGTAGCGGGCGACGAGCAGCAGTGCGTAGTCGGTGCCCGCGCCGAAGACGAGGATCGTCATCACGCCCGAGCTCTGGCCGGTGACGGCGGTGCCGAACCATTCGTGCAGTCCGTACGCGATGGCCATCGCGAGGTAGTCGGCGAGGCCTGCGACGGCGAGCGGAACCAGCCACAGGAACGGGCTGCGATAGATCAGGATCAGGAGGAGGGCCACCACGCCTGCCGTGGTGTAGAGCAGCGGGCCGCCCAGCGAGTCGTAGACCTTGCCGGCGTCGGTGCCGAACGCCCCGTCGCCGCCCACCTCGACGCTCAACCCGCCCTGGCTCTCGGCGACTTCGCGGACGTCCTCGACGAGCGCGTCCCGCTTCTTCTCGTCCTGGCCGGGCTCGGTGCTCGCCACCGGGTACATCAGCGTGGTGCCGTCCTTGGACGGTACGGCGCGGGGCTCGGAGGTCAGCTTGTGGGCGCCCTGGATCTCGGCGACCTGGTCCGCGGCGGTCTTGCGGTCGGCTGCCGTCAGACCGCTGTCGCGGTGGTAGACGAGCACCATCTCGGTGGCCTCGCCGCCGGGCAACTGGTCTTCCAGTTCGGCCACTTGGGTGGAGTCGGCGCTTGCGGGGAGGTAGTCGACGACGCGGTCCTGCTGGGTGTCGGCCAGTTTCGCCGCGAAGGGCGCGGCGAGCGCGATGACGCCGATCCACAGCACGAGGAACACCCAGGGCACGGCTCGTCGCCGTCGAGCGGTGGTCTGTTCGGCCCGCATGACAGGCCTCCTTCCGGCAGGTTGGCAGGTTCAGCGCCAACCCTCCCGGAATCGGAGGGCCAATCCGTCGGGCCGGAGGGCGAGTTGGGGCGTACACCCCAGGGAGTCAAGGGGAGATAAATACTCCCGGGGGAGTACTGCGGCCGCGTACACGAGACCCTGTACGCGTACACGAGCCCCTGTAAACGAGACCCCTTGCCGGAGCCGCCCGCTACGACTGCGTCGTCCGCGCCGCCACCAGGAGCCGGGTCACCTCGTCGGCGCCGATGGTCAGCGCCCCGCCCGCCGTGCCGAGCACCTCGCGCTCGGCGGGGGTGTAAGGGCCGTCGGCAAGGGCGATCCGCGCGCCCTGCAGGAGCAGCGACTCGCGTCCTGCGGGGGCGAGGTGCGGGGCCAGCGGGCCGAGCGCCTCGTGCAGCTCTATGGCCAGACCCGGCACATAGTCCGGCACGGTGGCCCGCCCGGTGTCGGCGGCGAGCGCCTCGACGAGCGCGACGAGCTGTTCCTCGCAGCAGTCGTCGTATCCGGCGGCGCGCAACGTCGCGACGGCCGCGTCGAGCGTCGTGCGCGACGAGGTGCCGCCGGCGGAGAGGACCGCGAGGACGACCGTGTGCACGGCGTCGCGCACCATCGCGGAGAGCCGGGTGGTCGTGGGATGGCCGAGAACATCCGTACCGAAGTGGTCCTGGCAGGCGGCGCATTCGACGATGGGGCCCGTGGTGCCACGGGGCAGCACGGGCACGCCGAGGAGGACGAAGCGGCGCCGCCCTGTGCGCCGCTGGTAGTTGCGGTCGCCACCGCAGCCGGGGCAGAAGAACTCGCCGTCCCCGACGGTGGTCCAGGCCGTATGCACGCCGATCACGCGCCTGCGCAGCACCCGCGCGCGCGACACGGGCGTGGCGAAGATGCGGGATTCCCGGCCGTTTCGTCCCCGATCTGGCAGCACCACGCACCTCCGTAACGCCCCGGCAACATTGCCTGGTTGGGCGTGATGTTAGCCACATTGTTGATGTGACGTCAGCACCCTGTGCGAGAGATGGCCGGTAGACGACCAGAGCGCGAGGGCGCACAAAGGCGCCGGACCGGCTCAGAATGAGCCGGTCCGGCGCTTTTGGACCCAGGGTCGGGCCCCGAAGGGGCGCGGGGAACTGCGCGACCAGCCACGTCCAACCCGCAGACGAAACGCACCGGCCTCGCAGCGGAGCGCTAACGCGCCGCGCGGTTGACGGCAGAAACAGCCGCCTTCAGCGAGGCCCGGGTCGTATTGGAGTCGATGCCAACGCCCCACAGGACCTTGTCGCCGATCGCGCACTCGATGTACGAGGCGGCCTGCGCGGATGCGCCCTCGCTCATCGTGTGCTCCTGGTAGTCGAGCAGGCGTACGTCGATGCCGATGCCCTGCAGCGCCTGGAAGAAGGCCGAGATCGGGCCGTTGCCGGTGCCGGTCAGGACCGTGTCGGCGCCGTCGACCGTGGCCTCGACGGTGAGGGTGTCCGTGCCGTCCTTGTCCGTGGTCGTCTGGCCGTTCTTGACCTGGATGCGGCCCCACGGGTTCTGCGGGTTGGGCAGGTACTCGTCCTGGAAGATGCCCCAGATCGCGTCCGGCGTGACCTCGCCGCCCTCGGTGTCGGTCTTCGTCTGGATGATCTTGGAGAACTCGACCTGCATACGGCGCGGCAGGTCCAGCTTGTGGTCGTTCTGCAGGACGTAGGCGATGCCGCCCTTGCCGGACTGCGAGTTGACGCGGATGACGGCCTCGTAGGAGCGGCCGACGTCCTTGGGGTCGATGGGCAGGTACGGCACGGCCCACTCGATGTCGTCGACGGTCTTGCCCTGCTGCTCGGCCCGGACCGCCATGGCCTCGAAGCCCTTCTTGATGGCGTCCTGGTGGGAGCCGGAGAAGGCGGTGTAGACGAGGTCGCCCGCGTACGGGTGACGGGGGTGGACCTCCATCTGGTTGCAGTACTCGGCGGTGCGGCGGATCTCGTCGATGTCGGAGAAGTCGATCTGCGGGTCGACGCCCTGCGAGAACAGGTTCATGCCCAGGGTGACCAGGTCGACGTTGCCGGTGCGCTCGCCCTGGCCGAACAGGCAGCCCTCGATGCGGTCGGCGCCGGCCATGATGGCCAGCTCGGCGGCGGCGACGGCGGTGCCGCGGTCGTTGTGCGGGTGCACGGACAGACAGACGTGCTCGCGCCGGGACAGGTTGCGGGACATCCACTCGAAGCGGTCCGCGTGCGTCGACGGGGTCGAACGCTCCACCGTGGCGGGCAGGTTGAGGATGATCTCGCGGTCCGGGCCGGGCTGCCATACGTCGCAGACGGCCTCACAGACCTCCAGGGCGAAGTCCAGCTCGGTGTCCGTGAAGATCTCGGGGCTGTACTGGTAGCCGAAGACCGTCTCGGGGCCCAGCAGCTTCTCGGCGTACTCCATGACAAGACGCGTGCCGTCGACGGCGATCTGCTTGACCGCATCCTTTGAGCCACGGAAGACGACCTCGCGCCAGACGGGCGCGGTCGCGTTGTACAGGTGGACGGTGGCGCGCTTGGCGCCGACCAGCGACTCGACGGTGCGGGAGATCAGCTCTTCGCGGGCCTGCGTCAGGACGGAGATGGTGACGTCGTCCGGGATCGCGCCGTCCTCGATGATCGAGCGTACGAAGTCGAAGTCCGTCTGCCCGGACGAGGGGAAGCCGACCTCGATCTCCTTGTAGCCCATACGGACCAGCAGATCGAACATCTCGCGCTTGCGGGCCGGGGACATCGGGTCGATCAGCGCCTGGTTGCCGTCGCGCAGGTCCGTGGAGAGCCAGCGGGGAGCGACCGTGATCCGGTTCTGCGGCCAGGTGCGGTCGGGGATGTCGACCTGCTCGTACTGGCCGTACTTGTGGATCGGCATGGACGTGGCGCGCTGGAAATTAGGCTTGATCGCCATGATGCGGGGCTCCTCGGGTGTGTCCTTAAGGACGGCCGACGGTCGCTTTCGCGAGCAACACCGAACTCCGCGGGGAGGGGGTCGGCCTCGACTACAGGCCCTCGCCGCGGCAGCTAAGGAGAAGCAGCCCGTAACGCATGATGCTCCGCAGCCTAGCCGAGCCGCGCTGTGTGCGCGGATGCGTATCAGTATGCGGGATCACCATCAGGTAACGGGGTAGAGGTGATCAATCCCTCTATTTCACTAATCATGGTTGCAGGTAGTGACAGCGGCATGACCCAGTGCCACATTGCCGCCATGACCGCCAACCCAGGCTTCGAGCCTGTCTTCTGCACCATCATTCCGCCCCACGTGCTCGACACTCTGGCCCAGAGTGACGACGCCACGCTCGCCGGACCCGCCCGCCGCACCCTGGAGCGGGACGCCATCGAGCGCACCCACCGCCGGCTGACCACGGTCATCGGCGCCCCCTCCGTCACGCCGCCCAAGGAAGCGGCCGAAGGCAAGCCGCACCGCACGATCTACGACGCGAAGCACAAGACCGAGCTGCCGGGCCGCAAGGTCCGCGGCGAGGGCGACAAGCCCGGCAAGGACGCGACCGTCAACCGCGCGTACGCGGGCCTCGGCGCGACCTTCGAGCTGTATCTGAAGTCGTACGAGCGCAACTCCATCGACGGCAGCGGACTGCCGATGAACGCGACGGTCCACTACGGCGAGAACTACGGGAACGCGTTCTGGAACGGCGAACAGATGGTCTTCGGCGACGGTGACGGCGAGATCTTCCTCGACTTCACCATTCCGGTGGACGTCATCGGCCACGAGCTGACGCACGGCGTCGTGCAGTACACGGCGAACCTCACGTACTTCGGCCAGCCGGGCGCGCTCAACGAGTCCATGGCGGACGTCTTCGGCTCGCTGATCAAGCAGTACACGCTCGGCCAGACCGCGGCCGAGGCCGACTGGCTGATCGGCGCCGGGCTGCTCGCCCCGCGCGTCACCGGCACGGCCCTGCGCTCCATGAAGGCACCGGGCACGGCGTACGACGACGACGTGCTCGGCAAGGACCCGCAGCCCGCCGACATGGACCACTACGTCAAGACGGGCCGCGACAACGGCGGCGTGCACATCAACTCCGGCATCCCCAACCACGCCTTCTACCTGCTCGCCGAGGCGCTCGGCGGCCACGCGTGGGAGCGGGCAGGACAGATCTGGTACGCCGTCCTGACCGGCGGCGATCTTGCGCAGGACGCGTCCTTCGCGGACTTCGCGAAGCTGACGGTGGCCGCGGCCCGCGACAAGTTCGGCGAGGGCGAGGAACACGGGGCCGTCCTGAAGGCGTGGTCCCAGGTCGGGGTGCCTACCAACTGACCGCCTCCTGGAGTAGACAGGACCCATGCGTATCCAGGTGAAGCGCACGGGAGGATTCGCGGGCATCGAGCGGCACGCCGAGGTCGACACCTCGGGACTGCCCGATGCCCACGAGTGGCACGCCCTGGCCGAAGAGGCCATGGCCGAGGGCCGGGGCACGCCACCCATAGGGGTGCCGGACGGCTTCAACTACCAGCTCACCGTCGACGGGCACACGGTGTACTGCTCGGATCCCCGGCTTACCGAGCCGCAGCGGAAGCTGATCTCACGGGTCCTGAAGGAGGGCTCGTAGCGCCCTCGCAGCACTCTCGTAGAACTTGAGAAGTGTTCATCTTTTCTCGTGTACGCCCATTGACTTCCGTACTGGGCGGTACGGAAGATCGCGCCCATGGCAGCGAGCGATGCGCGCGAACCGATACCCCAGTTCCCCCGCGACTTCCTGTGGGGGGTGTCCACATCCGCCCACCAGATCGAGGGCGCCGTCGACGAACGCGGCCCCTCGGTCTGGGACGCGTTCACCGCGGTGCCGGGCCGGGTGAAGGACGGCACGACGGCCGCCGTCGCCTGCGACCACTACCACCGCTACCGCGAAGATGTGGCGCTCATACGGGAGTTGGGCGTGGGCGCGTACCGCTTCTCGGTGTCGTGGCCGCGGGTGCTTCCGACGGGCACGGGCGAGGTGAGCGCCGCGGGCCTCGACTTCTACGACCGCCTCGTCGACGAGCTGTGCGCGGCGGGCGTGCGCCCCGTCCCCACCCTCTTCCACTGGGACACCCCGCTGGCCGTGCAGGAGGCCGGCGGCTGGCTGCGGCGCGAGACGGCCGAGCGGTTCGCCGATTACGCCGCCGTGGTGGCCGCCCGTATCGGCGACCGCGTCACGAAGTGGATCACCCTCAACGAGCCCGCGGAACACACCCTGCTTGGCCACGCCCTCGGCCAGCATGCCCCCGGCGAGCAGCTCCTCTTCGACGCGCTGCCGGTCGCCCACCACCAGCTCCTCGCGCACGGCCTCGCGGTGCGGGCGCTGCGCGCGGCGGGCGCGGGCGACATAGGCATCGCCAACTCGCACGGCCCGACCTGGCCCGCGTCGGCCGCCGACGAGGACACGGCGGCGGCCGACTTCTACGACGTACTCCTCAACCGCCTCTTCGCTGACCCGTTGCTGCTCGGGCAGTACCCGGACGGCATCGGGGAGTTGATGCCGTCGGACGACCTCGAAGCGGACCTGAAGGTGATCTCCGAGCCGCTCGACTGGTACGGCGTCAACTTCTACCAGCCGACGAAGGTGGGAGCGCCGCTGCCCGAGAGCACGGCCACCGAGTTCTCCGGCCTCACCCTCCCGCCCGAACTCCCCTTCTCCCCAAGGGAGATCGAGGGATACCCGGTGACGGACTTCGGCTGGCCGGTGGTCCCGGACGCGCTCACGGAGCTGCTCACCGGCTTCCGCGACCGGTACGGCGACCGGCTTCCGCCTCTCGTCATCACCGAGAACGGCTGCTCGTACGAGGGTCTCGACGACCAGGATCGGATCACGTACCTGGACGGTCATCTGCGGGCGCTGCACAGGGCGTTGGAGGCTGGGGTGGATGTCCGCGGCTACTTCGTCTGGTCGCTGATGGACAACTTCGAGTGGGCGGAAGGCTATCGGCAGCGCTTCGGCCTGGTCCACGTCGACTACGACACCCTTGAACGCACCCCTAAGGCGTCGTACGGCTGGCTGCGCGAGGCCCTGCGGGCGCAGCGACCATGACCGCCACCGCGCTGGCGGAGCCGACGGAGCGGGTCGGACGGGGCTGGAAGAGCGCCCTGTCGGTCGCCAACGGGGCGATCTGGGTGGGCTGGTACGGCCCGCTGCAGATCCTGCTCGCCGTGCAGGCGGAGGACCTGGCCCCGGCGGGCACGTCGAAGGAGACGGTCCTCGCCTGGGTGACGGGCGTCGGCGCGGTGGTGTCCCTCGTCGCGAACCCGCTCTTCGGCGCGCTCTCGGACCGCACGACGTCCCGCCGGGGCCGGCGCACCCCCTGGATCGTGGCAGGCACGGCGGGCGGCGCTGCCTCCCTCCTCCTGCTCTCGGCGGCGGGCTCGGTGTGGTGGATGGCGGCGGGCTGGTGCCTGGTCCAGCTCACCCTGAACGCCGCCTTCGCCGCGGTCACCGCCGCCGTCCCCGACCGGGTGCCGCGCCTCCAACGGGGCTCCGTGGGCGGCTGGTTGGGCGCGGCGCAGCTGCTCGGCGTGGTCGTCGGGACGGGCCTTGCGACGGTGGCGGGCGGGACGGTCGCGGGGTACGCGGCGTGTGCGGTGTTCACCGTGGCGGGCGTGCTGCCCTATGTCGTACGCCATCGGGACCTGCGCCTGGCTGCCGCCGACCGCCCGCCGTGGAACCGGCGTAGCTTCCTGGCCGGCTTCTGGCTGAGCCCGCGCCGCTACCCGGATCTCGGCTGGGCGTGGCTGACCCGCTTCCTGATCAACGTCAGCAACTCGGTGGTGCTGCTCTACCTCCTCTACTTCCTCCGCGACCGCCTGCACCGCTCCGACCCGGAGTCGGGCGTACTGATCCTGACGGCCGTGAACGGCGTGACGATGCTGGCCACGGTCGTGGTGGGCGGCGCCTGGTCGGACCGGGTCGGCCGCCGCAAACCGTTCGTGATCTGGTCGGGCTGCCTGATGGCGGTGGCCACCAGCCTCCTCGCGGTGTGGCAGACCTGGCCGGGGGCGATCGTCGCGGCGGCGGTGCTCGGCATCGGCTTCGGCGTCTTCACGTCGGTGGACTTCGCCCTGATGACGGACGTCCTGCCGAAGGCCCTCGACCGCGGCAAGGACCTGGGCATCATCAACATCGCCAACTCCCTGCCCCAGGTGGCGGCCCCGGCGATAGCGGCCCCGATCGTGACACACCTGGGCGGCTACCGGGTCCTGTACCTGGTGGCGGCGGCGGTGGGGCTGACGGGGGCGGCGCTGGTGACACGGATCAGGGGCGTGGAGTAACCCGCCGATTCGGCCACCCGCCTTCGTTGCGCGCAGACGTTCCGCACGGCGCCCCCACCCCGCCCGCCCACGTTGTGGGCAGGCGTTCCGGCCGCCCTCGTTGTGGGCAGGCGTTCCGCACGGCGAGTGGGGTCTCCCCTGCTCGAGCGAAGCCGAGAGCTTGGGGAAGGGTGGGCACAACGCACCACTGCCGGGCACCGATCCCAGGATCTCTCACCCGGCAAGGGTGCCGCCGCCGCCCGCAAGGCCCGAGGTCACGGACGCCTCGGCCGCGCCCGCATCGTCCCCGGCGGCGAAGGCGAAGTCGCGGAGCATTCCGTGCAGCACCTGGTCCGGGGTGAAGCCGCCCATGATGTAGCCGGCGCGGGCCAGTTCGGCCAGGCCGTGCATCTGGCTGAAGAGCTGCCGCACCAGCAGATCGGGGTCCGCGTCCGCGCGGAAGCGGCCCGCGTCCACGCAGCGGCGGATGGCGTCGCGCGGGGCCCGCAGCAGGAACGTACCCATCCGGCGGTCGTCGTCGGAGAGCGCGAAGCCGGTGACCACCGAGCTGCCGAACATCACGGCGTAGACGTCGGGTTCGGCGCGCGCGAACTCCTGGTAGACGCGGCAGAGTCCGGCGAGCTCGACGACGGGGTCGGCGCCCTGCTCGATGCCGGCGGTGCGGGCATGGAAGCGCACGAAGCCCTCCCGGATGACCTCGCGCACCAGCTCGGGCATCGACCCGAAGTGGGTGTAGACGGCCATCGTCGAGGCCCCGACCGCCTTGACCAGGCGGCGGGCGCTGAGTGCGGCGGGGCCCTGCTCGGCTATGACGCGGGCGGCCTCGTCGAGGAGCCGGCGCCGGACGTCGGCCGGTTCCCGCGGCATTTCCTGCTTTCCGGTTGACACGGGAGCAGTATAACGCTGTTATGGCCATAACAGCGTTATACGCATGGGGGACGGGACACGGAGCGCGGAAGGGGCTCGGGATGTTCGCACGGGGAATGCGGGGACGGCTGGTTCGGTTGCCGGAAGCAGCCGGGAACGACAGCGGGCTGACCGGGCCGCAGCGGGAGAACGGGGGTCCTCCGCTGCGGCTCGCGGTCATCGGCGACTCGCTCGCCGCGGGCGTGGGGGCGGCGAGCCACGATGAGGCGCTCAGCGGGCAGTTGGCCCGCACCCTGACGGCGATGACGGGACGCCCCGTCTCCTGGCGGGTGTCGGCGAAGGCCGGGGCGACGATGCCGGTGGTACGGCGGGGCCTGCTGCCGGGCCTGACGGATCCGACGACCCGCTGGCGGCCCGACCTGGTCCTGGTGGCCGCGGGGTCGAACGACGCACTGCGGATGCGCCGCCCGCGGGCGTTCCGGCACGACGTGGAGAGGCTGATCAGGGACGTACGACTGCGTCTGGGCGAGGACGTCCCGATGGTCTTCGCGGGCCTGCCCCCGATGACCCGCGTGGCCGCGCTGCCCCGCCCGGCGCGGGGCCCGCTGGACGTCTATGTCCGGCTCCTGGACCGCCAGTTGAGGACGGTGGCCCGCCGCACCCCGGCCGTCTTCCACCTGCCGACGGGCGGACCGCCGGCGATCGCGGGCGAGTGGTTCGCGGCCGACCGGCTGCATCCTTCACCGGACGGCTACCGGGTGTGGGCACGGGAACTGGCCGTGGGCCTGGCAACCCTGACGGAAGCGCGACCGGCACCGGCCTAGCCCGTCAGAAGCCCAGCTTCCGCAGCTGCTTCGGGTCTCGCTGCCAGTCCTTGGCCACCTTCACGTGCAGGTCCAGGAAGACCGGCGTACCGAGAAGCGCCTCGATCTGGCGGCGGGACTTGATGCCGACGTCCTTCAGGCGCTTGCCCTTCGGGCCGATGATGATGCCCTTCTGGCTGGGGCGCTCGATGTAGACGTTCGCGTGGATGTCCAGGAGCGGCTTGTCCGCCGGGCGGTCCGTGCGCGGCAGCATCTCCTCCACCACGACGGCGATGGAGTGCGGCAGTTCGTCCCGCACGCCCTCAAGCGCGGCCTCGCGGATCAGCTCGGCGACCATGACCATCTCGGGCTCGTCCGTGAGGTCGCCCTCCGGGTACAGCGGCGGGCTCTCCGGCAGCATCGGGACGATCAGGTCGGCGAGCAGCCCGACCTGCTTGTCGCCGACCGCCGAAACGGGCACGATCTCGGCCCACTGGATGCCCAGCTCCTTGCCGAGCTGGTCGATGGCGATGAGCTGCTCGGCGAGGGTCTTGCTGTCGACGAGGTCGGTCTTCGTCACGACCGCGATCTTCGGCGTCTTCTTGATCGTGGCCAGTTCCTTGGCGATGAACCGGTCGCCGGGGCCGAGCTTCTCGTTCGCCGGCAGACAGAAGCCGATGACGTCGACCTCGGCCCACGTCGTGCGGACGACGTCGTTGAGCCGCTCGCCGAGCAGCGTGCGCGGCTTGTGCAGCCCGGGGGTGTCCACCAGGATCAGCTGCGCGTCGGGCCGGTGCACGATGCCCCGCACCGTGTGCCGCGTGGTCTGCGGCTGGTCGGCGGTGATCGCCACCTTCTGGCCGACCAGAGCATTCGTGAGGGTGGACTTGCCCGCGTTGGGGCGGCCCACGAAGCAGGCGAAGCCGGCGCGGTGGATGGCCTCGGACGGCTCGGATGACTGGGTACGAACGCTCATGGCGCCCATTGTCCCTGATCGACGGGGGCCCGCAGCACGCATGGGCCCCGGCGGCGGCGCGACGGCACCGCGGTGAGCTTCCGGAAACCCCCGCGCAACGCGAAACACGGCGGAAACGCGTGGTTGCCCGTTCCGAAACGCGTGCCGGTGACGCTCTCCCCCATGACTTTTCTGGCCGCAGCACAAGGCCCCGACACAGGCGACACCGCCTGGCTGCTCGCGGCCACCGCACTCGTACTCCTCATGACCCCGGGCCTCGCGCTCTTCTACGGCGGCATGGTCCGCACGAAGAGCGTCCTGAACATGCTGCTCATGAGCTTCGTGTCGATCGCCCTGGTCACCGTCGTCTGGCTGCTCGCGGGCTACTCGCTCGCCTTCGGCGACGACGCCTTCGCGGGCCTGATCGGCGGCCTCGACCACCTGGGCATGGCGGGCATCGGCCCGAGCACACTCACCGGGACGGTCCCCACGTTCCTCTTCACCACCTTCCAGCTGACCTTCGCGATCCTCACCACGGCGCTGATCAGCGGCGCGATCGCGGACCGCGCGAAGTTCGCCGCCTGGCTCGTCTTCGTGCCGCTGTGGGCGCTGCTCGTATACGTTCCCGTGGCGCACTGGGTGTGGGGCCCGGACGGCTGGATCTCCTCCTCCCTCGGCGCCCTCGACTTCGCCGGCGGCCTGGTCGTAGAAATCGCGTCGGGCGCTTCGGGACTCGCCCTGTGCCTGGTGATCGGCCCGCGCATCGGCTTCAAGAAGGACGCGATGCGCCCGCACAACCTGCCGATGGTCCTGATGGGCGCGGGCCTGCTCTGGTTCGGCTGGCTCGGCTTCAACGGCGGCTCGGCGCTCGGCGCGAACGGCCTCGCCGCGGCCGCCCTCCTCAACACGCTGCTCGCCGGCTGCACGGGCCTGCTCGGCTGGCTCTTCGTGGAGCAGCGGCGCGACGGCCACCCCACCACCTTCGGTGCGGCCTCGGGCGCGGTCGCGGGCCTGGTGGCGATCACCCCGTCGTGCGGGGCCGTCGGCATCCTGGGCGCGGCGGTGATCGGCCTCGCGGCGGGCGTCGTCTGCTCGTACGCCGTCGCCTGGAAGTTCCGCCTCGACTACGACGACTCGCTGGACGTCGTCGGCGTCCACCTGGTCGGCGGCGTGATCGGCACGCTCCTGATCGGCCTGTTCGCGACGGCCACGATGACGGACGGCGCGGAGGGCCTCTTCTACGGCGGCGGGCTCGCCCAACTGGGCAAGCAGACGGTGGCGGTCCTCGCGGTGGCGGCGTACACCTTCGCCGTCACGTACGGCATCGGCAAGGCGATCGACAAGCTGATGGGCTTCCGTGCGAGCGCCGAGGACGAGCTGACGGGCCTCGACCAGACGCACCACGCGGAGACCGCCTACGATCACGGCGTCCTGGTCGGCCCCATGAAGGGGAGCACCGCCCCGCACCACCCGAAGGGAAGCACCCCCGCATGAAGCTCGTGACCGCGGTCATCAAGCCGTTCCGCCTGGACGAGGTGAAGACGGCGCTGCAGGAACTGGGCGTGCAGGGCCTCACGGTCACCGAGGCGAGCGGGTACGGGCGTCAGCGGGGGCACACGGAGGTGTACCGGGGCGCGGAGTACCAGGTGGACCTGGTGCCGAAGGTCCGCATCGAGGTCGTCGTCGACGACGTGGACGCCGAAGCGGTCATCGACGCGGTCGTGCGCGCGGCCCGCACCGGGAAGATCGGTGACGGGAAGGTGTGGGCGGTGCCGGTCGACTCCGTCGTACGGGTACGGACCGGCGAGCGGGGCCCGGACGCGGTCTGATCCCCGGCCGGTGCGGGACCGGGCGGCCACCCGCGACGGGAGTGGAAAAGCACTGCGGCGGTGACAGTGGTGCGTCGTACTCTTGGCAGTGCAAGGCTGTCGAGCGGCCACCAAGCCCCGCATGAGGAGGATGAGCAGGCCCTAGAGCCGGCCCATGACTCAGACACCCACAGCTCGTACCCCTGCCCAGGGGCAGTCCCGAGCCCATTTCACCGTCCCGGCGAACCATCCCATGGTGACGGTGCTCGGCTCCGGAGACGCCCTGTTGCGCGTGATCGAGAAGGCCTTCCCGGCGGCCGACATCCATGTCCGGGGCAATGAGATCAGCGCCGTCGGTGACGCCCCTGAAGTGGCCCTCATCCAGCGCCTGTTCGACGAGATGATGCTGGTGCTCCGCACCGGTCAGCCGATGACGGAGGACGCAGTGGAACGCTCGATCGCCATGCTCAGGGCGGACGAGGCAGGGGAAGGCGACGGCCAGGAGACCCCGGCCGAGGTCCTCACGCAGAACATCCTCTCGTCCCGGGGCCGCACCATCCGCCCCAAGACCCTCAACCAGAAGCGCTATGTCGACGCCATCGACAAGCACACCATCGTCTTCGGCATCGGCCCCGCGGGCACCGGCAAGACCTACCTGGCCATGGCCAAGGCCGTGCAGGCCCTGCAGTCCAAGCAGGTCAACCGCATCATCCTGACCCGCCCGGCCGTCGAGGCCGGCGAGCGGCTCGGCTTCCTGCCGGGCACGCTCTACGAAAAGATCGACCCGTATCTGCGTCCGCTGTACGACGCCCTGCACGACATGCTGGACCCGGACTCGATCCCGCGCCTGATGGCGGCGGGCACCATCGAGGTCGCCCCGCTGGCGTACATGCGAGGACGCACGCTGAACGACGCCTTCATCATCCTCGACGAGGCGCAGAACACCAGCGCCGAGCAGATGAAGATGTTCCTGACCCGCCTCGGCTTCGACTCGAAGATCGTGATCACGGGCGATGTCACGCAGGTCGACCTGCCGGGTGGCACCAAGTCGGGTCTGCGCCAGGTCCAGGACATCCTGGACGGCCTCGACGACGTGCACTTCTCGCGGCTCACCTCCAGCGATGTCGTACGGCACAAGCTGGTCGGCCGTATCGTCGACGCGTACGAGAAGTACGACGACAGCCAGCAGAAACTGCAGCAGAAGCTGCAGCAGAGTCAGCAGCACAAGAAACACGGGAAGTAGCGGAAACCGCACCATGTCGATCGACGTCAACAACGAATCCGGGACCGAGGTCGATGAGCAGGCGATCCTCGACATCGCCCGCTACGCACTCGCGCGGATGCGCATCCACCCGCTCTCCGAGCTCTCGGTGATCGTCGTGGACGCCGAGGCCATGGAGCAGCTGCACATCCAGTGGATGGATCTGCCGGGTCCGACGGACGTGATGTCGTTCCCGATGGACGAGCTGCGGCCGCCCGCCAAGGACGAGGAGGAGCCGCCGCAGGGCCTCCTCGGCGACATCGTGCTCTGCCCCGAGGTCGCGCTCAAGCAGGGCAAGGAAGCGGAGACGGAGCACTCCATGGACGAGGAGCTGCAGCTGCTCACCGTCCATGGGGTGCTTCACCTGCTCGGGTACGACCATGAGGAGCCGGACGAGAAGGCGGAGATGTTCGGTCTCCAGGCGGCCATCGTCGACGGCTGGCGCGCCGAGCACGGCCTGACCGGGCCGTCTCCCGCGCCCACCGTCTCCTAGGGCCGCCGACGCCGTCATGAGTCCTCAACTGATCGCGGGCGCCGTCGCCCTGGTCGTCGTGGCCTGGCTCGCGGCCTGCGCCGAGGCGGGCATCGCCCGCACCTCCAGCTTCCGGGCGGAGGAGGCGGTCCGTTCCGGGCGGCGCGGCAGCGCGAAGCTCGCGCAGGTCGCCGCCGATCCCACCCGCTATCTCAATGTGGCGCTGCTCGTGCGCGTCGCCTGCGAGATGGCCGCGGCATCCCTGGTGACGTACGCCTGCCTGAAGGAGTTCCCCGAGACCTGGGAGGCGCTCGCCATCGCCATCGCGGTGATGGTCCTGGTGTCGTACGTCGCGGTGGGGGTGTCGCCGCGCACCATCGGCCGTCAGCACCCGCTCAACACGGCGACGGCGGCCGCGTACGTCCTGCTTCCGCTGGCCCGCGTCATGGGGCCGATCCCGCCGCTCCTGATCCTCATCGGCAACGCGCTCACGCCCGGAAAGGGCTTCAGGCGCGGCCCGTTCGCCTCCGAGGCCGAGCTGCGGGCGATGGTCGACCTCGCGGAGAAGGAGTCCCTCATCGAGGACGAGGAGCGCCGCATGGTGCACTCCGTCTTCGAGCTCGGCGACACCCTCGTACGCGAAGTGATGGTGCCCCGGACCGACTTGGTCGCCATCGAGCGCTTCAAGACGATCCGGCAGGCGCTGACGCTCGCCCTGCGGTCCGGTTTCTCGCGGATCCCGGTGACGGGCGAGAGCGAGGACGACGTCGTCGGCATGGTCTATCTGAAGGACCTGGCCCGCAAGACGCACATCAACCGCGACGCGGAGAACGAACTGGTGTCGACGGCCATGCGCCCCGCCACGTTCGTGCCGGACACGAAGAACGCGGGCGATCTGCTGCGCGAGATGCAGCAGGAGCGCAATCACGTCGCCGTCGTCATCGACGAGTACGGCGGCACGGCGGGCATCGTCACCATCGAGGACATCCTCGAGGAGATCGTCGGCGAGATCACCGACGAGTACGACCGTGAACTGCCGCCGGTGGAGGAGCTCGCGGACGGCTGCTACCGCGTCACCGCGCGCCTCGACATCGGTGACCTCGGCGAGCTCTTCGGGCTCGACGAGTTCGACGACGAGGACGTCGAGACGGTCGGCGGCCTGCTCGCCAAGGCGCTCGGCCGGGTGCCGATCGCCGACGCGTCGTCGATCGTGCCGCTGCCGGACGGGCGGGAGCTGCGGCTCACCGCGGAGTCCGCGGCGGGGCGGCGGAACAAGATCGTGACGGTGCTTGTGGAGCCGGGTGGCACGGGAGAGGGGACCTCGGGGTGACCCCGCAGGAGCTGCGTACGTTCTGTCTGTCGTTCAACGCGGCGGTGGAGGAGTTTCCGTTCACCCCCGACACCTCGGTCTTCAAGGTGCTCGGCAAGATGTTCGCGCTCTCCCACCTCGACGGGCGGCCGCTGACGGTGAACCTGAAGTGCGAGCCCGACATGGCGGTCCAACTGCGGGCAGCGCACCCCGAGATCGTGCCGGGCTGGCACATGAACAAGCGGCACTGGAACACGGTGACCGTCGACGGTGAGCTCCCGGACCAGCAGGTCCGGGAGCTCATCGAGGACTCGTACGACTTGGTGGTGGCCGGACTCCCGAGGGCCGAGCGGCTCCGTCTCGACCGCCCCTAGCCGCGCGAGCCCGTGCGGCGCAGGCCCACCGCCACCAGGGCCGCCGTGGCCAGGACGACCGCCGCATCGATCAGGAGCACCGTCCGCGTCCCCGCCAGAAGATCCGTGCCCGTGGTGGCGATGACCCCCAGAAGCGGGATGCCGACGGTGATGCCCACCTGCTGGGTGGAGGTGACCAGGCCCGTGGCCAGGCCCTGCTCCTCGTCCGGGACGCCCGATGTGACCGTCAGGCCGTACGAGATGATCGCGCCCAGGTGGAACATGCTGGCGATCGAGACGCCCGCCGTGGCGAGCCAGACCGACCAGGTGCCTTCGTCGATGCCGAGCAGCGACGCGATGAACAGGCCCTGGCCGAGCAGCGAGACGACGAGGGTGCGGTGCGCCCCGAAGCGGCTGATGACCCTGGGCGCGTAGATCCCGGCGACCACGGAGAGCACGCCCTGCACGCCGAAGACGAGACCGGTCTGGAAGGCGGAGAGGCGCAGGACCTCCTGCAGATAGAGCGTGAGGACGAAGATGACGGCCGACATCATCGAGAAGGTGACGAGCCCGCCCAGGTTGCCCCACGCCACCGTGCGCCGCCGCAGCATCGGCAGGGAGACCAGCGGGGACGCGGCGCGCGACTCGACATAGCCGAAGGCCGCGAGCAGCAGCACGCCGCCGATGAGCGTGACGATGACGTCGGTGCCGCCGAAGCCGCGCTCGGCGGCCGTGGACAGGGCGTAGATCAGGGCGAGCAGACCGCCGGTGACGGTGACGGCGCCCGGGATGTCCAGGCGCGGGCGGTCAGGGGTGCGGGACTCGGGCAGCAGGCCGGGGGCCAGCGGCAGCACGATCAGCGCGAAGAGGGTCAGCAGGCCCATGGTGGAGCGCCAGCCGAGCGTGTCGGTGAGTACGCCGCCGAACACCATGCCGAGCGTGTAGCCGAGCGAGAGCAGGGTGCCGGAGATGCCGAGCGCCCGGTCGCGCTGCGGGCCCTCGGGGAAGGTCGTGGTCAGCAGGGACATGCCGGTCGGCACGATCGCCGCCGCGGCCACGCCCTGCAGCGCGCGCCCGGCGAGGAACGACGCCGGGTCCCAGGCGAACGTCGCGAGCAGCGAGGCAAGGCCGAACAGGGCGAGCCCGCCGAGGAACAGCCTGCGCCGCCCGAACAGGTCGCCGGTGCGGCCGAAAAGGAGCAGGAAGCCGCCCGATGGCAGGGCGAACGCCGTCACCGCCCACTGCAGCGCGGACTGGCTCATGCCGAGGTCGGCGCCGAGGACGGGCAGCGCCACGTTCAGCACGGAGAAGTCCAGCGCCACCATGAACTGGGCGGCGCAGAGCACGAGGAGGACGAGCCTGTCCCGGGTGGAGAGCTGGTGGCCCTGAGGTTGCTGCGGTGCCGAGGGAGTAGCTGGTGTGAGAGAGGGAGTGGAGGTGTCGATCGCCATGCCCATGAGCCTCCGGTGTCCGGAACAGCCGTGGGGAGCTGGAACTTATGCTGGTGGTCGGAACACCAGGCAGGGGGGAGCCGTACATGGCGGGGACGAGTGAGGCGGCTGCGGTGCGGCCGCAGGACGCGTCCAAGGCGAGGCGGCTCGGTGAGCTGCGCGAGTTCCTGATGAGCCGTCGGGCCCGGGTCAGCCCCGCGGAGGCGGGACTTCCGGACGGCGGGGCGCGACGGCGTACGCCGGGTCTTCGCCGTGAGGAGGTCGCCGTGCTCGCCGGGGTCGGCGCGTCCTGGTACCAGTGGCTGGAGCAGGGCCGCGACATCTCGGTGTCGCCGCAGGTCCTGGACTCCGTGGCGCGCGTCCTGAAGCTGTCGAGCGCCGAGCGGCGGCATCTGTACGTCCTCGCCGGCCTCAACCCGCCCGCGCCGGAGGTCGAGCAGGCCGACCGGGACATGTGCCACGGCATGCAGCGCCTGATCGACACATGGATGCCGTACCCGGCGCACATCATGGACCGCTACTACAACTGCGTCATGTACAACGACGCGGCGGGGATGGTCTTCGGAATGCGCCCCGAGATCACCCAGAACTGCCTCGTGGACTTCTTCACCGACCCCATCTACCGCTCACGGAGCGTGAGTTGGCAGGAGAACGCGGCGCGGGTCGTGGCGCAGTTCCGCGCGTCGTGCTCGGAGCACCCGGACGACGAGGGGTTCCAGGCGGTCCTCACGGAGTTGCGGAAGTCGGCGGGCGAGGAGTTCACCGAGCTGTGGGAGCGGCGGGACATCCAGCCCGCCGGGCAGGTCCACAAGGAGCTGACGCATCCGCTGGTGGGCTCGCTGCACGTCGAGTCGACGGCGCTGCGGGTGCCGGCCCGGCCCGATCTGACGATCGTGCTCCACACGCCGCTGGACGAGGCGGAGACGGCGGCGAAGCTGGAGTGGCTCGCGTCGCCGGAGGGGCGGCGGGGGTCCATGTTTCCGGTGGCGATGTAGCTCCGTATGCTCGGATCATGACCGAGAGCACCGCGCTTGGCGCTGAGGACCAAAAGATCGTGACGCTGGCTCGTTCGGCGCGGGCGCGGAACGCAGTGGCCGAGGGGGCCGCCGTGCGGGACGAGACGGGGCGTACGTACGTCGCCGGGACCGTCGCACTTGCCTCGCTCGAGCTTTCCGCGCTGCGGACGGCGGTGGCCATGGCTGTCGCCTCCGGTGCGGAGTCCCTGGAGGCGGCGGCGGTCGTCTCCGGTGCCGAGGAGCTGCCGGCGGAGGACCTTGCCGCCGTGCGGGACCTCGGCGGGGCCGGGACGCCGGTGTTCCTGGCGGGGCCCGACGGGCAAGTCCGGGCACAGCTCCAGGCCGGCTGACCTGCCGCTACGCCGAACGGAACCCGATCGTCGGCACCGCCCGCCGCAGCGGCCACGGACGGGTCACCTCGGGAATGAGGCCCTCCAGGAAGCCGTAGCGGTGCAGCGCCGCCGGGTCCTGGTCCTCGACCTCCCGCACGGTGCGCCACCACGCGGCGACCTCCGCCCACCCGGGCGCCGACAGGGACCCGCCGAACTCCTGTACCGAGAGCGCCGCCGTGAGCCCCGCGAAGGCGAGCCGGTCGGCCAGCGGCCAGTCCGCGAGCGTGCCGGTCACAAAGCCCGCCACGAACACGTCCCCGGCCCCCGTGGGGTCGAGCGCCTCGACGGCGATCGCGGGGACCTCGGCGGTCTCGCCGGTCCGCCTGTCCACCGCGTACGCCCCTTCGGCGCCCAGCGTCACCACGACGAGCGGAACGTGCTCGGTCAGCGCACGTGCGGCGGCACGCGGGCACTGGGTTCGCGTGTACCGCATGGCCTCCTCCGCGTTCGGCAGGAACGCCTCGCAGTGCTCCAGGTCCGCGAGCCCCGCCAGATCCCAGCGCCCGGTGTCGTCCCACCCGACGTCGGCGAAGATCCGCGTCCCCTTGCGGGCGGCCTGGGCGATCCACGGTGCGCGCGTGCCGGGCGTCAGGGCCACGACGGCGGCACGCGCGCGTGGCGGGCAGTGCGGGGCGCCGCCGTCCGGGGAATCGGCGTCGGGCGGCGGCTCGTGCCCGTGGCTGACCATGGTCCGCTCACCCTCGTACGCCATGGAAACGGTCACCGGGGAGTGCCAGCCGGGCACGGTGCGCGACGGCGTGAGGTCGATGCCCTCGCCCTGTTCGAGCGCGTCCCAGCAGTACTCCCCGTAGTGGTCGTCGCCGAACGCCGCCGCGAGCGAAGTGCGCAGGCCGAGCCGGGCAAGCGCGGTCGCCATGTTGGCCACGCCACCGGGGCTCGACCCCATCCCGCGCGCCCAGGACTCGGTCCCGCGCACGGGCGCGGAGTCGAGCCCGGTGAAGATGATGTCGAGGAAGACCGTGCCGGTGAGGTAGACGTCGCAGTCCGGATCACCGGCTCTGCGGGCTGCCTTGAGCGGGTCGACGCTGGGTTTGAGGGGTACGACCATGCAGGCAACGTAACCGACGGAGCTTTCGGCCACTCGGTGTGGCACGGCATGGAGTCGTCCATGCCGTGCCGTGCGCCTCGAGGGGCTAGGCGATTCCGAGCTCCGCCTCGATGAGATCAGCCGCGCGAGCCGCGCCGCCCTCGGCCCGTGCCTCGGCCTTCAGGCGGGCCAGCCGAAGCTCGACGTCGGGGTCGGATGTCAGGTCGAACAGCGCGGCACGCAGCGCATCCGCCGTCGCATCGGCGGTGTCGATCCTGCGAGCGACCCCCAGCTCCACGAGCCGGTCCGCATTCATGGGCTGCTCCGCCCCCTGAGGCACCGCGATCATCGGCACCCCCGCGAACAGCCCCTCCCCACAACTGCCCATGCCCGCATGCGTGACGAACGCGTCGGCCTGCTCCAGGATCGCCAACTGCGGTACCCACGACCGTACTTCGACATTCCCCGGCACCTCCCCCAGCTCCGCGGGATCCACGTGCTTGCCGATCTGCAGCACCACGTGCCACCCGGCGAGCCCGCCGAACGCGGCCACGCACTGCCGGTAGAACTCGGGCTGCTGGGTGTACGCGGACCCCAGCGACACGAGCAGCACCTTCTCGGCGCCCGCGGGCCGCTGCCAGCTTCCCTGCCCCGAGCGGTCCCCGAAGCAGGGCCCGACGAAGCTGACCCGCTCCGGATCGACCCGGTCGGCGAACAGCTGCATAGCCCGGGGGATCGTCGCGACGGCCCGCTCGGGCGTACCGGAGAAGGCGCCGACGTCCAGGGTCGTGGCCCCGTTCCCCGCGAGCCACTCCCCGAACCGGGCCTCGAGTTCGGCGGCACCCGGCAGCTGCCGGAGCTGCGCCCCGACCTCCTCCTGGTAGCCGTCCCAGGCCACATAGGTGGGCGACAGCTGCACGAACGGCCGCCGCTGCCCCTCGGCCAGCGCACGGGCGACGTACGCGCCGATGTCGTACAGATACAGATCGGCGGGGTCGTCGTCGTAGAACGAGCGCAGGCGCGGAAGCACCGCGATCGCGTCGTCGAGGAAGAGGGCGCTCGCGGCGATCGGGTCCTCGGGCCAGATGTTGTCCTTGAAGGGCAACACCGATGTGACGGGGACGAGTTCGGCACCGGTGGGCTCGATCAGCTCGCGGGTCGCCGGGTCGTTCGCGTACGTCACCCGGTGCCCGCGCGCCACCAGCTCGCGGATGATCTCCAGACTGGGCAGCACATGGCTGACCATCGGGACGCCGACCATGGCGATATGGGCAGGGCGGCGGGACGTTCGACGATTCATGGAACTCATGGAACTCATGGATGAGATTCCTTCATGTGATTCAACTGCTGCGGATGAGGGCACGACGGCCCGGCGCGGCCGCTGATCAGCGGGGCGCCGCCCCGCTGATCAGCGGGGCGCCGGGCCTATGAGGGCCGTGTCAGCCGTAGAGCTGAATGAAGGAGTCCATGGGTGGACCGTAGTCCCGTCCTGCGCGATCAGTCGAACGAATACTCGGCGACCTCGGCGAGATACCGCGCCCGCAGCGCCTCGTCCGCCGCGCTCCCGTCGAGGAAGGACGCCTCGAACGAGTTCCGCGCGAGCTCCCGCAGCCGCTCCTGGTCGATCCCGAGCGCTTCCCGTACGGCGTGGAAGGTGTCGTCGACATAGCCGCCGAAGTACGCGGGGTCGTCGGAGTTGACCGTGCACAGGAGGCCGGCGTCCATCATCCGGGCCAGGGGGTGCTCTTCGAGTACGTCGATGGCGCGCAGCCGGACGTTGGACAGCGGGCAGAGCGTGAGCGGCACCCGCTCCCGCACGAGCCGCTCCACGAGCTCCGGGTCCTCCATGCAGCGCAGCCCGTGGTCGATGCGCTCGACGCCCAGGACGTCCAGAGCCTCGGTGATGTACGCGGGTGGCCCCTCCTCGCCCGCGTGCGCGACCCGGCGCAGACCGAGCGCGGCGGCCGCCTCGTACACCTCGCGGAACTTGGCGGGCGGGTGCCCGACCTCGGCGGAGTCGAGCCCGATGCCGACGATCCGGTGGAGGTGGGGCTTGGCGGCGTCCAGCGTCTCCAGGGCGGACTCGGCGGACTGGTCCCGCAGGAAGCACATGATGAGCCGGGTCGAGATCCCGTGCCGCTCCTCGCTGCGGTCCAGGGCGCGCCCGAGCCCCTCCACCACGGTGCCGATGCCGACGCCGCGCGCCATGTGCGCCTGCGGGTCGAAGAAAATCTCGGCGTGCCGCACGCCCTGCTGGGCGGCCCGCGCCAGATAGGCGTCGGCGAGTTCCTCGAAGTCCCGCTCGGTCCGCAGCACGGCCATCAGCCCGTAATACAGATCGAGAAAGGACTGCAGATCGTCGAAGAGATAGGCCTTGCGCAGCGCTTCGGTGTCCGTGAACGGCAGGGTGACGCCGTTGCGGGCGGCGAGGGCGAAGGCCAGATCGGGCTCGAGCGTCCCCTCGATGTGGAGGTGGAGTTCGGCTTTGGGAAGGGGCATGGCGGCGGCTCACTCAGGTGGTTCGTTTGGGCAGAGGTACACGCAACAGGTCCTGTGCGACGGTGAGTTCACCGTCGAACCCGGCCTCCCGGGCCTGCTGCTCGAAAACGCGGGAGTCGGGGTAGCGCTGACTGAAGTGGGTCAGTACGAGATGCCGGACACCGGACTCCATGGCGACACGGGTCGCCTGCCCCACGGTCAAGTGCCCGTGGTCGACGGCCAGTTGCTCGTCCTCGTTCAGGAAGGTCGACTCGATGACGAGCATGTCGCACCCTTCCGCGAGTGCGTAGACGCCGTCACACAGCCGGGTGTCCATCACAAAGGCGAACCGCTGCCCCCGCCGCACGGTGCTCACCTCGTCCAGCGCGACGCCCCGCAGCACGCCTTCGCGCTGCAGCCGCCCCACGTCAGGGCCGGCGATCCCCCGCGCGGCGAGCAGCTCGGGCCGCATCCGCCGCCCGTCGGGCTCGGCGATGCGGTAGCCGAACGACTCGACGGGGTGCGAGAGCCGGACGGCGTCGAGCGCGAACGAGGAGGAGACGGCCAACTGCCCGTTGCCGTCGACGGGTTGCTCGACCAGCGGGACCGACTCGCGGTAGGCGGTGGCATACCGCAGCCGGTCGAAGAAGTGCTGCCCCGAGCGCGGGAAGTGGACGGTCACCTCATGCGGGACCCGGTCCAGATTGATCCGCTGGATGACGCCGGGAAGACCGAGCGAGTGATCGCCGTGGAAGTGCGTGACACAGATCCGGTGCAGGTCGTGCGCGGCGATGCCGGCACGCAGCATCTGCCGCTGCGTGCCCTCGCCGGGGTCGAAGAGGATCCCCTGCCCGTCCCAGAGCAGGACGTAGCCGTTGTGGTTGCGGTGCCGGGTGGGGACCTGGCTCGCGGTGCCGAGGACCACCAATTCGCGTACGGACAAGGTGCGTTATCCCGGGGGCCACTGGAGGCCGCGTCCGCCGAGGAGGTGGGCGTGCGCGTGGAAGACGGTCTGGCCGGCGCCGGAGCCGGTGTTGAAGACGATGCGGTAGCTCTCCGCCTTCTCCTCGGCTGCGACGTCGCCGGCCTCGCGGAGGATGTCGGCCGCGATGGTGGGTTCGGCGGCGGCGAGGGTGGCGGCGTCCGCGTAGTGCACCTTGGGGATGACCAGGATGTGGGTGGGGGCCTGCGGGTTGATGTCCCGGAAGGCGACGGTCGTCTCCGTCTCCCTCACGACGGTCGCGGGTACCTCACCCGCGACGATCTTGCAGAACAGGCAGTCTGCCTGCGGTTCTCCCGCCATGGGGCGCCTCCGGTCCGAGCTGATTCACTATGCCCCCGCATGCTATCCGGGCTGCGCCCGCGCCTGGCCGCCTCCACGCCCCCGGCAGCGGTGAGCTGCGCCCCGCGGTTCCGCCTGAACGAACAGACCTTTCCCACCCACCCACAACCCGGCAGCCCCGCCTGAACGAACAAACCTTTCCCACCCACCCACCCACAACCCGGCAGCCCCGCCTGAACGAACAAACCTTTCCCGCCTGCCCGGCAATCCCGCCTGCGCGAACAAGCCTTCCCGCCCACCCACCCGATTCCCCGCGGGGTGATCGGGTGGGTGGGTGGGAGAGATCCGCCGCGGAGCGGCGGGACAGGGACGCCGCCCGAGCACCCGGGCCATCGCGGACCGGCCCCACCGCCCCGCCCCGAGGGCGAACCCGCGGACGGGGCCCGAGGCCGCAGGCCAGCTCCCTCACGCCCCCGGCAGCTCCGGGGCACTCTTCGGCGGGGACTCCGCCAGCGCGGCAAGCGCCAGGCGGATCGCCTCGTCCAGTTGAGGGTCCGCGCCGGACGCGTAGTCCTCCGGTGTCGTCACCACCTCCACGTCCGGGTCCACGCCGTAGTTCTCGACGCCCCACCCGTACCCCTCGAGCCAGAACGCGTACTTCGGCTGTGTCACCAGCGTCCCGTCCACCAGGCGGTACCGGCTGTCGATGCCGATCACCCCGCCCCACGTCCGCGTCCCCACCACGGGCCCGATCCCCAACGCCTTGATCGCCGCGTTCACGATGTCCCCGTCGGAACCGGAGAACTCGTTGGCGACGGCGACGACCGGCCCGCGGGGCGCATCCGCCGGGTAGCTGTACGGCTGCGCGCCGCGCGGCAGGTCCCAGCCCACGATCTTCCGGGCCAGCTTCTCCACGACCAGCTGCGACGTGTGCCCGCCACGGTTCTCGCGTACGTCCACCACGAGACCGTCCCTGGCCACCTCCACCCGCAGGTCCCGGTGGATCTGCGCCCAGCCAGGGGCCTGCATGTCCGGCACGTGGAGATAGCCGAGCCGTCCCCCCGACCGCTCGTGGACGTACGCCCGCCGGTCCACGACCCACGCGTGGTACCGCAACGGCTCCTCGTCATCGACGGGGACGACCACCGCATGCCGCGGATCGCCGCCCCCCGCGGGCGACACGGTCAGCTCCACGGGCTTGCCCGCCGTACCCACGAGCAACGGCCCAGGACCCGTCACCGGATCGACCGGCCGCCCCGCGACGGCGAGCAGCGCGTCGCCGGCCCGCACCGCGACCCCGGGAGCGGCGAGCGGCGACCGGGCGGCGGGATCCGACGTCTCGGAGGGCAGGATCCGGTCGATCCGCCACGCACCGTCCGCGCCCCGCGAGACATCCGCCCCGAGCAGCCCCTGCCGCACCGCGGGAGTCCCCCAGGCCCCGCCCCCGAAGACGTACGCATGCGACGTGCCGAGCTCTCCCGCGACTTCCCACAGCAGGTCGACGAGGTCGTCGTGCGTGGCGACGCGGTCGAGCACCGGCCGGTAGCGGTCGAGTACGCCGTCCCAGTCGATGCCGCCCAGGTCCGGCCGCCAGAAGTTGTCCCGCATGAGCCGCCCGGCCTCGTCGTACATCTGGCGCCATTCGGCGGCGGGGTCGACGGTCTGCCGGACCCGTGTGAGGTCGACGGTGATGTTGGAGTCGGAGTTCTCGTCGCCGGAGGCGCGCCGGTCGCTCGGCACGACCTTCAGCTTGCCGTCGACCCAAAGGAGCACCCGCTTGCCGTCCCCGCTGACGGAGAAGTGGTCGGCGTCCGAAGCCAGTTCCTCGATGCGCTGCTGGACGAGGTCGTAGCGTTCGAGCTCGGTCTGCGGGTCGGGATCGGACGGGGTGGCGCGGGACGCGCCGAGGACGCCCCGCACGGGGTGCCGCAGCCACAGGACGCCGTCCTTGGCGGCCCGCAGCGTCGAATAGCGGGCGGCTTCGACGGGGAAGGGCACGATCCGGTCGGCGAGCCCGTCGAGGTCGATCCGGGTGACGGGAGCGCCCTCGCTGTCCGGGGTCTCGTCCTTGTCGGGCGCTTCGAAGGGCCGCCCGTGGCGCTGCGGCCCGAAGGGCGATGGCGTGGTGGCGGCCAGCGTGATCAGGTAGGGCCGCGATCCGCCGACGAAGGCGAGGTCGAAGACGTGCTCGTCGTAGACGGGGTCGAAGGAGCGCGCGGACAGGAACGCCAGGTGCTTCCCGTCGAGGGTGAACGCGGGTGCGTAGTCGCGGAATCGCAGCGGGGTCGCCTCGGACACCGAGAGGTCTGCCGTGTTCGCCAGCTTCAGCTGGCGCAGCGGACGCGGCCCCGGATGCGACCAGGCGAGCCAGGCCGAGTCCGGCGAGAAGACGAGCCCGGTGGCGTCGCCGTGCTCCCCGCGGTCGACCTCGCGCACCTCGCCGCTCTCCCGCTCGACGAGCAGCACACGCCCGTCGTGCGAGGCGACGGCGGCCCGGCTGCCGTCGGGCGCCACGGCGAGCCCGAGCACCCGGCCCAGCTGCCCGGCGGCGATCCTGCGCGGCGTGGCGCCCGGCGCGAGCCCCGTGGCGGGCGCGAACTGGAGCGCGTCGTCGCCCTCCGCGTCCGTCACCCAGACGACGTGTTCCTCGCCGTCGACGCGGAAGGTGCGCGGCAGCCGTGCGCGCACCCCGTGCTCGACGGCGAGGGCGCGGGCAGGACCCTCGCGGTGGGTCACCCAGTGCACGCCGCCGCGCACGGAGACGGCGCTGCCGCGTCCGGTGTGGTCGGGAGCGGCGGCGCCGAACCAGCGTGCCGCGCTCACGGGGAACGGCTGGAGGTCGGTGCGCTGGCCGCCGAGGCGGATGTCGATGCGGCGCGGCTCGGCGTCCACCAGGTCGCCCAGGAGCCAGAGTTCACCCGCGGACGCGTAGACGACACGGGTGCCGTCGGTGGCGGCATGGCGGGCGTAGAAGCCTCCCCCACTCTCGGCTTCGCTCGAGCGGGAGGTGCCCCCTTCCCCCGTATGCCTGCGCAGATCGGAGCCGTCGGGCAGCGAGGAGTAGACGGCCCCGACGCCTTCGTGATCGGAGAGGAAGGCGATGCGCTCCCCCACCCACAGCGGGTACTCGATGTTCCCGTCGAGCTCTTCATGGACGCGTACGAAGCGGTCGTCGCCGCCCTCGTCACCGGCGCCGCCACGCCGGATCCACAGCTTCCCCGCCGTGCCGCCCCGGTACCGCTTCCACCAGGCGGCCTCGCGCCCCATCGGCGCGGAGAGCAGCAGGACTTGGCCGTCCCGCGGGCCGTGCGCGACATCGCCGACCAGTCCGTACGGCAGCGTGTCGGCGGGTCCGCCGTCCAGCGGGACGGCCCGCGCCCAGCTGCGGCGCAGCGATGCCTGGCCGTACGTGCTGACCGCGAGGACCTGCCCGTCCGGGGTCCAGCCCCGCACCGACGTACGCGAACTCCCCCAGTACGTAAGGCGCTTGGAGGATCCGCCGTCGACCGGGGCGACATGCACCTCGGGGGCGCCGTCCCGTGTGGACGTCCAGGCGATGGTCGTGCCGTCCGGGGAGATGCGGGGGTGGTTCACCGGCATGTTGTCGGCGCTGACGCGCCATGCCCGGCCGCCGTCGAGGGGAGCGACCCAGACGTCGTCCTCAGCGGTGAAGGCGACCAACTCGCCGCGCAGGTGCGGAAACCGAAGGTACGCAGGGTGTCCAGTCAGTGTCACACAGCCAGCCTAAGCAGGTGCGGCGGAGCCGGTCAGTGTTTTGGATCACTTGCCCTTGAAGCACGAGCAGGTCGGGTCGGGAGTCGCGGGCGGCGGATCGGGCGTGACGGTCACCGTGACGGTGGGCGCGGGCGGCTGATGGGACGTCGGGGCCTGGGTCGGCTCGTCACCGCCGTGGTCACCGCCACCGCCGTTGTCGTTGCCGCCGTTGCCGTTGCCGTCGTCACCCCCGGAGCAGTCGCCGAGCACGTCCACCCGGAACCACTCCTTGCCGTCGACCTTGGCGGTCAGGTTCCCGCGTACGCAGTGCCCGTCGACGACCGACCACACCGTCCCCTTGACGGTGATGTCGCTGGTGTCGTCGGACCCCTTGCCCTTCCTCGCCTGCCCCTGGCAGTCGACATGGGCGACGGTCTCGTCGTTCCGGTCCCCGCTTGACGGCGTGACCTTGTCCTTGAAGCGGGCCGTGCAGCTGATCCACAGCACGTCGAGGTGCTGCCGCTCCAGTTCCTTCGTCGCCATCTCGTCGGTGGTGATCGCGATGGACGAGGTGTTCATGTCCCCGTCGACGGGATCGCACGCGGCGCCCCCGATCACCGCGGCCCCCGCGAGCCCGGCGGCGTACAGCACCCGCCGGCGCCGCCCGCGCACGACCACCGCACGATCACGTAATCGCCTCAATGCCCCCATAGGCGGCAGAGTGCCACTACGAGCCGCCTGACGGTAGACCCCTTTGCGTCCACTCCGGGCCCGTACCCTCCTCGCATGGGAAACGACCGCAGGCTCCGACGTCTTGTGGTCGACGACCGCACCACCTACCTGTGGTCGTTCCGGCACCGCCATGACGCGGCGGGCGGGGCGGGCGGCGCGGACTGCCGCCACGTCCTGTCCCTCCACCGCGAGGGCGGCCGGTTCCGTACGGCGGTCGTCTTCCGGGCGGGGCCCGGTCACGTCATCTCCGAGGGCTGGTGGGAGCACGGCTCGCTGGTGGACATGACCGAGAACGACGACCGGAAGTGGCTCAACCTCTACGAGCCCGGATCCGTCCGGCTGCTCGTCGACGAGGCGACGGCGCGGGGACTGCTGCCCGGCGAAGGCGCGGGGCAGCAGGAAGTGGACGGCTGGCCGCTCCTTGAGGGTGCCCTCAGCCGCGCAGCAGCAGCCACTCCTGCAGCTCCACCAAGTTCCCTTCCGGGTCCTTGAGATGGGCGACCCGCATGCGGTCGGTCATGGGCGCGGGGCCCTGGGTGATGACCCCGCCCCGCTCGACGACGCGGCCGCAGTACGCGTCGAGGTCGTCGACCCGCAGCACCACCAGCGAGCGGTGCCCCGTCGCCGACTCCTCCAGTTCGCCGAGGAGTTGGGCCATCATCGAGCGGTCCTGGAGCGCGATCCCCGCGGAGCCGATCGCCGGACTGAACTTCTCGTACGGCCCGTCCACCGCCCCCGACTGCGGCTTGAGGCCGAGCACTTCGGCGTAGAAGCGGTAGCAGGCGCTGAAGTCCGATACGAGCAGCCGTACTTGAGCGAGTTCTAAGGCGTCCCCCTGACAGCGTGCGGGGAGTCAGGACCAGCGGCCCGTGCGCCCGAGCAGCAGTGCGGCCGCCGCCGTCCCCGCGGTCGATGTACGCAACACGCTACGCCCCAGGCGGTACGGCTTCGCCCCCGCGGCGGCGAAGGCCGCGAGCTCGTCCGGGGACACGCCGCCCTCGGGGCCGACCACCAGGACGATGTGCCCGGCCGCCGGAAGCTGCGCCGTGGCCAGCGGTTCGCTGCCCTCCTCGTGCAGGACGGCGGCGAGGTCGGCCTCCGCGAGCAGCGCCGCGACCTGCTTGGTCGTCGCCGCGTCCGCGACCTCCGGGAAGCGCACCCGGCGCGACTGCTTGCCCGCCTCGCGCGCCGTGGCCCGCCACTTGCCGAGCGCCTTGAGCCCACGCTCGCCCTTCCACTGCGTGATGCAGCGGGACGCCGACCAGGGCACGATCGCGTCGACGCCGGTCTCCGTCATGGTCTCCACGGCGAGTTCACCGCGGTCGCCCTTGGGCAGCGCCTGCACGACCGTGATCCGGGGCTCCTCGGGAGCCTCCTCCCGTACGGCGTCCATCCGCACGATCAGCCGGTCCTTGCCCTCGGTTCCGAGGACCACGCAGTCCGCCCACCGCCCGGCGCCGTCGGTGAGGACGAGCTCCTCACCGGGGTTCAGCCGCTTCACGGAGACGGCGTGCCGCCCTTCGGGGCCATCGAGTACGTAGCGTCCTTCGCCACCCGCGTCGAAGTGCTCGACGACGAATACGGGCGCGGTCATGCCTGGCTCCCGGGCTGGGTCCCCTGCTGGCTCCCGGCCGCCAACGAGGTCTTCGCCGCGGCCAGTTCGGCCGCGAGGACCTCGACCAGCTGCCCGGCGGGCAGCTCACGCGCCATCCGGTGCCCCTGCCCCGCCCAGAGCGCCATGCCCTGCGCGTCACCGGCCTTGGCTGCCGCCTTGCGCAGGCCGCTGGTGAGGTGGTGGACCTGGGGGTAGGCGGCGGGGGCGTACGGGCCGTGCTCGCGCATGAAGCGGTTGACCAGGCCGCGGGCGGGGCGGCCCGAGAAGGCGCGGGTGAGTTCGGTCCTGGTGAACAGCGGATTGGTCATGGCCTGCTTGTGCAGGACGTTCGCGCCCGACTCGGGGCAGACCAGGAACGCCGTGCCGAGCTGCGCCGCGTCCGCGCCCGCCGCGAGCACCGCGGCGATCTGCGCGCCGCGCATCAGGCCGCCGGCCGCGACCACGGGGATCTGCACGGTCTCGCGCACCTGCGCGATGAGCGAGAGCAGGCCGAGCCCGGAGCCGTCCGTCTCGGGGTTGTCGCGGTGCGTGCCCTGGTGGCCGCCCGCCTCGACGCCCTGTACGCAGACGGCGTCGGCGCCGGACCACTGCGCGGTCTGTGCCTCTTCGGGGGTGGTGACCGTGGCGACGGTGATCGTGCCGACGCGGGCGAAGGCGTCGAAGACGTCGCGGGTGGGGCACCCGAAGGTGAAGGAGACGACCGGTACGGGGTCGTCGATCAGAATGGCGAGCTTGGCGTCGTAGCCGTCGTCGCGGCCGCTGTCCGGATCACCGAGCTGCGTCTCGTACCAGCTGGCCTCGCCCGCGAGCTGGTTGCGGTACACCTCGACGGCTGCGGTGTCGGCGTACTCGGGCTGCGGCATGAAGAGATTCACGCCGAAGGGCTGAGCGGTGAGCCCCCGCAGCTGTTTGATCTCCTGGTACATCCCGTCGGCCGTTTTGTACCCGGCGGCGAGGAAGCCGAGCCCCCCGGCCTCGGACACGGCGGCGGCGAGCTGCGGGCACGAAGCACCGCCCGCCATGGGGGCCTGCACGATCGGGTAGCGGCAGAGATCGGTCAGCGCGGTGGACATGAACGCATCGTGCCATGCCCTGGGCGGGCGGCCGAATCGCCCCTTCCGCTGGGCCCGCAGGCGCCTGCGGCGGGCAACAGACCTTTCCCACCCACCCGCCCGTTACCCCGGCACCGGGGCAGAACCCCGGCGCCGGAGCACCAATGCGTCAGCGGCCGTTGAACGCATCCTTGAGACGCGAGAACAGCCCCTGCTGCCCAGGCTGGAACTGGCCGGTGGGCCGCTCCTCGCCCCGCAGCTGCGAAAGCTCCCTCAGCACCCGCTCCTGCTCCGCGTCCAGCTTCGTCGGCGTCAGGACCTCGACGTGGACGATCAGATCGCCACGGCCCCCGCCCCGCAGATGCGTTACGCCGCGCCCGTGCAGCGGGACGGACTGCCCCGACTGCGTACCGGGCCGGATGTCGATCTCCTCGAGCCCGTCAAGCGTCTCGAGCGGCACCTTCGTGCCCAGCGCCGCCGCCGTCATCGGGATCGTCACCGTGCAGTGCAGATCGTCGCCGCGCCGCTGGAAGACGGAGTGCGGCAGCTCGTGGATCTCGACGTACAGGTCACCGGCGGGACCGCCACCGGGGCCGACCTCGCCCTCGCCCGCGAGCTGGATCCGCGTGCCGTTGTCGACACCCGCGGGGATCTTCACGGTGAGCGTCCGCCGCGACCGGATGCGGCCGTCACCGGCGCACTCGGGGCACGGCGTGGGCACGACCGTGCCGAAGCCCTGACACTGCGGGCAGGGCCGCGAGGTCATGACCTGGCCGAGGAAGGACCGCGTGACCTGCGACACCTCACCGCGACCGCGGCACATGTCACACGTCTGGGCGGAGGTACCGGGAGCGGCACCCTCCCCGCTGCAGGTCGTACACACCACAGCGGTGTCGACCTGAATGTCCTTGGTGGTCCCGAAGGCGGCCTCGTCGAGGTCGATCTCCAGACGGATCATGGCGTCCTGGCCACGGCGTGTGCGCGAGCGCGGTCCGCGCTGCGACGCCGTACCGAAGAACGCGTCCATGATGTCCGAGAAGTTCCCGAACCCGCCCTGCCCGAAGCCGCCGGCACCGCCGCCGCCCGCCTGGGACAGCGGGTCGCCGCCGAGGTCGTAGACCTGCTTCTTCTGCGGGTCCGACAACACCTCGTATGCGGCGTTGATCTCCTTGAAGCGCTCCTGAGTCTTCGGATCCGGATTCACATCCGGGTGAAGCTCACGCGCCAGCCTCCGGAAGGCCTTCTTGATCTCGTCCTGGGAAGCGTCGCGGCGCACGCCGAGTACGGCGTAGTAGTCCGTGGCCACTTACGACTCCGCCAGGATCTGTCCGACGTAACGTGCCACTGCGCGTACTGCTCCCATCGTTCCCGGATAGTCCATGCGGGTCGGTCCGACCACGCCGAGTTTGGCTACTGCCTCGCTGCCCGAACCGTAGCCGACCGAGACCACGGACGTGGAGCTGAGTCCCTCATGGGCGTTCTCATGACCGATCCGTACGGTCATGCCCGAATCCGTAGCCTCCCCAAGCAACTTGAGGAGCACGACCTGCTCCTCAAGGGCTTCGAGAACCGGCCGGATGGTGAGGGGAAAGTCATGCCCGAAGCGGGTGAGATTGGCCGTTCCGCCGATCATCAGCCGCTCCTCGGTCTCCTCGACGAGGGTTTCCAGAAGCGTCGAGAGCACCGTGGCCACCGTGCCCCGGTCCTCCGCGTCGAAGGAGTCCGTCATGTCCTGCACCAGCTGCGGCACGTCCGCGAAGCGGCGGCCCGCGACCCGGCTGTTGAGCCGCGCCCGCAGGTCGGCGAGCGAGGTCTCGCCGAACGGGGCGGGGCAGTCGATCATGCGCTGCTCGACCCGTCCGGTGTCCGTGATCAGTACGAGCATCAGACGGGCGGGAGCCAGCGAGAGCAGCTCCACGTGCCGGACCGTCGACCGGGTCAGGGACGGGTACTGCACGACAGCGACCTGCCGGGTCAGCTGCGCGAGCAGACGCACCGTACGAGCGACCACGTCATCGAGGTCGACGGCACCGTCGAGGAAGTTCTGGATGGCCCTGCGCTCGGGCGCGGCCATCGGCTTGACGCCGGCCAGCCTGTCGACGAAGAGGCGGTACCCCTTGTCCGTGGGGATGCGCCCCGCGCTCGTGTGGGGCTGGGCGATGAACCCTTCCTCCTCCAGCGCGGCCATGTCGTTGCGGACGGTCGCCGGGGAGACGCCCAGGCTGTGCCGTTCGGTGAGGGCCTTGGAGCCGACTGGCTCCTCCGTCCCCACGTAGTCGTGGACGATGGCGCGCAGCACCTCGAGCCTGCGTTCACTGAGCATCCGCGCACACCTCCACCGATTCGTCCACCGTTTCGCCCTGACACCTGTCTGCCCGAGCCCCTGCCTGGCACTCCCCTCGGGCGAGTGCCAGTCCTCACCGCGCCCAGTGTACGGCCGACGGGTACGGCCCCGGCAAGGGCCGGACCTCGCGGTTCGGTACAGCGGTCCTGGCAGCGGCTGCCAACCGGTCCGCCGAGGGCTAGCGTCGGCTTATGGACGTGGCGCTGGCATGGGACGAGGCGGGTTGGGAGCGGCTTGCGCCGCATGTCGGGCGGCGGCGCCTTCCGGTGTGGGACTGCACGGCTGGGCTCGTCGTCGGCGGCGAATCGGCCCTCATGATCGAGGCGGGCGCGACGCTGCGCGAGGGCGCGGAGCTGCGGACCCAGGCCCGCACCATCCTGGGCGGTGGCCGCCGGGTCACCCATCTCGCCCTGACCCACCCGCACTTCGACCATGTGCTCGGGGCTGCGGCGTTCGCGGGCGTTGAGCTGTACGGCGCGGTGGGCCTGGACACGCTCCTCGCCAAGGGCCGCGACGAGCTGCGGGACTCTGCGGTACGCCACGGTGTCCCGCAGGACGCCGCAGCCGAGGCGGCCGATCTCCTCGTCCACCCGCATCACTTGGTGTGCGGGGAGTGGACGCTCGACCTGGGCGGCGGGGTGCAGGTGCTGCTCGCCAACGTGGGCCCCGGCCACTCGGGCCACGACATGGCGGTCCTGGTGCCCGGCACGGAATCGTCCCCCGAGATCGTCTTCTGCGGCGATCTGGTGGAGGAGTCGGGCGAACCGCAGGCGGGTTCCGACGCGGTCCCGAAGCGGTGGCCTGCGGCGCTCGACCGGCTCCTCGACCTGGGCGGGGAGGATGCGTTGTACGTCCCCGGGCACGGAGCCGTGGTGAATGCGGAGTTTGTCCGTGCGCAACGGGCCACACTGGCGGCACGCTTCGGCGTGTCGTAGGCGGTGCGGCGCCACCTCTTCCTATCGTCGTCCGAATGCGCCAGTACTCCCCCGACCTCACCCCGCCGTGGAAGAAGCCGAAGCCCGTGCCGGAGGTCGCCGCGGACGCGGGCCTCGTGGTGGAGGAGCTGAGCACCGGTTTCTGCGGGGCGGTGATCCGGTGCGAGAAGACCGCGGAGGGGCTGACGGTCACCCTGGAGGACCGCTTCGGCAAGCACCGCGTCTTCCCGATGACGCCGGGCGGCTTCTCCCTGGAGGGCCGTACGGTCACGCTGGTGCGGGCCGCTGCCTCCACCCCGGTACGCCCCACCCGTACCGCTTCCGGTTCGGTGGCGGTGCCGGGAGCGCGGGCCCGGGTCGCCCGCGCGGGTCGGATCTACGTCGAGGGGCGCCACGACGCGGAGCTGGTGGAGCGGGTCTGGGGCGACGATCTCCGCATCGAGGGGGTCGTCGTCGAGTACCTGGAGGGCATCGACGACCTGCCCGCGATCGTCGCGGAGTTCGCGCCGGGGCCTGACGCGCGGCTCGGTGTCCTGGTGGACCACCTGGTCCCCGGCTCGAAGGAGTCCCGTATCGCGGCGTCGGTGAGCAGCGCGCACGCGCTGGTCGTCGGCCACCCGTACATCGACGTGTGGGAGGCGGTGAAGCCGGGGTCTGTGGGCATCGCGGGGTGGCCCCGCGTGCCGCGGGGCCAGGACTGGAAGACGGGCGTCTGCCATGCCTTGGGCTGGGCCCCCAATACAGGCGCCGCCTGGCAGCGGATCCTGGGCTCGGTGCGCAGCTACCGGGATCTGGAGCCGGAGCTCCTGGGCCGGGTGGAAGAACTGATCGACTTCGTCACGGCCCCCTAGCCCGCGGATCTTTCCCACCCACCCGCCCGATTACCCGGCAGCGCCCCCAGCCCACCGACGCGCCGCCGTCGACCGCGCCGCCGTACCGCCGCTTCGCGGCGATCTCTCCCACCCACCCACCCGATTGCCCCGCAGCTGGCTGGCTTCAGGCCGTTCGGCGCGCTCGCCGTCGTCGGCCGCGCGCCCGCTTCGCGCCGCCGCTTCGCGGCGGATCTTTCCCACCCACCCGCCCGAAACTCCGCAGCTGCCCGCCCACCCCCATCGGCATGGTTCTTCAGCCCGTCCGGCGTTTGAGGACGAACTCGGCGGAGCCGGTGATCTACGGCCACCTCGCGGCCGGCGCAGCCGGAAGTGATTCGGGTAGGGGCGGGGTTGGGGAAAGAGAACCCGCTCTGACCGTCAGCCGACGCACCCGTCAGTCGACGAGGTCCCGCACCACCCCATCCGCCAGCAACCGCCCCCGAAGGGTCAGCACAGCCCGCCCCTCCCCGAACGGCCCCGCCTCCAGCAGCCCCTCCTCCAACGCCCGGCCCGCCGCCGCCCGCCCCGCAGGGCGAAGCAGAGACAAGGGGCACCCAGAAAGCAGCCGCAGCTCAAGCAGGATCCGTTCCACCCGCCGGTCCTCCGGCGAGAGGATCTCCCGCCCGGCCCCGGGCGACCGCCCGGCAGCCAGCGCCCCCGCATACGCCCCCGGATGCTTCACGTTCCACCACCGCACACCCCCGACATGGCTGTGGGCCCCCGGCCCGGCCCCCCACCAGTCGGCCCCCCGCCAGTACAACTCGTTGTGCAGACACCGCCCCGCCTCCGAGGTGGCCCAGTTGGACACCTCGTACCAGGAGAATCCCGCACCCCCAAGCACCTCATCGGCGATCAGGTACCGGTCCGCGTGCACGTCGTCGTCCGTCATCGGCACCTCCCCGCGCCGGATCCGCCGCGCCAGCTGAGTGCCTTCCTCCACGATCAGCGCGTAGGCACTGACGTGGTCGGGCCCCGCCCCGATCGCCGCGTCGAGCGAGGCCCGCCAGTCGGCATCGGACTCCCCCGGGGTGCCGTAGATCAGGTCCAGGTTGACGTGGTCGAAGCCCGCCGCACGGGCCTCCGCCACGCACGCCTCGGGGCGGCCCGGCGTGTGCGTACGGTCGAGCACCTTCAGGACGTGCTGCTTCGCGCTCTGCATGCCGAAGGAGATCCGGTTGAAGCCGCCGGCCCTGAGCTCGGCCAGGTACTCGGGCCCGACCGACTCCGGATTCGCCTCAGTAGTGATCTCCGCGTCGTCCGCGAGACCGAACTCGTCCCGCACAGCCCCCAGCATCCGGACGAGATCACCCGCCGCAAGCAGCGTCGGCGTACCTCCGCCCACGAACACGGTCCGCACCGGGCGCGGATCGTCGCCCAGTACCTTCCGGGCGAGGCGCACCTCGTCGATCAGGGTGTCCGCGTAGTTGTCGCGCGAGGCGAGGACGCCGCCGGATCCGCGCAGCTCGGTCGCCGTGTACGTGTTGAAGTCGCAGTATCCGCAGCGCGTGGCGCAGTACGGAACGTGGAGGTAGAAGCCGAGCGGACGGGCCCCCGCCCCCTGCAGGGCGGACGCGGGCAGCGTCCCGTCCTCGGGCATGGGCTCACCATCGGGCAGTGCGGAAGGCATACCTTCGATTGTCCCGCACCGCCGGGAATCCCCGAGCCGCCCTCGTTCTGCCCTGACGCGACTACTGCGCCTGCAGCACAAGCACCGCCATGTCGTCGTCCGGCGGCCGCTCGGAGAACTCGTGCACCAGGCGTTTGATCCGCTCCGCGACCAGACCAGCGTCGAGCCCCGCGCAGCCGGCCAGCGCCGTCGCAAGGCCGTCCTCGTCGTCGAACATGTGGCGGCCCGAGCGGCGCTCCGTGACGCCGTCCGTGACGCAGAGGAGTGTGTCGCCGGTCCGTAATTCGAAGGTCTCGCTGGTGTACGTCACGTCGTCGACGACCCCGAGGAGGAGCTGGGGCGTGGCCGCTCCCCGGACGTCCCCGTCGGGGGAGAGCAGGAGGGGCAGCGGGTGTCCCGCGCTCGCGATGGTGCAGCGGACGCCGCCCTCGACGGGCACCAGCTCGCCGTAGAGGAGGGAGAGGAAACGGGACGTGGCGCCGTCCGGCGGCACGCCCTGGCCGCCCGCCACCGCGACCACCGCGGCGGCCGCGTCCGCCGCCTCCGTCGCGTCGTCGAGGAGGAGCTGGTTGAGGCGGTCGAGGACCTCCGCGACCTGGTAGCCCTCGCGGGCGAGCAGGCGCAGCCAGGGCCGGGCGAGGCCGATGACGACGGCTGCCTCGACGCCCTTGCCCTGGACGTCGCCGAGCGCGAAGCACCAGCGTCCCTTGCCGGCCTGGAACACGTCGTAGAAGTCGCCGCCGGGGCCGCCCTTGTCCCGCGGTTCGTAGACGACGCCGCTCTGTACGCCGGGAATCTCGGCCACGGATCCCGGCAGCAGGCCGCGCTGCAGGACCTGGCTGATATTGGCCTGCCGCTGGTAGCGGCGGGCCGCGCTGACGGCGAGGGCGACGCGGCGGCTGAAGTCCTCGATGAGTCCGGTGACCTCGTCGGCGAAGCGCACCATTCCGGACCGCCCGATGACGAGCGTGCCGAGCGCGCGTCCGCCCGCGGTCAGGCGGTAGGCGAGGGCCGTGCCGGCCTCCTCGCCGGGCAGCGCATCGGCGGGCCAGGGCACGGGGACCGCACCGGAGCCGACCGCGCCGGACAGCCGGGGCGGCTCCTTCTCCAGGGTGCGGCGCAACTCCTCTATGCGCTGCTCGCTGGTGTGCCAGACGCGGGCGAGGCGGGTGCCGGGCGCCCCGGCGCCGACGCCGCGCCCGGCGGCCTCCGTCTCGTCGTCGAGCCAGACGGCGCACCAGTCGGCGAGCCGGGGCACCAGGAGCTGCCCGGCGAGCGCCGCCACCAGGTCCTCGTCGAACTGTCCGGCGAGCAGGTCGGAGGCCTCGGCGAGGAAGGTGAGCGCGCCGCGGTTGACCCACTCCGTGTCGTGCGTGATCCGCTTCGGCAGCGGCGCGAGGATCTCGGCGGCGCGAAGACCGCGCTGCAGGGCCTGTTCACTGGCGTACGACTCGATCTCCTGGACGGCCTGTACGCCCTCGACGGGGAGGCGGGCCCAGACGGTCTTGGTGCCGGTGCGGTAGGTGATGCCCCAGGACTCGGAGAGGGTCGCGACGAGTTGCAGGCCCCTGCCGTACTCGGGGGTGCCGGGCGGCTGGGGCACGGGCTCGCTGCGGACCGCGCGGGCGGGGTGGTGGTCGGAGACCTCGATGACCAGGGCGTCGGCGCTCTCGCCCAGGCCTGCCTCGTCGAGGCGGCACAGGAGCTCGACGGTGGTGCCGGCGTGCACCACGGCGTTCGTGACGAGTTCGCTGGCCAGGAGCACCGAGTCGTCCGCGAGACGGTCGGTGATGCCCGCGGCCGCGGGCACGGCGAGTTCGGTCCAGTCGGCGAGCGCCGCGCGCACGAACCTGCGCGCGGCGGCGGGCGCCATCGGGTTGCCGGGCAGCGATGTGCGCACCACCGCGGGCGGGCCGGGGCGGTGCCCCGGCTGGAGGGACGCACGGAAAGTGGTCTCCCGTTGCATCGGAATGGACCCCACGTTTCGGCTCCTGAGCAGTTCGGTCGAATACGCCTCAGGCGACACGGACAGAGTGACAGACTGGCCACGCCCATAAGCACCGAGTTACTGAAGTGGGCCGTTATGAGTGAGAACAGTGGTATGCCTGCGCTCGGTTTCGGTCAGATTCCGGCTCCGATACCCGTGCCGGATCCGGTCACGGTCACATCCCTCGAGGGCACGGTCATGTCTGTCGAAAGCACGGCCGTATCCGTCGAAAACACGGCCGCATCCGTCGAGAGCTCCGCGGAGCTGACCTCCGATCTGCGTTCCCTCCTGGCGGCGATGCGGGCCGCGCGGGACGGGGACTTCACCAAGACCGCGGTGACCGGTGGCGGCCTGGCCGCCGAGCTGCACACGGTGTTCAACGAGATGCTGGACCGCTCGCTCCACTTCGACAGCGAACTCACCCGCGTACGCCGGGAGATCATCCGCCACGGCCACCTCGACGAGCGGTTCTCGGCGAGCCCCGGACAGGGCAGCTGGACCACCCGCGTCATGAACGTGAACTCGCTGCTCAACTCGCTGGTCGCGCCGGCGGCCAACGCCACGCGCGTCCTGAACGCGGTCGCGGGCGGCGACCTCACCCAGCGTATGGACCTGCACGACGGCTCGCGTGAACTGCGGGGCGATCTGCGGCGCCTGGGCCGCGCGGTGAACACGATGGTCGACCAGCTGTCGCTCTTCACCGGCGAGGTCACCCGGGTCGCGCGCGAGGTCGGCACGGAGGGGCGGCTCGGCGGGCGCGCCAAGGTCCGTGGCCTGTCGGGGAGTTGGCGGGACGTGACGGAGGCCGTGAACACGATGGCGTCCCGGCTCACCGCCCAGGTCCGGGACATCGCCCTGGTGACGACGGCGGTGGCGCAGGGCGATCTGACGCGCACGGTGACGGTCGAGGCGACGGGCGAGCTGCTCGAGCTGAAGCTCACCGTGAACACGATGGTCGACCAGCTCTCCGCGTTCGCGGCCGAGGTGACGCGGGTGGCGCGCGAGGTCGGCACGGAGGGGCAGCTCGGCGGCCGGGCGCAGGCGCGGGGCGTGTCGGGGGTCTGGAAGGATCTCACCGACAACGTCAACTTCATGGCCTCCAACCTCACTTCGCAGGTCCGCAACATCGCGCAGGTGACGACCGCCGTCGCGAACGGCGATCTGAGCCAGAAGATCACCGTCGACGCGCGGGGCGAGATCCTGGAGCTGAAGTCGACGGTCAACACGATGGTCGACCAGCTCTCCGCGTTCGCCGACGAGGTGACACGGGTCGCGCGCGAGGTCGGCACGGAGGGAAATCTGGGCGGGCGTGCTCAGGTGCGCGGGGTCTCGGGCGTATGGAAGGACCTCACCGACAACGTCAACTTCATGGCGGACAACCTCACTTCGCAGGTGCGGAACATCGCGCTGGTGTCGACGGCGGTCGCCCAGGGCGACCTCGGCAAGAAGATCACGGTCGAGGCGAAGGGCGAGATCCTCGAACTGAAGTCGACGATCAACACGATGGTCGACCAGCTCTCCGCCTTCGCCGACGAGGTCACCCGCGTGGCCCGCGAGGTCGGCACGGAGGGCAACCTCGGCGGTCAGGCGCAGGTGCGCGGGGTCTCCGGCGTATGGAAGGACCTCACCGACAACGTCAACTTCATGGCGCTGAACCTGACGTCGCAGGTGCGGAACATCGCGCAGGTGACGACGGCCGTCGCCAACGGCGATCTGTCCAAGATGATCACGGTGACGGCGCGCGGCGAGATCCTGGAGCTGAAGGACACCGTCAACACGATGGTGGAGCAGCTGCGGGCCTTCGCCGACGAGGTGACGCGGGTGGCCCGCGAGGTCGGCACGGACGGGCGGCTCGGCGGCCGGGCCCAGGTCCTCGGCGTATCGGGCGTGTGGAAGGACCTCACGGACAACGTCAACTACATGGCGGACAACCTCACCGGCCAGGTCCGCAACATCGCGCAGGTGGCGACGGCGGTCGCCGAGGGCGACCTGTCCAAGAAGATCGACGTCGACGCGCGCGGCGAGATCCTGGAGCTGAAGACCACCATCAACACCATGGTGGACACGCTGTCCTCGTTCTCCTCCGAGGTCACCCGGGTGGCCCGCGAGGTCGGCTCCGAGGGTCAACTGGGCGGCCAGGCAAGGGTCGAGGGTGTGTACGGCACGTGGAAGCGCCTGACGACGAGCGTGAACGAGCTGGCCCTCAACCTCACCACCCAGGTCCGCGCGATCGCCGAGGTCGCGTCCGCCGTCGCCCAGGGCGACATGACCCGCTCCATCACGGTCGAGACCCGCGGCGAGGTCTCCGAACTCAAGGACAACATCAACCTGATGGTGTCCAACCTCCGTGAGACCACCCGCGCCAAGGACTGGCTGGAGTCCAACCTGGCCCGGCTGGCGGGCCTGATGCAGGGCCACCGCGACCTGATGGAGGTCGCCGATCTGATCCTGCGCGAGCTGACCCCGCTGGTGAACGCCCAGTACGGCGCGTTCTTCCTGGCCGACCCGGACGCCGAGGACAGCGCGACGCCGCAGACTCCGCCGGTCAAGGGGCTCGCCTTCATCGCGGGATACGGCTCGGCGCAGGGCTCGGTCGTCGACACCGGCGCGATGCCCGCGCACGGTCTGGTGCGGCAGGCGGCCCTTGAGAAGAAGCGGATCCTCGTCGACGAGGTGCCGCCCGACTACATCAAGATCACCTCGGGGCTCGGGGACGCGACGCCGGCCAGCCTCGTGATCATCCCGATCCTCTTCGAGGACAAGCTGCTCGGCGTGATCGAGCTCGCCACGTTCTCCCGCTTCTCCGACGTCCACCTCGCGTTCTTCGACCAGTTCGTGAGCACCATCGGCGTCGCGATCAACACCATCATCGCCAACTCCCGTACGGAATCACTGCTCAGCGAGTCCCAGCGGCTCGCCACCCAGCTGCAGGACCGCTCGGACGAACTCCAGCTCCAGCAGGCCGAGTTGCAGCGCTCCAATGCCGAACTCGAGGAGAAGGCGGCACTGCTGGCCACGTCGTCGCAGTACAAGTCGGAGTTCCTCGCGAACATGTCGCACGAGCTGCGCACCCCGCTGAACTCGCTGCTCATCCTGGCCCGGCTGCTCTCCGACAACCCCGACGACCATCTCTCAGACCAGGAGGTCCAGTTCGCGACGACCATCCACCGCTCGGGCTCGGACCTTCTCCAACTCATCAACGACATCCTGGACTTGTCGAAGATCGAGGCGGGCCGGATGGACGTGCGCCCCAAGAGCCTCCCCCTCATCAAGGTCCTCGACTACGTCCACGCGACGTTCCGCCCGCTCACCCTCGACCGCGGTCTCGCCTTCGAGGTGTCGGTCGGCGAGGACGTGCCGCGCGAGATGTTCTCCGACGAGCAGCGCCTCCAGCAGATCCTGCGCAACCTCCTGTCGAACGCGGTCAAGTTCACCGCGAGCGGCCGCGTCGAGCTGCGCGTGACCCGCGTCAAGCACCCTGCCGACCGGCCGCGCCAGGAAAGCGACGACCTGATCTGCATCGCCGTCAAGGACACCGGCATCGGCATCCCTCCCGAGCAACTCCCCGTCATCTTCGAGGCGTTCCAGCAGGCCGACGGCACCACCAACCGCAAGTACGGCGGCACCGGCCTCGGCCTCTCCATCAGCCGCGAGATCGCCGGACTCCTCGGCGGCCGCATCACCGCGGAGAGCAGCCCCGGCCAGGGTTCCACCTTCACGCTGTACATCCCCGTGGTGCACCCCGGACACGGGGCCGCCGCCGCGGCGTACGCGGCGGCCCGGACCAACGCCCCGCCGCCCCCGGAGGACCGGGCGGCCATGTCCCCGCACACCTTCCACGACCGGGACGACAACTGGCCCACGCCCACCAAGCTGGAGGAGTACCGCGAAGGCCGGGCGGGCCGGGTCCTTCGCGGCCGCCGGGTGCTCATCGTGGACGACGACATCCGCAATGTGTTCGCCCTGACACACGTACTGAGCCGGGTGGGCATGCCGGTCCTGTACGCGGAGAACGGCCGCGAGGGCATCGAGACCCTGGAGCGCAACCCGGACGTCGACATCGTCCTGATGGACATCATGATGCCGGAGATGGACGGCTACGAAACGATCGCCGCGATCCGCCGCAGCCCGCGCTGGTCCAGCCTCCCCATCATCGCGCTGACCGCCAAGGCGATGCCCGGCGACCGCGACAAGGCGATCGCGCAGGGCGCCACCGACTACGTACCCAAGCCCGTGGATGTGGACCAACTGCTCAGCGTGGCCTGCACCCTACTGGCTCCAGATGGTGGTACGGACGCCGTGGAACTGACCACACCGGCCACCACACCACCCGAGAAACCCGTTGTCCCGGAGCAGCCGCGCGCATCAGGGGAGAGCGCTGTTCCGCCAAGGTCCGAGTGAGGCACCGTCAGCATGAGCACTGAGGTCATGAACGACAACCGCGCGAGCATCCTCCTTGTCGATGACATGGAGGACAACCTGATGGCGCTCGAAGCCGTTCTGGGGTCGCTCAACGAACCACTGGTACGCGCCCGTTCGGGCGAGGAGGCGATGAAGGCGATTTTGCGGCAACGATTCGCCGTGATCCTCCTGGACGTACGGATGCCGGGGATGGACGGCTTCGAGACCGCGTCGAACATCAAACGGCTCGACCAGACCAAGGACGTACCCATCATCTTTCTGACGGGCACGGACAACGACGCGGGGTACGCCTTCCGCGGTTACGCGACGGGCGCCGCCGACTATCTCACCAAGCCGTTCGACCCGTGGGTGCTGCGCGCCAAGGTCACCGTCTTTCTCGAACTGCACCGCAAGAACCAGCAGTTGGAGCGCATTCTGGCGCGGGAACAGCAGCAGTTCGACGAACTGGCGGCGCGCCTCGCGGCGATCGAGACGCACATGGCCGCCAGCAGCCTCAAGGACGTCCTTGAACTGCGCCACCATGTGACGCACATGGAGGAGATGGTGAAGGAGATGCGGCGCGGACGGAGTGACAGATGAGGGCCGCGAAGCCCGTGAACACCCCGTCCGCGTGCGGGAGTTGAGGCTCAGGCCTCGCGCGAGCCCGCGTACATCTCGTCGATCAGGTGCTGGTACTCACGCTCGACGACCGGGCGCTTCAGCTTGAGGCTGGGCGTCAGCTCGCCGTGCTCGATGTCCAGGTCGCGCGGGAGCAGCTTGAACTTCTTGACGGTCTGCCAGCGCTGCAGGCCTTCGTTGAGCTGCTTCACATAGCCCTCGATGAGCGTGACCGTCGCCGGGGCGGCGACCACGTCGGCGTAGCTCTTGCCCTCCAGACCGTTCTCCTTGGCCCAGTCCAGGATGGCGGGCTCGTCGAGGGCGATCAGGGCGGTGCAGAAGTTCCGGTCGGCGCCGTGCACCAGGATGTTGGAGACGTACGGGCACACGGCCTTGAACTGGCCCTCGACCTCGGCGGGCGCGATGTACTTGCCGCCGGACGTCTTGATGAGGTCCTTCTTGCGGTCGGTGATCTTCAGGTACCCGTCGGGGGACAGCTCGCCGATGTCCCCGGTGTGGAACCAGCCGTCGGATTCGAGCACCTCGGCCGTCTTGTCCGGCAGGCCGTGGTAGCCCTCCATGATGCCGGGGCCGCGCAGCAGGATCTCACCGTCGTCGGCGATCCGGACCTCGGTGCCGGGCAGCGGCTTGCCGACGGTGCCGGTGCGGTAGGCCTCGCCGGGGTTCACGAAGGAGGCCGCGGAGGACTCGGTCAGGCCGTAGCCCTCGAGGATGTGGATCCCGGCGCCGGCGAAGAAGTAGCCGATCTCGGGCGCGAGCGCCGCCGAGCCGGAGACGGCGGCGCGCAGGCGTCCGCCGAAGGCCTCCCGCAGCTTGGAGTAGACGAGCGCGTCGGCGACCTTGTGCTTGGCGCCGAGCCCGAAGGGCACCGAGGCGTTGCCGGTCCTGCGGAAGTTGTCCTGGCTGACCTTCGCGTATTCGCGGGAGACCTCGGCGGCCCACACGAAGATCTTGTACTTGGCACCGCCGCCGGCCCGCGCCTTGGCCGCGACGCCGTTGTAGACCTTCTCGAAGATGCGCGGCACGGCCGCCATGTACGTCGGCTGCACCACCGGAAGGTTCTCGATGATCTTGTCCACGCGGCCGTCGACGGCGGTGACGTGCCCGAGCTCGATCTGCCCGGAGGTCAGCACCTTGCCGAAGACGTGCGCGAGCGGCAGCCACAGGTACTGCACGTCGTCGGGGCCGAGCAGACCGGTCGCGGCGATGGCCTTCGCCATGTACGACCAGTTGTCCTGCGGCAGCCGCACGCCCTTGGGCTTACCCGTGGTGCCGGAGGTGTAGATGATCGTGGCGAGCTGGTCCTTGGTGATGGCGGCGATCCGCTCCTTGACCGCCTCCGGGTTCTTCTCCAGGTGGGCGGCGCCGCGCGCCTCCAGGTCGGCGAGCGTGAGCAGCCAGCCGTCGGGGTCGCCGTCGACGGGCTCGGCGCCCTCGGTGTCGATCACCACGACGTGCTTGAGCTCGGGCAGCTCGGCCCGCTTCTCGCGCGCCTTGGCGAGCTGCTCGGCGTTCTCGGCGATCAGCACCCGGCTGCCGGAGTCGGCCAGGATGTAGGTGGACTCCTCGGCGTTGGTCTGCGGATACACCGTGGTGGTGGCCGCGCCGGCGCAGAGGATGCCGAGGTCGGAGAGGATCCACTCGACCCGGGTCGACGAGGCGAGCGCCACCCGGTCCTCCGGCGCGAGGCCGAGCTCGATCAGGCCCGCGGCGATGGCGTAGACGCGCTCGGCGGCCTGCGCCCAGCTCAGCGACTTCCAGTCGTCGGGGCCCTCGCCGGCGGCCGCCGGCACGGGATAGCGGTAGGCCTCGGCGTCCGGCGTGGCAGCCACGCGCTCCAGGAAGAGATGCGCCACGGACGGCGGACGGTTCTCGATCAAGGTCTGTGTGTCGCTCACGACATCCTCCGGGCCCGCGACAGTGCGGCGACTGGCTGGCGGCCTGCTTGATTTGCTCTGGCGGCTGCTTGTTTAACTTGCGAGTAACCTGCGAGTGGTGATCAGAGTAGAGCGCCGAGGCCCGCTGCGTAAGGGCCTTCTGCCTGTCACTTCCTACAGCTTCTGCCTGTCACCTCATACAGAACGGGTCCGCCGCGCAAAAGCGCGACGGACCCGTCGTGATGCCCGCGTCGGGCGGGGCGTCTGTTACTTCTTGGGCTTGCCGGGGCTACTTCTTGGGCTTGCCGGGGCCGCTGTCGTCGCTGGAGAGCACCGCGATGAAGGCTTCCTGCGGCACCTCGACGGAGCCGACCATCTTCATGCGCTTCTTGCCCTCCTTCTGCTTCTCGAGCAGCTTGCGCTTACGGGAGATGTCACCGCCGTAGCACTTGGCGAGGACGTCCTTGCGGATGGCGCGGATGGTCTCGCGGGCGATGACCCGGGAACCGATCGCGGCCTGCACGGGCACCTCGAAGGCCTGCCGCGGGATGAGCTCGCGCAGCTTGGCGACGAGCCGCACGCCGTACGCGTACGCCGCGTCCTTGTGCGTGACGGCGGAGAAGGCGTCGACCTTGTCGCCGTGCAGCAGGATGTCGACCTTGACCAGGCTGCTGGCCTGCTCGCCCGTGGGCTCGTAGTCGAGGGAGGCGTAGCCGCGCGTCTTGGACTTCAGCTGGTCGAAGAAGTCGAAGACGATCTCGGCGAGCGGCAGCGTGTAGCGGATCTCCACGCGGTCCTCGGAGAGGTAGTCCATGCCGAGCAGGGTGCCGCGCCGGTTCTGGCACAGCTCCATGATCGAGCCGATGAACTCGCTCGGGGCGAGGATCGTGGCGCGTACGACGGGTTCGTAGACCTCGTCGATCTTGCCCTCGGGGAACTCGCTCGGGTTGGTGACGGTGTGCTCGGCGCCGTCCTCCATGATCACGCGGTAGACCACGTTGGGAGCGGTGGCGATGAGGTCGAGCCCGAACTCGCGCTCGAGCCGCTCACGGATCACGTCGAGGTGAAGCAGACCCAGGAAGCCGACGCGGAAACCGAAGCCGAGCGCTGCCGACGTCTCCGGCTCGTACACGAGCGCGGCGTCGTTGAGCTGCAGCTTGTCCAGGGCCTCGCGCAGGTCGGGGTACTCGGAGCCGTCCAGCGGGTAGAGACCCGAGAAGACCATCGGCTTCGGGTCCTTGTAACCGCCAAGGGCCTCGGTCGCGCCCTTGTGCAGGGAGGTGATCGTGTCACCGACCTTGGACTGACGGACGTCCTTCACGCCGGTGATGATGTAGCCCACCTCGCCGACGCCGATGCCGTCGGCCGAGGTCATCTCGGGGGACGAGACACCGATCTCGAGCAGCTCGTGCGTGGCGCCGGTGGACATCATCCGGATCCGCTCACGCTTGTTGAGCTGGCCGTCGACGACACGTACGTACGTCACGACGCCCCGGTAGGAGTCATAGACCGAGTCGAAGATCATCGCGCGGGCGGGCGCGTCCGCGACGCCGACCGGCGGCGGGACCTCGGCCACGACCTTGTCGAGCAGCGCCTCGACGCCCATGCCGGTCTTCGCGGAGACCTTAAGGACGTCCTCCGGCTGGCAGCCGATGAGATTGGCCAGCTCCTCGGAGAACTTCTCCGGCTGGGCGGCCGGCAGGTCGATCTTGTTGAGCACCGGGACGATCTTGAGGTCGTTCTCCATCGCCAGGTAGAGGTTGGCGAGAGTCTGAGCCTCGATGCCCTGGGCCGCGTCGACAAGGAGGATCGTGCCCTCACAGGCCGCCAGCGAGCGCGACACCTCGTACGTGAAGTCCACGTGCCCCGGGGTGTCGATCATGTTGAGGATGTGGGTCTTGCTCTGCTCGGGGCCCTCGGTGGGGGCCCAGGGCAGACGCACCGCCTGGGACTTGATCGTGATGCCGCGCTCGCGCTCGATGTCCATCCGGTCGAGGTACTGAGCACGCATCTGGCGCTGCTCGACCACACCGGTCAGCTGGAGCATGCGGTCGGCGAGCGTGGACTTGCCGTGGTCGATGTGCGCGATGATGCAGAAATTACGGATCAGAGCCGGGTCGGTACGGCTCGGCTCGGGCACATTCTTAGGGGTCGCGGGCACGCAGGGTCCTGTCTCTTGAGGCGCCTGTCGCCTCGGGGTCGGATCTCCGGATCGATACGTAGGTTCCATGGTCCCATGGGTGGGGCACTGGGCCAGGTGTGGGCCGCTCGCGGCGGGGACCAGGCCCGGATTGGGCCGGTCGCGGGGCGGCTGGTAATCTGGGCAGCTGTGTCTCCTGGCCCTCTCGGTTCTGAGGCACGTGTCAAAAAAACTCATCTGCAGTACCTCTGCAGTACCTGAACCTGAAAAGGCTCTTTCGTGGCGAACATCAAGTCCCAGATCAAGCGGATCAAGACCAACGAGAAGGCGCGTCAGCGCAACAAGGCGGTCAAGTCTTCCCTGAAGACCGCGATCCGCAAGGCCCGCGAGGCCGTTGCCGCGGGTGACACCCAGAAGGCCGTCGAGGCCACGCGCGAGGCTTCGCGCCAGCTCGACAAGGCCGTCTCCAAGGGCGTCATCCACAAGAACCAGGCCGCCAACAAGAAGTCGGCGCTTGCTTCGAAGGTCTCGACCCTCCAGGGCTGAAGCCCTTGCCCCGGCTCGCCGGGGCGCTGATCAATCCTCCCGCGAGGGTAATTCGAGCCCTCTACCTCGAATCGCGGACAGACCACGCAGTACGCCACGCTGCGACAATGCCCCCGGACCCACTCTGGGGGCATTGCTGTGTCCGGGCCCCGCAGGGGGTGCGGGTTTAGCTGCCGGGGGTGTGCCCCTTTAGCTGCCGGGGGCTGCCCCTTCAACTGCGGGGGTGTGCCCCTTTAGGGGCACGGGGAACTGCGCGACCAGCCACATCCGACCCGCACACTCCGAACCAGCAGGTGCCAAACGGCGCGAACTCAGCAGCAACGCCTAGCGCCGCGACCGCGCCGCGCGAGCGATGGCAACGACGGCCTTCTCCAGGGCGTACTCAGGATCATCCCCGCCCCCCTTGACCCCCGCATCGGCCGCCGCGACAGCGGTCAACGCGGCGGCGACCCCGTCCGGGGTCCAGCCCCTCATCTGCTGCCGGACGCGATCAATCTTCCACGGCGGCATCCCCAGCTCCCGAGCAAGATCAGCCGGCCGCCCGCCCCTCGCAGAGGACAGCTTCCCGATCGCCCGCACGGCCTGCGCCAACGCACTGGTGATCAGAACGGGCGCGACCCCGGTCGACAGAGACCACCGCAACGCTTCGAGCGCCTCCGCGGCCCGCCCCTCCACGGCACGGTCGGCCACCGTGAAGCTGGAGGCCTCCGCACGACCCGTGTAGTACCGCCCGACGACCGCCTCGTCGATCGTGCCCTCGACATCCGCCACCAGCTGGGAGACCGCGGAGGCCAGCTCCCGCAGATCGCTGCCGATCGAGTCGACCAGGGCCTGGCAGGCCTCAGGCGTGGCCGAACGGCCGAGCGTGCGGAACTCGCTCCGTACGAACGAGAGCCGGTCCGCGGCCTTGGTCATCTTGGGGCAGGCGACCTCACGGGCCCCCGCCTTGCGGGCCGCGTCGAGCAGGCCCTTGCCCTTGGCGCCGCCCGCGTGCAGCAGGACGAGGGTGATCTCCTCGGCCGGCGAACCGAGATACGCCTTCACGTCCTTGACCGTGTCGGCCGACAGATCCTGCGCGTTGCGCACGACCACGACCTTGCGCTCGGCGAAGAGCGAGGGGCTGGTCAGCTCGGCGAGCGTGCCGGGCTGCAGCTGGTCGGGGGTGAGGTCGCGTACGTCCGTGTCCGCGTCGGAGGCGCGGGCGGCTGCGACCACCTGCTGCACGGCACGGTCGAGGAGAAGGTCCTCCTGCCCCACGGCGAGCGTGAGGGGAGCGAGCGGGTCGGCGGTATCTGTCTTCCTGGCCATCGCGGTCAAGCATCCCACGCGGCACTGACAGTCCATCCGTACGGCAGCCCGTCCCGTACGGCAGTCCATCCCGTACGGCAGTCCATCCCATAAGGCCGGTTCCCGAGCCGCTCACCCGGTACCGGAGAATGGGCAGGTGACCGACGTACGACATGTCCTGGTGCTGCCCGACCGCGATGCCGCGGAGGAAGTGGCCGAAGAGCTCCCCGACCGTTTCCGTGTCGCCGAGGAACCTCAGCTCGTCCGTGACGCCCTGGCCGGCGAGGACGACGCCGAGGACGCCCAGTGGCTGGTCGTGGTCGAGGACCCGGAGCGGCGCCTGGACCGCGCGGCCCTCGACGCACTCGCGGCGGAGCACGAGGGCTGGCTGGAGGCTCCATAGGGACCTCTGGCGGTCAGCCCTTGGGCAGGACCTGGATGTCGAGGTCGATCGTGATGCTGGGGCCGATCGCGGCGATACCGCGCGCCAGCATCGTCTGCCAGGTGATCGTGAAGTCGTCGCGGTGCAGCTCGGTGGTGGCACGGCAGGCGACCCGGGTCTCGCCCTCAAGCCCCCGGCCGACCCCGAGATACTCGGTGTCCAGCGTGACCGTGCGCGTCACGCCGTGCAGCGTGAGGCCGCCCGTGACCGCCCAGCGGCTGCCGCCCTTGTGCACAAAGCGGTCGCTGTAGAACTCCATCGTCGGGAACCGCTCCACGTCGAGGAAGTCGCCGGACCGCAGATGGTCGTCGCGCATCTTCACCCCGGTGTCGATGGAGGCCGCGTCGATGACGACATGCATCGCGGAGTTCTCCATCCGGTCGGCCATCCGGATCGCGCCCGCGAAGCTGTTGAAGCGTCCGTGGATACGGGCAAGACCGATGTGCCGCGCGGTGAAGCCGACCGAGGAATGCAGGGGGTCGATCTCCCAGTCCCCGGCATCGGGCAGCGCCGGAGGGTGCGCGACCTGGAGCATCACATCGCCGAGCGACGCGTGCGTGCTCTCCCCGACCGTGGTGTTCGCCCGGTACGGCGTGAACCCCTCCGCGGAGACCGCCAGGCGGTAGTCACCGGCCGGAACCGTCGCCACGAACGAGCCGAACGGATCCATCCCCCCGGTGACGACCTTGCGGCCCATGGCGTCGCTGACCGCGAACTCCGCGTGCCGCACCGGTTCGTTGACGGGGTCGAGCACCCGGCAGCTGAGCACCCCCGCACTGGGCGGAACCGGCACGGCGGACAGCGGTCCTCCTGCTCCGCCGCCTCGGTTCGTACGGTTCCCCAGCCAACGGCCGAACATGTGCGACATACCCCCGCGCTACTTGACAACTCCTGTCCCGAAGGGGCATTCGATCACCGTTGCGGCATTCGATGCAACACGGCCCTACATCGCAGGAATCACGCACTGGCGCTTGAACTGTCGCGACTGGCCCGTACTGGCCCGAATTGATCAGCTCGGGCGGATCAATCAGCTCGGGCGGATCGATCAGCTAGGGCGGCCGTGTGACCACCTCCATCTCCGGAGCCGCGCCTTCCGCCACTCCTGCCGTCGGTCCGATGACAGCAATCGAGCCATTCCTGTCCGTCCGCAGCACCTCCGCTCCCCCGGCCCGCAACGCCTCGATCGTGCGCGGTGAAGGGTGGCCGTAGGAGTTGTCGCGGCCGCAGGAGATGAGCGCGAGGCGGGGCGCGGACCGTCTCAGAAGCCCGGGGTCCTGATACGCCGAGCCATGATGGGCGACCTTGAGCACATCCACCTCCGGCAGCGACGCCACGGCAGGTGTCCGCAACAGGGCCCGCTGGGCGGGCGGTTCGAGATCTCCGAGCAGCAACAGCGTGAGCCCTTCCGCGCGGACGAGCAGCGTGACGCTGGAATCGTTGGGCCCCTCGGGAGTCAGCCCCCGGCCCACCCCCTGGGCCATGGGCCACAGCACCTGCCAGTCGAGGCCTCCGGTGCGCCGCCGCTCCCCCGCCACGGCCCGGGTCACCGGAACGCGATGGGCGGCCGCCTGCGCATGCACGAACTCGGCCTGGTCCGGCGGCTCCTGAAACCCCGTCGTCTGGATCGCGCCGACCCGGCGCCCGCGCAGCACGCCCGGCAGGCCCGCGACATGGTCGGCGTGAAAGTGCGTCAGGAGCACGAGCGGAACGCGCGTCACGCCGAGCGAACGCAGACAGCGGTCAACGAGCACCGGGTCGGGCCCCGCGTCGACGACCACCCCCGCACCGTCCCCCGCCGCGAGCACGGTGGCATCCCCCTGACCCACATCGCACATCGCGAACCGCCAGCCCGCCGGGGGCCACCCCGCGATCACCCGGGTCAGCGGCGGCGGCTGCACGACCGCGAGGAGGAACAGCAGGGCGCAGGCCGCGGCGAGCCATGGGCGCCGCAGCAGCCCGCGCCCCACCAGGGCGACGACGACCGTGCCGGCGGCGAGCAGCAGCCCGCCGCGCCAGCCACCGGGCCAGTCGACACCGCTGCCGGGCAGCGCCGCACCCGTACGGGCGATGTCCGCGATCCATCCGGTGGGCCAACTGGCGCACCAAGCAAGGAACTTGGCGACCGGCATCATCACAGGCGCCACCGCCAGGGTGGCGAAGCCAAGGACCGTGGCGGGCGCGACGGCGACCTCCGCAAGGAGATTGCAGGGCACCGCCACCAGGCTCACCCGGGCCGCCAGGACGGCGACGACCGGTGCGCACACCGCCTGCGCGGCGGCCGCCGCGGCGAGCGCCTCGGCCGGGCGCGGGGGAACCCGGCGTCTCTGGAGGGACGCGCTCCACCGCGGGGCGAGGGTGAGCAGGGCGCCGGTGGCCAGGACGGACAGCAGGAATCCGGGGCTGCGGGCCAGCCAGGGGTCGTAGAGGACGAGCAGCAGCACGGCGGCGGCCAGGGCGGGGATCAACGACCGGCGGCGCCCGGTGCCGATGGCGAGCAGGGCGATGAGACCGCAGGCCGCCGCCCGCAGCACGCTCGGATCGGGTCGGCAGACGATCACGAAGCCCAGGGTGAGAGCGCCCCCGACGAGCGCGGTCGTCCGCAACGACATCCCAAGGCGTGGGGCGAAGCCCCGCCGCTCGGCGCGCTGCGCGATGCCGGGCGGGCCGATGAGCAGCGCGAGCACGATCGTGAGGTTGGCCCCGCTGACGGCGAGCAGATGGGTGAGATCGGTCGCCCGGAAGGCCTCGTCGAGATCGGGCGGCACGCGCGAGGTGTCCCCGACCACGAGCCCGGGCAGCAATGCCCGCGCGTCGGCCGGCAACCCGTCCGTGGCCTCCCGCAACCCGCCCCGCAGCCGTCCGGCGACCTGCTGCGCCCCGGACGGCCCCTCCACCACACGCGGCTCCCGCTCCCCGGAGACCCGCAGCACCGCCGCGATCCGATCCCCCCGCGGCAATGGAGGCGCGAGACTCCCCTGCACCCGCACCCGGGTCGAGGGCAACAACGCGAACCAGCTCGCCTGACGAGCACGCGGATCAGGACGCCCGCCCCTGCCGGGATCCCCTGCACGGCCGCGCTCAGCGGTCGCGTCCCTGGCGATGACCAGGACCGGGGTGCGCGTCACGGCTGTCGTGCCGTTCGCCGAACCGACCCGCACGATCTCCGCGTTCAGCATGACGGAGGGCGGGACGGACCGGTCCCCCGTGACGTGGGGGCGGGTGTGGCGGGGGTCGGACGTGACCTCCAACTCGGCATCCACCTCCGCGTACTGACGGGCCAGCGCGGGGACGGGTCCGCGGTGCAGGTCGGCACCGTGCAGGCCCGCCGACGTCGCGGCTGCCGCGCTGCAGAGGAGTGCCGTCGCCACCGAGACCCGTCCCCACGGCGGCCGGCGCCCCGCAGCCCGCGCGCACTCCTGTCCCTGCCGCCGCCCCCGCACAGCCGATCGGCCCGCGCCCGTCGGCCACCCCCGCACCGTCAGCGTCACCAACAGGGCGCCCGCCACCACCACACAGACGACCACGGCCGCGATCACCCATCGAGGCGGGGCGTCGAGCGCCAGAGCCGCCGTCCCCCAGGCCGCCAGCGCGGGCGGCACGAGGCGGAGGTCCACCGGGCCCTCCTGCCGGGGGTGGGAGTCCCCGAGCCGGCGCCCGGACGACGCGTGCACCGCGGGGCGGACGGGGGGCGCGGCAGCCCCCGCGGCCGAGGGCGCCGGCCTCATGGCCGCACCAGATTCCGCAGGTCGGCGAAGCGGCGGTCGCCGATGCCGTTGACCTCGCGCAGTTCGTCGACCGAGCGGAAGCCGCCGTGCTCCGTGCGGTAGTCGATGATGTGCTGGGCCAGTACGGGACCGACACCGGGCAGCCCGTCGAGCTGCTCGGCGGTGGCCGTGTTCAGCCCGACCGGCGCGGCGGGACTCGCTCCCGTCGGCCCCGCCGCAGCCCCGGCGCCCGACGCGGCGGGTGGTGCCGTCGCCGGTGCGCCCACCACCACCTGTTCGCCGTCGATGAGCAGCCGGGCGCGATTGAGGCCGTCCAGGTCCGCGCCGGGGCGGACCCCGCCCGCCGCCTTCAGCGCGTCGGCGACCCTGGATCCCGCGGGCAGCCGCAGAATGCCGGGACTGCGGACCTTCCCGCTGACGTCCACGACGACGCCGCCACCGACCTCGCCGTCCGCCGCGCCCCCTGAGCCAGCCGCCGGTGGACCGCCGCCCTCCGGAGGCGGAACCCCGGGGGACGGAGACGGCTCCGCCTCGCCGCCCGACGCCGCCCGCACCACCTCCGGCGCCCGCACCGGCAGCGTGCGCCCCGCCCAGAAGTGCTGGGCGGCGAGCACTGCGGCGAGGACGAGCACGGCCACCAGCGCGATCAGGCTCCGCCGCTCAAGCCCACACCTGAGTTGCAGCCACAGCGGAAGCCGCTCCCGCACGGCAAGACCCACCCGCCCCCGCACCGGCGACTCCGCAACAGGCCCCACCGGTTCGGCGACAGGCCGCCCCGCCGGCCGCGCATCCGGAGGCGCTCCCGACCTCAACCCGACGCCGCCGCCCGCCCGTTCAGGCTCGGCGAACAGCGCCTCCGCGCGCAGCCGCAGCGCCTCCGCCGAAGCATGCCGCCGGACGGCCCGTCTGCGGGCGTGCCGCTGACCCCCGCGACCATCCGAAGCGCGACCGTCGGAACCACGACCCCGCCCCGGCCCACTCGTAGCGCCAGACGCCCGCGGAAGAGACGACCGCGAGAGTGATGTCCGCGAAGGTGAGGCCTGTGAAGGTGAGGTCTGCGAACGTGATGCCTGTGAAGGTGATCGAAGTGCCATGCCGACGACGCTAGGCAGTGCACCAAAATTATGTTGATCTTGGTCAATTCCCGTGGATTACCCACGAGTTGTGGATAACTCCGTCACCCACAGGCGCACCGACCGCCTCAGCGAGGCGAGACCACGGCCCCCAACAGCCCCGGCCCCGTGTGCGCCCCGATCACCGCGCCCACCTCGCTGACATGCAGTTCGGCCAGGTCCGGCACCCGTTCCCTGAGCCGCTCGGCGAGCGCCGCGGCCCGCTCCGGCGCCGCCAGGTGATGCACCGCGATGTCGACGCGGTTCGCCCCGGCCCGCTCGACCACGATCTCCTCAAGGCGGGCGATCGCCTTCGACGCCGTCCGTACCTTCTCCAGCATCTCGATGCGTCCGCCGTCCAGCTGGAGCAGCGGCTTCACGGCGAGCGCGGAGCCGAGCAGCGCCTGTGCCGCACCGATCCGCCCGCCCCGGCGCAGATAGTCCAGCGTGTCGACGTAGAAGTACGCGGACGTGCCCGCGGCCCGCTTCTCCGCGGCGGCCACCGCATCGTCCACCGAACCGCCGGACTCGGCCGCCTCCGCCGCCGAGAGCGCACAGAACCCCAGGGCCATCGCGACCATCCCGGTGTCCACCACCCGCACCGGCACCGGCGCGTCCTGCGCCGCGAGGACCGCCGCGTCGTACGTGCCGGAGAACTCGGCGGACAGATGCAGTGAGACGATCGCCGTCGCGCCCGCCTCCGCGACCTTGCGATAGGTCTGGGCGAAGAGTTCGGGGCTCGGCCGGGAGGTGGTCACCGGCCGCCGTTTCTGCAGCGCCAGGGCGAGCGAGCGGGCGGAGATCTCCGTGCCCTCTTCAAGCGCCTGATCGCCGAGGACCACGGTCAGTGGCACCGCTGTGATGCCGTGCCGCTCCATCGTCCGCTGCGGCAGGTAGGCCGTTGAATCCGTGACGATCGCGACATGACGGGACATGCGCTGGAGATTACCTGCCTGGACCCGGAGGCGGCAGCCCGACCCCTTTGTAGACGGGCCCGTCAGGTCGTGCTCTCGGGCCTGGCCTTCTTCTGCCAGGGGTAGACCGGCTGCGGCGCCGGCGGGTTGATCGCGGGCTGCTCGGGCTCCTGTTCGGACGTCTTGGACGGCTCCGCCCAGGTCTGCTCGGCGTCCTGGTCCGCGCCGGCCTGCGGCTCGGGCCAGGAACTCTCAGAGGCCGGGGTCTGCGTCGACGACGGCTCCGTCGTCCAGTGCCGCAGCGCACCCGCCTCCATGTCGATCTGCGTGCTCAGCGAGTCCAGGTCGTCGTCGGCGAACCTGCGGGCGCGGTCGCGCGCCGACCACCGCAGGGAGTCCGCCGCCTTGGTGATCTGTTCCGTGCGCTCCCGCAGCCCGGGGAGCCGCTCGGCCAGGCTGCCCTTGTCCGGGTCCCGCTCGAGCCGCCTGAGTTCGTCGTCCAGCTCATGGCCATGGGCGCTCAGCCGCTCGAAGAGCCCCAGGGACTCCTTCAGCGAGGCGTCCTCGACCACGCCCGCCTGCAGCGTCTCCTGCGTGGCGCGCATCGAGGTGCGCAACGAGAGCCGCAGCTGGGCCAGTTCGCCCGCGGGGCCGATCTGTCCGAAGCTCTTCGCCCGGAGCGTCGTGTCCTCCACCGTCCGGCGCGCCTGCGAGATCGTGCGGTCCACGCCGCGCTTGGCCGCGCCGACCACCTTCACCGTCGCGTACGCACCCAGGGCCAGGAACAGCACGACGAGCAGCGCCACGACTGCGATCACGGCTTCCATGACGCTCCTCTCAGGTCCTGCGGCGGGTTCCGCACCGACCCTTCAACGGTAAACGCAAAGGGCAGGCCGAGGGTTCCAGCAGAACCCCCAGCCTGCCCGTAAGGGAAGACCCCTATGTGCTACGCCGGGACGATGTTCACCAGCTTCGGCGCCCGCACGATGACCTTGCGGATCCCGGCGCCGTCCAGCGCCGCCAGTACCCGCTCGTCGCCCAGGGCCACCTTCTCCAGCTCATCGTCCGAGATCGACGGGGAGACCTCCAGGCGCGCCTTGACCTTGCCCTTGATCTGCACGACACAGGTCACGGTCTCGTCCACGACGAACGCCGGGTCGGCGACGGGGAAGTCCTGGTGGACCACCGAGTCGGTGTGGCCCAGCCTGCGCCACAGCTCCTCGCCCACGTGCGGGGCCAGCGGCGCGATCAGCAGCACCAGGCGCTCGGCGACCGAGCGCGGCAGCGCGCCGCCCTCCTTGGTCAGGTAGTTGTTCAGCTCGGTGATCTTGGCGATGGCAGTGTTGAACCGCATGCCGCCCAGGTCCTGGCGCACCCCGTCGATCGCCTTGTGCAGGGCGCGCAGGGTGCCCTCGGCGATCTCGGTCTCCGCGACGTCCGCGACCGTGACCTCACCGGTCGACTCGTCGACGATCAGGCGCCACATGCGCTGCAGCAGGCGGTACTGGCCGACCACCGCGCGGGTGTCCCACGGGCGTGAGACGTCCAGCGGGCCCATCGCCATCTCGTACAGACGCAGGGTGTCCGCGCCGTACTCCTCGCAGATCTCGTCCGGAGTGACCGCGTTCTTCAGGGACTTGCCCATCTTGCCCAGCTCGCGCTTGACCGGCTCGCCCTCGAAGAAGTACCGGCCGTCGCGCTCCTCGACCTCGGCGGCCGGGACCGGGAAGCCACGGCTGTCGCGGTACACGTAGGCCTGGATCATGCCCTGGTTGAACAGCTTGTGGAACGGCTCGGCGGACGAGATGTGCCCCAGGTCGAACAGCATCTTCGACCAGAAGCGGGCGTACAGCAGGTGCAGCACGGCGTGCTCGGCGCCGCCCACGTACAGGTCGACACCGCCGGTCGGCTGGCCCGCGCGCGGGCCCATCCAGTACTGCTCGATGGCCGGGTCGACCAGCTTCTGGTCGTTGTTCGGGTCCAGGTAGCGCAGCTCGTACCAGCAGGAACCGGCCCAGTTGGGCATGGTGTTGGTCTCGCGGCGGTACTTCTTGGGCCCGTCGCCCAGGTCCAGGGTGACGTTGACCCAGTCCTCGTTGCGGGACAGCGGCGTCTCCGGAGAGGTGTCCGCGTCGTCCGGCTCGAAGGTGCGCGGGCTGTAGTCGTCGACCTCCGGCAGCTCCAGGGGCAGCATCGACTCGGGCAGCGCGTGGGCGATGCCGTCCTCGTCGTAGACGATCGGGAAGGGCTCGCCCCAGTAGCGCTGGCGGCTGAACAGCCAGTCGCGCAGGCGGAAGTTGACGGTGCCCTCACCGATGCCCTTGCGGGCCAGCCACTCCGTGATGCGCGCCTTGGCGTCGACGACCCCCAGGCCGTCCAGCGAGATGCCTTCTCCGGAGGAGTTGACCAGCTTCGCTTCGTACGAACCGAACGCGTCCTCCCACGTCGACGCGTCGGTCCCGCGGTCGTCCGAGGGCTGGACCACGCACCGCATGGGCAGCTCGAAGGCGCGGGCGAAGGCGAAGTCGCGGCTGTCGTGCGCCGGAACGGCCATGATCGCGCCGGTGCCGTAGCCCATCAGTACGTAGTCGGCGATGAAGACCGGGACCTGCTCGCCGCTGACCGGGTTGGTGGCGTAGACGCCGGTGAAGACGCCGGTCTTCTCCTTGGCGTCGGCCTGGCGCTCCACGTCGGACTTGGCGGCGGCGAACGCGCGGTACTTGGCGACGGCCTCGGCCGGCGTCGCGTGCCCGCCGGTCCACACGTCGTGGGTGCCCTCGGGCCAGGCGGCCGGGATCATCTTGTCGACCAGCTCGTGCTCGGGCGCCAGGACCATGTAGGTCGCGCCGAACAGGGTGTCCTGACGGGTCGTGAAGACGGTGATCGCGTCGTCGCCGGAGCCGACCGGGAAGTCGACGCGGGCACCTTCGGAGCGGCCGATCCAGTTGCGCTGCTGCAGCTTGATGGCCTCGGGCCAGTCCAGGGCGTCCAGGTCGTCCAGCAGCCTGTCGGCGTACGCGGTGATGCGCATGTTCCACTGGCGCAGCTTGGCCTTGAAGACGGGGAAGTTGCCGCGCTCGGAGCGGCCGTCGGCGGTGACCTCCTCGTTCGCCAGGACGGTGCCCAGGCCGGGGCACCAGTTGACGGGGGCGTCGGAGGCGTACGCCAGGCGGTACTCGCTCAGGACGTCGGCGCGCTCGTTGGCGCTCAGCTCGTGCCACGCGCGCGTGGAGTTCGGTACGGCGCGCTCACCGGTCTCGAACTGCGCGACCAGGTCCGCGATCGGACGGGCCTTCTTCGCCTCGTCGTCGTACCAGGAGTTGAAGATCTGGACGAAGATCCACTGGGTCCACTTGTAGTAGTCCGGGTCGATCGTCGCGAAGGAGCGGCGCTTGTCGTGGCCCAGGCCCAGACCGCGCAGCTGCGACTTCATGTTCTCGATGTTGGCCTCGGTGGAGACCCGGGGGTGGGTGCCCGTCTGCACGGCGTACTGCTCGGCGGGCAGGCCGAAGGCGTCGAAGCCCAGGGTGTGCAGGACGTTGTGGCCCGTCATGCGCTGGAAGCGCGCGTAGACGTCCGTGGCGATGTACCCCAGGGGGTGACCGACGTGCAGGCCCGCACCGGAGGGGTACGGGAACATGTCCATGATGAACTGCTTGGGCTTGGCGACCAGTGCGGCCTGCGCGGCGTCGCCCGCTGCCATGTCGCCGCTCGGGTTCGGCGCCTCGTACGTGCCGTCGGCGTCCCAGAAGTCCTGCCAGCGTGCCTCGATCTCGGCGGCCAGGACGGCCGTGTAGCGGTGCGGCGCGGCCACCTCGGAGGCGGCAGCAGAATTCGTCTCGCTCATGATCCTCAAAGCTCCATCGATCGTCTCTGCCTGCGGAATTGACCGTCCCGGCCAAATAAAAATGCCCCTCGCACAGGAGGGGACGCCGCGCCGATGCCGACCGCGAATTACCGGCGGTCGGGACTGATCAGCGCGGCCCGCTAAGCAGAAGGCGTACGGCACGCATGGCGTCAGGGTACCGCAGCCCCCGCGCGGCCCGCGACGAGCCGGGCCGTGACGCTCGATCACGCCTCATGACGCTCCGGAGGCCCACCGGAAGCCCGGACTCCACCTTTGGCCAAGGGTTACTCCGCGTACCGACCACTATCGGGGCAACACCAAGATCGCGTCGCGGTTTTATAACAACGCAATAACTCAAACCCCGTACTCGCTGGTATGAGGCGACTTAGCATGCGGCGATCGAGCCATCTCGGAGTCGCCCCCATGAACCCTCTGAATCCTCATCACAAGAGCCGCGCAAGCCGCACCGATCGCAAGAGCCGCACCACTCGCACTCGCACGGCCCGTTCGCCCCGTTCGGGCCGCAAGAGCCGCACTGATCGCGAAAGCCGCACGTTCCCGGCGTTCCCCGAACCCAGCAGAGCCACCCGCGGAGTCCTGTCCACGGCGGCGCTGCTGCTGATACCCCTGCTCGTCATAGCCGGGAGCGACGCCTTCCGCGCCGCCCTCGACTTCACCACCGGCGTCCTGTCCCTGGTCAGCCTGACCGCCGCCGTGGTCTGGGGCCTGGTCGCCACGGACCGCCTTTTCCTGCACTCCCGTCAGCGACTGCTCGCCCAGGCCGTGCACCGGGCCACGGCGGTCGCCTCCATCGGCTTCCTGCTGCTGCACGTCACCGTCAAACTCGCGCTCGACCATGTGTCGCCGGTCGGCGCGCTCATCCCCTTCGGCCTCGGCTTCTCCGGAAGCGACGGGCTCATCGGCCTCGGCTCGCTCGCCGGGCTCCTCATGGTGACCACGGGCATCACCGGGGCCCTGCGCAGCGCCTTCGCGTCACCGGCCCAGATCGCCTCGCGCTGGCGTGCGCTGCACATGCTCGCCTACCCCGCCTGGTGTTCGGCGCTGATCCACGGCCTGTACGCGGGACGCGCGCCCAAACCGTGGGTGATCGCCCTCTACTGCCTGTGCCTGATCGCCGTCGCGGGAGCCGTCGCGCTGCGCGCCGCCCCGCTCCCGGTCAAGCGGAAGGTCGCCGCCCGGATCCTGGCCGTCCTCGAACCGGATGAGCGGAGCAGGCCCGCCCGCAGGGACACCGCCGAATCGCCGCTCCCCGGCACGACCGCCGCTCCCGGCCGTGCCCCCTACCCCGAAGCCGAGCCCGATCCGACCCCCGTGGTCGGCATCGCCGCGGCCTACCGCGTGCTCGCATCCGACAACAGGCCCACGGAGGTCCTGCCCGTCACCGACCCGCCGCCCCGCTGGCCGTCCCCGTCTCCACCGCCTCCCGCCGAGGCTCCCCGTATGCCGTACGACTCCTCCCATGACTCCTATGACACCTACGACACCACGCACGACACGGCGTACGTCTCCGAAGAGGCCGCCTATCGCTCCCACGACACCTCGTACGGCTCCACGTACGAACCGGCGTACGACCCCACGCCCACGTACGAAGCCCCGTACGACAGCGGTCCCGCCACCGAACCGCTGCCCCACACCTTCCAGGCGCCGAGTCCTGGCGAACCCTGGAACGCCGCCACCGGAGGCCCCAAGTGAACGCGTCGCTGCCCGATGTCCCCGAAGTCCGCGTGGTCGGACTTCCGCTCCTGACCTCGGGCTTCGACCTGGTCGAGCGTCTTGATCTGGCGATGCACCTGAAGGTGCACGGGCCCCTGGAACCCATGGCAGGCGAGTCCCTGGCCACCCTCTCCGAAGACATCTCCTTGCGCGGCAGGGGCGGCGCGGGCTTCCCCTTCGCCCGGAAGCTGCGCGCGGTCGCCGACTCCGCGATACGTCGTGGGGTGCGCCCCGTGGTCGTCGTCAACGGAAGCGAGGACGAACCGGCCTGCCGCAAGGACACCGTCCTGATCAACCGCGCCCCCCACCTCATCCTGGACGGCGCGCTCCTCGCAGCCGAGGCGCTGGGCGCCCGCACCCTCGTCATCGGCGTGACCCGCGACTCCACGGAGTCCTCCATGCGGTCGGCGCTCGCCGAGCGCGGCCTGACCAACCGGCGCGGATCGGGCATCCGCGCGCGCGTGCAGCGCAATCCGGTGCGCATGGTGACCGGCGAGTCGTCGGCCCTGGTCCGCTCGGCGGACGGCGGCCCGCCGCTGCCCCCGGGGCGCAAACTGCGGACCTCCGACTCCGGGGTCGGCGGCGCGCCCACGCTGCTGTCCAACGCGGAGACCTTCGCCCAGCTCGCGGTCGCCGCCCGGATCGGCGCCGACCGCTACCGCCGCACCGGCCTGCGGGACGAGCCGGGCACGGTGCTGCTCACCGTCTCCGGAGCGGTCGCCCGCCCCATGGTGGTGGAGGTCCCCACCGGAGTGCCCTTGCGGTACGTCCTGCAGCTGGCCGGCGCGCCGCCGCTCCCCCAGGGCGTCCTGACGGGCGGCTATCACGGCAAGTGGCTCGACGCGATCACCGCCCATGACGCGGTCGTCTCACGCGCCTCCCTGGAGGCCTGCGGGGGCGCGCTCGGCGCGGGCGCCATCCTGCCCATCGGCCCGGGCACCTGCGCCCTCGGGGAGTCGCTGCGCGTGGCGCACTGGCTGGCCGCCGAGAGCTCGGGCCAGTGCGGCCCCTGCTATCTGGGGCTTCCTGCGGCGGCGCGCGGCCTCGCGGACATCCTGGACGGCGGCGGGCCGACGGCCCTTGAGGCGCTGCGCGAGGTGACCCGGGCCGTGAAGCGGCGCGGCGCCTGCAAACACCCGGACGGCTCGGCGGCCTTCCTGGACTCGACGATCTCGGCGTTCACGGACGACCTCGCCGCGCATGTCCTTGGCGGCGGCTGCGGCCGCCCCGTGGAGGGTGTCCTGCCGCTCCAGGCGGAGGCTCCCCAGGGAGAGGTGCCGAGCGGCCGCAAGCTCGCCGTCGACTGGACGCTCTGCCAGGGCCACGGCCTGTGCGCGGACATCGTCCCGGAGCTGATCCAGCTGGGCCCCGACGGCTTCCCCGGCGTCGCGGAGGCGCCCGTACCGCAGTACTCCGAAGCGCGCGCCGCGCGTGCCGTACGCCGCTGCCCGGCGCTCGCGCTCCGCATCGAGGAGGACCCCTCGGTGGCACCACCGCGCCCGGCACTGCCGCCCGCACTGCCGCCGGGCCGCGGCCGCAGGGCACTGGGAAGCGGGCGCTCCTAGACACACGAAAGCGGGCCACCCGATCCGGGTGGCCCGCTCTCATCTTCTGTGGAGCTAAGGAGAATTGAACTCCTGACCTCCTGCATGCCATGCAGGCGCTCTACCAACTGAGCTATAGCCCCTTGCTTGCTTCCGCCCGGTTCCCCCGGCGGCTCCGCCAACATTACACGGTCCTCCCCGTGCTCCACCAAATCGTTTCCCTTCTGTACGGATACGGCCGGTACTGTCTGCCTTCGTGACCGTGATCGCGCTCGCCGCCGCCCGTCGCCGCGTTCCCCCCGCCGCCTGGGGCTGCCTGCTGTCCTTCACGGCCTTCTGGCTCGCGCAGCGTGCCGCCGACGTCTCGATGATCGACCTGATGGTCTACCGCGCCGAGGGCGAGACCGTGCGCGCGGGCGGCGACCTCTACGCGCTGCGCACCACCGAGGCCCATCTGCCCACCACCTACCCGCCGTTCGCCGCCCTCCTCTTCACGCCGCTGACGCTCCTGGACACGGCGGACATGCGCACCCTGGCGACGCTGGGGAACCTGCTGCTGCTCGTGGTGCTCGTCCGCCTCTCCCTGCGCCTGATCGGAGATCCGCGGCACGCGGGCGTGGAGAGCGCGTTGTGGGTGGCGGCGCTCGCGATCTGGGCGGAGCCGGTGTGGACGACGCTGCGGTACGGCCAGATCAATCTGCTGCTCGCCGTCCTGGTCCTGTGGGACCTGTCCCGGCGACCGGGCCACCGCTGGGCGGGCGTGGGCATCGGCATCGCGGCGGCGATCAAGCTCACGCCCGCGCTCTTCGCGGTGTTCCTGCTGCTGACCGGTGCCACCGAGGCCGTGCGGCGGGGGCAGTGGCGGGTACCCGTGCGGCACGCGTGCGTGGCCGCCGCCTCGTTCGCCGGCGCGACGCTGCTCGCGGCCGCCGTCCTGCCGTACGACTCCTGGCGCTTCTGGACCCGGATGGTCTTCGAGGCGGGCCGGGTCGGGCTCGCCGAGGACACCGCGAACCAGTCGCTGCGCGGGGTCATCGCACGGCTTCTGCACACCGAGGAACCGGGCCTGCGGTGGGCGGTGACCGCGGCAGCGGTCGGCGCGCTCGGCCTCGCCGTCGCCGTCGCCGCCGAGCTGCGCGGCGAGCGCGCCCGCGCGGCGGTGACCTGTGCGGCGACGGCACTCCTGGTCAGCCCGGTGTCGTGGTCGCACCACTGGGTGTGGTGCGTACCGATGGCGCTGCTTGCGTGGACGGCGGCGGTGCGCCGGGGCGGCCGGGCCAGATGGGCGGCGACCGGAGCCGTCACGCTGGTCTTCTGCTCGTACGCCCTGTGGTGGGTGCCGCATGGCGTGGGACGGCTTGAACTCGGCCAGAATTATGGCCAGATGACGCTGTCCGCCCTCTACGTAGTGACCGCTTTCGCGTTCCTCCTGCAAGGGATGCTGCAAGGGATCGGACGCCGGGCCCGACCGGCGGTCAAGCCGTGGCGAAGGAGTAGAAGCGCTTGAGCGTGCAGTGCTCGTCGAGCAGCCGACCGTAGATCGGCTCCCCTTCGAGCTCGCGGTACGTCTCGATGGGGTCGCCTTTTATGATCAGCGCCCGCGCGCATTCCTCGCACCAGTACTGGTAGTCCTGGTTGACCGGTTCCATGTCGCGGACGATCGGCGTACCACTGCCGCACCAGTCGCACTTCCGCCTGTGTGCACCCATCGATCAGCTCCAGCTGTGGCCGCAGGCCGTGCACACGTACGAGACACCGCCGTTGTCGCCGAGCACTTGGGCGACATGGGACGAACCGCAGGACGGACAGGTCAGGAGGGCGATCGCCGCGAAGGGAGCGGCAGCGCGGCGCGGCGCGGCCACATCGATGAGGCCTTCGGCCCCTTCGAGGATGCTCGCAGGCATCGCTCTCCCTTCCGTCGGGTCACATTCGGTGATCTGGTGCGGTCCCCTTCCGGCCGTCCGATTCTGCCACGGTCTGAGCGAACCGGTCAGCGACGCATTCGTACCAGTCCGGACACGGCGCCCAGTGCGGCCGCCCCTGCCAGTGCGTACGAGCACACCAGGAGCGCGTCCGCGGATGAATACGCCCCCGGAGCCCCTTGTGACTCAAGCCGGTTGAGGAAAAGTGCGCCGAAGGCCGCGACACCGGTCAGCTGGCCGAGCTGAGCGACCGTCGAGAGCAGGCCGCTGGCGTCCGCGGCGTCCTCGGGCCGCACCGTGGAAAGCGCCCGGGTGAGCGTCGGGCTGAAGCCGAGGGCGAGGCCCACGCCAATGCCCACGAAGGCCGCATACAGCCACGGGCTGCCCTCCCCGCCGTCGCGAAGGACCAGGCCCACGGCGAGCGCCGACACCGCGGTGAGCGCGAACCCACCGGGAATCAGCGCGCGTTGGGCCGCCGCGGGCCAGCGCCGCCAGGTCAGGCCGACCGCGCCGAACACCACGGCGGTCGGCGCGAACGTGAGCCCGGCACGCAACGCGCTGTAGCCGAGACCGCCCTGGATGTGCAGGGTGAGAACGAAGAGGAAGCCCGCGTTGACCGCCATCACCACCGCGATCCGGAAGACCGCGAGGCCCATGCCCGGGATGCGCAGGACCCGCGGCGCGATCAGCGGCGCCCCGCCACCGCGGGAGATCCGGGACTCGTAGCCGCAGAAGAGCGCGAAGACGACCGCTGCCGCACCGAGGGAGAGCCATGACCACAGCGGCCAGCCCTTCTCCTGGCCGAGCACCAGCGGCACGGTGAACAGCGAGACCGCGGCGCCAAGCAGCACAAGCCCCGGCAGATCGAGCCCGCGGGCCCGCTCCGCCGCCGCCTCCCCGGCCCGCTCCCTCGCCGTCTCCCCGGCCCGCCCGGCGCCACCGCCGCCGTCGCGCGGCAGCACCCGCCCCGCCACGACGAGCAGGGCCACGCCGACCGGCACGTTCACCAGGAACACCGGGCGCCAGCCGGTGCCGAACAGATCGGCGCTGACCAGGATTCCGCCGAGCACCTGGCCCGCCGCGGCCCCGATCGCGAGGACCGCCGAGTACGCGCCGAGGGCCCGCGTGCGCGCCTCGCCGGTGAAGTTGCGCTGGATCAGGCTGAGCACCTGCGGGATGAGCAGCGCCGAGCCCGCGCCCTGCAGCAGCCGGAAGGCGATCAACTCGCCCGTGCCCTGGCTGAGTCCGCAGGCGAGTGAGGCGACGGTGAAGACCGCGAGCCCCACGAGATACATCCGCCGGTGACCGACGCGGTCGCCGAGCCGCGCGCCGGTGATCAGCAGCACCGCGTACGTGATGGTGTAGCCGGCGATCACCAGCTGCAACCCGGCGCCGGACGCGCCGAGTTCGTCGCGGATGGTGGGGGCGGCGACATTGACGATGAAGACGTCGAGCAGCGCCATGAACTGGGCCGCGATGACGACCGCGAGCAGCCGTCCGGGGCGGTTGTCAGTGCCAGGGGCTTTACTGAGTAGGTGACTTGGACCAGTGGGATCGGTCGGAGTTGCCGTTGCCATGGCAGCGAGCCTGCGTGCGGCTCGGTACGGGTAACGAGAGCCTGCCGATGCTGGTACTGACAGCACCTGGCAGCGCTCGGCGCGGGCACGGACGATGGGGGATGTGACGACGATGGGGACGACTCAGCGACGGCGGCCGGAGCTCGCCGCCTTCCTGCGCAGCCGCAGGGCCCGGGTGACACCGGCCGATGTGGGCATGCCGCCCGGCCTGCGCCGCCGCACCCCGGGCCTGCGCCGCGAGGAGGTCGCGCAGCTCTCCGGGGTGGGCGTCACCTGGTACACGTGGCTGGAGCAGGGCCGCCCCATCAACGCCTCCGCGCAGGTCCTGGACGCCGTGGCGCGCACGCTGCGTCTGGAGCAGCCCGAGCGCGAGCATCTCTACCACCTGGCCGAGGTGCCCTATTCGCCGGACCCGGAGTGCGCCGCCAAGGCCGTCGGCCCGGAGATCCAGGGCATCATCGACGCCCTCGATCCGCACCCGGCGGTGGTCTACAACGCGCGGTACGACATCCTCGCCACCAACCCCGCCTACCGCGACCTCTTCTTCGTCCCGCAGGTCGCGGCCCTCGGCGTACCGAACGTGCTGTGGACGCTGTTCATCGTGCCCGACCCCGTGTGCCCGCTGGTGTACCGGGAGACGGAGCTGCCGGTGATGGTGGCGACGCTGCGCAGTGCGTACGGCCGGCATGTGGGCGAGCCCGCGTGGGAGGCGTTCATCCGCCGCCTGTCCTCCGCGAGCCCGCTCTTCGCCGAGTTGTGGGAGAGCGGGAACGTGGCGCCGCCGGGACCCCGTGTGAAGACGTTCCGGCACGAGGCGGTCGGCGAGCTGCGGATGACGTCGGTCTCGCTGTCCATCAACGGCATGCCGGAGTGCCGGATCGTCGCGTACACACCGGACGACGAGGAGAGCAGGCAGCGGACGGCGCGACTGCGCGAGATGCGGGAGCCGCTGTGGCCCATAGAACCGATAGAACCGATGGGCCCCATGGAACCGACGGACCGATAGCGGCCCCAGGGGCCCCGGGAACGGAAAATCCCGCCCTCTGATGAGGACGGGATCCGGATTGTGGAGCTAAGGAGAATTGAACTCCTGACCTCCTGCATGCCATGCAGGCGCTCTACCAACTGAGCTATAGCCCCTTGCGTTCTCCCCGCTCGGCGGGCGAACAAGAAGAACTTTAGCCTGCGACCAGCCGGAATGTGAAATCCGGGTCCGGCCGCCCGCCGAAGCGGCTCCGGGGCGCTCAGTCGTCGTCGCCGAGCACCGGTTCCGGCAGCGTTCCCGCGTTGTGTTCCAGGAGGCGCCAGCCGCGCGCGCCCTGGCCGAGGACGGACCAGCAGCAGTTGGAGAGCCCGCCGAGGCCCTCCCAGTGGTGGGACTCCAGGCCGAGGAGGCGGCCGATGGTGGTGCGGATCGTGCCGCCGTGACTGACCACCACGAGCGTGCCGTTGTCCGGCAGCTTCTCGGCATGGCGCAGGACGATGGGCGCGGCCCGGTCGGCGACCTCGGTCTCGAGCTCGCCGCCGCCGCGGCGCACCGCTTCGCCGCGCTTCCACGCGGCGTACTGGTCGCCGAAGCGGGCGATGATCTCGTCGTGCGTCAGGCCCTGCCACTCACCGGCGTACGTCTCCTGGAGACCCTCATCGTGCGTGACGGGGAGGTCGGTGATGGCGGACAGCTCATCCGCCGTGGCCGCGGCCCGCTTCAGGTCGGACGCCACGATCGCGTCCGGCTTCAGCGAGGCGAGCAGCCGGGCGGCGCGCCTGGCCTGCGAGACGCCGGTGTCGGTCAGCTCGATGTCCGTGGAGCCCTGGAAGCGACGCTCCAGGTTCCACGCCGTCTGGCCGTGCCGCCACAGGATGATCCGGCAGCCGCGGTTGCTCACCGAAGCTCACCGTCCAGGTCGGCCTCCTCCGCGGCCCGCTGCTCGGCGTGCTCGGCGGCCTTGCCGCGGGTCGCCTTGGCGTCCTCGGGCAGGTCGATCTCGGGGCAGTCCTTCCACAGCCGCTCGAGGGCGTAGAAGACACGCTCCTCGCTGTGCTGGACGTGCACCACGATGTCCACGTAGTCGAGGAGGATCCAGCGGGCGTCGCGGTCCCCCTCGCGGCGGACCGGCTTGGCGCCGAGCTGCTTGTTCAGCTGCTCCTCGATCTCGTCGACGATCGACTTGACCTGGCGGTCGTTGGGCGCGGATGCGAGCAGGAAGGCGTCCGTGATCGACAGCACGTCGCTGACGTCGTACGCGATGATGTCGTGCGCGAGCTTGTCGGCCGCCGCCTGCGCGGCGGTGGTGATGAGCTCGATGGAGCGGTCCGTGGCGGTCACAGTTGAGCTTTCCTTCGGAGGGCAATACCTCCCCAAGGGTCTCACGGACCGCCGACAGCACCCCCGGCGTTTTTTCGATCACCCTGTCTGCTGCGTCACCCCGGCGGTGTTCCCGGCCGGGGCGACGCAGCGGACAGCGCTCGTCTCAGCCCGTCTTGTAGTCCTGGCCGAGCACCACCGAGACATCCGCGTTCGGTGCGGTCTTGCCCTTGCGGACCGCGCTCTCCGGCAGGCCGAGGGTCTTGGCGACCTCGGCGGCCTGCGCCTTCTTGGCCGCGTCGGCGTACGTGACCTGCGACGCCGCCTGGGCGACCGAGCCCGCGCCGCTGTCGACGAAGGTGTAACCGCCGTTGACCAGGGAGATCCGTGCGTCCTGTCCCGCGCCCTTGGTCCCGGAGGCGTTCTTGACGCCGACCCGCAGGGCCGCGTCCTTGTCCGGGCTCTTGACCGCGCCGCCCAGGACGTTCTCGACGACGCTCTCGCCGGCCTTCTCCGACAGCGTCCCGTCCTGCTGGACCGGGAGCAGCTGCGTGGCGTAGTCGCCGCCCTTGGCGCGGTCGGCGAGCTTGGCGAGGAAGGCGCCCAGGTCCTTCTCCTTGAGCGAGGGGTCCAGGATCTGGGCGAGGGACTGCACAGTGGTCGTCGCGGCCTGCGGGTCGGAGGACAGCTTCCGCAGGACGCCCTGCATGACCGCGCCGAACCGGCCGAGCTGGTCCGTCTCGGACTCGCCGGATGCCCGGTAGGTGGCGTACGCGACGGCCATCGGGCCGCTCAGGGTCTGCTGCTCGCCCTTCTTGACGAGCGGGGCCTCGCCCTTCTTCGCCTTGGGGTCGGGCACATTGGCGTTCGTGTCGATGTCGATGTTGCCGACGAGCTCGACGAGGTTGTTCAGGTAGGGGGTGTCGAGGCGCCAGGTGCCCTCGACCCGGGTGCCGAGCAGCGCGTCGATCGACTCGCGCGTACCGGTCGAACCGTCGTCGTCGACCGACTTGCCCAGGGTCGTCCCCGTACCGTCGTCGTCCGTCACGGAGAGGGAGTTGGGCAGCAGCACGGTGGTGCCGCGCTTGGCGGTGGTGTTGTTCACCAGGAGCGCGGTTGAGGTGCCGCCGCCCTTGGTGTTGTGCAGGTGGACGACGATCACGTCGCGGTTCTGCGGTCCTGCCGCGGCGCCGCCGCCACCGGTCTTGTCGTCCGAGAGGCCGGGCAGCTTGCCCGCGTACCAGAGATAGCCGACGCCGCCCGCGATGACGAGCGCGAACACCACGATCAGCACGACGACCCGGGAACGCCCGCGCCGCTTGGCCTCCTCGCGCCGCTCGGTGCGGCTCTCGGTGAACTTCAGCCAGTCGATGACGTCTTCGGATTCCTCGTCCGGCTCCTCGATGAACGAGAACTGCTGCGTCTCGTACGCAGGCTCGCGCTCGCGCTCGGGCGCCGGCTCCCGCTCGGGCACCGGCCGCCGCGGCTGCGGCGGTACGGCCTCCGGGGGCTGCCGCGGAGGCTGTTGCTGCTGCGGGATCCAGCCGGTCTGGGTCTGCTGGGGGGCCTGCTGCGACTGCGGCTGCTGCTGCGGCGCCTGCCGCTGGTCGTACGGCGGGTACGAACCGGTGTCGTACGCCCCGGAGTCGTACGGCGGCACGGGAGGCTGCTGCCCCGTCGCGTACGGGTCGTAGCCGTAGCCCTGCGGCTGCTGTTGCTGGTGTTGCTGCTGTTGCCGCGGAGGCTGTTGCTGCTGAGCCCCGTACTGGTCGTACGAAGCCGAGGGCTGCACCTGCTGGTACACCGGCTGCCCGTACTCGTCGTACCCGACGACCTGGTACTGGTCAGCCGCGTACTCGCCCGCATACGGGTCGCCGCCCGCGTACGGGTCGTACTGTCGGTCGTTCACCGGTGCCCCTCTCGGCTCAGTCGCCGCGGTACAGCTCGCGCTTGTCGATATAACGCACCACACCGTCCGGCACCAGGTACCAGACGGGGTCCCCCTTGGCGACCCGTGCACGGCAGTCCGTGGACGAGATGGCGAGAGCGGGCACCTCCACAAGGGAGACACCGCCTTCGGGAAGCCCGGGGTCGGCCAGCGTGTGGCCGGGCCGGGTGACCCCGATGAAGTGCGCCAGGGAGAAGAGCTCCTCCGTGTAGCGCCAGGTCAGGATCTGGCCGAGGGCGTCGGCGCCCGTGATGAAGAAGAGGTCCGTGTCCGGGTTGAGCGTGCGCAGATCGCGCAGCGTGTCCGTGGTGTACGTCGGTCCGCCGCGGTCGATGTCGATGCGGCTCACCGAGAACTGGGGGTTCTCGGCGGTCGCGATGACCGTCATCAGATAGCGGTCCTCGGCCGGGGACACCACCTTGTCGCTCTTCTGCCACGGCTGCCCGGTCGGCACGAACACCACCTCGTCGAGGTGGAACTGCGCGGCGACCTCCTGGGCCGCCACCAGGTGTCCGTGGTGGATCGGGTCAAACGTTCCGCCCATGACGCCCAGGCGGCGCTTGCCCTTGCTGGCCGGGCCGGTACCGGGACCGGTAGGCATGTCCTGCTCTCCCATGCGTGCAGACCCTACCGGCCCGGCGGACGGGCTCCGTTTCAGCGTCCGTTCAGCGGGACCGCTCAGCGGTCCCGGTTGAAGCGCGTGGTGATCCACAGGAGCAGGAGCAGCGCGACGAACGCGCCGCCGCCGGTGATGAGAGGGTTGAGGCTTTCGTGGTTGCCGCCGTGCTCGCCGCCCTCGGAGGCGAGAGTGACCAGCTGGGCGGCGGTGCTGTGGAGGCTCATCTCAGGCAGGACCTATCCGGGGGTGGGATGGACATAAAGACTTCCGGGCCATCGTATGCGGGGGCCACGGCGGAGCTCACGCCGACTCAGCCGTCCCGGTCGGCGCGCTCCTCGGCCTGACTCTGGCTCTGGCCCGGGCTCTCGCCCTGACTCTGGCCCGGCGCCTCGCCTCGGCCCTCGTCCTGGCCCTTGCCCTCGTCCTGACCCTGCCGGTATCCCCGGAGCAGGAACCACCCCACCAGGACACAGCCGACGACCATGACGATCAGCACGACGCGGAGCAGATTGCCCGCCCCCTGCTCCTTGGCGGCCAGGCCGGCCGCCTCCGTGACCCAGTGATGGGCTGCGGCGCTGTGCTCCATGACGGACGACATGACGGACGACTCCATTCGCTGTGCTGCCCTGTCACGGTAACTCCGCCTACGCTGGGACCCACCTCGGGGGCATGACTGGACGAGCATGGGGGATGGGGCATGACCGACGACAACGACCACGGCCACGCGAACGGCGGCCAAGAAAACAGCGGTCACGAGAACGTGCCGAGCCGGCAGCGCAGGCGCTTCCCCGGCATCTCGTCACGGGCGTACGAACACCCGGCGGACCGTTCGGCCCTGGTGGCCCTGCGCAAGCTCAGCGGCTTCGACACGGTCTTCAAGGCCCTCAGCGGACTGCTCCCCGAGCGGAGCCTGCGGCTGCTCTTCCTTTCGGACTCCGTACGGGTCTCCGACGCACAGTTCGCGCACCTCAACACCATGCTGCGGGACGCCTGTTACATCCTGGACCTGGAGAAGGTCCCACCGATGTACGTGAACCAGGACCCGAACCCGAACGCGATGTGCATCGGCCTCGACGAGCCGATCATCGTGGTGACCACGGGCCTGGTCGAGCTGCTCGACGAGGAGGAGATGCGGGCGGTCATCGGCCACGAGGTGGGGCACGCGCTGTCCGGCCACTCGGTGTACCGGACGATACTGCTCTTCCTCACCAACCTCGCGCTCAAGGTGGCGTGGATCCCGCTCGGCAATGTGGCGATCATGGCGATCGTGACCGCCCTGCGCGAGTGGTTCCGCAAGTCCGAGCTGTCGGCGGACCGCGCGGGGCTCCTGGTGGGCCAGGACCTCAAGGCGTCGATGCGCGGCCTGATGAAGATCGCGGGCGGCAACCACCTGCACGAGATGAACGTGGACGCGTTCCTGGAGCAGGCCGCGGAGTACGAGGCAGGGGGCGACCTGCGCGACTCCGTACTGAAGATCCTGAACATGCTGCCGCGGACGCACCCCTTCACCACTGTGCGCGCCGCCGAGCTGAAGAAGTGGGCCGAGACCCGCGACTACCAGCGGATCATGGACGGCCACTACCCGCGCCGCGACGAGGACAAGGACACCTCGGTCTCGGACTCCTTCCGCCAGTCCGCATCCAGCTACGCGGACGATGTGCGGCAGAGCAAGGACCCGCTGATGAAGCTGGTCAACGACATCGCGGGCGGCGCGGGCGACCTGGGCGGCAAGCTGCGCGGGAAGTTCACCGGGGGCGGCGGGCAGGGCGGGCAGAGCGGGCAGGACCGCGGCCCCACCGAGGACAAGTAGCCCTCACATCACAGCCAGCCCCCGCGCAGCCAACCCTCACAGCGAAGGCTGGGCAGTCGCCGCGAGCGACCCGCACAGCGCCGTGGCATCCCCCGTCGCGTACGGATCGGTGCCCGCGGGGCCGCCCGCCTTCGCCTTCTGCCCGGCGAGCAGCGGCCGCAGCTGGTCGGCGGCGTCTGCGGAGCAGGTGAGCGGTCCTGCCTGCATGTGCGAGACGATCAGCTCGGTCTGGCGCATCCGCAGGTCTTCGCGGTCGAAGCGGAACTGCAGCTCGCGGCGGACGGTGAACAGCGAGGCCTTGGCGTGCTCGTCCTTGGCGTCCTTGGCCTCCTTGCCGACGGGCCGCAGGGCGTAGACGAAGGTGTGGTCCGAGGTCACCTCAAGGGTGTCCTTGTCGGTCTCGGTGGCGTGCAGCGTGCCCTGGACGCGGATTCCGGGCGAGGCCAGGGCCACCTTCGTCGGGTCGAACCGCACCAGCCAGCCGGTGGGCGCGTGCCGCCCGTCCGCGGCGGGGTGCGCGAAGCTCTGGTCGAACTGGTCGAGCTGCCGCGGGTCGAGCAGGATCCGCGCGGACCGCACGGTGCCGCCGGTGAGCACGTCCGGGTCGAGCGAGGACTCGACGAGATAGTCCTTGGCGGTGGTCAGGGCGGTCATGACCTGGCCGTCCGAGAAGTGTGAAGTGCCGCGCGACGAGGGCAGGTTGATGCCGGACGCGCCCACCCGGAACTGCGCGGCGGGGCTGTGCGCGTACAGCTCGGCGGGCTTCTCGGCACCCGGCACGGCGCCCTGCGGGGCGAGCGGTATGACCGTCATCCGCAGTGGTTCGGGGCGCTGGGCGACCGGGGCCTGATACGGGTGGCGTACGCCCATGTAGATCGCGGTGCCGAAGGCGACGGCGATCAGCAGGAAGAGGATCACGGCCTGCTTCGAGTAGCTCCGGCGGGCCGCGGCGGGGCGGCGGCGCACCGCACGTGCGTGATCACCCATGCGCTCCTGCGCGGAGTACTCCTGGAGCCGTGCGGCGCGGACGAACGACTCGTCGAAGACGACGGATCGGTACTCGTCCTCGCCACCGGCGGGAGCGCCCTCGGGTGTCCCCTCAGGTGGTTCTCCTGGCCCGGCCATACTTTCAGGGTAGGTCTCCTGGCTGTCAGGTAAACGCGCTGGTGCGCGACAACTTCTGACAAGTTCCTACGGGGTGCGCGGCGCCGCCGAGACCGGCGGCTGACCGTACTCCGCGGAGGCCGAGGGCTCCGTCGATGCGGGCGGCGGGATGCGGTCCTGGCGGCCCGACGAGGCTCCTCGGTAGACCGCGGTGAAGGCGAGGGCGACCATGCCGACGCCCATCAGGAGGGCGAGCATCCAGGCGACGGGGCGGTGCCAGCGGGCCTGGCCGGTGTAGCCGCCAGGACGGCCGTAGCCGTCCTGCGCGAAGTCACGGTCGTAGACGTCGTCGAGGTCGGGGTCGTGGCCGAACTCTCCGCCGTCGTCCGGGCCGAAGCCGTCTTCGTAGAGATCGTCGTCCGGCGATTCGCGTCCTGGACCACGGGTGCGGGCCCGGCGGGCCTCGGCCTCGGAGGCCTCGGCGCGCGCCTGGGCGGCGGCCAACAGCCGCTCCACCGCGGTGGGTTCATGAACCTCGGCGGCCTTGACGAAGGCCTCGTCGAAGACCACGGAGGCGAACTCTTCGTCCGCACCCCCGCGGTCGCGGTCGTCGTCGGGCTCCCCGCCGTCAGGAAACGACGGCGTGCCCCCCACGTCCTCCGGCACCCTTCCAGCGTAGCCCCGGAAGGGGCAATCTGGGCAGACGGTACGGGAATTCAGCCGATGCTCCGCGGGGGCGGCTTCAGCGGATGTGACCGTCGCCGGTGACGATGTACTTCGTCGAGGTCAGCTCGGGCAGCCCCATCGGGCCGCGGGCGTGCAGCTTCTGCGTGGAGATGCCGATCTCGGCGCCGAAGCCGAACTGGCCGCCGTCGGTGAAGCGCGTGGAGGCGTTCACGGCGACCGTCGTGGAGTCCACGAGCTGCGTGAAGCGGCGCGCGGCCTGCTGCGAGGTGGTGACGATGGCCTCCGTGTGCCCCGAGGTCCACAGCCGGATGTGCTCGACCGCCTGCTCCAGGGAGTCGACGATGCCCGCCGCGATGTCGTACGAGAGGTACTCGGTCTCCCAGTCCTCGGTGGTCGCGGGCACGACGGTGGCCTTGGACGCGTCGGCGTAGGTGAGCACACGCTCGTCCGCGTGCACGGTGACGCCCGCCTCGGCCAGCGCGTCCAGGGCGCGCGGCAGGAACGCGTCGGCGATGTCCGCGTGCACGAGCAGCGTCTCGGCGGCGTTGCAGACGCTGGGGCGCTGCGCCTTGGAGTTGATCAGGATGTCGACGGCCATGTCGATGTCGGCCTTCGCGTCCACGTAGACATGGCAGTTGCCGGTGCCGGTCTCGATGACCGGGACGGTGGACTCCTCGACGACGGTCTTGATCAGCGAGGCGCCGCCGCGCGGGATGAGCACGTCGACGAGGCCGCGGGCGCGCATCAACTCCCGTACGGAGTCACGGCTTTCACCCGGGACGAGCTGGACGGCGTCGGCGGGAAGTCCGGCGCCGTGCACCGCGTCGCGCAGCACCCGCACGAGCGCCGTGTTCGACTCGTACGCCGATGACGAGCCGCGCAGCAACACCGCGTTGCCGGACTTGAGGCAGAGGGCGGCCGCGTCCACGGTGACGTTCGGACGGGCCTCGTAGATGATCCCGACGACGCCGAGCGGGACGCGGACCTGGCGCAGGTCGATGCCGTTGGGGAGCGTCGAGCCGCGGACGACCTCGCCGACCGGGTCGGGCAGGGCGGCCACGTCGCGCACGTCGGCGGCGATGGCACGGACCCGCTCGGGGGTGAGGGTGAGCCGGTCGACGATCGACTCGCTGGTGCCGGCCTCACGGGCGCGCGCGGTGTCCTTGCCGTTGGCCTCGACGATCTCGGCGGTGCGCACCTCGAGCGCGTCGGCGATCGCGAGCAGCGCGTCGTCCTTGGCGGCGCGCGGCAGTGGCGCGAGCGTGGCGGCGGCGCCGCGGGCGCGGTAGGCGGCCTGGGCGACCGGCGAGAGGTTGTCGTAGGGCGAGACGGGCGAGAGGGACGTCATGTCCGCAGGGTAATGCGCGGCGGGCGCGGTCCACCCCCTGTTTCAGCAGCCGAGACCGCGGTGCTCACGACGGCTCAAAAAGGGTGGACGCCCACCGGGGTCGCGGGCAGGGGGCCGTACCCTTCCGCGATCCGCTGGTGATAGGTGTCGCGGTCGATCACTTCGAGCCCCACGATCTCCCACGGCGGGAGCTGCGCGCTCTGCCGGTGCTCGCCCCAGAGGCGCAGCGCGACGGCGGCCGCGTCGTGCAGGTCCCTGGCCTCTTCCCAGTAGCGGATCTCCGCGTGGTCGGGCGCGTACCTGCTGGTCAGCAGAAAGGGATGGTCGTGGGCGAGCTGTTCGAGGCCGCGTCGGACCTCCTTGAGGGGGGCCTCGGCTCCCGAGACGCTCAGCGTGACGTGCCACAGACGGGGCGCCTCCACCGTCTCGCCCTCCCTCTCGTCCGTCTCGGGCAGCTCATCCGTCCCGTCCGTCTCGCCCGCCGCTCGCGTGCCACCCGCGTACGTCGCCCCCGCGGCGACGCTCGTCAGGGCCCGCTCGGCCGACCCGCGGGACGCCGCCCCTGGGCGCACTCGTCTCACGACGGCCTCCTTTACTCAATGGTGGTGCCGATACGCAACGGTCGTGCGGAAGTGTCTGGAACAAAGTTGAGCAGGCCAAGCGCCCCCGCGGGGCGGTTTTGGGGAGTTTCACCTCGCAGGGGCCGGTCGGCGCGGCGCGTTCGCGCCTGTTTTCGGCCGAGGCCCCCGAGGGCTTCTGTGGCTGCTGGTACGGCGGAACCACCGACCGCCCGGGGGCGTGCGAGAGGCTAGTGGTGCAGCAGGACCAGGTCGTCGCGGTGCACGACCTCCCGCTCGTACGCCGGTCCGAGCTCCCGCGCGAGCTCCCGCGTGGAACGGCCGAGCAGCTGCGGCAGCTCCTTGGCGTCGAAGTTCACCAGGCCGCGCGCGACGGCACGCCCCGCGGCGTCCCGCAGCTCCACCGGGTCGCCCGCGGAGAAGTCGCCCTCGACGGCCGCGATGCCGGCGGGCAGCAGCGACTTGCGCCCCTCGACCACCGCGCGCACCGCCCCTTCGTCGAGGATGAGCGCGCCCTGCGGCTCGGATGCGTGCTGCAGCCACAGGAGACGGTCGGCGGAGCGGCGTCCCGTGCGGTGGAAGTACGTCCCCGTGTCGCGGCCCGCCAGGGCGTCCGCGGCCTGGCTCGCGGAGGTCAGGACGACCGGGATCCCGGCGGCCGCGGCGATCCCCGCCGCCTCGACCTTGGTGACCATGCCGCCGGTGCCGACGCCCGCCTTGCCGGCGCTGCCGATCTGGACGTGCGCTATGTCGGCGGGCCCTGTGACCTCTGAGATCCGGGAGGTACCCGGCTTGGCCGGGTCACCGTCGTAGAGGCCGTCCACGTCGGAGAGCAGCACCAGCAGGTCGGCGCGGACCAGATGGGCGACGAGGGCGGCGAGCCGGTCGTTGTCGCCGAAGCGGATCTCGTCGGTCGCCACGGTGTCGTTCTCGTTCACCACGGCAAGCGCGCCCATCGCCAGGAGCTGGTCGAGGGTGCGCGAGGCGTTGCGGTGGTGCGCGCGCCGCGCCATGTCGTCGGAGGTGAGGAGCACCTGCCCGACGCGTACGCCGTAACGCGCGAAGGAAGCGGTGTAGCGGGCCACGAGAAGGCCTTGCCCGACGCTGGCGGCCGCCTGCTGCCGCGCGAGGTCCTTGGGCCGCCTGCGAAGCCCCAGCGGCGAGAGCCCGGCGGCGATGGCGCCGGACGAGACGAGCACGATCTCGCGCTCGCCGCCGCTGCGGCTCTTGGCGAGCACGTCGACGAGGGCGTCGACACGGTCGGCGTCCAGACCTCCCGCCGCGGTGGTCAGGGACGAGGACCCGACCTTGACGACAACCCTGTGGGCCTCTGCGATGCCCGCCCTTCTCCCACCACCACCCTCAACCGAAGCCCTTCGGGCAGCCCCTTCATCCATACTTGCCCCTGCCACGTCTACCCCAATGGTCCCTGCGCGCTTGGACCTGCAATCTACGCGAGTGCGGACAGCCGGTGCCCGCTTGTTCCGAAGGGCGGACCCGCACCCCTGAGGGGAATCAGGCCTCTCAGGTTCCGTTACCTTTGCCCCTGTATCCGGTGATTGTGATCACGGAAGATTGCTACAGAGCCGCCGCACGTCATACGGTCAGTGGTCGACCTCCCCCCGTCCGATCCCCCCGATCCCCCCGATCCCCCGCCAGGAGCCCAAGCCCGTGCCCTCTGCCGGACTCGCCCCACGCCGCATCGCACAGCTCTCCGCGCTGTTCTCGATGTTCGCGCTCTTCACGGCCCAGCTCGTCAGCGCGCTGGTCCCGTATGTCCCGGTGTTCGTCGCCGCGTCGGCAGCGAACCTCGCGCTCGACGTCTATCTGCAGTACAAGCAGCCGGGGCTCCTCTCCCTCCTTGGCAAGATCCGCTTCGACGTCACGGTGCGGCAGCTCCTGCGCGACATGCTGATCCTGGTCGGCCTGCTGCGCATCGACGGCATCGAGCCGCTTGCCGAGCAGTCGCCGCTGACGATCTCGCTGCTCGCCTTCTACTTCCTGCACTTCGGCTGCCAGGCCACCGCCATACTGGTGCGCCGCAGCCGCCAGCTGCCGATCGTCACGCGGAACATCGACGCCTCCCCGCTGCACCTGACCGCGGCCCCGCCGCGGATCCTGGCCCGCCGCCAGGCGCACCGCCTCCTGACGTTCTCGATCCCCACCACGGTCGGCCTGGTGATCACCGCCGCCACGACGGACGCCTACTGGGGCGGCATCGGCCTCGGCGTCTCCATCGCCATGATGGGCATCGGCGCGATCTACCTCGCCACCTGGCTGCTTCCCAAGAAGCGCGCGAAGAACGACCAGCGGGTCATGGAGTGGCTCGACGAGTGGCTTGCCGAGTACCAGCCGACCGTCGCCATGTACTTCTCCGGCGGCACGACGTCCGCGTACCAGGCCAACATGTGGCTCTCCACGCTCTCCAAGCTCGACGGCAAGCCGCTGATCGTGCTGCGCGAGCGGTTCATGGTGCAGAAGATCGACGCGACGGACGTCCCGATCATCTGCTTCCCGAAGGTCGCGACGATGTTCTCCCTGGAGACCTCGACGCTGAAGATGATGCTGCACCCGGCGAACGCCGCGAAGACCTCGCAGGTCCTGCGCATCCCCACGATCAAGCACGCCTTCATCAACCACGGCGAGAGCGACAAGCTGTCCTCCTGCAATCCGTACGCGAAGGCGTACGACGAGGTGTGGGTGGCGGGCCCCGCCGCGCGCGACCGCTACCAGGCCGCCGACGTCGGCGTCGAGGACAAGGACGTGGTCGAGGTCGGCCGCCCCCAGCTGTCCCCGATCCTGCCGTACACGGGCGCCCCCCAGGGCACGTACACGACCGTTCTGTACGCCCCCACCTGGGAGGGCTGGGACGGCAACCCCGGCAACACGTCGGTGACCCTCGCGGGCGAGAACATCGTCCGGAACCTCCTCGCCGACGACGGCGTACGCCTCATCTACAAGCCGCACCCGATGACCGGCTCGCAGGACCCGCGCGCGGGCGCCGCCAACGAGCGCATCAAGGCGATGATCCGCGAGGCCGCCGCCCGGCGTTCCGGTCCCCGCCCGGGCCCGGAGGCCGCGGCCGAGCTCGAACTCCGCGCCGCCGAGCTGGACAAGCTGACCTCCACCGCGTTCCGCAAGGGCGTGGACGAGATGGAGCGGATGATGGTCCAGGGCACGCCCGACGGTGACCAGCAGGCCGCGGTCGCCGAGGCGACGGCGGCCTGGGAGGCGGCGTACTGGGCGTCGTTCCCCGAGTGGGAGCACCAGATCATCACGACCGCGCGTCCGGCGATCTTCTCCTGCTTCAACCAGGCCGACCTGCTGATCAGCGATGTCTCCTCGGTGGTCTCGGACTGGCTGTCCAGCGAGAAGCCGTACGCCGTCGCCAACACGTCCGGCATGTCCGAGACGGACTTCCGCACGAGCTTCCCGACGGTGAGCGCGGCCGCCATCCTCACCCCGGCCGCCGAGGAAGTCCCGGCCCTCATGGAGTCCGTCCGCTCCCCGGAGAAGGACACCCACGCCGAGGCCCGTGCCGCCCTCAAGGAGCACCTCCTCGGCCCCTCGGACCCGCCGTCCCTGGTCCGCTTCAACGAGGCGGCGCTCGCCCTGTCGGCCAAGGCCGACGAGCGACGGCTCCGGATGGCCACCCGCATCGACGCGGAAATCCCCGGCCAGCGGGCCGCGGAGGACGCGGCGGAGGAAATGGAGTCCGAGGCTCCTGCCGAGCAGAATGGCGCGGAGGACTCAGTCACGGCTTAGTGCCCCGTAAGGGGCGCGGGGAACTGCGCGACAAGCCCCAACGCACCTGCACGGTACGGAACAAGAGGAGGGCCCCGGAGCCAAAGCTCCGGGGCCCTCCTCTCACTGCTTAAGGCGCACCGCCTAGAACGGCTCGAAGTCGTCGTACTCGGCGTCCGCGTCATCCCGCTCCGCGTCCCGGTCCCGGCGGCGCTGAGCGGCCGGACGGGGCGCCTCCAGGCGGTGGTCCTCGCCACGCCGGCCCAGCATCTCCGCGCCCGCCATGACGGACGGCTCCCAGTCGAAGACGACCGCGTTCTCCTCGGGGCCGATGGCGACGCCGTCGCCCGTGCGCGCGCCCGCCTTCATCAGCGCTTCCTCGACGCCGAGCCGGTTCAGCCGGTCCGCGAGGTAGCCGACGGCCTCGTCGTTGTTGAAGTCGGTCTGGCGCACCCAGCGCTCCGGCTTCTCGCCGCGCACGCGGTAGATGCCGTCGTCGCCGAGCGTGACGGTGAAGCCCGTGTCGTCCACGGCCTTGGGCCGGATGACGATGCGGGTCGCCTCTTCCTTCGGCTTCGCCGCACGGGCCGCGCCCACCAGCTCGGCGAGCGCGTACGACAGTTCCTTGAGGCCCTTGTGGGCGACCGCCGACACCTCGAAGACGCGGTAGCCGCGCGCCTCCAGGTCGGGCCGGACCATGTCCGCGAGGTCCTGTCCGTCGGGTACGTCGATCTTGTTCAGGACGACGATGCGCGGACGGTTCTCAAGGCCCGCGCCGTACTGGCGCAGCTCCTCCTCGATGATGTCGAGGTCGGAGACGGGGTCACGGTCGGACTCCAGCGTCGCCGTGTCCAGGACGTGCACCAGGACGCTGCACCGCTCGACGTGCCGCAGGAACTCCAGGCCGAGGCCCTTGCCCTGGCTTGCGCCCGGGATCAGACCGGGCACGTCGGCGATCGTGTAGACGGTCGAACCGGCCGTCACCACACCGAGGTTGGGGACCAGCGTCGTGAAGGGGTAGTCCGCGATCTTCGGCTTGGCCGCGCTCAGGACCGAGATCAGCGAGGACTTGCCGGCGCTCGGGTAGCCAACGAGGGCGACATCGGCGACGGTCTTGAGCTCCAGGACGACATCACCCGCGTCGCCCGGCTCACCGAGGAGCGCGAAGCCCGGCGCCTTGCGGCGGGCCGATGCGAGCGCCGCGTTGCCGAGGCCGCCGCGGCCGCCCTGCGACGCCACGTACGTCGTGCCCTGGCCGACCAGGTCGGCGAGGACGTTGCCGTCCTTGTCGAGGACGACGGTGCCGTCCGGCACGGGCAGGACCAGGTCCTGGCCGTCCTTGCCGGAGCGGTTGTCGCCGGCGCCGGGCATGCCGTTGGTGGCCTTGCGGTGCGGCGAGTGGTGGTAGTCGAGCAGCGTGGTGACCGACTGGTCGACGACCAGGATCACGTCACCGCCACGGCCGCCGTTGCCGCCGTCCGGGCCGCCGAGCGGCTTGAACTTCTCACGGTGGACGGAGGCACAGCCGTGGCCCCCGCTACCCGCGGCGACATGCAGCTCGACGCGGTCCACGAAGGTGGTCATGGGATGTGCCTCCAGAAACGTACGAAAGGTTAAGGGCGAAATGCCCTAGGTGTAACACGCGAAAGGCGGACCCGCTTCCCATACGGAGTCCGTACGGGAAGTGAGGTCCGCCTCGCGAAGAACGTGTTCTACAGAAGCCTGATTCAGGCGACCGGAACGATGTTCACGACCTTGCGGCCACGGTGGGTGCCGAACTCCACCGCACCGGCGTCCAGCGCGAACAGGGTGTCGTCCTTGCCGCGGCCGACGCCCGTGCCCGGGTGGAAGTGGGTGCCGCGCTGGCGGACCAGGATCTCACCGGCGTTGACGGTCTGACCGCCGAAGCGCTTCACGCCGAGCCGCTGAGCATTGGAATCGCGCCCGTTCCGAGTGGACGATGCGCCCTTCTTGTGTGCCATCTTGTCTCAGTCCCTTACTTCGCAGCCGTGGGGATACCGGTGACCTTGATCGCCGTGTACTGCTGGCGGTGACCCTGGCGACGGCGGTAGCCGGTCTTGTTCTTGTAGCGAAGGATGTCGATCTTCGCGCCCTTGTGGTGGTCCACGACCTCGGCCGTGACCTTGATACCGGCAAGCACCCACGGGTCGCTCGTCACGGCGTCGCCGTCGACAACGAGCAGGGTCGAGAGCTCGACCGTGTCGCCAACCTTGGCGGTGGGAATCTTGTCAACCTCAACGATGTCGTCGACAGCAACCTTGTGCTGGCGACCACCGCTGCGCACGATGGCGTACACGCGGATCTCTCTTTCGCTCGGAACGGTGCCCCCGCAGTCCAGCCGTCCACGAAAGCGGGCGGCCTCTCCCGAGCCCGAAGCCGGGAGGAAAAGGTTTACAGGGGGTGGCGGTGCATAGGAACACGCCGACGGTCAAGGTTACGGGGCTCGCCCGGAAGGGTCAAACCGGCCCCGTACCGCCCCTCACGTCGTCGTCTTCTCACCGTCCGGCGGCAGCGGCTTGACGCCCTTGCACAGGTCGGTGGTGTCGGCGCTGCCCGGCCAGGCGACAGTGCGTACGCGGTCGAAGTGGGAGCGGTACGTGTCGTGCACCGAGTCGTCGTCGACCTTGACGATCGCCTCGTCGTTCTCGCGCAGGGCCGGTGCCGTGTAGTTCTGCGAGCCGGTGAAGGAGAGCTTGTTCCGCTTGCCGTCGTACACGCCGTCGATGAGCAGGTACTTCGAGTGGATGATGTAGGGCGTGACCAGCTTGGTGCCGGGATTCAGCGGGTCCCGGTCGTCGTTGAAGCAGCGCACGGAAGGCCCGCCGGACTTGTGCAGCGCCTCCCAGGTGCCGGGCGTGCCGCCCTGGCTCTTGGCGCTGTCGGTCTCGGCGTAGACGATGCTCACCGAGCAGCCGGCCTTCTTCAGGGAGACGAGCTTGTCGGCGATCTGCTGCCGGGTGATCTTGAATATCGAGGCGCGGACCTTGGTGCGCTGGGTCACCCCGGCCGAGTCCTTGTAAGTGCACTGCACGTTGTTCAGGACCGAGTACATCGTGTCGGTCTCGTTGACCGTGCCGGCGCGCGGGAAGAAGTACGCCTTGAAGAGGCCGCTGCTGACCGTGCGGTAGTCCCAGTTCCGCCAGTCCTTGCCGAGCATGTCGGTGAAGTAGTCGGCGTACGCGTCGTACAAGGTCGGGTTGTCCGGCAGCAGCAGCGCGTCGTTGAAGAACTTCGTGTGCGCCGACGGAGTGGAGTTCGACGTGGTCTGTACGACGACGTCCCTGGCCCCCTCGACCTCCGAGAACAGCCAGAACTTGTTGTGCATGATCGACTGGCCGTACTTGGGATCACCCAGGCAGGACTTGCCTGCCGGGCAGAGCGACACGAAGGACGGCTGGCTCTTGTCCGTGCCGAGCGCCGCGGCGAGCGTGCTGTAGGACGTGTTCGCGGGGCGGTCGCTCCTGCTCGACTCGTCGAGCAGGATCTGTACGCGGACGCCGCGGTCGTTGGCTGCCACGAGCGCGTCCACGACCGAGGCCTCCCAGACGTGGTAGACCGCGACCTTGATCGTCGATCCTGGCACCGCGGAGTCCGTCAGCTCGATCAGGCGGGTGCGGATCGCGTACTGCTCGTCGGCGCTGCCCAGCGGATCGTTGAAGATCGGGCCCTCGGTCCACATCGGCGTGTCCGCGGCCGCCGTGCCCATGGCGCTGACGGTCTGGATCCCCGCAGCCGAAAGGACGGTGGCCAGCGCGACGGCCTGGCGTCCGCCCTTGATCTGCTTCACGGCACGGTGACGTCCCGTGCCTCTCAGGCGCTTGTGCGCCATCGGCGCTCCCTCCCCTTTCACGAACCCGACGTTTCCCCAAACGTCACGTTCGCGTGTTCCTCCATCAACCGCATGAGTTTTACAGGTACTTCACCGCCCCCCAAGAGGGCGGGTGGCACGAACGTGGCTGCCGTGACGCTTCGGTGATCTTACGTACGAAGGTCCGTCCCACCTGTGCGACGTGCTGGAACGCCAGTGCCCCCGGCTCGGCGGAATGCGCCGTGCCGGGGGCACAGGGTCGTGCGTACGTGCGGACCGTGACGGAGGGTCAGCCCTCGTCGCCCGCGGAGGCGTTGACGCCGGACGGCGCCTGCTCCGCCGCTGCGGTCTTCTTCGTCGCCTTCGACGCCTTCTTGGCCGTCGTCTTCTTGGCGGCCGTCTTCTTGGCCGCGGTCTTCTTGGTGGCGGCCTTCTTCGCGGTCGCCTTCTTGGCCGTCTTGCGCGCCGCCTTCTTGGCCGGAGCCGCTTCCTCGGCGGGGGCCTCGGCCTCCGCCTGCTCGGCAGGCTTCTCGGCGGCCTTCTCTGCGGCCTTCTCCGGCGCCGGGACGACCAGGAAGGCAGCGTCCTCGGACGCGGTCGGCGCCGTGGCCTTGCGCACCGCACGGCGGCGCGGACGGGCCGGGGCGGCGTCGGCAGGGGCCTCGGCCACCGGCTCGGCGACGACCGGCTCGGGGGCCGGCTCAGCGACCGGCTCGGCCTTGGGCGCCTCGGTGACGATCACCTCGGCGGCCTCCGGCTCGGCGCTCTGCGCGGACTTCGGCGAACCGGCCGGCGACGTCGCCTTGCGGGTCGCACGACGGCGCGTACGTCCCTTCGGGGCGGCGTCATCGGCAGGTGCCTCGGCCTCGACGACCGGGGCTTCCACGACCGGGGCCTCGACCACAGGGGCCTCGGCCTCCGGAGCGACCTCGACCTCGACCTCGGCCTCCGCCTCGGCCTTGGCGGCCTTCGACCTGCCACGCCGCTCCGACCTGGGCGCGGTCTCCGCCTTCGGGGCACCGGCCGGAGCCGACGCACGCCGGGTCGCCCGGCGCCGCGAACGGCCACGGGAAGCGGCGGCCTCGGCCTCGTGCGCGCTGCTGTAGAGCTCCTCGTCGGGCACGAACTCCGGCTCGGGAAGCGCCACCGGGGCGGCGACCTCCGCGGCGACCTCGGCCTCGGTCTCGACAACCTCGGCGCTCTCGACGACCTCGTGCTCGTGAGCGTGGTCCTGCTGCTCGGCGCCGCCGCGCCCGCGCTTCTTGCGCTTGCCGCCGCCACCGGCGGAGGTCGGCTGCTCCATGTGCACGATCACGCCACGGCCGTTGCAGTGGACGCAGGTCTCGGAGAAGGACTCGAGCAGGCCCTGGCCGACGCGCTTACGGGTCATCTGCACGAGACCCAGCGAGGTGACCTCGGCGACCTGGTGCTTCGTACGGTCGCGGCCCAGGCATTCGAGCAGCCGCCGCAGGACCAGGTCCCGGTTGGACTCCAGGACCATGTCGATGAAGTCGATGACGACGATGCCGCCCAGGTCGCGCAGGCGCAGCTGGCGCACGATCTCCTCGGCCGCTTCGAGGTTGTTCCTCGTCACGGTCTCTTCGAGGTTGCCGCCCTGGCCGGTGAACTTGCCGGTGTTGACGTCGACGACGATCATCGCCTCGGTCTTGTCGATCACCAGCGAGCCGCCGCTGGGCAGCCAGACCTTGCGGTCGAGCGCCTTGGCGAGCTGCTCGTCGATCCGGTACGTCGCGAAGACGTCGACCTCGGAGGTCCACTTCGAGAGGCGGTCCGCCAGGTCGGGGGCGACGTGCGAGACGTAGCCGTGGATGGTCTCCCACCCCTCGTCACCGCTGACGATGACCTTGGAGAAGTCCTCGTTGAAGATGTCGCGCACGACACGGACGGTCATGTCCGGCTCGCCGTACAGCAGGCTCGGCGAGCTCGTCGAGGTCTGCTTCGCCTTCTTCTGGATCTCTTCCCACTGCTGCTGCAGACGCTCGACGTCACGACGCAGCTCGTCCTCGCTCGCGCCCTCGGCGGCGGTGCGCACGATGACGCCCGCGTCCTCGGGGACGATCTTCTTGAGGATGGTCTTCAGACGCGCGCGCTCGGTGTCGGGCAGCTTGCGGCTGATGCCGGTCATCGAGCCCTCGGGGACGTACACGAGGTAGCGGCCCGGCAGCGAGACCTGGCTGGTCAGACGCGCGCCCTTGTGGCCGATCGGGTCCTTCGTGACCTGCACGAGGACCGACTGGCCCGACTTCAGGGCCGACTCGATGCGGCGCGGGCCGTTGGCCATGCCAAGAGCCTCGAAGTTGACCTCACCGGCGTAGAGCACCGCGTTGCGGCCCTTGCCGATGTCGATGAACGCGGCCTCCATGGACGGCAGCACGTTCTGGACCTTGCCCAGGTAGACGTTGCCGACGTACGAGGTGGCCTGCTCCTTGTTGACGTAGTGCTCGACGAGCACGTTGTCCTCGAGGACGCCGATCTGGGTGCGCTCGCCGCTCTGACGGACGACCATCACGCGCTCGACGGCCTCGCGGCGGGCCAGGAACTCGGCCTCGGTGATGATCGGGACGCGGCGACGGCCCTGCTCGCGGCCCTCGCGGCGGCGCTGCTTCTTGGCCTCGAGGCGGGTCGAGCCCTTGATGGACTGGACCTCGTCGGCGCCGGTGCCGGGCTCGCGCTCGGCATCCTTCCCTCGCCGTTCCCTGGGCTCCCGGACCTTGACGACCGTACGCTCCGGGTCGCCGTCGGCGGCGGACTCGGCCTCACCGGAGTCACCGGCACGGCGACGACGGCGGCGACGGCGACGGCTGCTGCTGGAACCGGCACCCGATCCGTTGTCCTCGGCGCCGTTCTCCTCGGCCTGCTCGGCGTCGGACTCGGCCTCTGTGTCGACGGCCCGCTCCTCCTGCTCGGCGCCCTCGTCGGACTCGGTGTCCTGCTGCTCGCCCTCGGCGTCGGCGGACTCACCGCGGCGGCGGCGACGGCCACCACGACGGCGACGACGGCCGTGCCGCTCACCGGCGTCCTCGGCATCCTCGCTGTCGCCGGTGTCCTCGGCCTCGGCCTCGGCGGGCTCCTCCGCAGGCTCCTCGGCCTTGGGCGCGGCCTTGGCGGGCTCGCGCTCGGCGGCGGGCTGCTCGTCGGCGGCCCGACGGCGGCGGCGACGGCGCGGTCCCGTCTCCTCCTCCGCCACGGGCGCGGCGACGGGCTCGACCTCGACCTCTTCCTCGACGGGCTCCTCGGCCTGCGCGGCGGCGGCAGCGGCGGCCGCCCGCTCCGGGGTCTGGAACATCGGCTCGGCGAACACCGGCGCCTGGAAGACGGCCACGGCGGGCCGCGCGGGCTTCCGGCCGGAGTCCTCGTCGGTGTCGGCCTGCGCCTTGCGGGTCTTCTGCGGGGCGGGCGCCGAGAAACCGGCGGCGGCCTTGCGGGTGGCGCGACGGGGCCTGCGGCCACGGGGCGCCTCGTCCTCGGCGGGCTCGGCGGCCGCGCTCTCGGCGGGTTCGGCGGCCTTCGGCTCTGCCACGGGCGCGGCCTCGGCGGCAGGTGCGGCCTCGGCGGCGGGCGCGGACGTGGAGCGGGTCGCTCGGCGGCGGGCGCGGCGCGGGGCGGCGTCACCGGCCTCCGGCTGCGGCTCGGGCTCGGCGGCGGTCACGGGCTCCTCGTCCTGCGAGGCGGCCGGCTCGGCGGCGGGCGCCTCGACGGCGGCCTGCGGCGCACCGGCCGGTGCGGAGGCACGGCGCGTCGCACGGCGACGCGGACGGGCGGCGGCCGGAGCGGCCTCCTCGGCCTCGGTCTCCACGGCCTCGGTCTTCGCCGGCTCGGTCTTCGCCGGCTCGGTCTTCGCGGGCTCGGCGGCGGGAGCCTCGGCCTCTGCGGCCTGCGGCGCACCCGCGGGTGCGGAGGCACGGCGAGTGGCGCGACGGCGCGTACGCGGGGCGGGCTCGGCCACCGCGTCGGCCGCTACGGCCGCATCGGTGGTCTCTTCGGTCTCATCGGCGGCGGGGGCGGCCGGTATGGCCGGCGCCGAGGCCTTGGCGGCACCCGCGGGCGGGCCCGCGGGACGCGACGCCGCACGGCGCCTGCGGCGCGGCGGCAAGGTGTCGCTGGGGGTGTTGTTGTCCGAGCCCTCAGTGGGTTCGTTCGGCTCAAGCATGCGGGCGGTTCTCCCGTCAGGCCCCCGGGCGCCGCGCCTGGTCCGGTGATGTCCGCGGCCCTCGCTATGTCCTACGCGGGGCCGCCATCCGGGGGCGTGGGCGCCGCACGGGAGCTCTATGTGTCTGTCTCGCCGGTTCCGTACGCCCAAATGCGAACGGCCTGGCGAAAGTCTCGGTCAGTGCGCTGCCCGACCCAGGTGGCTCCCGAGTACGAGGGCTGCGCTACGACGTGTCCCTACGCGGGACCTTCCGGCGCCGACACCTTCGCGGCGGCAGCGGCTGCCCCTTCGTTCACAGGTGGGGCGGTGGCTGCCTCGCGGTCGGGCGCGAGCGGGTCGGTCACCGTGCCGGTCTCTTCGTCAAGGAGCCCCTGCGCCAGCCTGGTCACCGCTGCGGGGACCGGCGGCGCCAGGTCGGCCACAGCTCGGAGACCGGACAGGACGTCGTCGGGTCGTACGGCAGGTGTCACGTGCCGAACAACCAGCCGCAGTATCGCACAGGGCTGGTCGGTCGGCCTATCAGTGTCGTGAGCAAGCGCTTCGTCAGCCGCGACCGCCTGGAGACTCACGACGGCCTCGCGGGCGTCGAACGTCCGCATGCCGTTCTTCGTGCGGCGCTGGACCTCGACGCTCGAAGCCGCCCGGAAGGCCTCGGCGGCCCGCTCGGCGTCCGCGGGCTCCACGCCGTCGAGGCGCAGCTCCCAGATGGACGCGGTGAGCCGGTCGGCGAGCCCGGAGGTGTGCGACTCGACGGCGTCGATGATGTCGAGTCCGACCGGCATCGACTCGTCGAGCAGCTCGCGCAGCTTGTCGGGGTCACGCTGCTCGGTGAGCGCGATCTCCAGGTACTCGGCCTCACTGCCCGTGCCGGTGGGTGCGGCATTGGCGTACGACACCTTCGGGTGCGGGGTGAACCCCGCCGAGTACGCCATGGGCACCTCGGCGCGGCGCAGCGCCCGCTCGAAGGCGCGCTGGAAGTCACGGTGGCTGGTGAACCGGAGGCGGCCGCGCTTGGTGTAGCGCAGGCGGATGCGCTGCACCGCGGGAGCGGGCGGCGGGCCTACGGGCTGTCGCTTGCCCAGTGTCGTTCAGTCCTTCGTGAGTGCGGTCGTACTGCTACCTAGAGTACGTGCCGCGGCCGGATGTGGTTCCCGCCGGGCCTCGGGCACCGGCACCGGTTCGGGCTCGCGCGGCGCCCCGAACAGCATCCGCCGTACGTCGGCCCGTGCCTCGCGCACGCTGCGGCGCGCCGATGCGATGGCCTGCCGGGTGGCGCGTCCGGCCTCCTTCGCGGCCTGGACTGCGGGCCGCCAGACCCCGTCGCGCAGGACGTGCCCGACGGGGGTGAGGACGGAGCGGTAGACCCAGCGCACCGGGTCGACGAAGACCCACCGCAGGAGCCTGCCGATGAACCGCCACACGGCCCGCGACACATGTCCCGCGACCCGCCAGGCGTGCCCGAGCGCCGCTCCGATCTCGTGCAGGACGACACCGATGGCACGCCCGACGGGCACCAGCACCCAGCGCCACACGGCGACGGCGGGCACGACGAAGATCCAGCGCAGTACGGTCCCGATGCCGCGCCCCAGCCACGCGATGCCGTGTCCGATGGGCGTGAGGACGGACGCGTACAGCCACATCGCGGGTACGACGACGAGCACGCGCCCCAGCCAGGCGAGACCCCGGCCGGCCGGCACGAGCGCATACCGCCAAAGACCCACCCACGGCCACACGAACAGCGCCTTGAGCAGCCACACCGTGCCGATGCCGATGCCGCGCCCCGTGGCCGCGAGCCCGGCGCCGATTGCCCGCGCGAGCCAGGTGACGCCGTGCCCGAGCGGCGTGAGCACCGACCGGTACAGCCACACGGCCGGGATCACGAAGAGCGTCCGCCCCAGCCACGCCAGCGCGGCGCCCGTGCCGCGCACACACCAGGCGATGCCGTGCCCGAGCGGGGTGAGGACGGACTCGTACAACCACACGGCGGGTACGACGACGAGCACGCGGCCCAGCCAGCCGAGACCCCGGCCGACCGGCACCACCACATACCGCCAAAGACCCACCCACGGCCACACGAACAGCGCCTTGAGCAGCCACACCACACCGATGCCGATGCCCCGCGCGACCGGCGTGAAGACGTACTCGTTCAGCCACACCAGCGGCGTCACGATCAGCGTCCGCCCCAGCCAGGCGAAGGCGCGGCCCACGGGTCGCAGCCCTCTGAAGTACACGAAGCGCCCGCAGGCGGCGAGCGCGTCCCACACCAGACGCACCGGGACGACGAGCACCAGCACGACGATCCGCACCGGAATGCGGATCGCGACCGCGAGACATCCCTCGGCCTGCCTCGGCTCCGGCGCACTCTCTTGCCGGGGAGGCCGTTTTTCCAGGTCCATGCCGTCCTAGACGTGTCAGTGCGGGTGCTGGTTCGGTGAATTGGTCCGCGAGCCGGTCCGGACCCAGTAACGGAGCTTTCCGCCCCGCTCGTCCTCGAAGACGCCGCCCGCGGCCTCGATCACCTTGCGCGAACCGGTGTTGTCGGTGTCGCAGGTCACCAGGACGGATTCCAGGCCCAGTTCACGGGCGTACGGAAGTGAGTCGATCAGCATCGCCGTGGCGTGGCCGCGGCGGCGGGCGGTGGGGCGTACGTCGTAGCCGATGTGACCGCCGTACTCACGCAGGAAGCGCGTGCCGACGTGGTGCCGGATGGCGAGGCGGCCGAAGTAGTCGGTCCCGTCCGCGTACCAGAGGGTCGTGACGGGGACGGAGAGCGGCTCGGCGGGGCGGGCGGCGGCGCGGACTTCGCTGACGTAGCGCTCGAAGACCACCGGGTCGTGCCACTTGTCGCCGTAGTCGCGCAGGGTGCGGCCGAGCGTGGTGTCGTCGTCATCGCCGCCGCGCCCTTCGGCGCGGAACTCCTCCATCGCGGCGACGAAGGAGAGATGCACGAGGCCGGTGGGCAGGGCGAGTCGAGGACCAACCGCCCTGTCCACCGGCCTCGGGTGCGTCATTTACTTCACTACCGACAGCGGAAGCAGCTTCTTGCCGGTCGGGCCGATCTGGATCTCGGTCTGCATCTGCGGGCACACGCCGCAGTCGAAGCACGGGGTCCAGCGGCAGTCCTCGACCTCGGTCTCGTCGAGCGAGTCCTGCCAGTCGTCCCAGAGCCAGTCCTTGTCGAGACCGGAGTCCAGGTGGTCCCAGGGCAGGACTTCCTCGTACGTGCGCTCACGCGTCGTGTACCAGTCGACGTCCACGCCGAAGTCGGGCAGCGTCTTCTCGGCGCAGGCCATCCAGCGGTCGTAGCTGAAGTGCTCGCGCCAGCCGTCGAAGCGGCCGCCGTCCTCGTACACGGCGCGGATGACCGAGCCGATGCGGCGGTCACCGCGCGAGAGCAGGCCTTCGACGATGCCGGGCTTGCCGTCGTGGTAGCGGAAGCCGATCGAGCGGCCGTACTTCTTGTCGCCGCGGATCTTGTCGCGCAGCTTGGTGAGGCGGGCGTCCGTCTCCTCGGCCGAGAGCTGCGGGGCCCACTGGAAGGGCGTGTGCGGCTTGGGCACGAAGCCGCCGATGGAGACCGTGCAGCGGATGTCGTTGCCCGCGACCTCGCGGCCCTTGGCGATGACGTTCGCCGCCATGTCCGCGATCTGCAGGACGTCCTCGTCGGTCTCGGTGGGCAGGCCGAGCATGAAGTACAGCTTGACCTGGCGCCAGCCGTTGCCGTACGCCGTCGCGACGGTGCGGATCAGGTCCTCCTCGGAGACCATCTTGTTGATGACCTTCCGCATCCGCTCGCTGCCGCCCTCGGGGGCGAAGGTCAGGCCCGAACGGCGGCCGTTCCTCGTGAGCTCGTTCGCCAGGTCGATGTTGAAGGCGTCGACGCGGGTCGAGGGGAGGGACAGGCCGATCTTGTCCTCCTCGTACCGGTCGGCGAGGCCCTTGGCGACGTCGGCGATCTCGGTGTGGTCCGCGGAGGAGAGGGAGAGAAGCCCGACCTCTTCGAAGCCGGTGGCCTTGAGGCCCTTCTCGACCATGTCGCCGATGCCGGTGATGCTTCGCTCCCGCACGGGGCGCGTGATCATGCCGGCCTGGCAGAAGCGGCAGCCGCGGGTGCAGCCGCGGAAGATCTCGACGGACATGCGCTCGTGGACGGTCTCCGCGAGCGGCACGAGGGGCTGCTTCGGGTAGGGCCACTCGTCCAGGTCCATGACGGTGTGCTTGGACACGCGCCACGGGACACCCGACTTGTTCGGTACGACGCGGCCGATCCGCCCGTCCGGGAGGTACTCGACGTCGTAGAACCCGGGGACGTACACCGAACCGGTCCGCGCGAGCCGGAAGAGGACTTCCTCGCGGCCGCCGGGGCGGCCCTCGGCCTTCCACTCGCGGATGATCGCCGTCATGTCGAGCACGGCCTGCTCGCCGTCGCCGATGACCGCGCAGTCGATGAACTCCGCGATCGGCTCGGGGTTGAAGGCCGCGTGCCCGCCGGCGAGGACGATCGGGTCGTCGACCGTGCGGTTCTTGGACTCCAGGGGAATCCCGGCCAGGTCGAGGGCCGTGAGCATGTTCGTGTAGCCGAGCTCGGTGGAGAAGCTGAGCCCGAAGACGTCGAAGGCACCGACGGGGCGGTGGCTGTCCACGGTGAACTGCGGGACCTTGTGCTCCCGCATCAGCTCCTCGAGGTCGGGCCACACGCTGTACGTGCGCTCGGCGAGCACGCCATCGCGCTCGTTCAGTACCTCGTAAAGGATCATGACGCCCTGGTTGGGCAGCCCGACCTCGTACGCGTCGGGGTACATGAGCGCCCAGCGGACGTCGCAGGCGTCCCAGTCCTTGACGGTGGAGTTGAGCTCTCCGCCGACGTACTGGATGGGCTTCTGGACGTGCGGGAGAAGCGCTTCCAGGCGTGGGAAGACGGACTCGACAGGCATCTCGGCGTCTCTCATGAGCTGGCAGGGGTGACCATCAAGCGTACCCCGGCGCTCAGCTTCCCAATGCCGCCCGAAGTTTCGGCCGCGAGGCCCGGTCCCACACCTCCGGCAGCTCCCGCTCGCGTTCGGCGGCGGTGGCCTCCTCCTGGCCGTACAGGAGTCCCCAGGTGAAGGCCGTCTCGCCCGCCGCGTGCGCCTGGATCGCCAGGTTCCGCAGCGCCTCGCGGGCCACCACGCTGTCCTGGTGGTCGCCGAGCACGCTCTGGACGGCCTTCATGCGCTTGGCGAACCGCTTGGCGGGCTTGCCGAGCGCGGGCCTCGCCGCCTCGCCCGCGTACCGGGCGCGCTTGGCGGCCTTGCGGGCCTCGTGCATCGCCAGGTCGCGCTCCTCGCCGGGCGGCAGCGCGAGGGCGTGCTCGATGCGGGCCGCGAGGCGGTCGTAGTCCTTCAGGACCGCCTTGGGGAGGGCGTCGGCCGGGGACGCTGCGGCGGCCTTGCGCAGCGGGGGGTCGGCGAGCAGCGCGTCGACGGACTCCAGGAGCGCCAGGTACCGCTTCCCGTCGAGCACGGCGACGGTCCTGCGCCGCGAGCCGCTGCTGCGGGCGGCGGTCCAGATGCGCAGGCGTCCGCGCACGGGGCCGAGCAGGAGCGTGCGGGGCAGCGCGCCGATGCGGGCCGTGAACCGCTCGGTCAGGACCTCCTGGTCACGGTCGACGCCGAGCTCACCCGCGAGCCACTTCAGCTCGTCGCCGATCGGGTCGGTGACGGTGCGGTCGACGATCTTTCCGTACGAGCGGAAGGCGCTGCGCATGCGTCGCGTGGCGACCCGCATCTGGTGCACGGAGTCCGGCAGGTCGCGGCGCACGGCGGGGTCGAGGGCGACGAGGGCATCGCGCTGGGCACGGAGATAGGCGAGGACGTGGTCACCGGCGGTGACGGGGTCGGCGACACCCTCGGAGGCCTCGCCCTTCTTCCCGGACTTCTTGGTCTTACGCCCCTTCGGCGCCGTCGCCGCGACCGCCTTGGCCAGCTTCGACGTCGACGCCGAGCGCTCCACCCCCGTCTTGCGCAGCTTCTTCTCGACCTTGTCGAGCAGCGCGGGGTCCGCGTCGTCCGCCAGTTCCACCTCGATCTCGGCCCACTCGGCGGTGCCGCCGCCCTCGGTGAGCCGCTCGGCGCGTACGCGGTCGATGCTGAGCTCGGCGAGCAGTACGCCCCTGTCGTCCACGAGGTGGCGCAGGTCCCGCGCGGACAACAGGCGTACGACGGGGACGAGTTCGGCCTCGCGGACCCGGGAGCGCACCAGGCCGGACAGCGCGCGCGGCACCGTCTCGGAGAGCGGGGCGTGGATCTCGTCCCGTACGCCTTCGGCGAGCGACACCGGCAGCTTCAGGTGCCAGCCCGCGTCGTCGCCGCCGGAGCGGCGGCGCAGGGTGATCGAGTCGGCGAGCAGGAGCTGGTCGGCCGTGTCGTAGTAGACGGCGTCCAGGTCGACGACACCTTTGTCGACGACGTTCGCGATCCCGGCGACGCCGGTCAGGTCGGGCAGCGCCGGGTGCGGCGCCGCGACGTCGTACTTCCGCTCGATCTCCCGCTTCGTCTGCCCCATAAACCGAATCTAGACGCGATCCGGGGCTCTGGGCAGTACCAAAGACGCCCCAGAGCGAGGCTACGCCGACAACGGCCGCTGCACCTTGATCGACTGGAGCAGTCCGACGGCCACCCAGACCGCGAACATCGATGATCCTCCGTACGACACAAAGGGCAGCGGAAGCCCCGCCACCGGCATGATGCCGAGCGTCATCCCGATGTTCTCGAAGGACTGGAAGGCGAACCAGGCGATGATCCCGGCGGCGACGATCGTGCCGTACAGCTCGGTCGTCTCGCGGGCGATGCGGCAGGCCCGCCAGAGCAGGACGCCGAGCAGGGCCAGGATGAGGCCCGCGCCCAGGAAGCCGAGCTCCTCGCCCGCGACGGTGAAGACGAAGTCCGTCTGCTGCTCGGGCACGAACTGGCCGGTGGTCTGCGAGCCCTTGAACAGGCCGGTGCCGGTCAGGCCGCCTGAGCCGATCGCGATGCGCGCCTGATTGGTGTTGTAGCCGACGCCCGCCGGGTCGAGCGCGGGGTTGGCGAAGGCCGCGAAGCGGGCGATCTGGTAGTCGTCCAGGACGCCGAGCTGCCAGACGGCGATCGCGCCCGCCGCGCCCGTGCCGAGGAGTCCGAAGACCCAGCGGTTGGAGGCGCCGGACGCGAGCAGCACGCCGAGCACGATCATCGCCATCACCATGACCGACCCGAGGTCGGGCATGAGGAGCACGATCAGTATCGGTACGGCGGCCAGACCGAGGGCCTGGACGACCGTGCGGTGGTCGGGGTGGACCCGGTCGCCCGCGTCGACCCGCGCCGCGAGCAGCATCGCCATGCCCAGGATGATCGTGATCTTCACGAACTCGGAGGGCTGCAGCGAGAAGCCGCCGCCGATCACGATCCACGCGTGCGCGCCGTTGATGGTCGCGCCGAGCGGGGTCAGCACGAGCAGCACCAGGAAGACGGAGATGCCGTAGAGGATCGGCACGGCCGTGCGCAGCGTTCGGTGGCCGAGCCAGACCGTGCCGGCCATCAGGACGAGGCCGATGCCGATGTTCATGAGGTGCTTGAGCAGGAAGGCGTACGGGTCGTCGCCGACCAGCTCGGTGCGGTTGCGGGTGGCCGAGTAGACGAGCGCGGAACCGATCACGGAGAGCGCGAGCGCCGAGAGCAGTATCGGCCAGTCGAGCCTGCGTACCAGCGAGTCGCGGGCGAAGACGCGGGCCAGCGACATCTTCGAGCGCTCGGGCCCGTAGCCGGGGACGGAGAAGCCATTGTTGCCGGCCACTAGTCACGCCTCCAGTTCGCGGGCGGGCCCGCCAGTTCCTGCTGTTCCTTCGGCTTCTTGGGGGCCTCCGGCTTGTACGGCTTGATCTTCGGGGAGTCGATCGAACCGTCCTTCTCGATCTTCGGCAGGCTCTTCTGCGGCTGCGGAAGCAGCGCCTTCTTCAGGTCCTGCTTGCCGTCCTCGTCCAGGCCGTAGATGCCGTCGTAGATCTTGCGGACGGCGGGTCCCGAGGCTCCCGAACCCGTACCACCCTGGGAGATCGTCATCACGATCGTGTAGTCCTTGGTGTACGTCGCGAACCACGAGGTGGTCTGCTTGCCGTAGACCTCCGCCGTACCCGTCTTGGCGTGCATCGGGATCTTGTCCTGCGGCCAGCCGCCGAACCGCCAGGCGGCGGTGCCCTTGGTGGCGACGTCGGCGAGAGCACCGTCTATGTCGACGCGCGTCTTCTCGTCCATGGGCAGCTTGCCGTGCGACTTCGGCTTGATCTCCTGGACCTGCTTGCCGTCGGCGCTGATGATCGCCTTGCCGACGGTGGGGTCGTACATGGTGCCGCCGTTGGCGATGGCGGAGTAGATCGTCGCCATCTGTATCGGCGTGACGAGGGTGTCGCCCTGGCCGATGGCGTAGTTGACGGAGTCACCGGCGCGCATCTTCATGCCTTCGAGGCAGTTCTCGTACGCGATCTTCTGGACGTAGTCGCCGTCCTTCTTGCCCTGCTTGCACCAGCCGTCCTTGTTGTCCCTCCAGTAGTCCTTCTTCCACTGGCGGTCCGGGACGCGTCCGGTGACCTCGTTCGGCAGGTCGATGCCGGTCTCCTTGCCGAGGCCGAACTGGTGGGCGGTCTTGTAGAACCAGTCCTTGGCGTCCTTCTTCGGCTTGATGCCGCCGTCCTTGATCCACTGGTCGTGCGAGAGCTTGTAGAAGACGGTGTCGCAGGAGACTTCGAGGGCCTGGCCGAGCGTGATGGAGCCGTGGCCCTTGGACTCGAAGTTCTTGAAGACCTGGCCGCCGACGGAGTACGAGCTGGGGCAGGGGTAGCTGCCGTTGAAGTCGTAGCCCGCGTTGACCGCCGCCGTGGTCGGGATGACCTTGAAGATCGAGCCGGGGGCGGCCTGGCCCTGGATGGCGCGGTTCAGGAGCGGGTAGTTGGACTTCTTGCCCGTCATGCGCGTGTAGTCCTTGCCGGAGATGCCACCGACCCAGGCGTTCGGGTCGTAGTCCGGGTTGGACGCCATGGAGACGATGCGTCCGGTCTTGTTCTCCATGACGACGACGGCGCCCGCGTCGGCCTTGTAGTTCTCGTTGGTGTTCCTGTCGAGCTCCTTGCGGGCCTTCTTCATCGCGTCGTTGAGCCAGTACTCGGACAGGGCCTGCACGCGCGCGTCGATGCTGGTGACGACGTTCGCGCCGGGCTCGGTCGGGTCGTCCTTGGCCTTGCCGAGGACGCGGCCGAGCTTGTCGACCTCGTAGCGGGTGACGCCCGCCTTGCCGCGCAGCTGCGCGTCGTACGTCCGCTCAAGGCCGGAGCGGCCGACCTGGTCGGAGCGGAGGAACGGCGAGTCGGTGTTCTCGGCCTTCTTGATCTCCTCGTCGGTGACGGGCGAGAGATAGCCGAGCACCTGCGCGGTGTTGGACTTGCCGGGGGCGGCGTAGCGGCGGACGGCGGTGGGCTCCGCGGTGATGCCGGGGAAGTCCTCGGAGCGCTCGCGGATCTGCAGGGCCTGCTTGGGCGACGCCTCGTCGGTGATCGGGATCGGCTGGTAGGGCGAGCCGTTCCAGCAGGGCTGCGGGGTCTCGGAGTCGCAGAGGCGGACCTTCTCGCCGACGTCCTTCGCGCTCATGCCCAGGACGTCTGCGAGCTTGGCGAGGACCGCCTTGCCGTCGTCCTTCATCTTCATCAGGTCGGTGCGGGACGCGGAGACGACCAGACGGGTCTCGTTGTCGGCGATCGGGACGCCGCGGGCGTCGAGGATCGAGCCGCGCACGGCGGGCTGGACGACCTGCTGGACGTGGTTGCCGGAGGCTTCCTTGGCGTACTCCTCGCCGTTGCGGACCTGGAGGTACCAGAGGCGGCCGCCGAGGGTCAGCAGGAGGGAGAGTACGAGGATCTGGATGACGATGAGGCGGATCTGGACCCGTGGGGTCCGTCCGGTCTCCGGGATGTTGGTCACTTCTCCCCTCCCCTGAGGCTGAAGCCGGGTGTGAAGTTCCGTGCCCTCACAGGCGCTTGACCCCCTTGATCCGTCCGGCGCGTGCGACCCGGGCCTTGGCCGCCTTCATCCGCAGGCCGCGCTGGTTGCCGATGCGCAGACCGGTGCCGGAGGAGAGCCATCCCTCGGATACGTCGGTGGCCTTGGCGCCAGAGGAGGTCTCCCCCAGCGGATCGTTGTCGGCGCGCCGGGCGAGCGCGATGATCAGCGGCACCGTGAACGGCGCGAGCAGCAGGTCGTACAGGGCGGCCGTGAAGAGCAGCCCGCCCAGGCCCACATGGCGGGCGGCGGTGTCCCCGACGAGGGCGCCCACGCCCGCGTAGAGGAGGGTCGATCCAATGGCTGCCCCCACGACCACGACCAGCGGACCGGTGGCGGACCGGAGCCGTCCGGTCTCCGGCTTGGCCAGGCCCGCGAGATAGCCGACGACGCAGAGCACCAGGGCGTACCGCCCGGCGGCGTGGTCGGCCGGCGGCGCGAGATCGGAGAGCAGTCCGGCCCCGAAGCCGATGAGGGCGCCGCCCACATGGCCGTAGACCAGGGCGAGGCCGAGCACCGTGAGCAGCACCAGGTCCGGGACGGCGCCCGGCAGTTGCAGCCGCGCGAGGACGCTGACCTGGATGACGAGGGCCACGACGACCAGGGTGCTGGAGAGCAGGATTCGGTTGAAGCGCATGGGTCCGGATCTCCTACTGCTCGTTGCCGTTGTCGACGCCGTCGGCCGGGGGCTGCCCCGAGGGGGTGGCCGTGACGGTCACCGTCGGGGTCGGCTTGGGCTTCTCGGGCTTCTTCGGCAGGACCGTGTCGCGCGGGTCCTCGCGGGGCGCTTCGACGACGACGCCGACGATGTCCAGCTTGGTGAAGCCGACATACGGCTTGATGAAGATGTTGCGGGTCAGGTCGCCGCCCGAGGGGTCGACGCGGACGACCTCGCCGACCGGGACGCCCGGCACGAACGGCTTGTCCTTCTGCGAGCCGAAGGTGACCAGGCGGTCGCCCTTCTTGATCTCCGCCTTGCCGTTGAGCATCTGCACCGAGAGCGGGCGGTCGCCCTGTCCGGTGGCGAAGCCGAGCTCGTCGGTCTTCTCCATACGGGTGCCGACGGTGAAGTCGGGGTCGTTGGCGAGCAGGACGGTCGCGGTGCCGGGGCCGACGGTGGTGACGCGGCCGACCAGACCGTCGCCGTTCAGGACGGTCATGTCGCGCTTGATTCCGTCGTTCGCGCCGGCGTCGATCGTCACGGTCCAGGAGAAGCCCTGGGCCGCTCCTATGCCGATGACCTCGGCGCCCTTGATGCCGTACTGGCCGGCGCCGGCCTTCTTCAGCATGCTGTCCAGCTGTCTGACGCGGCTGCGGTTGCGGTCGTCGTTGCCGAGCTTCGCCTTCAACGCGGCGTTCTGACGCTCGAGTTCGGCGATCCGGTCATGCCGGTCGCCGGAGTCCCGGACCGCGCCGATGGCGTTGCCGATCGGGTCGACGGCGGTGGAGACCCCCTCCTCGACCGGGCCGAAGACCGTGGCGGCGGCCTGGCGGGCACCGTCGACCGGCGAGTCCTCGCCACCGCGGATGTCCACCGTGATCAAAGCGAACGCGATGGCGATCAGCAGCACCAGGAGCAGCCGGCTCTCTCGTGTGTCCCTCACGTGCGGCGGCCGTGCCTTCCTCAGTTGGAAATCCTTGGAATTCTGAGCAACTGTGCGGAGCAAGTGTGCGTAACTCTGCACAAATCTAAGCAATCGGAATCCGCGGCGTCTGCGGACGCCGCGGAATTGTTATGCCTTGCCTCTATATCAACGATCCGCCGCACGAGATGGCAGGCACTCGTACGGCGGACCTTTTTGCGTCAGATCATCTGCGCGGCTGGGCGTCAAGCACCTGCTGGAGCGCCTCGAACTCCTCGACGCACTTGCCGGAGCCGAGCGCCACGCTGTCCAGCGGGTCCTCGGCGATGTGGATCGGCATGCCCGTCTCGCGACGGAGCCGCTCGTCGAGGCCTCGCAGCAGCGCGCCGCCACCCGTGAGAACGATGCCGCGGTCCATCACGTCGCCGGACAGCTCCGGCGGGCACTTGTCGAGGGTCGTCTTGACCGCGTCGACGATCGCGTTGACCGGCTCCTCGATGGCCTTGCGGACCTCGGCGGCCGAGATGACGACGGTCTTGGGCAGCCCGGAGACCAGGTCCCGGCCGCGGATCTCGGTGTGCTCGTCGGCGTCCATGTCGTACGCCGAACCGATGGTGATCTTGATCTGCTCGGCCGTGCGCTCGCCGAGGAGGAGGGAGTACTCCTTCTTGATGTGCTGGATGATCGCGTTGTCCAGCTCGTCGCCCGCGACACGGATGGACTGTGCCGTGACGATTCCGCCGAGCGAGATGACGGCGACCTCGGTGGTGCCGCCGCCGATGTCCACCACCATGTTGCCGGTGGCCTCGTGGACCGGCAGGCCGGAGCCGATGGCCGCGGCCATGGGCTCCTCGATGATGTGCACCTGGCGCGCGCCGGCCTGCGAGGAGGCCTCGATGACGGCGCGGCGCTCGACTCCGGTGATGCCGGAGGGCACACAGACGACGACCCGCGGGCGGGCGAGATAGCGCCGCTTGTGGATCTTCAGGATGAAGTAGCGGAGCATCCGCTCGGTGATTTCGAAGTCGGCGATGACGCCGTCCTTCAGCGGACGCACGGCGACGATGTTGCCCGGCGTGCGACCGATCATCTTCTTGGCTTCGGCGCCGACAGCGAGGATGCCACCGGTGTTGGTGTTGATCGCGACGACGGACGGTTCGTTGAGAACGATCCCCCGACCCCTGACGTACACCAGCGTGTTGGCGGTCCCGAGGTCGACAGCCATGTCACGGCCGATGAACGACATGTTGTTCCCCATGAGGATGCGTCTGGCCTTCCCTGGAGCGTCTGATGGCTTTTTAGGTAGGCGAGGTGGGTGCTGTGTGGCGTGGAGGCTTCCATCGTAGTCTCGCCTGCACGAACACAGCGCTAGGGTCTTCGCCATTGTCAGCAGATGATGAGCCGTCCCGCTTCTGGAGACGTGCCATCGGAGGCACGGGTTCCCCCAATGGGGGTGCATATGCCAAGGGGCGGCCGATTTTTCCTCGGCCACCCCTGGTCAGGGCGGGCACCCTGCTGACGACGCGTCAGAAGTATTTACGCGATTCTTTACGCAACTGGGCTAGGCGACGCGCGGGAAGAAGATCTTCAGCTCACGCTCGGCGGAGTCCTCGGAGTCCGACGCGTGGATCAGGTTCTCCCGGACGATGGTGCCGAAGTCGCCGCGGATGGAGCCGGGGGCCGCGGCGATCGGGTCGGTCGGTCCCGCCAGGGCGCGCACGCCCTCGATGACACGCTCGCCCTCGACGACGAGCGCGACGACCGGGCCCGACGACATGAAGTCGACCAGCGGCTCGTAGAACGGCTTGCCCTTGTGCTCGCCGTAGTGCAGCTCCAGCGTCTCCTGGTCGAGCGAGCGCAGCTCGAGCGCGGAGATCGTCCAGCCCGCCTTGCGCTCGATACGGCCGATGATCTCGCCGATCAGTCCGCGCCGGACGGCGTCGGGCTTGAGCAGGACGAGAGTGCGCTGGGTCATGTGCGGCTCCAAGCAGTTAACTACGACGTGGGATGCCCGGCACGATACCGGGACCCACTACGCCGCGTTACCTCAGGCCCCGGCCTCGGCCCCGGCTTCCGCCTCGGCCTGCGCCGCGAACCGGGCCTTCGCCTCGTCGATCTTCTTGCCGAAGTGGATCGACGCCCACCACAGCACGGCGAACACCGCGCCCATGAAGAACATCGTCGGCACCACGAACCCGCTGGCGATCAGCGCGATCTGCAGGGCCCAGCCGAGCTGCACCCCGCCCGGCCGGGTGATCATTCCGCACAGCAGCACGCACAGCAGCATCGCGATGCCGCTGACCGTCCAGACCGTGCCCATGGACAGGTCCGGGTCCTTCATCGCGACCAGACCGGCGAAACCGATGACGAAGAACTCGCCGATCAGCGTGGAAGCACAGAGCGTACGCACAGGAGTCAGCCCCTCCCCAGGAGCAGTCGGGCCTCGCCGACCGTGATGACGGAGCCGGTGACCAGGACGCCACCGCCCGCGTACTCGCCCTCTTCCTCGGCGAGGGTGATCGCGGCTTCCAGCGCGTCCGGCAGGCGCGGCTCGACCTGGACGCGGTCGTCGCCGAAGACCTCGACGGCGATACCGGCCAACTCGTCCGCGTCCATGGCGCGATGGCTGGAGTTCTGCGTGATGACGACCTCGGCGAAGATCGGCTCGAAGGCTTCGAGCAGCCCCTTCATGTCCTTGCCGTCGCTCGCCGCGACCACACCGATCAGGCGGCTGAAGTCGAAGACCTCGCTGATCGCCTCGGCGGTGGCGCGGGCACCCGCAGGGTTGTGCGCGGCGTCCAGGACGATGGTCGGCGAGGTGCGCACGACCTCCAGGCGGCCCGGCGACGAGACCGAGGCGAAGGCCTTGCGGATGGTGTCGATGTCGAGCGGGCGCGCATGCTGCGAGCCGATGCCGAAGAACGCCTCCACCGCGGCGAGCGCCACGGCGGCGTTGTGCGCCTGGTACGCGCCGTGCAGCGGCAGGAAGACTTCCTCGTACTCCCCGCCGAGGCCGCGCAGGGTCAGGAGCTGGCCGCCGACCGCCACCGTGCGGGAGACGACGCCGAACTCCAGGCCCTCGCGGGCGACCGTCGCGTCGACCTCGACGGCCTTCTTCAGGAGCACCTGCGCCGCGTCCACCGGCTGCTGGGCCAGGATCACCGTCGCGTCCGGCTTGATGATGCCGGCCTTCTCCTTGGCGATCTCGCCGGGCGTGGCGCCCAGGCGGTCCGTGTGGTCCAGGTCGATGGGCGTGACGACGGCGACCGAGCCGTCGATCACGTTCGTCGCGTCCCAGCTGCCGCCCATGCCGACCTCGACGACGGCCACGTCCACCGGGGCGTCCGCGAAGGCCGCGTACGCCATGCCGGTGAGGACCTCGAAGAAGGAGAGCCTGTACTCCTGCTGAGTGTCGACCATCTCGACGTACGGCTTGATGTCGTTGTACGTCTCCACGAAGCGCTCGGCCTCGATGGGGGCGCCGTCCAGGCTGATCCGCTCGGTGATCGACTGGACGTGCGGCGAGGTGTAACGCCCGGTGCGCAGCTCGAAGGCGGAGAACAGGGCCTCGATCATGCGGGCCGTGGACGTCTTGCCGTTCGTGCCGGTGATGTGGATCGAGGGGTACGCGCGCTGGGGCTCGCCCAGGACGTCCATCAGGGCGGAGATACGGCTGACCGAAGGCTCCAGCTTCGTCTCTCCCCAGCGGCTCGCGAGCTCCGTCTCGACCTCGCGCAGCGCCTTGTCCACCTCCGGGTCGGTGGGGCGGGCCGGGATGTCGCCCTGCGGCGGGCCCGACTGGGCGCGCAGGGTGCGGCTGCCGGCCTCGATCACCGCGAGGTCGGGGTCGCGGTCGGTCTCGGCGGCGACGATCTCGTCGAAACCGTCGTTGTCGTCGTTGTCGTGCGGGCCGTCGTGCTGGGGGAGGTCACTCACGTACCTCAGTCTACGGAGCGCCACCGACAGCCGCCGTCGGGACCTGCCCAGGCGCCGCACGGGACCTGTGGGGACTTTGGGCCCTGCCGATTCAGGACCAAAGTCCCGCCCATCTCGCCGATCGCCGGGCAAACTTGGCGATCATGGACATAGGCATCGACCTCGGCACAGCGAACACCCTTCTCTACGTGCGGGGTCAGGGCATCGTGCTCAACGAACCGTCCGTGGTCGCCGTCAAGGAGGGGGCGCGTACGGCCCTCGCGGTCGGCACGGAGGCCAAGGAGACGATCGGGCGTACGCCGGGGTCCATCACCGCGATCCGGCCACTGCGGGACGGCGTGATCAGCGACTACGAAGCCGCCGAGGAGATGATCAGGCACTTCGTGCGCAAGGCGGTGCCGGGGCGCCGTCCCCGTACGCGGATGGTGGTGTGCGTGCCGAGCGGGGTCACTCCCGTCGAGCGGCGGGCGATCGTGCACGCGGCGCAGCGGGCGGGGGCGCGGGCCGTACATCTGGTGGAGGAGCCGATGGCGGCGGCGATCGGGGCGGGTCTTCCGGTCGCGGAGCCGCGGGGCTCGATGGTGGTCGACATCGGGGGCGGGACCACGGAGGTTGCCGTCATCTCCCTGGGCGGGATCGTCACGGCGCAGTCGCTGCGGGTCGGGGGCGACCGGCTCGACGCCGCCATCACGGACTACGTCCGCAAGGAGCACACGCTGCTCATCGGTGAGCGGACCGCGGAGGACATCAAGGTCGCGATCGGCTCGGCGTGGCCGGTGCCGGGTGAGGACTCGGCCGCCTTCGAATCACGGACCTTCACGGTACGGGGGCGCGAGAAGGTGGGCGGCCTACCCAAGACGGTGGAGCTGACGGTGCGGGAGGTGCGGGCGGCGCTCGACGAGCCGGTGGAGGCGATCATCTCCGCGGTTCGGACGACCCTTGAGGAGTGCCCGCCGGAACTGTCCGGCGACGTCATGGAACACGGCATCGTCCTGACCGGCGGCGGCGCCCTCCTCCCCGGCCTCGACCTCCGCATGGCCTCGGCCACCGGGATCCCGGTGTTCACCGCGGACGATCCCCTGGACAGCGTGGCGTTGGGCTGCGGAAAGTGCGTGGAGGACTTCGACGGCTTGGAGAGGGTGATGACAGCGGCGTAGCCCTCACCCGGCGACAGGTGCCCGCCCGGCCGCCCTCGCTGCGGGCAGGCGCTCCACACTCCCGCCCACCCCGGACCGGCCGTCTCCCTCGCTGTGGGCAGGCGTTCCGCGCTCCCACCCACCCGACCGTCCTTGCTGTGGGCAGGCGCTCCACACTCCCACCCACCCCGGACCGGCCGTCTCCCTCGCTGTGGGCAGGCGTTCCGCAGGGCGGAACGGGTGGGCACAGCCCCAGCTGCCGGGTGAGCGATGGAGCGGGGCGGTGGGGCTAGGCGCCGGCCGGGAGGGCGGCCAGGACCTCGTACATCGCGCCGCTCGGCCCCGCCGAGAAGCTGCCGCCCACCGTGTGGACCCGCTCGGCCATCCCCGCCGTCCCCGTCCCGGAGGACACCGGCGGCGCCACCGGCACGGCGCCGGGCAGCGCGTTGCGCACGCGTACCTGCAGCTCACCCTCCGCGAGCCGCACACGGACATCCACCCGCTCCCCGGGGGCGTGTTTGGCGGCATTGGTCAGACACTCCTGCACCACCCGATGCACGGCCGCCTGCCGAATCGGCGAAAGCCGGTACGCCGCGGCATCGACCAGCAGGTCGACCGGACTCCCGGCCCGCTCGCTCGCCGCGACCAGCGCCGGCAGCGCGTCAAGGCCGGGCGTGGGCGCACCGTCCACACCCCGCTGGACGATGATCTCGTTCAGCATCCGATGCGCCGACCGCGCCGTATCGGAAAGCTCCTCGAAGCCGTCCTCGAAGTCCCCGCCCGCGGCCCGCCGCGCCAGCACCTGAGAGCGCACGCTCAGCAGCGTCAGCTCACGCCCCACGAAGTCGTGCACGTCCCGCGCGATACGGGACCGCTCCCGCTGCACGGCCTGCAGCGCGTCCGTCTCGGCCCGCTGCGCCTGCAGCGCCCTGACGAGGTCCTGCCGGTTGGCCGCGACGCCGACCCCTGCCGCAAGCACGCCGATCGGGACGACCAGGCCGAGGAATGAGCTCAGGCTGTCGCCCCGGTGCACCGGCCAGCCGGGGAGGCTGAACATGACGTACGCGAACGCCACATAGCCGACCACACCCACCGCACCGGCGAGCCGCCCCCGGTATCTGCCCAGGGAGTACAGCGCGAACTGCGCCAGCGTCAGCTCGTGCAGCCAGGAGAGCAGGACGAGCGCGACCGCGTACGTCACCCACGGCGCCGAGCGGCGCAGCATCAGGGAGGCGGCGCCGAGCGCGAGGACCAGCGCTGCGAGCGGGCCGTTGAGCGAGTTGTCCGCCTCGGCGAGGCCAGGGATGTCCAGGCTCATCAGGGCCAGGCAGCTCAGCGCGGTGAGCGCGTCCTGGGCCCGGGGGGCCTGCGCCCAGCGCGCCGTGAGGCGACGGCCCGTGGCCGTCGCCTGGCGGATCGCCTGGGCGGCGGACAGGTCGTGCATGTTCTCCATCATCCAAGGTCTTCCGGCCCGATCCGTCGGGCGTATGTCACGAATTCAGTGATTTTGCGCACGCGGGGGCGGTATTTGGTTTATTGCTCAAATGGCAGACCGGGGCGGCCGAGGGGTCCGCACTCGACCGTCTCGGCGACGCCGAGCCTCCAACCCGGCGCGGCTGCCCCCGTGTTCCGCGTACCAAGGGTCAAATCGGACCATGTGGTATGCCCAGAATTACGGCCTCCGAGCCCGCCAGATCGCCGGCGACGGCGCGATCCTGCTCTGGATCGCGTTCTGGTCCACCGCCGCCGTCATCGTGTACCGGCTGGCCTCCAAGTTCGCCTTCCCAACGGCCGGATCCGCCACCTCGGCGCCCGCCCCCGGCTCCCCCGCCGCCCGGCTGCCCCTGGTCGGCCACCGGGTCGACGACGCGCTGCGGGGCGTCGCGGACGCCGCCGACACCGGCGACCCGGTGATCGTCCGCACGGCGGTGACCGCGGGCGCCGTCGCCGTCTTCCTCGTACCCGTCGGCCTCGTCCTGGGCAGCTGGCTCCCCCGCCGGCTGCGCTGGACCCGGCAGGCGGCGGCCGCCCACGAGCTGGCGGCGAGCGACGACGGCCGCGAACTGCTCGCCCTGCGCTCGCTCCTTCGCCCCCTGGACGAGGTGGCCGCCACCGCCGACGCCATCCCGGACGCGACTCCCGGCAGCCTCGCCGAGGGCTGGCGCAACGCCGACCCGGCGACCCTGGACGCACTCGCGGAGGCGGAGCTCGAGCAGCTCGGGCTGCGTACGGCGTGACAGGAAGCTGACGGGAAACTGACGGGAAAAGGGAGGACCCCGGAACCGTTCGTACGGTCCGGGGCCCTCCCCTTCGTATGACTACTGACTACTGACTACGCCTGCGGCAGCCCGTCCAGCTGGGCCTGCAGCCGGGCGATGTCGGCGTCCGCCTTGGTGAGGCGGCCGCGGATCTTGTCGACCACGTTGTCCGGCGCCTTCGCCAGGAACGCTTCGTTGCCGAGCTTCGCCGTGGCCTGCGCCTTCTCCTTCTCCGCGGCCGCAAGGTCCTTGGCCAGGCGCTTGCGCTCCGCCGCCACGTCGATCGTGCCGGACAGGTCGAGCGCGACCGTGGCGCCCGAGACCGGCAGGGTCGCCGTCGCCGTGAAGGCATCGCCCTCCGGCTGGAGGCGCAGGAGCTGGCGGATGGCCGCCTCGTGCGGGGCGAGCGCCGTGCCGTCCAGGGTGAGGCGGGCCGGGACCTTCTGGCCCGGCTGCAGGCCCTGGTCGGCGCGGAAGCGGCGGACCTCCGTGATGACCTGCTGGAGCGTCTCCATCTCCCGCTCGGCGGCGGCGTCGCGGAAGCCGCTGTCGACCGGCCAGTCGGCGATCACGATCGACTCGCGGCCGGTGAGCGCCGTCCAGAGGGTCTCCGTGACGAACGGGACGACCGGGTGGAGCAGACGCAGGGTGACGTCGAGGACCTCGCCCAGGACACGGCCGGAGACCCTGGCCGCCTCGCCGCCGCCCATGAACGTGGTCTTGGACAGCTCGACGTACCAGTCGAAGACCTCGTCCCACGCGAAGTGGAAAAGGGCGTCCGACAACTTGGCGAACTGGTAGTCGTCGTAGAACGCGTCGACCTCGGCGACCGTCGCGTTCAGCCGCGAGAGCACCCAGCGGTCGGTGGCCGACAGCTGTTCCGCGGGCGGCAGTTCGCCCTCGGTGGTGGCGCCGTTCATCAGCGCGAAGCGCGTGGCGTTCCAGATCTTGTTGGCGAAGTTGCGCGAGCCCTGGACCCAGTCCTCGCCGATCGGCACGTCCGTGCCGGGGTTGGCGCCGCGGGCCAGCGTGAAGCGCAGGGCGTCCGAGCCGTACTTGTCCATCCAGTCCAGCGGGTTGACCGCGTTGCCGAAGGACTTCGACATCTTCTTGCCGAACTGGTCGCGGACCATGCCGTGCAGCACGATCGTGTGGAACGGCGGGGTGCCGTCCATCGCGTACAGGCCGAACATCATCATCCGGGCGACCCAGAAGAAGAGGATGTCGTAGCCGGTGACCAGGACCGAGTTCGGATAGAACTTCTCGAGGCTCTCGGTCTGTTCGGGCCAGCCGAGCGTGGAGAACGGCCACAGGCCGGAGGAGAACCAGGTGTCCAGGACGTCCGAGTCCTGGTACCAGCCCTCGCCGGTCGGCACCTCGTCATCCGGTCCGACACAGACGACTTCGCCATTCGGGCCGTACCAGACCGGAATGCGGTGGCCCCACCACAGCTGGCGCGAGATGCACCAGTCGTGGAGGTTGTCGACCCAGTCGAAGTAGCGCTTCTCCATCTCCTGCGGGTGGATCTTGACCTGGCCGTCGCGGACCGCGTCGCCCGCGGCCTTCGCGAGCGGGCCGACCTTGACCCACCACTGCATCGAAAGACGCGGCTCGATGGTGGTCTTGCAGCGCGAGCAGTGGCCGACCGAGTGGGAGTACGGACGCTTCTCGGCGACGATGCGCCCCTCGGCGCGCAGGGCGCCGACGATGGCGGAGCGAGCCTCCAGTCGATCAAGCCCCTGGAAGGGACCCGGGACCGTGATGACCGCGTGCTCGTCCATGACCGCGATGTTCGGCAGGCCGTGGCGCTGGCCGATCTCGAAGTCGTTCGGGTCGTGCGCCGGCGTCACCTTGACGCAGCCGGTGCCGAACTCGGGGTCGACGTGCTCGTCCGCGACGACCGGGATGGAGCGGTCGGTCAGCGGCAGCTTGATGAGCTTGCCGACGAGGTGCTTGTACCGCTCGTCTTCCGGGTGGACGGCGATGGCGGTGTCACCGAGCATCGTCTCGGCGCGGGTGGTGGCGACGACGACGGTCTCGTCACCGTCCCCGTACTTCAGCGAGACGAGCTCGCCGTCGTCGTCCTGGTACTCGACCTCGATGTCCGAGATGGCCGTCAGACAGCGCGGGCACCAGTTGATGATGCGCTCGGCGCGGTAGATCAGCTCGTCGTCGTACAGCTTCTTGAAGATGGTCTGGACGGCCTGCGAGAGACCCTCGTCCATCGTGAACCGCTCACGGTCCCAGTCCACACCCTCGCCGAGGCGCCGCATCTGCCCCGAGATCTGGCCGCCGGACTCGCCCTTCCACTGCCAGACACGCTCGACGAACGCCTCGCGGCCCAGGTCGTGGCGGGACTTGCCCTCCTTGGCGAGCTCGCGCTCGACCACGTTCTGGGTGGCGATGCCTGCGTGGTCCATGCCCGGCTGCCACAGCGTCTCGAAGCCCTGCATGCGCTTGCGGCGGGTGAGGGCGTCGATGAGCGTGTGCTCGAAGGCGTGGCCCAGGTGCAGGGAGCCCGTGACGTTCGGCGGCGGGATGACGACGGTGTACGGCGGCTTCTCGCTCTTCTCGTCGGCGGCGAAGTAGCCCCGGTCTACCCAGCGCTCGTACAGCGTCCCCTCTACCTCGGCCGGCGCGTACTGGGTCGGCAGTTCGGAGGTGGGCGCTGGATTCTGCTGCTGAGTGTTCTCGGTCACGGGCTCAGTTTAGAGGTGTCACAGGCCCGTCCCGAAACCGGATTCTTCAGTAACGGTTGCGGCCCCGCGCCCCATGGCGCGTCTCCTTCGTACAGGATGTCGGGAACACATAAGCGTTCGGAGGGGAACCCACGCAATGAGCTACAACCAGCCGGGCCCGTACGGCGGGCAGCCGCAGCAGCCCGGACCGTACGGTCAGCAGCCGGGCCAGCCTGGCCCCTACGGCCAGCAGCCCCAGGCACCGCAGCCCGGCTATGGCTACCCCCAGCAGGCGCCGCAGGGTGTTCCTCCGCAGCAGGGCGGCTACAGCCAGCCCCAGCAGCCCGGCCCCTACGGCCAGCAGCAGGCCCCCTACGGGCAGGTTCCGCCTCCGCCGCCGCCCGCCGGTGGCGGCAAGAAGACCGGCCTCATCATCGGCGCGATCGTCGCCCTCGTCGCGATCGGCGGCGGCGTGTGGTGGTTCACGGCCGGCAAGGACGACAGTTCCGGGGGCAATTCGGCTGTGGCGGACGACGGGGCACACAAGCTCGTCACGCCCGAGACGGTGCTCTCCGAGTACAAGAAGCAGGCCTCGACCGACGAGGGCTTCGACGACGAGGACATGGAGAAGGCCGAGAAGGACGGCGTCAAGAACGGGAAGCCCGTGGACGCCCAGTACCAGTCGGGCGACAAGAGCAACCCGCTGGCCCAGAAGATGATCAGGTTCATGGGCGTCTACGGCGAGATCGACAACCCGTCCAAGGTGGTCGACGGCATGTTCGCCAAGATGAAGGAGAACGCCGCGGAGGACGAGTCCGACACGGGTGCACCGGTCGGCAGTCCCAAGAGCTTCGACGCGGACGGCGCGGTCCTCAAGTGCCAGGAGATGAAGGTCGAGGGCGGTGGTGGCTCCGGCCCCAAGGAGCTCCGCATGCCGGTCTGCATCTGGGGCGACAAGAGCACCGTCGGTCTCGTGATCCCGGTCGACATGGCGAGCGCCATGACGGGCAAGAGCCCCTCGCTCGATGACGCCGCCGACACAACGACCAAGTTCCGCAAGGAAGTCCGAGTCAAGGCCTGACGCCGCGAGGCATCGCGCGTCTCGCTCAGCAGCCCCGGTCGCATCGGCCGGGGCTGCTTCCGTCAGGATGTCTGATACGCATAAGCACGGAGGGAACCCCAGACAATGAGTTACAACCAGCCGGGCCCGTACGGTGGCCAGCAGCCCCAGCAGCCCGGACCGTACGGCGGTGGGCAGCCTCAGCAGCCCGGCCCCTACGGTCAGCAGCCCCAGGCCCCCCAGCCCGGCTACGGCTACCCGCAGCAGGCCCCGCAGCAGGGCAACTACAGCCAGCCCCAACAGCCGGGCCCCTACGGCCAGCAGCCGCAGGCCCCCTACGGTCAGGTCCCGCCGCCTCCGCCCCCGCAGGGCGGCGGCAGGAAGGTCGGCCTGATCATCGCCGCGGCCGCCGTGGTCGTCGCTGCCGCCGTCGGCGGCTACTTCGCCTTCGCGGGCGGTGACGACGACAAGGGCAACGGCAAGGGCGGCTCATCGGACGTGGCGGACGGCGGTGGGGTCCAGGACGACGGCCCGCACAAGCTGATAACGCCGGCGACGGTCCTCACCGAGTACAAGAAGAACGACGAGGCCGGCAGCGAAGGCGGCATGACCTCCGGTGACGTCGCGGAAGCCGAGAAGCACGGCGTGAAGAACGCCAAGGACGTCGCGGCCCAGTACCAGTCCGGAGACGAGAGCAACCCGCTGTCGCAGAAGATCCTGCAGTTCAACGGCGTCTACGGCGACATCGCGGACCCCGAGAAGGTCGTCGACGCGATGTTCGGCGAGGCGGACAAGAACGCCAAGGAGGGTGACAGCAGCGGCGAGGGGATGACGCTGGTCGGCACCCCCAAGTCGTACAGCCCCGCCGGGCTCGACGGCGCGGTGATGAAGTGCCAGGAGATGAAGTACAAGCTGGGCGGCGGCTCGGCAGGGACCGGCAGCACCGCAGGCCCGAGCGAGATGTCGATGGCGACCTGCATCTGGGGCGACAACAGCACGCTCGGCATCGTGATCACCACGGACATGGCGAGCGCGATGGCCGGCAAGGCCGCCGACCTCGACGAGGCCGCGGAGAAGACGGCCAAGTTCCGCAAGGAAGTCCGCGTCAAGCTCTGATCGGCACCATCGAATTGCGCGGAGGGGAACCCACGTAATGAGCTACAACCAGCCGGGCCCGTACGGCGGTCAGCAGCCGCAGCAGCCAGGGCCGTACGGCCAGCAGCCGCAGGCCCCGCAGCCCGGCTACGGCTACCCCCAGCAGCCCCAGGCCCCGTACGGGCAGCCGCCCCAGGCTCCGTACGGGCAGCAACCTCAGGCCCCGTACGGGCAATTCCCTCAGGGGCCGCCCGCCGGCGGTGGGGGGAAGAAGACCGGGCTCATCATCGGTGCCGTCGTCGCCATCGCCGCGATAGGCGCCGGCGTGTGGTGGTTCACCATGGGCAAGGACAGCGGGTCCGTCGCCGATGACGGCAAGACGTACAAGCTGACGGCGCCCGCCAGTGTCCTCGGCGGCGAGTACAAGAAGTCCGACTCGTCCGCCGGTGGCGGTGGCGGCGGTATGTCGTCGAGCGACATCGAGGACCTGAAGAAGCAGGGCGTCAGCAACCCCAAGGACGTCTTCGCCGCGTACAACTACGGCGAGGGCGCGACCATGAAGTCCCTCAACTTCTCCGGTGTGTACGGCGAGATCGAAGACCCGGAGAAGGTCGTCGACGCCATGTTCGCCGACATGAAGAAGAAGTCCACCGAGGAGCCCGGGAGCCTGAGCCTCATCGGCAGCCCCGAGGAGTTCACGCCGGACGGCTTCGAGAACGGCATCATGAAGTGTCAGGAAGCCGAGTTCAAGATGGGCGAGGTCGGCCCGGACGACGAGGGCGTGCCCAACAGCTTCAAGACGCCGATCTGCATCTGGGGTGACCACAGCACGGTCGCGTACGCCTCGTACTCCGACGCCGCTGTCACCGCGAGCGGCGGGAACATCGAGCTGAAGAACGTCGCCAGCCTCGTGGCCAACCTGCGGGACGACGTCCGCGTCGAGGTCAAGTAGCCGACGGTACAAGGCTGTTCAACGAGAAGGGGCGTCCGGCGATCGAATCGCCGGACGCCCCTTTCACGTACGCCTGGAAACTACGCGGACTTCTGCTCCCCCGCACCCGGACCCCGCGCGTCGCGCGGCACCAGCGTCGGGTTCACGTTCGAGTGGACGACGTCCGCCGTGATGACGACGCGGGCCACGTCCTTGCGGGACGGGACCTCGTACATCACCGACTGGAGGACCTCCTCCATGATGGCGCGCAGGCCTCGCGCGCCGGTCTGGCGCAGGATCGCCTGGTCGGCGATCGCCTCGAGCGCCTCGCGCTCGAAGTCCAGCTCCACGCCGTCGAGTTCGAAGAGGCGCTGGTACTGCTTCACGAGGGCGTTGCGCGGCTCGACCAGGATCTGGAGGAGCGCTTCGCGGTCCAGGTTGTGGACCGAGGTGATCACGGGGAGGCGGCCGATGAACTCGGGGATCATCCCGAACTTCACCAGGTCCTCCGGCATGATGTCCTCGAACCGGTCCTTCTCCTGAAGCTCCCGCTTGGAGTGGATCGTGGCGCCGAAGCCGATGCCCTTCGCGCCCGCGCGGGATTCAATGATCTTCTCCAGGCCCGCGAAGGCACCGCCCACGATGAACAGGACGTTCGTCGTGTCGATCTGGATGAACTCCTGGTGCGGGTGCTTGCGGCCGCCCTGGGGAGGCACGGAAGCCGTCGTGCCTTCCAGGATCTTCAGGAGGGCCTGCTGGACGCCCTCACCGCTGACATCGCGCGTGATCGACGGGTTCTCGCTCTTGCGAGCCACCTTGTCGATCTCGTCGATGTAGATGATGCCGGTCTCGGCCTTCTTGACGTCGTAGTCAGCGGCCTGGATCAGCTTCAGGAGGATGTTCTCCACGTCCTCGCCGACATAGCCCGCCTCCGTCAGCGCCGTCGCGTCGGCGATGGCGAACGGGACGTTCAGCATGCGCGCGAGCGTCTGCGCGAGGAGGGTCTTGCCGGAGCCGGTCGGACCGAGCAACAGGATGTTGGACTTCGCGAGTTCGATCGCGTCGTCACGTCCCTGCGCCCCGCCGGTCTCGCCGGCCTGGACCCGCTTGTAGTGGTTGTACACCGCTACCGAGAGAGCCTTCTTCGCGGGCTCCTGGCCCACGACGTATCCCTCGAGGAATTCGTAGATCTCGCGAGGCTTGGGGAGTTCCTCCCACCGCACCTCGCTCGTCTCCGCGAGCTCTTCCTCGATGATCTCGTTACAGAGATCGATGCACTCATCGCAGATGTACACACCGGGGCCTGCGATGAGCTTCTTGACCTGCTTCTGACTCTTCCCGCAGAACGAGCACTTGAGCAGATCGCCGCCGTCACCGATGCGTGCCACGAGGTGCTTCCCCTTCGCCTGGGAGACGCCACGTTCAGCGGCTCCTGGTGCCTCATATCCGACGGTACCTTGCCGGGCCCCCCGTTCGGGCCCCCCTTGGCACGGTTCGCTTTGACGTGAACCGATCGCGATCGGTTCGCGAACCATGCCAAGGAGCGGCAGATGCTACAGCTCTGCGTCAGACGACCGAGGCGTTGTTCATCTTCCGGGTGGAGATGATCTGGTCGATCAGGCCGTACGACAGCGCGTCCTCGGCAGTGAGGATCTTGTCGCGCTCGATGTCGTCGCGGATCTTCTCGATCGGCGTCGTGGAGTGCTTGGCCAGCATCTCCTCCAGCTGCGCACGCATCCGGAGGATCTCGTTGGCGGCGATCTCCAGGTCGGAGACCTGACCCCGGCCGGTCTCGCTGTACGGCTGGTGGATCAGGACGCGCGCGTTCGGCAGCGCCATGCGCTTGCCCGGCGTACCGGCCGCGAGGAGCACGGCGGCCGCGGAGGCGGCCTGGCCCATGCAGACCGTCTGCACGTCGGGCTTCACGAACTGCATCGTGTCGTAGATGGCCGTGAGCGCCGTGAAGGAGCCGCCGGGGCTGTTGATGTAGACCGAGATGTCGCGGTCCGGGTCCATCGACTCCAGGCACAGGAGCTGCGCCATGACGTCGTTGGCGGACGCGTCGTCGATCTGCACGCCGAGGAAGATCACGCGCTCCTCGAAGAGCTTCGCGTACGGGTCGTACTCACGCACGCCCTGCGAGGTGCGCTCGACGAAGCGCGGGATGACGTAGCGGGATTCGGCGGTGGGGCCGGTGTACTCGGCCTGAGTGCGCTCGTAGAGGCCGCTGCCGGGGTAGTTCTTCATCTCTGTAGGTCTCCTGAGGAGCGTGGGCTGTGTCGGCTTCGGAAGGCTGAGCGGTGAGGCTCAGGCTCCGGTGCCGCCGCCGCCCGGCATGCTGGCCGCGTTGGGCATGATGTCGTCGATGAGGCCGTACGCCTTGGCCTCTTGCGGGTCGAACCAGCGGTCACGGTCCGAGTCGTGCGTGACCTGCTCGACGGTCTGACCCGTGTGGAACGCGGTGAGCTCGGCCATCTTCTTCTTGGTGAGAAGGAGCCGCTCGGCGTGGATCTTGATGTCCGACGCGGAGCCCGCGAGTCCGGCGGAGGGCTGGTGGATCAGGATCTCGGCGTTCGGCAGCGCGAAGCGCTTGCCGGGCGTGCCGGCGCTGAGCAGGAACTGGCCCATCGAGGCGGCCATGCCCATCGCGATCGTCACCACGTCGTTCTGGATGTACTGCATGGTGTCGTAGATCGCCATGCCGGCCGTGATGGATCCACCAGGGCTGTTGATGTAGAGAAAAATGTCCTTGTCCGGCTCTGCGGCAAGGAGCAGCAGCTGCGCGGTGATCTTGTTGGCGATGTCGTCGTCCACGGCCTGGCCGAGGAAGATGATCCGCTCGCCGAGCAGCCGGTTGTAGACCTGGTCGCCGAGGCCACCACCGATGGAGGGGTCGCCGGCGGCGGAGGGCATCAGATTCGTCACGTATCCACCTGCTCGTCTTACGACGGCGCCGGGCCGTCTCACGTCTTCTTCTGAGGCTAGGGACCCCGCGTGCTCGCCGCTCCGGGGCGGCTTCGGGGACTCCCCTGCCCTCGTATTCATGGACCCTAACGCTCAGCCCCGTCCGGGGAATCCCGCAAAGGTGACTGTTCGCTGTGAGCGCAGGTAGCACCCCGCCGGGGGCGCGCCCCGTCAGGGGCGCGGGGAACTGCGCGCTCAGCCCCCGCAGGGCCGCAGTCGCGTCTGCCGCAGCAGGCTCCATGGCGAGTGCGGCTTGTAGTTGGTTGCTCGCGCAGTTCCCCGCGCCCCTGACGGGGCACGACACGGGCCCCCGGGATGAATCCCGGGGGCCCGTGTCACAAGCGGTTCAGAGCGAGGCTGCTCAGGCCTCGGTCTTCTCCTCGGCGGCGGCGTCGTCGCCGTCGGTCGCCTCGGCGACGACCTCGGCGGCCGTCTCCGTCTCGTCCTCGTCGTCCAGGTCGACGACCTCGCCGTTGGTGTCCTTGACCGTGGCGGCCTCGACGACGACCGCGAGGGCCTTGCCGCGGGCGACCTCGCCGACCAGCATCGGGACCTGGCCGCCCTCGACGACGGCCTGGGCGAACTGGTCGGGGGACATGCCGGAGGACTGCGCGCGACGCATGAGGTGCTCGGTGAGCTCCTCCTGGTTCACGTTCAGCTTCTCCTTGTTGACGAGCTCGTCAAGGACGAACTGCGTCTTGATGCCCTTCTCGGCCTGCTGCTTGGTCTCGGCGTCGAACTCTTCCTCGGTCTTGCCCTGGATCTCCAGGTACTTCGCGAGGTCGAGGCCCATCTGGCCGAGCTGGTGGTTCACCAGGTTGTGCTTGCGGGTCTCGATCTCGTCCGCGAGGAGCTTCTCGGGGACCGGGACCTCGACCAGCTCGAGCAGCTTCTCCAGGACACGCTCCTGGGCCTGCGTCGCCTGGTCGTACTGCTTCATGTTCTCGAGGCGCTTGCGGCTGTCGGCCTTGAGCTCGTCCAGGGTGTCGAACTCCGACGCGAGCTGCGCGAAGTCGTCGTCCAGGGACGGCAGTTCACGGGCGGCGACCTGGGTGACCTTGACGGTGACCTCGGACTCCTTGCCGGCTGCCGAGCCGCCCTTGAGCTCGGAGGTGAAGGTGGCCTCGCCACCGGCCTCCAGGCCCTTCACGGCGTCGTCGATGCCCTCGAGGAGCTCGCCGGAGCCGATCGTGTAGGAGACGCCGGACGCGACGCCGTCCTCCAGGACCTCGCCCTCGACCTTGGCCTCCAGGTCGATCGTCACGACGTCGCCGTCCTCGGCGGCACGCTCGACCGGCGAGGTGGACGCGAAGCGCTCACGGAGCTCCTCGACGGCCTTCTCGACGTCCTCGTCGCTGACCTCGACCGCGTCGACCTCGACCTCGATGCCGGAGTAGTCCGGGATCTCGATCGCGGGACGGATGTCGACCTCAGCGGTGAAGTTGAGGGTCTCGTTGTCCTTCAGCTCGGTGATGTCCACCTCGGGCTGGCCCAGGACGTTGAGCTCGGCCTCGTTGACCGCTTCGGTGTAGAACTTCGGGAGCGCGTCGTTGACGGCCTCCTCGAGAACGGCGCCGCGACCGAACCGCTGGTCGATGACGCGGGCCGGGATCTTGCCCTTGCGGAAGCCCTTCACCGTGACCTGCTGGTTGATCTTCTTGTACGCCGCGTCGAGGCTGTCCTTGAGCTCCTCGAAGGGCACCTCAACAGTGAGCCGAACCCGAGTCGGGTTCAGGGTCTCCACGGCGCTCTTCACGGTTCGGTCTCCTTGGGGCTGACTTCTTGGGATTCTGCCCGGCTCAGAGACACACGGGCACACAGCTTGCATAGTAACGGCAAGCGGGAGCCGACCCACAATGCGATCTTGAGAGGCCCGTCGAGCGGCTGATCAGCGGGGTGGCCTTGATCGACTCGATCGATCGGCCTGGTGGTCGGGGTGGCGGGATTTGAACCCACGGCCTTCCGCTCCCAAAGCGGACGCGCTACCAAGCTGCGCCACACCCCGTCGGTGCGACACGTAGGGTACATGCCCGCAGGCCGTGCGACCCCCGCTTAATCGGGAGTACGTACGGGGTGTGCGGGGAGTGCGTCCGACCCGCTACGATGCTTGCCGTGCCGCGGTCGCTGACCAGCGATTCCCGTGGCGCGATCTGTGCGGGCGTAGCTCAATGGTAGAGCCCTAGTCTTCCAAACTAGCTACGCGGGTTCGATTCCCGTCGCCCGCTCTGTCGACCTCAGGCCCGGCTCCTCGGAACCGGGCCTGAGGCGTTTCCGCGAGGAACGCCGGGCCCGCCGGCTCAGAAGCTGATCGAGTTGATGGTCTCCGCCACTTCATTGAGGAAGCGGTTTATGGAGGGTGCCATTCCGGTTGAGGCGAGGAAGAACCCGAAGAGCACCGCGACGATCGCTGGCCCCGCCTTGATCGATCCCCCGCGGATCAGCACCACAAGGATGATCGCCAACAGCAACACCACTGACAGCGAAATGGCCACACTGATCACACCCTAGGTCGGTCTCTCCCCGGCCCGGGGGGTACGACCCCGCACACCCCCGCCAGAACCATCGTGCCACCAACGCGCCATCCGTATGCGGCCGGTGACACATCGTCGGCCAGCGCCGCACGTGCCGGGCGCGACCCCGGCGGCCGGGGGCGGCCCTGGGGCGTATGAACTGGGCGCCCCCACACGGCAATTCGAGCCCCGCGCACGTCCGCTAATTCGGCTTGATCGTTTCCATCGCCACACAAGTTGTTCGCGGGAAATTCGAATTGTCGCCGGGCCCACACCGCGGGCTTCACAAAGAGCCAATCAATCGGACATTTCACCAGAGTCGCCTGCGGGCGTTATGCGGCGTTTAAGCGGGATGAGTTGTGACGTTCTGGACAGTTGAACGGCCTGCGAGCGGCCCGTAAGGAGGTGAATCACCATGTCGACTTTGGTGATTCCCCGGGTACTCGCACCGTATTAGCCAGGTTCCGTCTGTGATTGAGATGACAGCCGTGTTGAGGGTTTTACGAAAACACTCGGGCGACGCTAGGGTGCCTCAGATGTTCCACGCTGCCACCATCCCCGCAAGCGCAGTGCGGTCCCAGATCGTCTCACCGAGCTCATGGTGGGAGGGCCTGTGACGAACTCCGTTCAACCGCACGGCCGCCACCGGGCGCCGCTCCCCCCGGCCCAAGAGTCGGCGGCCGGAGTGCCTACTCCCCGCGCCCCCCAATTCCCCACGGCCGCGACCCCTTCCCCCGCAGCGGCCGGCAACACCGCCCGACCAGGCAAACCAGGTTCCACGGGCCAACCCGCCAAGCAGCGCGACGCGTTCTTCGACAACGCCAAATATCTGGCGATCGTCCTGGTGGCCATGGCTCATTCCTGGGAGCCGCTGACGGATCACAGCCGCGCCGCCGAGGCGCTGTACATGACCGTCTACACCTTCCACATGCCGGCGTTCATCCTGATCTCCGGCTACTTCTCGCGCAGCTTCGACATGCGGGCCGACCGGCTCAAGCGTCTGGTGACCGGTGTCGCCGTGCCGTACGTCATCTTCGAAGTCGCGTACACCTTCTTCAAGCGCTACGCGGACGACGATCCGACCCAGCCGATCAGCCTCCTCGACCCCTGGTACCTCACGTGGTTCCTGGTCGCGCTCTTCGTCTGGCGTCTGACGACCCCGCTGTGGAAGATCGTGCGCTGGCCGGTGCCGCTCGCCATCGCCATCGCCGTACTCGCCACGATCTCGCCGGACATCGGCGACGATCTCGATCTGCAGCGGGTGCTGCAGTTCATGCCGTTCTTCGTGCTCGGCCTGTTCATGAAGCCCGAGTACTTCCAGCTGGTGCGGCGGCGCGAGGTGCGGCTGCTGTCCATCCCCATCTTCGCGAGCGCGGTCCTCATGGCGTACTGGGCCGCTCCGCGGATGAGTTCGGCGTGGTTCTACCGCCGGGACAGCGCGCAGGAGTTGGGCGCGCCGTGGTGGGCCGGTGTCGTGATGACGCTGGCGCTGTTCGGCTGCTCCGCCGTCCTCACCGCGTGCTTCTTCGCGTGGGTGCCGCGTCGGAAGATGTGGTTCACGGTGCTCGGCGCGGGCACGCTGTACGGCTATCTGCTGCACGGCTTCCTCGCCAAGGGCTCGCGCTTCTGGGGCTGGTTCGAGGACTACGAGTGGATGCACAAGCCGGCCGGTGAGGTCGTCGTGACGCTGGTGGCCGCCGCGGTGGTGACCCTGCTCTGTACGCCTCCGGTGCAGCGGATGTTCCGTTTCGCCATGGAGCCGAAGATGGAGTGGGCGTTCAAGCGGGATGCGGCGGCGTTGGCCCGGGAGCGGGCCAAGGCTTCTTCCGGCGCCGGTTAGCCGCTGGTCATGCGCCCAGCAGGGCGCGCATGTGGGCGTACTTCGCTGTGAGGCGGGTGCGGGTCGGCCCGTCTAGCTTCGCTAGGCGGGCCGGGTTCGCGTTGTGGGCCATGTCGGCCTCCTTCACCAGGCGGGCGCCGGGGGTGGCGAGGATGCGGGTCGCGTAGGCCTCGGGGGTTTCTCCCTTGTGCTTGGTGAGGGCGCGGACGATGTCCTTCGTACGTTGGGTGAGGGGCGCGTCCTGCAGCCACTGGTCGCTGAGCGCGTCGTCTTCCACGGCGTCGTGGAGCCAGGCGGCGGCGATCTGGTCCGGGGTGCCGCCGCGGGCCCGGGTGCCTTCGGCCACCGCCTGCAGGTGCTCGGCGTAGGGCCGGCCCGCCTTGTCCTTCTGGGCGGCGTGGGCCTCTCGGGCTATGGCTTCTACCTCGGGGAGGGTTAGGTGGGGGCGGGGGTTGGGGTTGGCGTTGGGGTTGGGGCTCGGGCTCGGGCTCGGGCTAGCGCTGGGGCTGGGGCTGGGGTTCATGCGGGGATTCTTTCCCCAACCCCGCCCCTTCCCGAAAATTTCCGGCTGCGCCGGCCGCTAGGTGGCCGTAGATCACCGGCTTCGCCGAGTTCGTCCTCAAACGCCGGACGGGCTGAAATGCCTGCTGCCGGGCTGGAAGACCTACCGATGGGGGTGGGCGGGCAACTGCCGGCAATCGGGTGGGCGGGCGGGAAAGATCGCCGCGAAGCGGCGGTACGGCGGCGCGTCGGCGGGATGGGGCCGCTGCGGGGCAATCGGGTGGGTGGGCGGGAGAAATCGCCGCGGAGCGGCGGCGGGATGGGGCCGCTGCGGGGCAATCGGGTGGGTGGGCGGGAGAAATCGCCGCGGAGCGGCGGCGGGGGGCGCTGCCGGGCAAACGGGTGGGTGGGTGGGAAAGGATCAGTCCCGTAGTGCCGCCCTCGCCGGGAGCAGGGTCGAGGCCAGGCCCAGGGTCAGGATCGCCGTCGCGAACCCTGCGTACACCGCCGGTGGGATGTACGGGGACTCGCCCGTCAGGCCGTTGGTCATGGGGATCAGCGTTGCCAGGGCTATCGCCGAGCCGATCACTATGCCCGCACACGCGACCAGGAGTGCCTCCCAGCGGACCATCCGCATCACCTGGCGGCGCGTGGAGCCGATCAGCCGCAGGGTGGCCAGCTCGCGGCGCCGGTCGAGGACCGTCATGGCGAGAGTGTTCACCGCGGCTATCGCCGCGAAGCCGCCGAGTACCGCCGCCATCGTCGTGTTCGCCCAGGCGTTGAGCTCGCGGTCCAGGGACTGGGCGGTGGCGTAGCCGTCGCGGTCGCGGAGCTCGCCGAGGGCGGTCAGGGCCTTCGGGGCCTTGCCCGTGGTCCAGATTTCCGTGTCGAAGGGCGATGTCACGTGGCGCTTCACGTCCGTGGCGGGGAGCGTGACCTGGGAGAGGCCGAGGCCCCTGCCGTACGTCGCCACCACCTTCCGCGAGGCCTCCGTGCCGTCCGGCATACGGAGGTTCAGCCTGTCCCCCGTCTTCACGTGCGCGTTGTCCGCCAGCATCGCGTCGACGGCGACCTCCCCCTTGCCGAGAGTGGACAGGGAGCCGGTTTTCACGTCCAGGTCCTGCACCTTGGTGAGGTCGCGCATCGAGCCCGTCACGCCCTGCGCCGACGCCGACTCCAGCCAGCGGTCGCCGCCGGAGCCCGCCGGGACGAGGACGGACGTCTTGAGCAGGCCCACCGCCGAGGTGACCCCCGGCGCCCGCGCGGCCCGCGACACCGCGTCGGGGGCGAGGCCCGTGCCCGACGCCGTCACGATGTGGTCCGCCGTGATGCCATCGCGCTGCTGGTCATGGGCGACCCGGTCCTCGCTGGTGTGCATGAAGACAAGGGTGGAAGAGAACGCCATCGCGAGGACTATGGGGGTGATCGCCGAGGCCAACCGCCTGGCGTTCGTACGGGAGTTGGCGGCCGCGAGCGACGCGGAGGCGCCCGCGCCGCGCAGCGGGAGGCCGAACAGGGCGGCGCACGCGCGGGCGACCAGCGGGCCGAGCAGGGCCACGGCCAGCATGAACAGCATGACCACGCCGAGCGCCGCGTTCGCCGCGTCCGCGCCGCTCGTCGACGAGGCGACGCCCGCGAGCACGCATCCGCCGACCGCTGCCGCGATCCCCAGCGGCGTACGGATCCAGCCGGGTCGCAGGCGCTCCACGGAGGACTCGCTCAGCGCCTGGCCCGGCTTGATGCGGGAGGGGCGGCGGGCCGCCATGTAGCCGGCGGACAGCGCGGTGAGCAGGACGGCGCCCGCGGCGGAGACGAGCGGGATGAAGGAGATGGACAGGTCGACCGCCTCCGGGATGGCGCCCTTCTCCTGCAGCCGGCCGAACCACCAGCTCGCCAGGGCGATCCCTGGCAGGCAGCCGAGCGCGCCCGCGAGCGGCGCGACCAGGAGGGTCTCCGTGGCGATGGTGCGGCGGATCTGCCGCGGGGTGGTGCCGATCGCCCGCAGCAGCGCGTACTCACGGGCCCGCTGGCCGACGGAGAGCGCCACGGTGCCAGCAGCGGTGAACACGGCGACCATGGTGGCGACGCCGCCGAAGGAGCCGCCGAGTCCGGTCAGGAGTTCCTTGGCGTTGTCGAGCGTGGCGTCCCCGGCGCTGCCGCGGTCGTCGCCCGTGTACACCTTGGCCTTGCCGCCGATGGCGTGCGCCACCTGGGACTTGAGGGCGGCGTCCGTGACGCCCGCCTTCGGCAGTACGGCGATGGCGTCGACGCGGCCGGGGTGCCCTGAGATGCGTACGGCGTCGGAGTCGGCGAACCAGGCCGTGGGGGCGCCCTGTTGAGCGGTCAAGCCGGCCACGCGAAACTCCCGCGGGCCGTCCGCCGTGGTGAGCGTGACGCGGTCCCCCACGGACGCCTTGGCTCCGGAGAGGACCACTTCGCCGCTCCGGGGCGCCTTGCCCGACGTGAGTTTCTCGCCGGTGAACGCGGTGGAGCCCCAGCCGTGCGCCGTGACGTCCGCGCCGCGCGACTGCACCGGGAAGGTCACGTCGGCGACGGCCTTACGCACTCCGGGGGCCGAACCCGCCTTGGCCACAAGGGAGTTGTCGAGCCGCGCACGGTCGGGCACCACCGAGGTCGAGTCGCTGTCGCCCACCTTGAAGTGGGCCATCTGGTCGGCGGCGGCCACCACGGGGGCGCCGGCGTAACGGGCGGGCGGCACCGACGCGCGCAGGCCCGTCTCCAGGAGGATGCCGCACGCGGACACGATCGTCGCGGCCATCATCAGCGCGACGAACGTACCGACGAAGGCGGCGGGCTTGAAACGAACCGCGGCACGCGCGAGCCCGTTCGGCATCAACTGCATGACTGTTCTCCGGAGTTGACGGGCCCCGTAAGGGGCGCGGGGAACTGCGCGACCAGCCACATCCGGCCCGCAGAAAAGACTCAGGCCGCGGCAGCCGCGAACGCTGGGGCCGTCAGGGCCGTCATGCGCCCCGCGATCTCCTGGGCGGAGCCCCGCTCCAGCCGATCCACCATCACGCCCCCGGCGAGAAACAGCACCCGGTCCGCATACGCCGCAGCCGCCGGATCATGCGTGACCATGACGACGGTGGCGCCCATGCCGTCGACCGCCGAGCGGAGCAGGCCGAGGATCTCCGCGGCCGTCGTCGTATCGAGCGCGCCCGTCGGCTCATCGGCGAAAACCACATCCGGAGCGGTGACCAACGCGCGGGCGATCGCGACGCGCTGCTGCTGGCCGCCGGAGAGCTCGCCGGGGCGCCGCTTGTGCTTGTCGCCGCCGAGGCCGACGCGGGCAAGCATGGCGGCGGCCGCGCGGCGGTCGGGGCGGCGTCCTGCCAGGCGCATGGGCAGCACCACGTTCTGCTCGACGGTCAGCGAGGGCAGCAGGTTGAAGGCCTGGAAGACGAAGCCGAGGCGGGCCCGGCGCAGCTCGGTGAGCTTGTTCTCGCTCATGCCGGTGATCTCCGTGCCGCCCAGGCGGACCGTGCCCGCGCTCGGCCTGTCGAGCCCGGCGGCGCACTGCAGGAAGGTCGACTTGCCGGATCCGGAGGGGCCCATGACCGCGGTGAAGCTGCCGCGTTCGAGGGCGAGGTCGATGCCGCCGAGGGCGTGCACGGCAGAGGAGCCGCGGCCGTACCGGCGGCGCACGCCGCGCAGTTCGACGGCCCAGTCGGTGCCGGGCGCCGTGACCGGCATCGGCGGCACCTCGGGAATGCCCTCGCCGGTTCGCTTCTTGCGCCGCAGCCCCATGATTCCGTCCGCCTTCCGTCCGTACGTCCTGATCGCCTGGTCGATACCTCGAACGTACGGATTCGGGGGTGCTGTGGACCATGAGGGCGCCCGGCGGATCGGGGGTGGGGGTAACCCCAGGAAGGGTCGGATGTACGCCCTACACAGTTGCCACCTAAATCGTTTGGTAAGCTAACTATTGACGCGTTCTTGACGCTCTCTTTGCCATTGGTGCGCCGACTCGCACGGCTCGGGGGCGTCGCCGACTACCAGGAGGAACGGGCCCATCGGACACGCAGACACCCTGATAGCCATGGGCGGCGCCTTTCTCGCCGCCGCCGTGCTCGCCCGCGTGGGCGGCCGCATCGGACTCCCCACCATCCCCCTCTTCATCCTGGCCGGGATCCTCCTCGGCCCGCACACCCCCGGCGTGGTCCTGGTCTCCGACCCCCACGACCTGGAGATGCTCTCGGCGCTCGGCCTGGTCCTGCTGCTCTTCTATCTGGGCCTCGAGTTCCACATGGACGACCTCAAGACCGGCGGCCGCAAGATGGCCATCGCCGGCGGGACGTATCTCGCGCTGAACGTCGGCGCGGGCCTGGGCTTCGGATTCGCGCTCGGCTGGGGCACATCCGAAGCGCTGGTCCTCGCCGGAGTACTCGGCATCTCCTCGTCGGCGATCGTCACCAAGGTGCTCGTCGACACCGGGCGGCTCGGGAACCCCGAGACCAAGCCGATCCTCGGCATCATCGTCGTCGAGGACATCTTCCTCGCCCTCTATCTGGCCGCCCTGCAGCCCATCCTGTCCGGCGCCGACAGCCTCTCGGCGGCCGTCATGGACGGCGGCAAGGCCTTCGGCTTCCTGCTGCTCCTCGCGCTCGCGGCCCGCTTCGGCACGAAGGCCGTCGGGCGGCTCATGGACACCAAGGACGACGAGCTGCTCGTCATCTCCTTCCTCGGGGCGGCCGTCTTCGTCGCCGGGGTCTCCGAGTGGTTCGGGGTCGCGGACGCGATCGGCGCGTTCATGGTGGGCCTGATGCTGGGCAGCACCGCGTCGGGCGAGCGCATCCGCAAGCTGGTGCATCCGCTGCGGGACGCGTTCGGGGCGATCTTCTTCTTCGCGTTCGGGCTCTCCATCGATCCGGGCGACCTGCCCGTGGTGGTCTGGCCGGTGCTCGCCGCCGTGGCCCTGACGCTCCTCATGAACGTCCTCGCGGGTCTCGGTGCGGCGCGTGTGTACGGCTTCGGGGCGGGCCCCGCGGCGAACATCTCCACCACGCTCCTCGCCCGCGGCGAGTTCGCCCTGATCCTCGCGACGATGGCCGCCACCGCGGGCCTCGACGAACGCCTCTCCCCCTTCATCGCGGGGTACGTGCTCGTCCTTGCGGTGCTCGGACCGCTGGCAGCGGGCCGGTCGACGTGGCTGGCCAGGATTCTGCCGGGCAACGGCGAACGGCAGGACGCGCCCGAACTGTCAGGCGCCCGCTGACGCCTCGCGGCAGATCAGAAGCAGCGCACGGTCGTCGTTGACGTCCTTGGCGACGGCCTCGATCAGATGCCAGGCGGCGCCGTGGAAGCCACCCGCGACATAGCGGTCGGCTTCCCCGGTGAGGCGGTCGATGCCCTCGCTGATGTCCCGGTCGGACGCCTCGACGATGCCGTCGGTGAACAGCATCAGGACGTCACCGGGGCGCAGGGAGCCCTTCACCGGGTCGAACTGCGCCCCGTCGTAGACCCCGAGGAGCGGGCCGTCGGCGACCTTCTCCTCCCAGCGGCCGTTGCCCGCGCTGAGCTGCAGGCCAGGCGGGTGGCCCGCCGAGAAGAGTTCGTAGTCGCCCGTCTCCAGGTCGAGGACCAGGTGGATCGAGGTCGCGAAGCCCTCGTCCCAGTCCTGGCGCAGGAGATAGCCGTTGGCGGCCGGCAGGAACGCGTGCGGCGGCAGCGAGCCGAGCAGCCCGCCGAAGGCGCCCGACAGGAGCAGGGCGCGCGAGCCCGCGTCCATGCCCTTGCCCGACACGTCGGTGAGGACGGCCTCCAGGGTGCGCCCGCCGTTCGTACGCGCCGCGACGACGAAGTCGCCGGAGAAGGACTGGCCGCCGGCAGGACGCAGCGCCATCTCGCGGTGCCAGCCGCGCGGCAGCTTCGGCAGCTTGCTCTGTACGCGGATACGTTCGCGCAGGTCGAAGAGCATCGTTCCACCGCCGCGCCAGGGCACCCCGACGCGGGTGCGGAACTGCGCGATGAGCAGCCCGAAGAAACCGCAGGCCGCGACGACAAGGACCACACCGGGGGTGACCCGTGACGGCCCTTCCGCGTACGGGCCGAGCTGGACGGACTCCACGATCAGGGCGGCCGCCGACGCCGCGTACAGGCCGAGCAGGCTGGAAGGGCGCAGGAGCAGGCCGCCGGCCACGATGGGCAGGACCAGGGCGGCGGGCGAGCACCAGACGTTGTTGATGATCGTGAAGACGGTGATCACCGGGATGGTGAGCAGCAGTCCCGCCAGGGCGATCCAGTCCGAGCCGTCGCCTCTGAAGTAGTCGACACCGGATTTGCGCAGCCCTATCCGAGCCCGGTGGATCCGCTTCTTCATCCGGGCTGTAAACGTCTCTGCTTCCGCTCGCCTGCCTGCCATTGCTCCCGGACCTTATCTACCGGGCCAGACACTTCGCACGGGAGGTGCCCGTTGTCCCCCGTCAGGGGCACGCCGTCAGTGCGCGTAAATCCTGTCGCTTCGCCCGCTTCCCCCTGGTAGGCATGGCATATGACGACGGAATTGCGGGAGTTGCGGCCTGAGGACTGGGACAAGTACTACGGAACGCTGGAGCTCGCCTTCGGCGGAGTCGCCGAGGCACCCGAGGAGCACGAGCTCTGGAACGCGCTGACCGAGTTCGACCGCTTCTTCGGGACGTGGGACGGCGACAGCTGCGTCGGCACGACGGGAGCGTTCAGTTTCCGCCTGTCCGTGCCGGGCGGCGCCCTGGTGGACGCGGCGGGCGTGACGATGGTGAGCGTCGCTGCGACGCACCGCAGGCGCGGCATCCTGACGTCGATGATGCGCCGCCAGCTGGACGACGTACGCGCGAAGGGTGAGTGCCTGGCGGTGCTCACGGCCTCCGAGCCCGTCATCTACGGCCGGTTCGGGTACGGCGCCGCGACGCAGCAGCTGAAGGCCGAGATCGACACGACGCGGGTCCGGCTCTCGGTGCCGCCCGGCACCGATGACGTACGGCTTCGGTACGCCGAGCCCGCCGACGTCCACGCGGCGTGCGAGGAGCTCTACGCGCGCCGGGTGGGCGAGCGTCCGGGCATGCTGGCCCGGCAGCCCGGCTGGGAGCGGCTCGGTCTGCTCGACCCGGAGAGCGAGCGGCACGGCGCGTCACCGCTGCAGTGCGTGCTCGCCGAGCGGGACGGGGAGCTTGTCGGGTACGCGCGCTTCCGGATCAAGCCCGAAGGCGGCTTCTCCGGCATGGACAGCACAGTGAAGCTGAGCGATCTCGAAGCCCTCGATCCGGCGGCGTACGCGGCGCTGTGGCGGTTCCTCTTCGACATCGACCTGACGTCGAAGGTCACGGCGTACAACCGCCCGACGGACGACGCGGCGCTGCAGCTCGTATCAGACGTGCGGCGCTGCGACATCCGGGTGCGGGACTCCCTGTACGTACGCCTGGTGGAGGTGGGCGCGGCGCTGGAGTCGCGCACCTACCGGGCCCCCGTGAACCTGGTGTTCGACGTCGAGGACGCCTTCTGCCCCTGGAACCAAGGGCGTTGGCGGCTCACCGGCGATGTGAAGGGCGCGACCTGCGAGCGCACCGACGACGACGCCGATCTCGCCCTGTCCGTACGGGAGTTGGGCGCGGCCTATCTCGGCGGTCACTCCCTGATGTCGCTCGCGGCGGCCGGCCGAGTGCGGGAGCTGCGGCCCGGCGCGCTCGCGGAAGCGGCACTGGCCTTCGGGTCGGATGTCGCGCCGTGGCTGCCGCACGGGTTCTAGCCGGGGGCTTCAGAGGGTCTGGGGCATCGGGGTGGTCTTCGGCGTGCGGGTCGCCAGGTAGAGGGCGACCAGCCAGCCGATGATCGAGGCGCCGAGGGCGATGTTGATGACGAGGACCACCCAACGGAGCTCGGCGTCCCGGTTGAAGGCGATGAGGGACGGCAGCAGGTAGACGGCGACGAACAGCACGCCGACCGCGATGGCGATCGGCCCGTCCACCCAGCTGACTTCGAACGTGAACATGGGACCCCCGTTGAACTGGTGTTTCGGTTGAACTGGTGTTTCGGTCGAGTGATGATCTTATGCGAGCCGCCCGTGGGGGTTCAGGACGCCGTCCGCTGGCACTTCGGGCACCAGAACAGATTGCGGGCGGCGAGATCGGCGGTGCGGATCTCGCCGCCACAGATGTGGCAGGGCATGGTGGCCCTGCGGTACACGTACACCTCGCCGCCGTGGTCGTCGACGCGCGGCGGGCGGCCCATCGCCTCCGGCGTGTGCTCGGGCCTGACGGTGTCGATGCGGTTGAGGCGTACGCCCTCGCGCATCAGGTCCACCAGGTCCTGCCAGATCGCCTGCCACTGGGCGGCGGTGATGTCCTTGCCCGGTGTGTACGGGTCGATGCCGTGGCGGAAGAGGACCTCGGCGCGGTAGACGTTGCCGACGCCCGCGATGACCTTCTGGTCCATGAGGAGGGCGGCGATGGTCGTGCGGCTGCGCGAGACGCGGCGGTACGCCCGCTCGGGGTCGTCGGCTTCCCGGAGCGGGTCCGGGCCGAGGCGGTCGTGTATCGCCGCCTTCTCCTCGTCCGTGATGAGGGCGCAGGTGGTCGGACCCCGGAGATCCATGTACGCGTCCTCGGTGGCCAGGCGGAGGCGGACGGTGTCCGTGGGCGGGTTCGCGCGTGCCGTCCCGCCGAAGTTGACCTTGCCGAAGAGGCCGAGGTGGATGTGGACCCAGCCGGTCTCGGCGAAGCCGAGGAAGAGGTGCTTGCCGTGGGCCTCGGCGGTGTCCATCTCCTGCCCGTCGAGCAGGGCGGCGCTGTCGGAGAACTTGCCCTGGGGGCTGGCGACGCGGAGAGGGCCGCGCCCTTCGAAGCGGGCGCGGTGATCCTCCGCGAGCCGGTGGATGGTGTGCCCCTCCGGCACGGGTCCCTCCGGGGGTGGGTGCGGGTGAAATCGCCTTAAGGGCTCGTCCTCAAACGCCGGACGGGCTGAAAGAACTGCGGCCGGGCAGCTCCGGGGCAATCGGGAAGGGGGTCCCCCTGCTCATTAAGAGCTTGGGGGAGGGCGGGAAAAGATCCGCCGCGGAGCGGCGGTCTTGACTGCTAGCCCTGCGGGTGGTGCGCCGGGATGGCGGGCAGCTCGCCCGTCGTCTCGTAAGTCGAGAGCATCTCGATGCGGCGGGTGTGGCGGGCCTCGTCCGAATACGGGGTTGCCAGGAAGATCTCGACGAACTTCGTCGCCTCCTCCTGCGTGTGCATCCGGCCGCCGATCGAGATCACGTTGGCGTTGTTGTGCTCACGACCCAGCGCAGCGGTCTGCTCACTCCAGGCGAGGGCCGCACGGACGCCCTTGACCTTGTTCGCCGCGATCTGCTCCCCGTTGCCGGAGCCGCCGATCACGATGCCGAGGGACTCCGGGTCCGCCGCCGTCTTCTCCGCGGCACGGAGGCAGAAGGGGGGGTAGTCGTCCTGGGCGTCATAGATGTGGGGCCCGCAGTCGACGGGCTCGTGGCCGTGGCTCTTGAGCCATTCGACCAGGTGGTTCTTGAGTTCGTAGCCGGCATGATCCGAGCCGAGGTACACGCGCATGGGTCCGAGTGTGGCACGTCGCGGGGCGGGGGGCCGCGACCGGGCCGGGACCTTGGTCACCAAGGTCTGGGCCATTGGGCCGGAATATCACGATCCGGAGTCAGGACTTCCGTCACAGGCACCCCTGCGTTTGAATGCGTGGGCTCGTGACCCGAGAACTTAAGGATTCGTCCATGACCTCGCAACCCTCCCTTGCGAAGGCAGACCGCAACCCCAACGAACCTGGGGATCCGCAGTCTGGTGACACCGGTGACGGCCTCAAGGCCGGGCTGAAAAATCGCCATCTGTCCATGATCGCCATCGGTGGTGTCATCGGCGCCGGCCTCTTCGTCGGCTCCAGCTCCGGCATCGCCGCCGCAGGGCCCGCCATCCTCGTCTCGTACGCCCTCGTCGGCACGATGGTCGTTCTCGTGATGCGGATGCTCGGAGAGATGGCCGCCGCACGGCCGACCTCCGGCTCCTTCTCCACCTACGCGGACCAGGCGCTCGGCCGCTGGGCCGGCTTCTCCATCGGCTGGCTGTACTGGTTCTTCTGGGTCGTCGTGCTCGCGGTGGAGGCCACCGCCGGTGCCGTCATCCTCAACGGCTGGATACCCGCCGTACCGCAGTGGGGCTGGGCGCTCATCGTGATGGTGGTGCTCACCCTGACGAACCTCGTCTCGGTCGGCTCCTACGGTGAGTTCGAGTTCTGGTTCGCCGGGATCAAGGTCGTCGCCATCGGCGGCTTCGTGGTCATCGGCCTGCTCGCCGTCTTCGGCGTGCTGCCCGGCTCCGACAACCCCGGCGCCGGATTCGCGCACCTCACCGACGCGGGCGGGTTCATGCCCAACGGCGCGGGCGCCATCCTCACGGGTGTGCTCATGGTCGTCTTCTCGTTCATGGGCTCCGAGATCGTCACGCTGGCCGCCGGTGAGTCCGAGGACCCGCAGCGCGCCGTCACCAAGGCCACGAACAGCGTCATCTGGCGTATCGGCGTCTTCTACCTGGGCTCGATCTTCGTCGTCGTCACGCTGCTTCCGTGGGACGACAAGTCGATCGTCGAGCACGGTTCGTACGTCGCCGCGCTCAACTCGATCGGCATCCCGCACGCCGGTCAGGTCATGAACGTCATCGTCCTTACGGCCGTTCTCTCCTGCCTCAACTCCGGGCTCTACACCGCTTCCCGCATGGCCTTCTCGCTCGGCCAGCGCGGTGACGCGCCGAAGTCCTTCGCGCGCACCAACTCCCGCGGTGTGCCGCAGGCCGCGATCCTCGGCTCGGTCGTCTTCGGCTTCGTCGCCGTCTGGTTCAACTACCAGTGGAAGGACACCGTCTTCGACTTCCTGCTGAACTCGTCGGGCGCGGTGGCCCTCTTCGTCTGGCTGATGATCTGCTTCACGCAGCTGCGGATGCGCGGCATCATCCTGCGCGAGCAGCCCGAGAAGCTCGTCGTGAAGATGTGGCTCTTCCCGTATCTGACGTGGGTCACCATCGCGATGATCTCGTTCGTCCTCGTCTACATGCTGACCGACGAGGCGGGCCGCAAGCAGGTGCTGCTCTCGCTGCTCGCCGCGGCGTTCGTGGTGGTCTTCTCGGTCGTACGGGAGAAGGTGCGGCCCCGCGTCGACACCGACGCCGTGACCGACGGCGACGCCGTGACCGACAGCGACACGGTCGACGTCGACGCCTAACCGGAGCCGGAGCCGCCGGACGGTGGCGTGGTCGACGTACCCGCCACCGTCGGTGGCCGTGAGCCCGGTCCGGGCGGTGGATCGCCGCCGCCCGGATCGCGCGCGGTGAAGAACATGACGGCCGCCACGGCGGCCGTGACCAGCAGGACCAGGGCGGTCAGGACGCGCGGATGCCAGTCGGTGCCCGCCGCCTCGGGTGGCCGCTCCTGCGGAGCCATCAGCGCCGCCCGCAGAGCCGCCTCCGTCGCGTCGAGGCCCGGCCGCCCCGCCGGCTCCTTGGCCAGGAGCGCCGCGAGCAGGGGACGTAACCCGCTTGGTTCCGGCGGCAGTTCAGGCTCCTCGTGCAGGACCGCCACGAGCGTCGTCAGCGCCGATTCACGGGCGAAGGGCGAGCTGCCGCGCAGCGCCGCGCAGAGTGTCGCGCCGAGGGACCAGAGGTCGGACGGCGGGCCCTGCGGCGCCCCGGAGACCCGCTCGGGCGCCATGTACTCGGGCGAACCCACCAGCAGGCCCGCCTGCGTCAGACGGCCCGTGTCCTGGATCGCGGCGATGCCGAAATCGGTGAGGACGACCCGGCCACCGGGGCCGATGAGCACGTTCTCCGGCTTGATGTCCCGGTGCAGCACACCCGCCGCGTGCACCCGCCGCAGCGCCGCCACCAGGGCGAGGCCGACGCGCGCCGCCTCGCGCTCGCCCAGCGGCCCCTCGTCGTCGACGTACCGGGCGAGGGACCGGGCGTCGACCAGCTCCATGACGATCCACAGGCGGCCGTCCTCCTCGGCGACGTCATAGACGCGTACGACACCGGGGTGGTCGATCCGCGCGCTGGCCCGCGCCTCGCGCAGCGCGCGCTCCCTGCGTACGCGGGCGTCCTCCGGGCCCAGGCCGCCGTCGCCCACGTCGATCCGCATCTCCTTCACGGCGACAGCGCGGTCGAGCAGCTCGTCGGCCGCGCGCCACACGCGGCCCATGCCGCCGCGGCCGATGACTTCGAGCAGGTGGTAGCGGCCCGCCACCCGACGCTCCGGCATGGGCGTCACCCCCAACTCTCCTTTCATGACAGCACAGTTCACGAAGATCGGAAAAGACCGGAAAACTTGACGGCGGGTGTCAGGTTTTCCGTGGAGGCTCTGTCTCGTCGGACAGCGCTTCTTGGAGGATCACCGTGGACTTCACCGCACAGCGACTCGTGTTCCGGGCCGGGGACGAGGGGTACGAGGAGGAGATCGCCGGCTTCCAGACCGGCTTCACCCAGCGGCCGGAGATCGTGTTCGGGGCGTCGAGCGCCGATGACGTCGTCGCCGCCGTCTCGTATGCCGCCGACGCGGGGCTGCCCGTGGGCGTACAGGCCACCGGGCACGGGCTTCCGGGGGCCGCGGAGGGCGGTGTGCTGATCAGCACCCGGCGGATGGACTCCGTCCGCGTCGACGCCGCCGCGCGCACCGTCACCGTGGGCGCGGGCGTCCGCTGGGGCCAGGTCGTCGAGGCCGCTGCGGAGCACGGGCTCGCCCCGCTGAACGGGTCGGCGCCGAGCGTGGGCGCCGTGTCGTACACGCTGGGCGGCGGACTCGGCGTCCTGGCAAGGGAGTTCGGGTACGCGGCCGACCACGTCCGGTGGCTCGATGTCGTCACGGCGGACGGCGCGCTGCGGCACGTCACCGCGGAGAGCGAGCCCGAGCTGTTCTGGGGGCTGCTCGGCGGGGGCGCGAACCTCGGGGTCGTGACGGCCCTGGAGATCGGATTGGTGCCGGTGGCGCGGGTGTACGGCGGGGCGATCGAGTTCGACGGGCGCGAGGTGGACCCGGCGGCCGTGCTGCGGGCGTACGAGGCGTGGACGCGGACCGTGCCGGACGAGGTGACTTCATCGGTGGCGGCCCTTGTCTACCCGGACCTGCCGCAGCTTCCGCCGCATCTGCGGGGGCGCTATCTCGTGACGGTCCGGGTCGCCTACACCGGCTCCGAGGCGGCGGGCGAGCGTCTGGTGGCACCGCTGCGGGAGATCGGGCCCATGGTGTCGGACTCGCTGCGGGAGATGCCGTACATCGAAAGCCACACGATCCACAGCGACCCGGACTTCCCGCACTCCTACTACGGGGACAGCGTGGTCGTGCGCGAGCTGGACGTCGCGGCGGCGAGCGAGCTGTTCGCGCTGACCGGTCCCGCCGCCGAGAAGATGCACGTCGTCCAGATCAACCAGCTGGGCGGGGCGCTGGCGAAGCCCGCGGGGAACGCTGTGCCCTACCGGGACGCGGGGTGGCTGGTGCGGGTCCTTTCGCCGTTGGACGGCACGGACCTCGATGCGGTGCGGGCCGTGCAGGCGCGGGCCTTCGGACTTTTCGCGGGCGAGGGGCGGCTGCTCAACTTCGCCTTCGCTGCCGGGGATCGGACCGACGGCCTGTACGACCCGGAAACGCGGAAGAGGCTCGCCGAGCTGAAGGTCACGTACGACCCGGCGAACCTCTTCAGGCGGAACTACGGCGTGACCGCTACCGGTTGAGGAACTTCCACGCCGTGGGCAGCGCGCCCATCGCGAGCGCGGCCTTGACCGCGTCGCCGATCAGGAAGGGCGTGAGCCCGGCGGCGACGGCCTGGGTCAGCGACATGCCGGTCGCGGCGGCCAGGTACGGGACGCCGACCGCGTAGATGATCGCCGAGCCGAGCACCATCGTGCCCGCGGTGCGCAGCACGGAACGGTCGCCGCCGCGGCGGGCGAGGGCGCCGACCACGGTGGCGGCGAGCAGCATGCCGAGGACGTAGCCGAGGGACGGCGCCGCGACGCCGGAGCCCGCCTCGGCGAACCACGGCATGCCGGCCATGCCGACGAGGGCGTACACCGCGAGGGAGAGGAAGCCGCGGCGGGCGCCGAGGGCGGTGCCGACGAGGAGCGCGGCGAAGGTCTGTCCCGTCACCGGCACGGGGGAGCCCGGTACGGGCACGGCGATCTGGGCCGCGATGCCGGTGAGGGCGGCGCCGCCGATGACGAAGGCCGCGTCCTTCGCGCGGGACGCGGGGAGCAGGTCCGCGAGGACCTGGCCGGGACGGGAAGAGACGGCGGCGATGCTCATCGGGACTCCGCGGGTTCTGGGACGTTCTGGGACGGGGAGGTGGGACCCCGCGACGCTATCCCAGGCGGGGGCGTCGGATCACCGGCGGTGGGCGACAAGGTGCCGGGTGCCCCGGTGGTGGGCTCTGCACAAAGTGCGGGGTGTACCCCTGCGGGGGGCGTGATGCTTGTCACCTCGGTGGGTGGTGCCAGGGGCCCGTTTTGCGTACGGGGATGCCGCCCAGGGAGACTGTAGGTTCCCGCCAATTTCTTTGTGAGCCCGAGAGCAGCGCTTAGCACCATGCACGACGCACCCCCCGATCAGTCGGCACCCGGCAGTGGGGGTTGTGCCCACCCGTTCCGCCGTGCGGAACGCCTGCCCACAACCAGGGCGACCGACTTGGAATCCGAGCCGCTGGGCGGGGGACTTAAGCAACGGCATCTCGCCATGCTTGGGCTCGGTGGGGTCATCGGGGCCGGGCTTTTCGTCGGGTCCGGGGCCGGGATTGCCGTTGCCGGGCCCGGGATCGTCGTCTCGTATCTGATCGCGGGGGCGCTCGCGATGTGTGTGATGCGGATGCTCGGTGAGATGTCGGCCGCGATGCCCGCGTCGGGGTCCTTCTCCGTGCACGCCGAGCGTGCCCTCGGGCGCTGGGCGGGGTTCAGCGTCGGGTGGCTCTACTGGTTCCTGCTCGTCGTCGTGCTCGCCGTGGAGGCGACCGGGGCCGCGCAGATCGCCAACAGCTGGGCGCCGGGCGTACCGCAGTGGGCCTGGGTCCTCTTCTTCATGCTGGTGTTCACGGGCGCCAACCTCGCCGCCGTGAAGAACTTCGGCGAGTTCGAGTTCTGGTTCGCCGCCCTGAAGGTCTTCGCGATCGTCGCCTTCCTGGTGCTCGGGCTGCTCGCGGTCTTCGGGGTGCTGCCCGACACCGATCCCGTCGGCCTCACCAACCTCACCGGGCACGGCGGGTTTCTGCCCAACGGCTGGGACGGCGTGGTCTCCGGCGTGCTCGCCGTCGTCTTCGCCTTCGGCGGGCTCGAGGTCGTGACGATCGCGGCCGCCGAGTCCGACGACCCGGTGCGCTCCGTCGCCCGCGCCGTGCGCAGCGCCGTCTACCGCATCCTCTTCTTCTACGTCGGTTCGATGCTGGTCATCGTGACGGTGCTGCCCTGGACGGCGGAAAAGGCGGGCGTCAGTCCGTATGTGACGGTCCTCGACTCGATCGGGGTGCCGTCCGCGGGCACGATCATGAACATCGTGGTGTTCGTGGCGCTGCTCTCGGCGCTCAACGCCAACCTCTACGGCTCGTCCCGGATGATCTTCTCGCTCGCCGAGCGGGGCGAGGCTCCGAAGGCGCTGTTGAAGGTGTCGGGCGGCGGCGTCCCGCGGCGTGCGGTGCTCGCGTCCGTCGCCTTCGGCTTCGTATCCGTCGTACTCAATCTGGAGTGGCCGGACTCGGTCTTCCTCTACATGCTCAACTCGGTCGGCGCGGTGCTGCTCTTCGTGTGGGCGCTGATCGCGGTGTCGCAGCTGCGGCTTCGGCGGCGCATCGAGCGCGAGGCGCCGGAGCGGCTCGTGCTGCGCATGTGGGCCTTCCCCTATCTGACGTGGGCGGCGCTCGCGGCGATGGCCGCCGTGCTCGGGCTGATGCTGACGGACGACGGGGCGCGGCCGCAGCTGCTGTGGTCGGCGGGCGCGACGGGGCTCGTCCTTGCGGTGGCCGGGCTGCGGGAGTGGCGCGAGGCACGCATGAGTCGCACGTAAAGTGGATGTGAACATTTCGTGGCCATACCTTCACAACGTGTGAGCGTCGTGTCCGTATAGCGGTCAGGTGTTCCCTGTCAGCGGTACCGGACTTCAGACTGTGGGCCGCTCGCTCCCCCGTCTCAGCTACTGAACAGGGCTCGCCCATGTCTCGGACGTCCACCTCCAAGGACGCAGCAACCGACGCGGCCCCCGAGGCCCCCAAGGTCGATTCGCCGCTGGTCCACGGCCTCAAGCAGCGGCATCTCTCGATGATCGCCCTCGGTGGCGTCATCGGCGCCGGCCTCTTCGTGGGCTCCGGAGCCGGTATCGCCGCGGCCGGGCCGTCGATCGTGCTCGCCTATGCGATATCCGGCGCGCTGGTCATGCTCGTGATGCGCATGCTCGGCGAGATGTCGGCCGCGAACCCGGCCTCCGGTTCCTTCTCGGTCCACGCCGAGCGCGCGATCGGACCCTGGGCGGGCTTCACCGCCGGCTGGGGCTTCTGGTTCCTGCTCTGCGTCGCCGTCGGCCTCGAAGGCATCGGCGCCGCGAAGATCATGGTGGGCTGGTTCCCCGACAGCCCCGAGTGGGCCTGGGTCGCGCTCTTCATGCTGGTGTTCTGCGGCGCCAACCTGACGGCCGTGAAGAACTTCGGCGAGTTCGAGTTCTGGTTCGCCGCCCTGAAGGTCGGCGCGATCGCGCTCTTCCTCGGCATCGGCGTCCTGGCGATCCTCGGCATCCTGCCCGGCTCGGACGCACCCGCCCCCGGCACCGCGAACCTCACCGGTGAGGGCGGGTTCATGCCGAACGGCACGGACGGCCTGATCATCGGCCTCCTCGCATCCGTCTTCGCGTACGGCGGTCTGGAGACCGTCACGATCGCGGCAGCGGAGTCCGAGAACCCTGTCCAGTCCGTCGCCAAGGCCGTGCGCACCGCGATGTGGCGCATCGCCCTCTTCTACGTCGGCTCGATGATGGTCGTCGTCACGCTGCTGCCGTGGGACAACAAGGAGGTCGCGACGAAGGGCCCGTACGTCGCCACGCTCGACCACCTGGGCATCCCCGGCGCCGGCCAGATCATGAACGTCATCGTCCTGATCGCCCTGCTCTCCGCGATGAACGCCAACATCTACGGCGCCTCGCGCATGTCGTACTCGCTGATCCGGCGCGGCCAGGGCCCCAAGGTGCTCGGCCGTGTCCACAGCGGCGTCCCGCGCCTCGCGGTCCTCGCATCCTCGGTCTTCGGCTTCGTCTGCGTCCTGCTCAGCTACTGGCGCCCGGACGACGTCTTCCCCTGGCTGCTCAACATGATCGGCGCGATGATCCTGGTCGTCTGGATCTTCATCGCCGCTTCGCAGCTGATCCTGCGCCGCAGGACGGAGCGCGACGAGCCGGAGAAGCTGGTCGTGAAGATGTGGGCCTACCCGTTCCTGACCTGGGTCGCCCTGGCCGCGATGGCGTACATCTTCTACCTGATGACGGAGCAGCCGGACACCCGCAAGCAGCTCCTGGCCACGGGCGCGCTGACGCTGGTGCTCGCGGCGATCGGGTTCGCGCGGCAGAAGGCGGCGGAGAAGCGGGCGGCGCTGTCGGCCGCCGAGTAACCCTCACCTCTTCCAGAGGGCCCCGAGTCTTTCGGCTCGGGGCCCTCTGGCGTGTTCGGACCTAGGACGAAGGACTGATCGACTCCGACTCAACTCCGCCCCACTCCTGCTGCTAGCCTGCACTTGCACATTGATTGCAATAAGCCTTGCACCACAGCAGAGCACAGCAGAGCAGCAGTCGGAGGGCTCGGACCATGGCCATTTACACGCTTCCTGAACTTCCGTACGACTACGCGGCGCTCGAACCGGTCATCAACCCGCAGATCATCGAGCTGCACCACGACAAGCACCACGCGGCGTACGTGAAGGGCGCGAACGACACCCTCGAGCAACTGGAGGAGGCGCGCGACAAGGAGACGTGGGGCGCCATCAACGGCCTGGAGAAGAACCTGGCCTTCCACCTCTCCGGCCACATCCTGCACAGCATTTACTGGCACAACATGAACGGCCCGAAGGACGGTGGCGGCGGCGAGCCGCTGGCCGTGGACGGCGTCGGCGACCTCGCGGACGCGATCGCCGAGTCCTTCGGCTCCTTCGCCAAGTTCAAGGCCCAGCTGACCAAGGCCTCGGCGACGACGCAGGGTTCGGGCTGGGGCGTGCTCGCCTACGAGCCGCTCAGCAACCGCCTCATCGTCGAGCAGGTCTACGACCACCAGGGCAACGTCGGCCAGGGCTCGACGCCGATCCTGGTCTTCGACGCCTGGGAGCACGCCTTCTACCTGCAGTACAAGAACCAGAAGGTCGACTTCATCGAGGCCATGTGGCAGGTCGTCAACTGGCAGGACGTGGCGAAGCGCTACGAGGCCGCCAAGCAGCGCGTGAACAGCCTGCTGCTGGCCCCGTAACGCCCTGAAACGCCCCGCCTCGTGATCGTCTTCTCAACCTTCGCGCGGGCGGGCGGAAGAAGGACAGGCCCCCGTGAGGACGTGACTCACGGGGGCCTGTCGGTATCCGGGGTTCCGGTGGACCGTGTCGACATGCCGACACCACGGAAGATGTACTGCAGCACCTGCAAGCGGGACGAGCCGCACCACCCGCTGAGCAAAGGCGAGCAGCAGCAGCTCAAGGACGACTCCGGCCTGAAGTACACCGGCGACTACTGGGCCTGCGACGCGCCAGGCTGCGGAACCCTGCGTACAGCCTTCGACAAGTCGCCCTTCTATCTGCCCCGCAAGCTCAAATAGCGGGGCTCAGTCGAAGATCGGACCCTGCGTCCGCGTCCGCTTGATCTCGTAGAAGCCGGGGACCGAGGCCACCATGAGCGTGCCGTCCCAGAGCTTGGCCGCCTCCTCGCCCTTGGGGGCGGGGGTCACCACGGGGCCGAAGAAGGCGATCTGTTCGCCGTCCGCGCCGGGGACGGCGATGACCGGGGTGCCCACGTCCTGGCCGACCTTGTCTATGCCCTCCTTGTGGGAGGCGCGCAGTTCGGTGTCGTACGTGTCCTTCTTGGCGTACGCGATGAGGTCGGCCGGCAGGCCCGCGTCGGCGAGGGCTCCGGCGATGCTCTCGTCGGTCACGCCCTGGCCCTTGTTGTGAATGCGCGTGCCGAGCGCGGTGTACAGCTTCCCGAGCACCTCGTCGCCGTGCAGCTGCTGCGCGGCGATCGCGACGCGGACCGGGCCCCAGGACTTGCCGCCGGGGCGCATGTTCTCGGCGTACTCCTCCGGGATCTCGTCGAGCTTGTCCTCGTTCAGGACGGCGAGGCTCATCACGTGCCAGCGGACCTCGATGTCGCGGACCTTCTCGACCTCGAGGACCCAACGGGACGTCATCCAGGCCCAGGGGCACAACGGGTCGAACCAGAAGTCGACGGGGGTCTTGGTGCCGTTCTCGGACATGTCTCTCCCTAAGGAATCCGTTCGCATCTGGCGGGGGAAACGTCGGTGACGCACCAGGGCATTCCCGGATACCGGGCGCCGACCACACATGCGAGGATCGTGACGTTCGTACGAGACCTGCGTACGAGTCGTGCGATCCACGGCTTCAGACATGCGAGTCACAAGGGAGTGCCGCCCGTGCCCGGTGAGAATCTGTCCCGCGACGAGGCCCAGGAAAGGGCCGCGCTGTTGTCCGTCGACGGGTACGAGGTCTTTCTCGACCTGCGCTCCGCGATCGGCGAGAGCGACCAGGAGCCGCGCACCTTCCGCTCCGTCACCACGATCCGCTTCCGCTCGGCGGAGCCCGGTGCCACGAGCTTCGCCGATCTGATCGCCCCGAGCGTCACGGCCGTTTCCCTCAACGGCAAGGACCTCGACCCCTCCGAGGTCTTCGACGGCTCGCGGATCACCCTGGAGGACCTGGCCGCGGAGAACGAGCTGGTGGTGGACGCCCAGTGCGCCTACAGCCGCACCGGCGAGGGCATGCACCGCTTCGTCGACCCGGAGGACGGCGAGGTCTATCTCTATACGCAGTACGAGCCCGCCGACTCGCGCCGGGTCTTCTCCAACTTCGAGCAGCCCGACCTGAAGGCGCCCTTCCGGTTCGAGGTGCAGGCCCCGGAGGGCTGGACGGCGTGGTCCAACGGCACCGGTGAACTGGCCGACGGCGTATGGAAGTTCGCCGAGACCAAGCCGATCTCGACGTACATCACGGCCGTGGTCGCCGGCCCGTACCACTACGTGACGGACTCCTACAGCCGCACCTTCGACGACGGCACGACCCTGGAGATCCCGCTCGGCGCGCTCTGCCGCAAGGGCCTCGCCAAGCACTTCGACGCCGACGACGTCTTCCTGGTCACGAAGCAGGGCCTCGACTTCTTCCACGACAACTTCGACTACCCCTACCCGTTCGGGAAGTACGACCAGGCCTTCGTGCCGGAGTACAACCTGGGCGCGATGGAGAACCCGGGCTGTGTGACCTTCCGCGAGGAGTTCATCTTCCGCGGCAAGGTGACCCAGGCGTCCTACGAGCGCCGGGCCAATGTGATCCTGCACGAGATGGCGCACATGTGGTTCGGCGACCTCGTCACCATGCGCTGGTGGGACGACCTGTGGCTCAAGGAGTCCTTCGCCGACTTCATGGGTTCCTTCTCCATGGTCGAGGCGACCCGCTTCACCAACGGCTGGATCACCTTCGCCAACAACCGCAAGGCGTGGGCGTACCGCGCGGATCAGCTCCCCTCAACCCACCCGGTCACGGCCGACATCCACGACCTGCAGGCCGCCAAGCTCAACTTCGACGGGATCACGTACGCGAAGGGCGCTTCGGTACTGAAGCAGCTGGTGGCGTACGTCGGGCGTGACGCGTTCCTCGAAGGCGCGCGGCGCTACTTCAAGCGGCACGCGTACGGCAACACCCGCCTCGGCGACCTCCTTTCGGTCCTGGAGGAGACGTCCGGGCGCGACATGGCGTCCTGGTCGCGGTCCTGGCTGCAGACGGCAGGGGTCAACTCCCTGACCCCGCAGGTGATTCTGAACGCGGAGGGCCGGATCACGGAGCTCTCCATTGTCCAGGAGGCGCCCGAGTCCCACCCCGAACTGCGGCCGCACCGCGTGGCGGTGGGCCTGTACCGCCGCACCGTCGAGGGCGAGCTGACGCGGTACGCACGCGCGGAACTTGACGTCGACGGGCCGCGCACGGTCGTCACCGAGCTGGCCGGCGAGGAGGCTCCCGAGCTGGTCCTGGTCAACGACGACGACCTGACGTACTGCAAGATCCGCTTCGACGAGAACTCTCTCGTCACGCTGCGGGAGCACCTCGGCGACATCACCGATCCCCTGGCCCGTGCCCTGTGCTGGTCGGCGCTGTGGAGCCTGACGCGGGACGGGCTCATGCCCGCGCGGGACTTCATCGGGCTCGTGCTGCGGTTCGCGGGGCGCGAGAGCGACATCGGGGTGCTGCAGATGCTGCACGCGTGGGCGGACTCCGCGCTCACGCACTACGCGGCGCCCGCGTGGCGCGAGGAGGGCGGACGTGCGCTCGCCGAGGGTGCGCTGCGGGAGCTGCGGCTCGCGGCGCCGGGCAGCCAGCACCAGTTGACGTGGGCGCGGTTCTTCGCGGCGGTGGCCTCTTCGGACGCCGATCTGCAGTTGCTGCAGGGGCTTCTGGACGGCACGGCGAAGATCGACGGGCTCGATGTCGACCAGGAGCTGCGGTGGGCCTTCCTCGGCCCGCTGGCCGCGCACGGGGTCGCCGACGAGAAGATCCTCGGGGCGGAGCTGGCGCGGGACGACACGGCTTCGGGCAAGCGGCATCAGGTGCGGTGCCTGGCCTCGCGGCCTTCCGCGGCGGTCAAGGCGCAGGCGTGGGCCGCCGTGGTGGAGTCCGACGCGCTGTCCAACGCGCTGGTCGGGGCGACCATCGCGGGGTTCTCCCAGGCCTCCCAGAGGGAGTTGACCGCGCCGTACGCGGAGAAGTACTTCGCTGCGATCGAGCGGGTGTGGGAGGAGCGGTCCATCCAGATCGGGATGGACGTCGTCAAGGGGCTGTTCCCTCATCTGCAGGACCATCAGGGGACGGTGGACGCGGCGGACGCGTGGCTCGCGGCGCATGCGGGTTCCGCTCCTGCGCTGCGGCGGCTTGTCGTCGAGGCTCGGGATGACCTCGCACGGTCCCTGCGGGCGCAGGCTTGCGATTCGGCTGCCGCCGCCGCTTCGTAGGTCGACTTGGGTGGGCGCCTCGTTCATCGGTGCTCGGCAGCGTGGCGTTGTGCCCACCCGTTCCGCCGTGCGGAACGCCTGCCCACAACGGGGGGGCGGGGTGGGGTGGGGCCCCGCCGCGTGGAACGCCTGGCCACAGTGGGGGCGAGTGGGGCGTTGGGATTCGGGGTGCGGAACGTCTGTCCGCGACGCAGGCAGGCGAATCAAGCGACGGCCCGTGGAACGTACCGCGTGCAAACGGGCCTTTTCGGCAGTCGAACGTCTGAACTTTAGTGCGGGGTTGTCCGGTTATGTCGACGGGCGTGTAACAGCGGTTAGGGGGGCGAGTGGGGGCGGGGATAGCCCGGTCATGAACCACAACACCCCGCTCTCCCCCCGCCCCCAGCAGCGCCTCGCCGACGTCCAGCGCCGCGTCATGAGCACCGCCCAGCTGCGCGCCCACGGCATCTCCGCCGCCGACACGGCCGCCCACTGCCGCCCGGAAGGGCCCTGGCAGCAGCTGCTCCCGGGGGTGTGCCTGCTGCACCCGGGGCCACCGACCCCTGAAGAGCGGCTGCACGGCGCCCTGTTGTACGCGGGCCGGCCGCCGGCCAAGGCGGCGAAGACCGTGCCCGCGCAGCCCGGCCCGGGCGAGGCCCACGCCCCGTACGCCGACGCGCTGATCACCGGCCTCGCGGCGCTCGCCCTGCACCGCTTCTCGTCCGCTCCCCCGCTGCTCTCGCTCGACCGCATCGACATCCTGGTGCCCCGCACCCGGCGGCTGCGGTCCACCGGATTCGCGCGCCTGGTGCGAACCCCGGCGCTGCCGACCGCCGTACAGATCACGGGAGTTCCGGTGGCGCCGGTGCCGCGCGCGCTCGCCGACGCGGTGGCGGGGCTCTCCGAGGCCGCCGCGGTGCGCAGGCTGCTCACCGAGGCGGTGCGCGGCGGGCACTGCGAACCGGCGGCCATCGTGCGGGAGCTGAACCAGGCGCGGCTGCTCGCCCGCCCCCATGTGGTGAACGCCGTCGACTCGCTGATCGCCGAGGGGCGGGCGATCGCCGAGGACAGGCTCTACCAGATGGTCGCCGAGCACGGTCTTCCCGATCCGCTGTGGAACGTCGATCTGCGATTGCCCGGCGGCCCGCATCTGGGGGGCGTCGACGCGTACTGGCCCGATCTGGCCGTCGCGGTCGAGCTCGACACCCGGGCGCCGCGCCACGGCTTCCGTCAGGAGGACGACGCCCTGTGGTCCGAGTACGCCCGTAAGCGCGAGCACTTGGAGCGGCTCGGCATCACCGTCGTCCATCTGACGCCCAAGAAGCTGCGGGATTCGCTCGAACAGCAGGCGACCGTCGTACGGACCGCGCTGATGGCCGCGACCGACCGTGACCCCGCGGCGTATGTGGTGGTGCTGCCCAGGTGACGCGGGGCGGCGCTGTCCGATAGGAGGGGAGCGAAAGGGGGGCGGGACCCGGACGGCGGGACCCGCCCCCTTTCACGTACGCACGACAGCGCTACGGCGTTACGGGTCTACTTGCCGCAGAACTCCGCCTCCATGATCGAAGGGCCGTCCCCCGCGGGCCCGTTGAAGTTCAGCGCCAGCGCATGGCCGCCGCCCGCCGTCACACCCGCCATCGACGACGAGCCGTGGATGTCGCCGCCGTGGCCCCAGACGACCTTGCCGCAGGACATCTTGAGGCTCTCCAGGCCGAGTCCGTACCGGCTGGCGGGCCGGTCCTCGCCCCTCGGGACGGTCGTCTTCATCTCGGCGAGCTGCTTCTTCGGCAGCAGCTTGCCGCGCAGGAGTGCGGTGTAGAAGCGGTTCAGGTCGGCCGAGTCGGAGATCATCGAGCCCGCCGCGCCCGCCACGGACGGGTTGAACTCCGTCACGTCGTGGTTCTTGGCGTCCGGGGCGTCGGACAGCTTTGTGTACGCGCGTGAACTGGGCTCCGGCATCGACGCGTCCGTGCCGGGCACGGTGGTGTGGTGCAGGCCGAGCGGTTCGATGATCCGCCGTCGGATCTCGTCCGCGTACGGCGCGCCCGTCACCTTCTCGATGATCATTCCGGCCAGGACGTAGTTGGTGTTGGAGTACTTCCAGCCCTTGCCGGGCTTGAAGTCCGGCTTGTGGCGCATGGCGATGGCGACCTCCTCTTCGGGGGTCCAGGTGTCATAGCGGTGATCGAGGAACTTCTCCGTGAACACCTTCTCCTGGAAGCCTTCGTCCGACGACACGTCGAAGACGCCGCTGGTGTGGTTGAGGAGCCGGCGCACCGTGATCCTGTCGCCGTCGTGGCCGTTGCCCTCGACGACGCCCGGCAGCCACCGCCCGACCTTGTCGTCCAGGTCGAGCTCCCCCTCGGCCTCCAGCTGGAGCAGCACGGTGGCGACGAAGGTCTTGGTGATGCTGCCGACGCGGTAGTGGTCGTGGGCCCCGCGCGGGCTCTGGTCGTGGAGGTTCCCGACGCCGGCGGAGGAGTTCCAGGCCCCGCGCCGGTCCCTGGCCTGGACGGTCACACCGGGGGCGTCCTCGTTGACGGCGGCCTCCATCGCCTTCTGGGTCGCCCGGTGCCGGTCCCCGTGCCCGTGCCCGGGCGCCGAGGCGAGCGCGGGCGCCGCGAACGCACCCGCCGCCAGTGTCGCGGCCACGACCGCCGCCACCCCCGTGATCCCCGTACGCATCGACATCCGCTGTCCCTTCGTCATCGAACGTGGTCGACCCAGGGGACTCGCGGCGCGGGCGCGAAGGTTGACAGAACCGCGCGGGTTGAGCCGGATTTAGCCCTTCCCGAGGATCAGCTCCGTGTTCCGGTCGCCCGGCTCGCCGCCCAGCGTGGGCTTCGCGCCCGGGGCGTTGAAGGAGAGCTCGCGGTAGAGCGCGGCGAGGCCGGTCTGCGAGAGGTCGGCGTAGTCCGTGCGGTGCGGGGCCGACGACTCGATCAGGGTGGTGAACAGGGAGATGGTGCCGTCGTGGTTGTCGGTCAGCTCCACGACACGGGCCAGCTGCGGGAAGTCGATGTGCGAGGCCGTGGAGACCTCCCAGAAGGAGCCCTGCGGGGTCTGGTGCGCGGTGATGTCGTTCTTGTGGCTGTGGCCGTTGACCCAGGCGAGGACGGAGCGGTGGCGGCCGAGCAGGGCGACGATCTCGTCACCGCCGTGCCGGGCCTCGCGCGGGCGGTGCGGGTCCTGGCGGAGGTTCCGCATGGTCTTGCTGGTGTGGTGGCTGAAGACGACGACGTGGGAGCCGCCGCCGTCCTTCTTTTCGATGGCCTTCAACTCCCGCTCCAGCCACTTCAGTTGGGCGGTGCCGATGGAGCCTTCGTAGTGGCCTGCGGGGTCCGTCGTGTCCAGGCTGATGCCGAGTACGTCGTCGCTGATGCGGAACGAGTAGTACTGGGTGCCCGCGTCGAGGTTCTCCTGCGTGTAGCCGTGGCCGACCGGGCCGTGGCCCTTGTACGCCGGGTCCAGGTGCGCATGGACGTACTCGGCGGGGGTGAAGGGCGCCCGGCTCTCGTCCGGGGTGACCGAGCGCATCCGCCGTGACTCGCTCTTCAGGAGCTCCTTGAAGTGGGCGCCCTTGGGGTCGCGCCCCTTCTTGACGGCCTTCCACAGGGCGGCGCCGCGCGACTCGTCCAGGGACATCAACTTCCGCCCGCCGACGGCGAATTCGGTGAAGTACGAGTCTCCGGGGCCCCAGCAGCCGCCGGGCAGCGCGTCGTGGTTGCCGACGGTCGAGTACCAAGGGAGCCCGAGGCCGGGGCTGTTGACCTCGCGGAGGGCGGCGTCGAGGAAGCCGTCGACCCGCGGGAAGCCCAGGGCCGTGTCGGCGTCGCGGAGGTCGCCGTCCGGATGCCAGTAGAGCTTGAGCCCGCTGTCCTGCACGCCTTCGTAGCGGCGCGGGTCACCGGTGTTGGGGGTGATGCGGCCGCCGCTCATCGCCTTGAGGAACCAGTCGAGTTCGGAGCGGGAGTTGTTGTCGGTGTTGTCGCCGGTCGTCACCACGCAGTGCAGCGGCGATCCGGTGGCGGGAGCGCCGCGCAGCGCGTTCACCTGCTCGACGAGCGCGACCGCACCCGCCACCGACAGGGCCTCCTGCGGGCGCCAGGCGCTCGCGGTCTGGGCGCGCAGATACTCGTACCGAAGCGGATGCTGTACGTCGACCAGATGCAGGTCGGTGAACTGGACGAACGCGGCGAGCGCGGTACGCCGCCCCTCGCGCCCCGGCTTGGCGGCGGCCAGGTCACCGCGGACCACCCGCTCCCAGGCGGGCCCGTCACCCAGCCGCCGGTATCCGGAGCCGCCGCGCGGGGCGGCGACAGTGGCCAGGGTGGTGCCGCCCCGGTACGGCATCAGGGGCGCCGCGGGCGCGGGCCGGGAGAGCGCGACGGGGGCGGGGCCGCCCGCGGCGGCATGGCTGCTGCCCGGCCGGAGGGCGTAGCCGATGCCCGCGGAGAGGGAGACCGCTCCGGTGGCCGCGAGGAAGGCCCGGCGGTCCACTGCCGATGCGGCGGAGGCGACGGAGTGGGTAGCGGTCTTGGCGGCGGTGGCGACAGAGCGTATGCGCGGCATGGCGCGGTCTCCCCGATTGCGAACGCGTCGGCAGTGGTCGCGGGGAGTCCGGCGTACTGCACCGACCGAACTTCCCGCTCGTACTGGATCGTTGGCATCCGGGATGACCTGCACGTTAACGAGACCGCAACGGGCAGCGCCGATCACCGTACGTGGATCATCGGGCACCCTGCGCGGCCATCAACCCCTCTCCGGCCGGAGAGGAGGCGGTCACTCCATGTTCACCTTTCGGGGAAGGGAAGGGGAACTGGAGCCTCAGGTCGCCAGGTGGCCGTCGGCGGGACGCTCCCGCCAGAGGCCGAGGCCGATGTCGACGAGCGCGACCCGGTCGAGGTCGGGGACGGCGTCCAGCGGGTGCCATGCCGCGAGGTCGGTCGAGCCGCCGGTCTCGTGGCGCAGCTCGCCGCCGGTGATCCCGGCCTCGTAGATGATGCGCAGGCCGTGGAAGTCGGCGACGGCGCCGAGCCTGCGGGGGTAGCGGCGGCGCAGGGAGTCCATGCCGAGCAGCGTGAGCGGCTCTATGACGTAGCCCGTCTCCTCGTCCGCCTCGCGGATCACCGTGTCGTACGGATCCTCCCCGTGGTCCATGCCGCCGCCGGGCAGCGTCCAGCGTTTGCTGCCGTCTCCCGCCACCCAGCGGGCCAGCAACACCTGCCCGTCGCGTACGCATACGGCGTAGGCCGCCACCCGGAGCTCTTTGTGCACAGGCTGACGCTAGACCTAATAGGGCCCCTATACGGCCCTTCCTTCTACGATCGTCCTATCGCGGGTTCGCCGGTGAGTATTCGGGCGGCGACCACGCATAGGGGCTCGCTCCCAGGGTTTCCGCGGTCCTTTCGACGGTGAAGCGGACCGTGCGGGAACCGTCCGCCGCGTACTCCGTGCGGGCCGTGCCGGAGAGCTGGAGGGTGGTGCCGGTCGCCCAGTCGAGGAAGAGGAGCCCGGCGCGGGGGTCGGCGGCGAGGTTGCCGAGGGTCAGGAACATCGAGTTGCCCGGGTAGTCCCGCCAGACCAGTTCGTAGGGGGACGGCACCTCGACGAATCCCGGGTCGCCGCCCCGGTGGCTGGCGTCGGCGCCGTGCTCGTGGACGGTGGCGAGGAAGAAGGTGTCGGCGGCGGCGATGAACGCGCGCTGGTCGCCGGTGAGTTTCACTCCGTGGCGGGGCGAGGCGGGGCGGCCCGGCGCCTTCCCCTCCAGGAGGTCCCGCTTCTGCAGATACTTGGGGCAGTTCGAGAAGACCTGCTCGGCCTCGATCGCCAGGCCGCGCGGGGTGGGCCGCGCCCTGCCGTTGAGGCGCATACGGCGCCGGGTGCGGGGGTCAAGGGCGATGGTGCCCACAGGAGTGCCTTCGCGGGCGAGGCTCCGGGCAAGCGGATCTCCGGCGTGCACGCCTCCCCGGACCGATATCTGCTGCGGCCCCGTGGCCCGCACGAACCCAGGGGCGCCGGTGAGCAGCGAGGCCCAGACGGCGCCCTCGGTGTCCGCGCCGCCGAGCACCAGCATGGGCTGGAGTTCGAGGAAGGCGGCGGCCACCGGGCGGATGCCCTGGCCTATGGAGCGGCCCACGTGATCGGCGAGGTCGCGTACGCCGACGCGTTCTTGGACGGTGCGGGAGCCGTGGTGGTAGGGCCCTTGGGGTGCGTGCGAGGCCATGGGTTCATCGCGTCCTTCCGGGATTGCGGGCTTACGGCCTACGGGTCTACGGGGCTACGGGGCTACGGGCCTAGAAGAAGCCGCAGGTGGGTGCCGACTCCACGGGTGCGGTGGCCGCCTCGGCGCCGGCCGGGGAGTAGATCTCCAGACGGGTGCCGTCCGGGTCGTGGAAGAAGATGCCGCCGGACGCGGCGCCCTCGCCGTGCGGGACGACGCCGTCGTAGGCGAACTCCACACCGTATGCGCGCAGGGCGCTTTCGTACGTGCGGACCTGCTCGATGGTGTCGACCTCGATCGCCAGGTGGTGCAGGCCGGCGTTTCCGGCGGCGTACGCGGTGTCGGCCTGCTGCCAGAGCGTGAGGACGGGGCGTGTGCCCTCCCCCAGGAAGGCGAACCTGCGGCCCTCCTCCTTGCCCTCGCCGATCACGCCGTAGCCGATGACGTCCCGGTAGAAGGCGAGCGAACGGTCCAGATCGGTGACGTTCAGGCCGATGTGGCCGGTGCGGAGTGCGCTCGGCGTGCTGGTCGCGGTCATGACTCTCCCCTTGTCAGCGGCGGCGGCCCGCCTGACGCGGGCTAACCGTTCACATTCAGGTTAGAGGTTAGACATGGCGAGCGTCAACCGGTCACGTACTCTTTACTGGTTAGCCGCGAAGGGAGCCACCATGTCCGCCGATGCCGCTCGCGATCCTCGCCCTCTCCTCGGCGAGCCGCTCTCCCTCGACCTGCTCAACACCCGGTGGATGCTGGACGGCGTACGCCAGGATCTGCTGACCGATGTCGAGGGCCTCGGCGTCTGGCTCGCCGCCAACGGCATCGCGGACCGCTTCGAGGCGGACGGGCGGACGCTGGAGCATGTCCTGCTGGCCCGCGACGCGATCGCCTCGGTGGTGGACGCGCCGGGCGAGCCCGCGGGGGTCGCCCGCGTGAACAAGATCCTCGGGCACGGGCGCATCCGGGCGACGCTGAGCGAGCAAGGGCCGGGCGAGGAGCCCGAGTTCAAGGATCCGACATGGGGCGCGGCGTGGCTTGCGGCGCGGAACTACCTGGAGCTGCTCGCCACGGCACCCGACCGGATCCGGCGATGCGCCCACGAGGCGTGCGTCCTGCACTTCTTCGATACGTCGCGGAACGGGACCCGGCGGTGGTGCTCGATGGCAATCTGCGGCAACAGGGCGAAGGCGTCGCGCCATTACGCCAAGTCCCGCGAGGGCCAGGGGGACGAGATTTAGCCCGTCCGGCGATTGAGGACGAACTCGCCGGAGGCGGTGACAGGGCGGCGCCCGTAGCCCCGGGGGGCGAATAGTCCGCTATGCCGCCGGTGGCACATGGCGGGATTACGCCATGCCTCGATCCGCCCCGGACAACTCTCCCCAAACAGCAGTCACTTACGTGAAGCTAAGCGGTCATCCGGTACCGAATTCCGGACCCTTTCGACCTTACGTACAGGGATGCTGATGACCCCCGAAGCCACACCCTCCACACCCATATCGCAGGCGAGACGTCCAAGACGGGCGGCCCGTCTCGCGATAGCCGTCGGTCTGACCGCCGCGCTCTCCGCCGCCGGGCCCATACCCATGGCCTTCGCGGCCGACGACGACCCCGGCGCCCCTGCCGCCCCCGCCCCCAAGGACGCCGCCGGCAAGCTCGGTTCGGCCGACGCCGACCTGCTCGCGGAGGCCAAGGCGGACGGTGAGAAGACCGTCACGATGATGGTCGCCACCGCGCCCGGCGCCACCGAGAAGGTCGCCGGCCAGCTCGACGCCGTCAAGGGCGGCTCCGTCGGCCGCACCGACGACAAGCTCGGCTACGTCCGCGCCTCCGTGCCCACCGCGAAGGCCGACGCCGCGATCGAGGCCGCCGGGAAGCTGTCCTCCGTGCACGGCATCGATCTGCGGCACGAGATCGAGCTTGACGATCCGACGCCCGCCGCCGACCACGCCAAGGGCGCGGACGTGGCGGCGCAGGGGATGTACGCCGGGCCGGACAAGAACACCCCGGCGAAGAACCCGTACAACCCCTCCTTCGAGACCGGCGCCGTCGACTTCGTGAAGAAGAACCCGAAGGCGGACGGCCGCGGCACCACCATCGGCATCCTCGACTCCGGCATCGACCTGGGTCACCCCGCGCTGCAGAAGACCACCACGGGCGAGCGGAAGATCACCGACTGGGTGACCGCGACCGACCCGATCGTGGACGCCGACGCGACCTGGCGGCGGATGACCAACCCCGTCACAGGGCCCGTCTTCACCTGGGACGGCCAGACTTGGAAGTCCCCGGCGGGCTCGTTCCAGATCAGCCGGTTCAGCGAGAAGGCCACCACCGGCGGCGACGCCAAGGGCGACCTGAACCGCGACGGCGACACCACCGACACCTGGGGCGTGCTCTACGACCCGGCAGCCGGGACGGTGCACGTCGACCTGAACGACAACAAGGACTTCACCGACGACGACTCGATGAAGCCGTACAAGGACGGCCACCAGGTCGCCTACTTCGGCAAGGACGACCCGGCGACCGACGTCGTCGAGCGCGTCCCGTTCGTCGTCGAGATCCGCAAGGACGTGCCGACCGACCCGTACGGCGGCGACTGGGTCGGCAAGAAGGCCGACTTCGTCAACATCGGCCTCATCGAGTCCGAGCACGGCACGCACGTCGCGGGCATCACCGCGGCCAACGGCCTGTTCGGCGGCAAGATGAACGGCGCCGCGCCCGGCGCCAAGCTGGTCTCGTCCCGCGCCTGCACCTGGACCGGCGGCTGCACCAACGTCGCGCTCACCGAGGGCATGATCGACCTCGTGACGAAGCGCGGCGTCGACATCGTCAACATGTCGATCGGCGGCCTCCCGGCCCTCAACGACGGCAACAACGCGCGCGCCGAGCTCTACAAGCGGCTCATCGACGAGTACGGCGTGCAGCTGGTGATCTCGGCCGGTAACTCGGGCCCCGGCGCCAACACCATCGGCGACCCGAGCCTCGCCGACAAGGTCATCTCCGTCGGCGCGTCCATCTCCAAGGACACCTGGGCCGCCAACTACGGCTCCGTCGTGCGGAAGCCGTACGCGATGATGAACTTCTCCTCGCGCGGCCCGCGTGAGGACGGCGGCTTCGCGCCGATCATCTCCGCGCCGGGCTCGGCCATCAACACCACGCAGACCTGGCTGCCGGGCGCCCCTGTCGCCGAGGCTGGCTACAAACTCCCCGCCGGCTACTCGATGTTGCAGGGTACGTCGATGGCGTCCCCGCAGGCGGCGGGCGCATCCGCGCTGCTCCTCTCCGCCGCCAAGCAGAAGAACATCGCGCTGCCCCCGGCCAAGCTGCGCACCGCGCTCACGTCGACCGCGGACCGCATCCGCGGCGAGCAGGCGTACGCGCAGGGCACCGGCCTGATCGACATCGTGGGCGCCTGGGATGCCATCAAGTCCGGTGCGAGCGCGCACGGTTACACGGTGAAGGCGCCGGTCGACACCGCCCTGGAGCAGGAGCTGAAGAAGCCCGGCACGGGCATCTACGACCGTGAGGGCGGCCTGAAGGTCGGCCAGAAGCGGACGTACGAGGTCACCATCACGCGGACGTCGGGTCCGGACCGCGCCGTGCGCCACGAGCTGGACTTCGAGAACAACCACGGCGGTACGTTCCGGCTGCTCGGCAACGACGAGATCTCGCTGCCGCTGAACAAGCCGGTGACGGTCAAGGTCCAGGCGAAGGCCGGGTCCGCCGGGCTGCACAGCGCGGTCCTCACCGTGGACGACGAGCGCACCAAGGGCGTCGACCAGCAGATCATGTCGACGGCTCTCGTCTCGGCGCCGCTCGCCAAGCCGTCGTACACCTTCTCGGCGTCCGACTCGGTGCAGCGCAACAGCACCAAGTCGTACTTCGTGACGGTGCCCAAGGGCGCCAAGTCCCTCGAGGTGGCCCTCGGCGGCTTGAAGGGCAAGAGCCAGACGCGGTTCATCGCGGTGCACCCGTACGGCGTCCCGGTCGACTCGACCTCGTCGCTCGTCTGCTACCCGAACTACGAGAACCCGGCCAACACCTGCCGTCCCGACCTGCGTTCGTACGCGGACCCGCAGCCGGGCGTCTGGGAGATCGAGATCGAGTCGCGCCGGACGTCGCCGCTGCTCGACAACCCGTACAAGCTGGACGTCGCCGCACTGGGCGTCGCCTTCGACCCCGCCGTGCAGAAGGTCCCGGAGGCCAAGGTCGGCACGCCGGCGCCGGTCTCCTGGAAGGTCACGAACAACTTCGCCGCGGTCGACGGCAAGCTGAAGGGCGGCCCGCTGGGGTCGTCGAAGGCCGCGCGGCCCTCGATCAAGCAGGGCGAGACGCAGACCACGACCGTGGTCGTGCCGGAGGGCGCCGAGCGGCTCGACGTCGCGATCGGCTCGACGTCCGACGTGGCGGCCGACCTCGACCTCTCGGTCCTGAAGGACGGCAAGGTCGTCGGTTCGTCGGCGGACGGCGACTCCGAGGAGTCGGTCAGCCTGCCGAAGCCCGCGGCCGGTACGTACGAGATCGAGGTCGACGGATACTCGATTCCCGCCGGGAGCACCGAGTACGACTACCTGGACGTGTTCTTCTCGGCGGCGCTCGGCGCGGTCACGGTCGACGAGTCGGCGCCGGTGAAGCTGGCCAACGGCGCTTCGGCCGACGTCAAGGCCGAGGTCGTGGCGAAGGCCCCGGCCGCGGACGGCCGTGCGCTGTTCGGCGAGGTGTCGCTCCTGAACGCGGGCGGCACGGTCGCCGGCAACGGCAGCGTGTCGATCGAGAAGGTCACCCCGTAGCGGCCTTTCCTTGAGGCCTCTCCTTTTTGAGGCCTCTCCTGGGGGCCTCTCTTTGAGGCCGCCATTCCCCGATTCCGGCCGGGCTGGATTGCTCCAGCCCGGCCGGCGTCTTGCTCCGCCGGCTACCCGGGAGCACCCCCGGCCACCTCGACCGTCACCTCGTGCACCGCGTTGCGCGCCCCTTCCAACGGCTGCACCCGGCCCGCCCGGTCCGTCGCACGGCAGCGGATGCGGTGCGCGCCCGGCGTCAACTCCCGGACCAGGGCGAAGCGTTGCCAGGTGGGCCCGGCGCCCGGCGCGTCCACCGCCGCGGACTCCCAGGGGCCACCGTCGACCGAGATGCCGACCGCCACGATCTCCGTCGTGCTCCAGGCCCGCCCCGAAAGATCGACGCCGCCGGCCGCGACGCGCGCGCCGTCCCGTGGCGCGAACAGCTTGCTGCTGACGTCCACTTCACGCACCGGGGTCGCCTCCGTGTCACCCGGCAGGACACGGTTGTAGAACCGCGTGGTGAACATGTTGTCCGCCCTGCGGTCGGCCAGCACGATCCGGGTCAGCCACTTCACCGAGTTCGTGCCGAACATCCGGGGCACCACCGCCCTCAGCGGATATCCGTGCTCGGCACGCAGCGGCTCGCCGTTCATCCGGTGGGCGAGGAAGACGTCACGGCGGGCCACGTCCAGGGGCAGGTCCTTCATGTACGTCAGGCCGTCCTCCCCGTGGAAGGACCCCGTGTCCGCGCCCTCGAACCAGACGTGCCGGGCCGCCGCGCGAGGCACCGCCCGGTCGAGCAACACGGCCAGCGGCACCCCCGCCCACTCCACCTGCGCCACCGCCCGCGTCGGCACGTCCGGCGCGAAGGGACTCCCGAAGCACTCGTGGAAGGCGGGGAGCCGCTCGGCCCCGAGCGCAAGCACGGCGGCCATGTCAAGGCGCAGGGGACGCTCGACAAGGCCCTCCACGGTCAGGGCCCAGTCGGCGACGTCGATGTCCGGCACGCCCAGGTGCTTTCTGACGAAGACATCGTCCAGCGGGGTGAAGTCGGGCTCAGGCAGGGGCACTTGGCTCATCATGTAGCAACCATAGGGGCCATTCGGTCCTTACGCGCGGAGGTCGTGCCAGCAGTTTCCGACAGCAGCCGACCCCTAACAGCTGAGGCCCTCCGCCCCGGGCAGCGCCCGCTCGATCCACGCCCGCTCCTTGGCGATGGCCGCATCGCCCGTGGACCAGATGTCCGGCGACACCCCGCCCCGCGGGATGCCGATCAGCGTCCGGTCGCCAGGGCGCAGCCGCGGGTCCACGTCCACGTTCATCACGAACGTGATCCGCTTCTTGCCGCTGTCCGGCTTGTAGTAGCGGGAGACGTCCAGGACGATCCGGTCCTGCTCGGCGCCGGGAATCGCCTCGACCCGGCGCACCGTCCCCTCCACGATGAGCCGCGCGCACGCCACGTACCCCTCGTCCGTGAGGTCCTCGGCAGCCCCGTCGTTCGCCTTGCCGTCGTCCGCCGTGCCGTCCTGCGCCTTGCCGTCCCCCGGCGCCGCTCCCTTCGCCGAGTCGGCGTCACTCTGGGTGATGCCGCCACCACTGTCCACCGCGAGCCAGCCGAGCCCGCCGATCAGTGCGGCGGCCGCCGTGGCGGCGGCCAGGGCGAGCGCCGGCGCGCGGCGGCGCCGCACCCCGGCGGGGCGCACGGCGACCGCGGGCCCCGGTGCCGGTGCCGGCCCCGGAGCGGCGAGCGCGTCACCCGCCGCGGTGAGCCGCTCCCGCAGCAGTGCGACATCCGCGACGGCCGCCGCATGCTCGGCGAGGAACTCGGGATCATCGCGCGCGTCGTCCGGCACGGGGTCGCCCGTGACCGCAAGCATCAACGCCTCGTAGCCCTCGTCGTACGTCCCAGGCACCGTCACACCACCTCGCCCTCGTGCAGCCGCGTCCGCAGCACCCGTACCGCCGAGTGCAGCCTGCTCTTGACCGTGCCCTCCGGGATGCCCAGCTCGTCGGCGATGGCCCGGACCGGCAGATCCGCGTAGAACCGCAGGACCACGACCTGCCGCTGGGCGTCCGGCAGCTCGCCGAGCCCCTGCGTCACGGCGAGGGACAGCGCCCGCGACTCCGCCCCGTCCTCGTCGGTGGTCTCCCGCCACAGCACGGCAAGCCGCTCCCCAAGACGCTCCTGCCTGCGGCGTGCCCGGTGCCAGTCCATGGCGAGGTTCGACGCGACCACCGCCGCCCACGCGGACACGTCACGCGGCGCCTCGCGCCCGTCCGCGGCCCGCTCCAGAAGCTTCAGCCTGACCTGCTGGACGCCGTCGGACAGATCGGCCTGCGGCACCCCGCCGAGCGCGAGCACCGCCCGCACCCGGTCCTCCTGGGCCGCGTCGAGCGGATCCGCCTTCTCGTGCCGCTCGGCGGCCCGTCGCGTTTTCCTCCGCAGCAAGGCACCCCTCCCATCCCCACGTTTCCCCTAGGACGCCGGGACGGCCCGAAACGTTCGCCGACGGCCACCGGGATGTGACATCCGGTACTCGGGGATGTGACATCCCGTACTTCGGACAATGGATTGGACAAGGCGACGGTGGACAGACGCATCATGGAACGCACCCCGAGCGCCAGGTCAGCGGGCCACGCGCATGCACATACGGAGGACATCCCTGTGAAGGTCGGAATCGTCGGAGCCACCGGTCAGGTCGGCACGGTCATGCGCAAGATCCTCGCCGAGCGGAAGTTCCCGCTGGACGAGCTGCGTCTGTTCGCCTCGGCCCGCAGCGCAGGGACCGTCCTGGACGGCGTGGCGGTGGAGGACGCCTCCACGGCCGACTACACGGGCCTGGACATCGTGCTCTTCTCCGCCGGTGGCGCCACCTCCAAGGCCCTCGCCGAGAAGGTCGCATCGCAGGGCGCCGTGGTGATCGACAACTCCTCGGCCTGGCGCCGCGACCCCGACGTACCGCTGGTCGTCTCCGAGGTGAACCCGCACGCGATCGCCGACCGTCCCAAGGGCATCATCGCCAACCCGAACTGCACGACGATGGCCGCGATGCCGGTCCTGAAGCCGCTGCACCAGGAGGCCGGCCTCACCGCGCTGGTCGTGGCGACGTACCAGGCCGTCTCCGGCTCCGGCCTCGCCGGCGTCGATGAGCTCTTCGAGCAGGTCAAGAAGGTCGGCGAGGACGCCCCGAAGCTCACGCACGACGGCTCGGACGCCGAGTTCCCCGAGCCGGACAAGTACGTCGCGCCGATCGCGTACAACGTGCTTCCGCTCGCGGGCTCCATCGTCGACGACGGCCTGAACGAGACCGACGAGGAGCAGAAGCTCCGCCACGAGTCGCGGAAGATCCTGGAGATCCCGGGCCTGAAGGTCTCCGGCACCTGCGTGCGCGTGCCCGTCTTCACGGGGCACTCGCTCCAGGTCAACGCCCGCTTCGAGCGTCCGCTGAGCCCCGAGCGCGCCACCGAGATCCTCGCATCGGCCGAGGGCGTCGTCCTCACCGACGTGCCGACCCCGCTGGTCGCGGCGGGCAAGGACGACGCCTTCGTGGGTCGGATCCGGGGCGACGAGACGGTGGAGAACGGCCTGGCCTTCTTCATCTCCGACGACAACCTCCGCAAGGGCGCGGCGCTGAACGCCGTGCAGATCGCGGAGCTGGTGGCGGCCGAGCTCAAGGGCTGACGACGTCCTGCTTCTCCGTACGGTCCTCCATACGGTCCTCCGTACGCTTTTCCGTACGCCGTCGGGGGCGGGCACCGCTGTGCGGTGACCGCCCCTTTCGCGTGCCCGCGACCGCCACCACGAGCAGCGCGAGCACCGCGAGGCCGCCGCCCAGCCACAACACATCCGTCACCCCGCGGCTGTCCGCGACCAGGCCGCCGGTCAGCGCGCCCAGGGCGATCGCCGCGTTGAACACCCCGGCGAAGAGCGCCGACGCCGCCTCGCGGGCCCCCGGCGCCGCGGCCATCACCCACTGCTGGGTGGAGACCGAGACCCCGCCGTACGTCAGTCCCCAGGCGATGAGCAGCGCCACCGACGCGAGCAGCGAACCGCCCGCGGGCCCCATGAGGAGCACCACGGCGCCGAGCCCGGCGCTGATCGCGAGCAGCGCACGGCGCGGGTCGCGGGCCGCGAAGGCGCCGCCCACGAAGTTCCCCGCGATGCCCGCGACGCCGTACGCGAGAAGCAGCCCGCTGATCAGCCCGGCGCCGAGATCCGGCACCCGCTCCAGGACCGGGCGCACGTAGGTGTACGCGGCGAAGTGTCCTGTCACCAGGAGCAGCACCACCAGGAGCGCGGCCCGCAGCGGCGCCGTCCGCAGCAGCCCCGGGAACGCGCCGAGCCGCACCGCCTCGGACGACGGCAGCTTGGGCAGGACCGCGGCGAGCAGTCCCGCGACGGCGCTGGCGAAGACGCCCATGGCCACGAACGCCCAGCGCCAGCCCGCCAGTTCACCCAGGAACGTACCGGCGGGGACGCCGAGCACGGACGCCACCGCGATCCCGCTGAAGATCACCGTGGTCGCCCGCCCGGCCGCCTCCTCGCGCACGAGGCGTACGCCGATACCGGCCGCGATCGCCCACACGCCCCCGATGCAGACGCCCACCACGACCCGCGCGGCGAGCAGCACGCCGAAGGAGGGCGCGAGCGCGGAGAGCAGATTCGCGGCGGCGAGCAGCGCGGTGAGCGTGCAGAGCACCGTCCGCCGGTCGGCGCTGCGCACGGCGACCGGCAGCAGCAGGGCCGCGAGCGCCGCGACCACGCCGGGCAGCGTGACGGTCAGGCCCGCGGTGCCGTCGGAGACGCCGAGGCCGGAGGAGAGGGAGGTGAGGAGTCCGACGGGCAGCATCTCCGTGGTGACGACGGAGAAGGTGGTGGCGGCGACGGCGAGTACGGAGAGGGGCAGGGCGGTGTTGTTCTTCATGGACTCCAGCCTTCGTGGGGCGCCCGCCGGGAACAACGCCGAAGATCTCATCCTTGAATGAGCGAGGCTCATGGATGAGGCGTGGCTCATGGATGAGGCGAGGCTCATGGATGAGCGGATGAAAGGCGGACCGGGTGAGCGGGCTTGAGATACGGGAGCTCGAGTGCTTCATCGCGCTCGCCGACGAGCTGCACTTCGGCCGCGCGGGCGAGCGGCTGTACGTCTCGCAGAGCCGGGTCAGCCAATTGCTGCGGGATCTGGAGCGGCGGATCGGCGCCCGGCTCGTCGAACGGTCGAGCCGCCGGGTGCGGCTGACCCCGTCGGGTGAGCGTTTCCTTGCCGAACTGCGCCCGGCGTACGAGGCGTTGAGCGCCACGGTGGACTCGGCGCGGGAGGCGGCGCGGGGGGTCTCTGGGCGGCTGCGGATCGGTTTCCAGGGGACGGCGGACGCGCGGTTGATGGAGGCGATCACGGACTTCCAGGAACAGCATCCGGCGTGCGTGACGGAGATCGTGGAGATCCCCTTCGCGGACCCCTTCGGTGCGGTGCGGCACGGCGCGGTGGACACCGCGATCGTGCTCCTTCCGGTGGCGGAACCGGACCTGGTCCTCGGCCCGCTCTTCTCCCGCCAGCCGCAGAACGTCGCCGTGTCGGTACGCCACCCCTTCGCGGGCCGGGAGTTGCTGAGCGCGGCCGAGCTGACGGACACTCCGCTGATCGCGGCGGCGGCTCCGGCGCCGGCGTACTGGCGCGAGGCGCACGCCCCTTCCGCCGCGCCCGCGCCGGAGGTGCGCACCCTCCAGGAAGGGCTGACGCTGGTCGCGGCGGGGCGGGGCGCGATGCTGCTGTGCAGTCCCACGGCGGAGTATCACGGCCGCCGTGACGTCACGTTCGTGCCGGTGGAGGGGCTGCCGGACTCGGTGCTCGGGATGGTGTGGCACCGGGACGCGGAGACGGAGCGGGTGCGGGCGTTCGCACGGGCGGTCGCCGCGTCGAGCGTCAGGGCCGCCGCACCTCGAAGTGGAAGCAGCCGTACTCGACGGCCCTGACGTGTACGAGGGCGACCTCGGGGTCGGCGAAGGCCTCCGCGAAGGCGGTGTCGAAGCCGCCGGTGGTGTCCTCGGGGATCTCGAAGAGGCGGCCGCCGATGATGCGGCCTTCGGCGTTGTAGCGGCGCAGGGTGCGGAGGGCTCCCGGGCGGGCGAAGGGGTAACCCTCCCCGGCGGGTCCCGCGCAGTCCTCCGCGTGGATGAAGACGGGCCCCTGCTCGTCGTAGGCACCGGGGGTGGCGCCGGTGTCCGCGGCCCAGCGCCGCAGCGGCGCGTACGAGACGAGGGCGACGCGCTCGCCGGGGGCGATGGGCCGCAGACAGCAGCGGAGGGGGTCGCCGCCGGTGCTGTCCGTGTAGGGCGCGCAGGGCCGCCCCGCGTCGTCGGTCTCACGGAGCTGTTTGAGGGCGAGGGGGTCGATGGGGCGGGGAGTGTATGAGGTGGTGGCCATGGGTCGAGGGTCGCGCGTGCGGGTGGGTGGGGGCTGGCGGATTTCAGACGTGAACTTTCCCCAACCCCGCCCCTTCCCGGCTGTGACATTTGCGGCTCCGCCGAGTTCGTCCTCAAACGCCGGACGGGCTGGATGGGTGGGCAGCTGCGGGGCAATCGGGTGGGTGGGCGGGAAAAGATCCGCCGCGAAGCGGCGGTTCAGACCACCCCTACCAAGCCCCCCGCATCCGCCGATACCCCTCCCCCAGCTCCGCCAGCTCCCCCTCCGTCAGCACGTCCTCCACCCGCACAAATCCCTCCGGCGCCCGCTCCGCAACCGTCCGGAGGACCGTGTCCGCCGGCATCGCCCGGTTCGCCAGGACCACCGCGTTCGCGGACGCCCACCGCTCGGCCTCGTAGGCCCGCAGTCCCCCCACCCGGTCCGGCCCGGCAAAGGCCAGGCAGCGGGCGAGGACCCGTGCGTCGAGCACCGCCTCGGAGCCCCCGCTCGACCCCACGGGGTACATCGGATGCGCCGCGTCCCCGAGGAGCGTCACGGGACCCTGCCCCCACCACGGCAGCGGATCCCGGTCCACCATCGGGTACTCCAGGATCCGCCCCGTCGAGGCAAGCAGCGCCGGCACGTCGAGATCGCCGATGCGCCACCCGGCGAAGTGCGGAAGCACGTCGGAAAGCCGCCCCGAGCGGTTCCAGTCGACGGGCCCCGCCACCCCGTGGTGGTGGACGGGAAACCGCACCTCGGCCACCCAGTTGAGCAGCGCCCGCCCCCGCGTCTCCGCCTCCCGGGAGATCGGGTAGACGACCAGCTTCACGCTCGCGTTGCTGCCCGCGATGGCCATGGTGCGCCCGCCGAGCACCGGCTCCCACTCGGTGACGCCCCGCCACATCCGGATGCCGTTCCACAGCGGCGGCCCCTCCCCGGGGTGCAGCCGCGCCCGCACCGCCGAGTAGAGCCCGTCGGCGCCGATCAGGGCCCGCGCGGGCACCGCGTACTCCCGCCCGCGCGCCACGTCCCGCAGCGTGACGAGCACCGACCGGGACCCCTCGGTCTCGGCGTACCGCACGAACGCCGTGCCCGTGCGCACGGCGTGCTCGCCGAGCCGGTCGCGCACGGCGTCGAGCAGGAGCATCTGCAGGGCGCCCCGGTGCAGCGAGTACTGCGGCCAGTGGTGGCCGCGCGCGACGCCCCGCGGCTCGCTCCAGATGTGGTTGCCGTGCCGGTCGAAGTGGATCATCTCGGCGGTCGGCACGGCCGTGGCGGCCAGCTCGGCGCCGAGGCCGAGTTCCGTCAACTCCCGTACCGCGTGCGGAAGTAGGTTGATGCCGACGCCGACGGGGCGCAGCGCGTCCGCCGCGTCCACGACCCGCACCTCGATGCCCGCGGCGTGCAGACCGAGGGCGGTGGTCAGTCCGCCGATCCCGGCTCCCGCGACGAGTACGTCGATCATGGCTGCGGCACCGCCCGCCCCGCGCCGCGTAATCGTGGCCGTAATCGTGAACGTGAACGTGCCATGAGCGCTCCCCCCGGGGCGTTCCTCGCCGCGCGGATGCTAGCGGCACGACGGGCGGCGAACAATGCCGCATGTCGGCCACCGGACAATGCCCCGGCACGCTCCCGCGGCCTCGTGGAAGGATGACCGGAAACGCCACAAGTCGTACCTGACGTACCTGAGGAGATGACCGCGTGCCCGGCACCAATCTGACCCGCGAAGAGGCGCAGCAGCGGGCGAAGCTGCTCACCGTTGATTCGTACGAGATCGATCTCGACCTCTCCGGCGCGCAAGAGGGCGGCACCTACCGGTCCGTGACCACGGTGCGCTTCGACTCCGCGGAGGCGAACGCCGAGACCTTCATCGACCTGGTGGCCCCCGCGGTCCACGAGGTGGTCCTGAACGGCCACTCGCTGGACGTCGCGGCGGTCTTCCGTGACGCGCGCATCGCGCTCAAGCACCTCGAGGCCGGGCCGAACGAGCTGAAGGTCGTCGCCGACTGCGACTACACCAACACCGGCGAGGGCCTGCACCGCTTCGTCGACCCGGTCGACCAACAGGCCTATCTCTACACGCAGTTCGAGGTCCCCGACGCGCGCCGCGTCTTCGCGTCGTTCGAACAGCCCGACCTCAAGGCGACGTTCCAGTTCACCGTGAAGGCGCCGACGGGCTGGACGGTGGTCTCCAACTCCCCGACTCCCGAGCCGAGCGGTGACGTCTGGGTCTTCGATCCGACGCCGCGCATGTCGACGTACATCACGGCGCTCATCGTCGGTCCGTATCACTCGGTCCACAGTTCGTACGAGGGTCCTGGCGGCCAGTCGGTTCCGCTCGGCATCTACTGCCGGCCCTCGCTGGCCGAGTTCCTCGACTCGGACGCGATCTTCGAGGTGACGCGGCAGGGCTTCGACTGGTTCCAGGAGAAGTTCGACTACGCGTACCCCTTCGCCAAGTACGACCAGCTCTTCGTGCCGGAGTTCAACGCGGGCGCGATGGAGAACGCGGGCGCGGTGACCATCCGCGACCAGTACGTGTTCCGTTCGAAGGTGACGGACGCGGCGTACGAGACGCGCGCGGAAACCATCCTCCACGAGCTGGCCCACATGTGGTTCGGCGACCTGGTGACGATGGAGTGGTGGAACGACCTGTGGCTGAACGAGTCGTTCGCCACGTACACGTCGATCGCCTGCCAGGCGTACGCGGAGAACTCGCGCTGGCCGCACTCCTGGACGACGTTCGCCAACTCCATGAAGACGTGGGCGTACCGCCAGGACCAGCTGCCCTCCACGCACCCGATCATGGCGGACATCCGCGACCTCGACGACGTCCTGGTCAACTTCGACGGCATCACGTACGCCAAGGGCGCGAGCGTGCTCAAGCAGCTCGTCGCGTACGTCGGCATGGACGAGTTCTTCCGCGGCGTGCAGGCGTACTTCAAGGCGCACGCGTTCGGCAACACGCGCCTTTCCGATCTGCTCGGCGCCCTTGAGGAGACGAGCGGACGCGACCTCAAGACGTGGTCGAAGAAGTGGCTTGAAACGGCGGGCATCAACGTCCTGCGTCCGGTCGTCGACGTCGACACGTCGGGCAAGATCACCTCATTCGCGGTCAAGCAGGAGGCGCCGGCGCTCCCGGCGGGCGCGAAGGGCGAGCCGACACTGCGCCCGCACCGGATCGCGATCGGCCTGTACGACATGGACGACGCATCCGGCAAGCTGCTGCGCACGGACCGCGTGGAACTGGACGTGGACGGCGAACTGACCGCGGTGGACGAGCTGGTGGGCCGCGTGCGCCCGGCCGTGATCCTGCTCAACGACGACGACCTCTCCTACGCGAAGGTCCGCCTGGACGCGGAGTCGCTCGCGTATGTGACGGACCACATCGGTTACTTCGAGGCCTCGCTGCCGCGGGCGCTGTCGTGGGCGTCGGCGTGGGACATGACGCGGGACGCGGAGCTGCCGACGCGGGACTATCTCGCGCTGGTCCTCTCCGGCATCGCGAAGGAGTCGGACATCGGGGTCGTGCAGTCCCTGCACCGTCAGGTGAAGCTGGCGCTCGACCTGTACGCGGCGCCGTCCGGACGCGAGGAGGCGCTGGCCCGCTGGACCGAGGCGACGCTCTCGCACCTGCGCTCGGCGGAGCCGGGCAGCGACCACCAGCTGGCGTGGGCGCGGGCGTTCGCGGCGACGGCGCGTACGGAGCAGCAGCTGACGCTCCTGGAGGAACTCCTCTCCGCCAAGCAGTCGGTCGAGGGCCTGGCCGTCGACACGGAGCTGCGCTGGGCGTTCGTGCACCGGCTCGCGGCGACGGGCCGGCTCGACGAGGCCGGAATCGCGGCGGAGCTGGAGCGCGACAAGACGGCGGCGGGCGAGCGGCACGCGGCGTCGGCGCGGGCTGCGCGGCCGACGGCTGCCGCGAAGGCCGAGGCATGGGCCTCGGTCGTCGAGTCGGACAAGCTCCCGAACGCGATCCAGGAGGCGGTGATCGGCGGCTTCGTCCAGACGGACCAGCGCGAACTTCTGGCCCCCTACACGGAGAAGTTCTTCGCGGCGGTCAAGGACGCGTGGGACTCCCGTTCGCACGAGATGGCACAGCAGATCGCGGTGGGCCTGTACCCGTCGCTCCAGGTCTCCCAGGCGACCCTGGACGCCACGGACGCATGGCTCTCCTCGGCCTCCCCCTCGGCGGCCCTGCGCCGCCTGATCACGGAGTCCCGCGCGGGCGTGGAGCGCGCCCTGCGGGCCCAGTCGGCCGACGCGTAGCCCTCTGACTGGTGTCCCGGCGTCGAGTTGGCGCCGGGGCCGCCCGGTTGTCCTGAGGTTGGCGGTTCCGGGCCGGGAGTCAAGGGCGCTCCTTCGTCGCGTCGGCTGCGCCGATTCCGCTTCGCTCCACCCTTGACACCCACCCCTCCACCGCGAGAAGGAAGACGACCGGGCGGCCACGAAGCGGGGCTCACGGGGACGGATCCTTGGGGCGTCCCGCTTTCCTGCCGGGTGCAGACCAGTTCGTAGCAGCGCAGCCAAGTGGGAGGGGTGGAAGGGCTGCGCGGCCGGCTCGGGGATGGGTCCCGGCTTCGTCAAGCGTCTGCCGCCCGGATCTCCCGGCCCGGCCAGGAGAGAGGGAGCAGGAGAGAGGGAGAGAGAGGGAGAGAGAGGGGGTGGGGGACCTACTTTGGGAAAGTTGCGTTTCGCAGTGCCGCGCGCCCCCCTTGTGTCAGAACACTACTTTTCCAAAGTAGGTCCCCCACCCCCCAGCCTCTGATGCGTGACGGTCACCCCGGAAGATCCGGTCGCCAGACGCTTGACGAGACCAGCACCCATCCCCGGACCGGCCGCGCACCCCTCCACCTCACGGCACGCTGCGACGAACCAGTCCGCACCCGGCAGACAAGCCGGATGACCCATCCCCGCAGTCCCGAGAGCCCCCTTTCGTGGCCGCCCGGTCAATTCGCTTCTTGCGGTGGAGGGTTGGGTGTCAAGGGTGGAGCGCAGCGGAATCGGCGCAGCCGACGCGTAGCGCAGCGGAGCGCCCTTGACTCCCGGCCCGGAACCGCCAACCTCGGGACAACCGGGCGGCCCCGGCGCCAATCAAGCACCGGGTCACCGAAGCCCCCGCTCCGGGACCGCCTCGCGGAGGGCCGTGAGGACTCGGGCGACGGCGGCTCCCGCTGAGGCGCCCCGGCGCACCGCCGCCACCACGTGGCGGCGAGGCCGGTCGGCGGAGAGTTCCCGCATCGTCACGCCGTCACGGCTGGCCGCCGCCATCCTCGGGACCAGCGCCACCCCCATCCCCGCCTCCACCATGGCGAGGATCGCCGTCCAGCCGGACGCGGAGTGCGCCTGTTCCGGCGAGAAGCCCGCCCCCTCGCACGCCGCCCGCGTGATCTCGGACCACGGCCCGCTTCCCCCGAAGATCCACGGCTCGCCCGCGAGATCGGCGAGCCGCAGCCCCTCCGCCGACGCAAGCGGATGATCCCCCGGCAGCGCCACGTCCAACGGGTCGGCAAGCAGCGACTCCCGCGTGAAGCGCGTGTCCGCGTCGGGCGATGCCGGCGCCTGGACCGCGAGGGACAGCGCCACGTCCACCTCCCCCGCCGCGAGGAGCTCGTACGCCTCCGCCGCCTCCGTCTCGCGCACCCGTACGGAGATGCCGGGCGCCGCCGCCCGCAGCGCCCGCACCGCCGGCACGACGAGCGCGGGCACGGCGGTCGAGAACGCCCCGACCCGCACCTCCCCGGCCTCCCCGTGCGCATACGCCGCCAACTCGGCGTCCGCACGCTCCAGTTGCGCGAAGACCGCCTCCGCGTGCCGCAGGACGAGGTGCGCCGCGTCCGTCAGGCGCACCCGGCGGCCGTGCGCCTCGAGCAGCGGCACCCCCAGCTGCTTGGCGAGGTTGGACAGTTGCTGCGACACCGCCGACGGCGTCATCCGCAGCGCCTGCGCCGTCGCGGTCACCGTGCCCCGCTCGCTCAACGTACGCAGGATCTGCAGTTTCTTGATGTCCCACTCGCTCATGGAAGCCAACGTACCCACCGGGCCGCGCCCGTCAGCCCGCAGCATCGCCCCGCACCCCCGCGCGGCGCCGCGTCACTTCGCCCTGCCGGCGGAGCCGAGCACGACCCCGCCCAGGATCAGCCCCATGCACATGACCTGCAGCCACCCCATCGCCTCGCCGAGCACCGCGAAGGACAGCAGGGCCACGCACACCGGCTGGAGGTAGTAGACGACTCCGGCACGGGCCGCGCCGATGATCGAGATCGCCTTGTTCCAGGCGAAGAAGGCGACCGCCGAGGACACCACGCCGACGTAGAGGAGCGGGGAGACCGTGCCGACCGTCGGCTCGAAGCCGCCCTGGATGACATGGCTCGCCACGAACACCGGAAGCAGCATCAGCGCACCCAGCACGAACGCCGCGAAGAGGAACGGCAGTCCGCCGATCTCGGCGGGCTTGCGCTTGAGCAGCGCGCTGTACGAGCCGAACGAGATCGCCCCCGCGATCACCCACAGGTCACCGACCGCGAAGTCCATGGAGAGGGAGCCCCCGGAGACAAGGATCAGCACGCCCGCGCAGGCGATCAGCATGCCCGTCACGCGGCGCGCCCCGAGCCGGGTACCGCCGACGCGTTCGTACACCGCCATCAGGACCGGTGAAGCGGCCATGATCATGCCCATGTTGCCCGCGGTGGTGGTCATCGCCGCCTGGTTCACCAGGGTGTTGTAGACCGTGATGCCCAGGAAGGACGCCAGGAGCAGGAAGCGGAAGTGCCTGCGGAGCAGGGCCCGTTGCCGCCAGGTCTGCCGTGCCGCGAACGGCGCGACGGCCACGATGGCGATGATCCACCGCCAGAACGCGTGCTGGATGGGCGGCACGCTGTCGTGCAGGGCCCGGGAGGTGACGAAGCTGCCCGACCAGACGACCGTGGCGAGCGCCGCGAGGGCGAGGCCGACGCCGATCGGGCGGGCGGCGCGCGGCGCCCGCTCCGGCTCGCTCGTCGTCGCGGTCGACGCGGTGGTGAGGGGGGTCCGGTCCAGGACAGTCACGTTGTATCCCTTGTCTTTCTCCCGGGCGGCCCGGGGGTTGGCTGGTTGCCGGACTACTGTCGCCCCTCCCAACCAGTCATGTCTATCGAAACTTTTCGACTATTTCATTAAGGGATAGCGAATGGTGCTAGTTGGTTCCCCATTCCGCGAGCGCCGCCCCCACAGCCCCCGCGTCCGCTTCCTCCGCCGCCCACGCGACGTACCCGTCGGGGCGGACCAGGACCGTCGTACGCCGGTCGCCGGCCCAGTGCGCCACCACGGTCCGGCCGTGCGAGGCCGGCTCGTGCTCCGCACCCTCCGGGCGGATCAGTACGAACTCGCCCTCGCGCAGCGCCTCGTAGAGCCGCCCCTCCCGGAGCGCGACATCCGGGGCCCTGCGACCCGCGAGGTCATGGGCGTCCTTGGGGGCCGGGTAGGCGTAACCGACGCCCGTGATCTGGCCGAGCACCTTGGCGCGGACCCGCGGGGCGCGGTTGACGAAGGCGGCGACCGCGGCGCGGGCGGCCAGCGTCCACGGGCGCTTGGCCATCGCGAGCCTGACCATGCCGCCGCTGCTGCGCAGGACCATCTTGCCGACGGGGTGCCGCTCGGCCTGGTAGCTGTCCAACAGCCCTTCCGGGGCGCGGCCTTCGACCGCCGCGGCCAGCTTCCAGCTGAGGTTCGCGGCGTCCTGGAGACCGGTGTTCATGCCCTGCCCGCCCGCCGGGCTGTGGACGTGCGCGGCGTCACCGGCGAGGAAGACCCGGCCGACGCGGTAGGCGGGCGCCTGCCGCTCGTCACTGTGGAAGCGGGACATCCAGCGGGCGTCGTACATGCCGTAGTCGCGGCCGAGCGCGCTGCGGGTGATCTCCTTGACCTCGTCGAGGTCGAGCGGCTCGCTGTCGGGGACGTTGCGGGCGCGGTTCCAGCCGATGACGCGGTAGTAGCCGTCCGCGAAGGGCGCGATGAAGGCGAAGGCATCACCGGCGGCGTTCACCGTGAGCATCGAGGCGGGCTTCTCGGCGAGCCTGACGTCGGCGAGGACGAGCGAGCGGATCACGGACCTGCCGGGGAAGGGCAGGCCGACCGCCTCGCGCACCGCACTGTGCAGCCCGTCCGCGCCGACCACATAGGCGGCCCTGCGGGTGCCCGACTCCCCGCCGGGGCCGCGGACTTCGAGGCGCACCCCGTCCGCGTCCTGCGTCAGGCCGGTGACCTCGGTGTCGTACTCGAAGCGCACCCCGGCGTCGTCCGCACGCCGCTTCAGGACCTTCTCCACCTCGTACTGCGGCAGGACGAGGAGGTGACGGAAGCGGGAGGGCAGCTCTTCGAGGTCGAAGGAGAGGTGCCGGAAGATGCGCAGCGCGCCGAGCGCCTCCCCCTTGGCCTCGACCTCGTCGGCGAGCCCCCGGGCGTCGAACTGCTCCAGGGTGCGGGCGTGCAGGACCATGGCGCGCGACAGATTGCTGATCCCGGGTGCGCGCCTCTCGATGACCGTGACCGGTACGCCCGCGACGGCGAGGTCGCCCGCGAGCAGCAGACCGGTGGGGCCGGAACCGACGACGATGACAGTGGTGTCGTTCATGGCTGCCTCCTTATGCCAACGCTTGTTGGTCAACACGTGTTGGTCAACGCTTGTTGGCTAACGTAGAGCCGGCACCCTGGACTGTCAACAGGTGTTGGCCTACGCTTGTTGGCATGACATCGACGCCCCCGGTCGCACGCCGTTCCGACAGCACTCGCGCCGCCATCGTCGCCGCGGCCCGCGAGCGGTTCGCCGCCGACGGGTACGAGCGCGCGACCATCCGCGCCATCGCCAAGGACGCGAAGATCGACCCGTCGATGGTGATGCGCTACTTCGGCAGCAAGGAAGGCCTCTTCGAGGCGGCCATGACCGTCGACCTGCGCCTTCCGGACCTCGCGCACACACCGCGCGAGGACATCGGGCGGGTGCTTGTCACGCACTTCATCGACATCTGGGACGAGGCCGACGTGCTCACCGCGCTGCTCCGCGCCGGGATCACCAACACGGCGGGGGCCGAGCGCACGCAGGCCATCTTCCGGCAGCAGCTCCTGCCGGTGGCCCTGAGCGTCTGCCCCGAACCCGCCGCCGCCCGGACCCGGGCCGGGCTCGTCGCCTCACAGATCCTCGGCATGGCCCTGACCCGGTACGTGCTGCGGTTCCCGCCGACCGTCGAGCTGACCCGCGAGGAGATCGCGGACTGGCTCGGCCCCACGGTTCAGCGCTATCTGACGGCGGAGCAGCCCTGAAAACGCGTAGGGGGCGCTCTTGATCAACGTACGTCGATCAAGAGCGCCCCCTACGGAGAGCTCAGGAAGTACTCAAGAAGTACTCAGTAAGTGAAGTGCGGCGTCAGCCCTGCTTCTCCTGCTTGCGGGTCTTGTCACCGACCATCACGAGGCCCGCGATCACCAGGAACAGCACGATGGGCGCCACGACATAGAGGCCGAGCGTGTCGATCACGCTCAGGCCCGGACCCGGGTCGTCGCCGTCGTCGCGCGTGAGCGCGAGCGCGGGGGACGACATGAGCAGCATCATCAGCGTCGTACCGGAAGCCAGGGCGCCGGCGCGCAGGGCGTTCTTCTTGTCCACGGTGCCAACGTAGCGAACAGCTAAACGGGGCGCGCGCCCGGGGGTGCCGTACGAGTGCGACCGCGGCCCTGGCCGCGGCCGCGGAACACGTCCATGAACGCGTGCAGACGGGGTGACGCGGCCAGTTCCTCCAGGGTGACGGGGCGGCCTTCGGCGTCCGCGATCGGCAGCCGCCAGTTCGGATACTCGCCCAGGGTGCCCGGCAGGTTCTGCGGGCGCCGGTCGCCGACCGCGTCCGGCAGCCAGACGCCCACCATGCGGGCCGGCGTCGCGAGCAGGAAGCGGTGTACGGCGCGGATCTCGTCCTCCTCGTGACCGCCGCCGCCCGGCAGCATGCCGAGCCGGGCCAGGAGTCCGAGCCACTCCCGTACGTCGGCCGCGGCCGCGGCGCCCTCCACCTCCGCCGGGCGGGTCAACAGGCCCAGGCGGTGCCGGAGTTGGACGTGCTCGCCGGTGATGCGGGCCGCGGTGGACGGCAGGTCGTGCGTGGTGGCGGTGGCCAGGCAGTCGGCGCGCCACCGCTCGGGCGGCAGCGGCCGGCCCGTGCCCTCCCAGTCCCGCTCGAACCAGAGCACGGAGGTGCCGAGCACGCCGTGCCCGCGCAGGGTCTCGCGGACGCCGGGCGCCACGGTGCCGAGGTCCTCGCCGATGACGAGGGCGCCCGCGCGGTGCGCCTCCAGGCAGAGGATCGCGAGCATCGCCTCCGCGTCGTAGTGGACGTACGTCCCGTCCGTGGGCGCGCGGCCCTCGGGGACCCACCAGAGGCGGAAGAGCCCCATCACGTGGTCGACGCGCAGTGCGCCCGCGTGCCGGAGCAGTCCGCGCAACAGGGCGCGGTAGGGGGCGTACCCGGACTCGGCGAGGCGGTCGGGGCGCCAGGGCGGCAGGCCCCAGTCCTGGCCGCGCGCGTTGAACGCGTCCGGCGGGGCGCCCACCGACATGCGGGCGGCGAAGTGCCGCTGCTGTGCCCACGCGTCGGCGCCGCCCGGGTGCACGCCGACCGCGAGGTCGTGGACGAGGCCGATGCCCATGCCCGCGTCGCGCGCGGTGCGCTGCGCGGCGGCGAGCTGGGCGTCGGTGAGCCAGGCGAGGCGGCTGTGGAAGTCGACGCGGTCCATCGCGTCGCGGCGGGCGCGGGCGGTCGGGGACGAGACCGGGTCCCGCAGCGGGGCGGGCCAGGCGTGCCAGTCGGGGCCGTGCAGCTCGGCGAGCGCGCACCAGGTGGCGTGGTCCTCGAGCGCCTCGCCGTGCTCGGCGATGAACTCGTTGTACGCGGCTCTCCGGCCGGGGCCGAGCGGGACCCGCGCGATCAGTTCGAGGGCTTCGAGCTTGAGCGCCCAGACCGCGTCACGGTCGATCAACTCGCCCTCGTGGAGGACCGATTCACGCAGGCGTGCGGCGTTGCGGGAGAGCGCGTCGACCCGGTCGCGGGCCTCGCCCCGCAGGTACGCGTACTCGGGGATCTCCTCGATGCGCAGATGTACGGGATCGGGGAAGCGGCGTGACGAGGGGCGGTACGGGGAGGGGTCCGACGGCCCGCCCTGCGGTTTGGGGACCGCGGCGTGCAAGGGATTGACCTGTACGAACCCCGCGCCGACGGCCCGCCCCGACCAGGCCACGAGCTCGGCCAGGTCGCCGAGGTCGCCCATGCCCCAGGAACGGGCGGAGAGCAGTGAGTAGAGCTGGACCAGCAGGCCGTGGGTCCGCTCGGGCGGGGGCGGGAGGCGGTAGGGGGCGACGATGAGATGCGCGCCCGCGCTCTGCCCGCCGGGGACGGTGGCCCGCATCCGGTGCACGCCGTGCGGCAGCGGTCGCGGAGGCTCGGCCGGCGTCTCCCACTCCAGGCGCTCTCCCCGCTCGGTGCGGACCGCCATGCGCGTACCGCCCGGCAGGCCTGCCCAGGGCTCGGCCTGCTCGGGCCCGCCCTGCCACACCACCACCGTCGGCGGCAGCAGCCGTGCCCGCCGCCCGGTCTCGTACGCCGTGAGGGCATCCCGGATCGCCTCGGGTGTGCTCGCGTCCACGTCGAGGGCGGCCAGGGCCGCGACGACGGCGGCGTCCGCGGCCGGGACCGTGCGGTCCGGGGACGGGGAGTAAGAAGTCGCCACGCCGTGACAGGCGGCGAGGCGTGAAAGCCCGGAAGGTTCGCCGGCGGCAGCTCCGGGTGGGGCCATCTAGACCCCCATGTAGTCCAGGCCCGAGGCCGTGCCGGTGGAGGTCGGCTCGCTGGTCAGCGGCGCGGCGTCGGCGAGCGGCGGCTCGCTGGTGAGGGGGGCGGCGTCCGCGAGCGGGGGCTCACTGGTCAGGGGCGGTTCGAGGCAGCCGCAGGAGCAGGAGCCATCGAGTCCCGAGTCGGGGTCCGAGACCTGTTTGGAGAGGGCGGAGAGGAGGAGATTCGCCGAAGCGGCCACGTGGGAGCTCCTTTTCAGGGGGCAGGTCATCGCAGCCCTACCCAGTGCGCGGGTTCGCAGACATATCCGTTGTATGAACGTGCGCGTGCTCACATTCGTTTCCCAAAGGGCACGCTCCCCGCAAGATCTTCCTTTCCGGGGCTCGGCCCGCAGCTGCGGGCCGGAGAAGGGAGAAACCCCCCACAACCCCCACCGCCGTTGACACCCCCGCCACCCGAGTGGTGGGCTCAGTGACACCCTGAGACAACAGACGCACCACACGTGATCATCAGCACAAGGGACAACAAGGAGAGGGCCGTGCAGCTGCGGCGCAGGAAGGGCGCGGCCGCCATCGCCGTCGCCGTCATCGCAGGCGCACTCAGCGGCGCCCCCGGCGCCGTCGCAGCCCCGGGCATCCCCGGACAGCCCGGCGCCCCCGCCACCACCCCGGACGACGACCGGGAGTCCGACGCCCTCCCCCCGGTCTGGCCCCGACCCCAGTCGATGACCGCCGCCGGAGCACCGGTCACCGTCACCGACGAGGTCGTCCTGGTCACGGCGGCGACCGGCGGCCGCGCCCCGGACCCGTACGCCATGGAAGCGCTCCGCACCCTCCTGCGGGACGCGGGCGCCCGCGAGATCACCGAGGTGCAGGACGGGGAGCGGCTCCCCGCCGGCGGCAGCCGTCTGATCGTCCGCGTCGACGGCACCGGCGCCGACCAGGCCCTGCGCGCCCTCCGCGCCCGCGACCGCAGGGACCTCCCGTCCGGCGGCTACCGCCTCGCGGTGGGCCGCGTCGCCGGGCAGGAGACCATCGCCCTCTCCGGAGCCGGCGACGACGGCCTCTTCCACGGCGTGCAGACCCTGAAGCAGCTGCGCTCCGGGAAGACCGTCCCCGGCGTGAACATCCGCGACTGGCCAGGCACCGCGGTGCGCGGCATGACGGAGGGCTTCTACGGCACCCCCTGGACCCGCGAACAGCGCCTGGACCAGCTGGATTTCATGGGCCGCACCAAGCAGAACCGGTACCTCTACGCGCCCGGCGACGACCTCTACCGCCAGGCCCGCTGGCGCGAGCCGTACCCCGCCGACCAGCGCGCCGACTTCCGCGCCCTCGCCGACCGCGCCAAGCGCAATCACGTGACGCTCGCCTGGGCCGTCGCCCCCGGCCAGGCCATGTGCATGTCGTCGGACAAGGACGTCAGGGCCCTCAACCGCAAGATCGACGCGATGTGGGCGCTTGGCGTGCGCGCCTTCCAGCTGCAGTTCCAGGACGTCAGCTACAGCGAATGGCACTGCGACCAGGACGCCGAGACCTTCGGGTCGGGGCCCGAGGCCGCCGCGAAGGCGCAGGCCCGGGTCGCCAACGCCGTTGCCGCGCACCTCGCCGAGCGCCACCCGGACGCGAAGCCGCTCTCCCTCATGCCGACCGAGTACTTCCAGGACGGCTCGACCGCGTACCGCGACGCCGTCGCGGCGGAACTGGACCGTGGCATCGAGGTCGCCTGGACCGGTGTCGGTGTCGTCCCCAAGACCATCACCGGGCGCGAACTGGCGGGCGCCCGCGAGGCGTTCGGCTCGCACCCGCTGGTGACGATGGACAACTACCCGGTCAACGACTTCGCACAGGACCGGATCTTCCTCGGCCCCTACACGGGCCGTGAGCCCGCCGTGGCCACCGGCTCCGCGGCGCTGCTCGGCAACGCGATGGAGCAGCCGTCGGCGTCCCGCATCCCGCTGTTCACCGCCGCCGACTACGCGTGGAACCCCCGCGCCTACCGCCCGCACGAGTCCTGGCTCGCCGCGATCGACGACCTCTCGGGCGGCGACGCGAAGGCGCGGGGCGCCCTGCGCGCCCTCGCGGGCAATGACGCGTCGTCCGTCCTCGGCGCGGACGAGTCGGCGTATCTGCGGCCGCTCATGGACGGCCTCTGGCGCGCCCGTACGACGGCCGACAAGGCCCGCATCGAGAAGTCGGGGCAGGCGCTGCGCGACGCGTTCACCGTCATGAAGGAGGCGCCGCGGCGGCTCGCCGACAGCGATCTGGACGCCGAAGTCGGGCCCTGGATCCAGCAGTTGGCCCGCTATGGCGAGGCCGGCGAGACGGCGGTCGACATGCTGCGCGCACAGTCCAAGGGGGACGGCGCCGCCGCCTGGCGCGCCTCGCGCACCCTGGCCGGACTCCAGAAGGAGCTGAAGGCCGCACAGGTGACGGTCGGCAAGGGCGTCCTCGACCCCTTCCTGGCCCGGGCGCAGAAGGCGTACGGCACCTGGGTGGGGCTCGACAGCGACCAGGCGTCGGACCGCGCGACGGTCCGCGTGCCCCGGGCCCGCCCCCTCGCCGCGGTGACGGCGCTGACCGACCCCGGCACGAAGGGCAGCGTCGAGGCGCACGTCCCCGGTGAGGGCTGGCGTCGCATCGGCGCCCTGTCCGGCAGCGGTTTCACGGAGGCCGAGGCCAAGGACGAGCGCGCCGACGCGGTGCGGGTCACCGTCACCGAGGGCACCGTCCGCCATGTCGTGCCCTGGTACGCCGACGCCCCCGCCGCCAAGTTCTCGCTGGCCCGCACGGAGGCCGACGCGGAGATCGGCGGCGGCCCGCAGCGCGTCACGGCCAGGCTGCTCTCGCTGCGGCCCGGGGACGTGCGGGGCGAGGTCACGGCCAAGGCCCCCAAGGGCATCGAGGTCCGCACCCCGGAGAGGTCCACGCTGCCGCGCGGCACCGAGGTGGACGTCCCGGTGGATGTGACCGTCCCCGCGGGCACGCGCTCGGGAACGTACGAGATTCCCGTCACGTTCGACGGCCAGACCAAGACCGTCTCGATCCGCGCCTTCCCGCGCACCGAAGGCCGCGATCTGGCGCGCGGCGCGAAGGCGTCGTCGTCCGGCGACGAGACGAAGGACTTCCCGGCGTCCGGCGCCAACGACGGCGACCCGAAGACCCGCTGGTCGTCCCCGGCAAACGACAACGCCTGGTGGCAGCTGGAGCTGGCCGAGCCGGTCAGGCTCGGCCAGGTGGTCCTTCGCTGGCAGGACGCGTACGCGGCGGGCTACCGCGTGCAGACGTCGGCCGACGGCAGGACGTGGCGCACGGCGGCGACGGTGAAGGACGGCAAGGGCGGCCGCGAGGCGGTCCGCATGGACGCGCGTGACACCCGCTACATCCGCATACAGGGCGACAAGCGGGCGACGCGCTTCGGTTACTCGCTGTGGTCGGTGGAGGCGTACGCGGTCGCCGACGACTGACGACCGCGTACACACTCGCGTCGTACGCGTTCACGCGTTCACGCGTTCACGTACAACAAAGGCCCGGATCGTTTGCTAGGCAGAAATGCCGTCGATCCGAGCCATCGCGTCGTCCGCGCCGAACGGCTGCAAGTACGGCAGCCAGCGCGGATCCCTATGCCCGGTCCCGATGATGCGCCACGCGAGCCCCGAGGGCGGCGCGGGCTTGTGACGCAGGCGCCATCCCAGCTCCAGGAGGTGCCGGTCGGCCTTGACGTGATTGCAGCGGCGGCAGGAAGCCACCACATTTTCCCAGGCGTGCTGACCGCCACGGCTCTTCGGAATGACGTGGTCGACGCTGGTTGCGACGCCACCGCAGTACATGCACCGACCGCCGTCGCGGGCGAAGAGCGCCCGCCTGGTCAGAGGAACGGGCCCCCTGTAAGGGACCCGGACGAACCGCTTGAGGCGGACCACGCTGGGTGCGGGGACAGTGCGCGTTGCGCTGTGCATGAAGGCGCCGGATTCCTCGAGGCAGAGAGCCTTGTTCTCCAGGACGAGGACGAGCGCGCGGCGGAGCGGTACGACACCCAGTGGCTCGTACGACGCATTGAGGACCAGGACGTGCGGCACGGATGCCTCCTTGTACGCCGGCGGCGCGTGGCTCGCGCCGGGACGATCTGTAGCCAGTCTCCCCTCATGCCTGGTCCAAGCGCCACCATGTCCTGGTAACGGGCTCGGAGTGTTTTCGACCACACCTGTACGTCACCCTCATCTTCCCCAGGTGAACACCGTCTCTCCCTCGAACATGACAACGATCCACACACAATGCCCCGTTAGTGTGGTGTCTCTGCCCGGCGCATCTTCTGGGCAGACCGCTATGCCTGGAGGTACCTGCCGTGCTCTTGTCCGTCCTGTCGGCGGCCGGATCGGACCCGGACGACAAGTCGACGAAGCCCCCGACCCTGGAAGACGCCCAGGAGAGCGCGACGAACGCCGCGAGCTGGGTGGAGCAGAACTGGTCGACCTGGCTCAGCATCGGGCTCCGCATCCTGCTGATCGTCGCCATAGCGGTCGTCCTGCGGGTCCTGATCCGGCGCGCCATCACCAAGCTGATAGACCGCATGAACCGCACGGCGCAGGCCGTCGACGGCACGGCGCTCGGTGGGCTTCTGGTGAACGTGGAGCGCCGCCGCCAGCGTTCGCAGGCGATCGGCTCGGTCCTCCGTTCGGTGGCGTCGTTCGTGATCCTCGGCACGGCGGCGCTGATGATCCTCGGCACGTTCCAGATCAACCTGGCCCCGCTGCTCGCGTCCGCCGGTGTGGCGGGCGTGGCGATCGGCTTCGGTGCGAGGAACTTGGTGACCGACTTCCTCTCCGGCGTTTTCATGATCCTGGAGGACCAGTACGGCGTGGGCGACTCGATCGACGCGGGCGTCGCGTCGGGCGAGGTGATCGAGGTGGGCCTGCGTGTGACGAAGCTGCGCGGCGACAACGGCGAGATCTGGTACGTCCGCAACGGCGAGGTCAAGCGCATCGGCAACCTCAGCCAGGGCTGGTCGACGGCGGGCGTGGACGTGACGGTCCGTCCGGACGAGGACCTGGAGAAGGTGAAGGCCACGCTGACGGAGGTCGGCGAGACCATGGCGAAGGACGAGCCGTGGAACGAGCGGCTGTGGGGGCCGGTGGAGGTTCTGGGCCTGGACAGTGTGCTCCTGGATCAGATGGTGGTGCGCGTCTCCGCCAAGACGATGCCGGGGAAGGCGTTGGGTGTGGAGCGGGAGCTGCGCTGGCGCATCAAGCGGGCGTTCGACGCGGCGGGGATCCGCATCGTGGGCGGACTGCCCCTGCAGGCGGCGGAGGAGACGGCGCCCGATCCCTCGGCGGGAGTTGCGGCCCCTTCCGCGTACGCGTCTTCTACTTCGCCCCAGTCGCTGGCGGCTTCGCCGATTGCGCCGCCGCCGAATCTTTCGAAGTAGCGGGGGCCTTTGGTGGGCCTGTGGCTTTGATGGGTGCCGGGGCCGCCCGGTTGTCCTGAGGTTGGCGGTTCCGGGCCGGGTGTAAAGGGCGCTCCCTTCGGTCGCGTCGGCTGCGCCGATTCCGCTGCGCTTCACCCTTGACACCCAACCCTCCACCGCGAGAAGCGAATTGACCGGGCGGCCACGAAGCGGGGCTCACGGGGACGAGTCCTTGGGGCGTCCGGCTTCGCGGCCGGGTGCGGACTAGTTCGTCGCAGCGTGCCGTGAGGCTGGAGGGGTGCGCGGCCGGTCCGGGGAGCGGTGCCGGTCTCGTCAAGCGTCTGACGACCGGATCTTCCGGGGTGGCCGGGAGAGGGGGGTGGGGAACCTACTTTGGGAAAGTTGCGTTTGCCCATCGCGCGCGCCCCCCTTGTGCACCCAGGTAACGACTTGGTTGCCGCCCTCACCCCCGCTCTTGACGCCCCCGCCACGCCGGAATTACCTTCCTCACACCCAATAGGAAAGTTTCCTAACAGTGTGGCGCCGGTACGGTCCGTACAGGCACGTTCCGTACTGACGCAGGGGCGAGGAGCAGCTCATGGGTGGCCCGACCGAGAGTTCGGCCCGCGGCGCGACCGGCGGCGGGTCCACGCCCGGCACCCCGCGGGTCCTGCGCGCGATGAACGACCGCGCCGCCCTCGATCTGCTGCTCGCGCACGGCCCCCTGTCGCGAACGAAGATCGGGAAGCTCACCGGGCTCTCCAAGCCCACGGCTTCCCAGCTCCTCGCCCGCCTCGAAGCGGCGGGTCTGGTGAAGGCCACCGGGACGACCGAGGGCCGGCCCGGGCCCAACGCCCAGTTGTACGGCGTCAATCCGACCGCCGCCTACGCCGCCGGACTCGACGTCAACCCCGACCGCATCCGCGCCGCCGTCGCCGACGTCACGGGCAAGACCGTCGGCGAGTTCCGGCTCCCGACGCCCGGCCGCCGCGCCGAACCCGTCGTACGCCAGGTGACCGAGGCACTCGACGGTGCGGTGAAGGCCGCCGGGCTCGCCCGTTCCGATGTGCACCGGCTCGTCATCGGCACCCCCGGCGCCTTCGACCCCAACACCGGCCGCCTCCGGTACGCCTCGCACCTGCCCGGCTGGCACTTCGCCACCCTCCTCGACGAGCTCGCGGCCGCGCTGCCGATGCCCGTCGAGTACGAGAACGACGTAAACCTCGCCGCGATCGCCGAGCAGCGGCTCGGCGCGGCGAGAGAGCATGAAGACTTCGTGTTGCTGTGGAATCAGGAAGGGCTCGGCGCCGCCCTTGTGATCGGGGGGCGGCTGCACCGCGGCTGGACCGGCGGCGCGGGCGAGATCGGGTTCCTGCCCGTCCCCGGCGCCCCTCTCGTACGCCAGGTCACCAAGGCCAACAGCGGTGGCTATCAAGAGCTTGCCGGGTCGCAGGTCATCCCGAAGCTCGCGCGCGATCTCGGGATCTCGCCCATCCCCCACGGGCCGTACGCCGATGTCGCCGCCGCCCTCCTCGCGCAGGCCGCCGCCGTCGACGACGGGCCCCACCGGCAGCTCCTGGAGACGTACGCGACCGGCCTCGCCACCGGTCTCGCCTCGCTCATCGCCGTATTCGACCCCGAACTCGTCGTGCTCAGCGGCTCGTTGCACACCGCGGGCGGCGAGCCGCTGCGTCAGCTGATCCAGGCCGAGCTCGACGAGCTGGCCGTCTCACGTCCCCGTCTCGTCGTCGGGGAAGTCGCCGAACACCCCGTGCTGCGCGGCGCGTTGGAGAGCGCGCTGGCCGCCACCCGTGACGAGGTCTTCGACACCTCGCGCTGATCCCCTCCCCGCACCCCCTGACGTAACCCCTCGTCCGAGCCCGTCCTGCCCAGGGAGTACTCCGTCATGCCCGAAAACCGCCGCGCGACCGCCGTCGCGCTCGCCGTGACCGCCTCCATAGCCCTGCTCGCGACCACCGCCTGTACGGGGCAGAGCAGTTCGGGTGCGGACGACGACGCGTCCAAAGAGACGACGATCAACTTCTGGCACGGCTGGAGCGCGCCGTCCGAGGTGAAGGCCGTCCAGGCGAATGTCGACGCCTTCGAGAAGGCGCACCCCAACATTCACGTCAAGGTCGTCGGGAACATGAACGACGACAAGATCAATCAGGCGTTGCGTGCGGGTGGTTCGAAGGCCCCGGACGTCATCTCCTCCTTCACCACAAACAACGTCGGCAAGTTCTGTTCATCGGGTGCTTGGGTCGATCTCGATCCCTTCTTCAAGAAGGATGAGATCGATCCGGAGAAGACATTTCCGAAGACCATGAACGAGTACACGCAGTTCGAGGGCAACCGCTGCGCCGCCCCGCTCCTCGGCGACGCGTACGGCCTCTACTACAACAAGGACGAGTTCAAGAAGGCCGGCATCAAGAGCCCGCCGAAGACCTGGTCCGAATTCACCTCCGTCGCCAAGAAGTTGACCAAGACGAAGGGTGACTCCTACGAGCAGCTCGGGTTCATGCCGAACTATCACGGCTATGAGACCACCACCGAGCACTACTTCGCGCAGTGGTCCCCCACGTACTTCGACAAGGACGGCAAGTCGAACGTCGCCAAGGATCCGGCCTTCGCCGATGGATTCACGTATCAGAAGAAGCTTGTCGATGAACTCGGCGGCTATCAGAAGCTGGAGAAGTACCGGTCAAGTTTTGGTGACGAGTGGGGGGCCAAGCATCCCTTCCACACCGGGCAGGTGGCCATGCAGATGGACGGTGAGTGGCGGCTCGGGATGGCGAAGGAGGCAAAGGTCGGATTCGACATCGGCGTCGCCCCGCTGCCCGTTCCCGACGACCAGAAGGAGACGTACGGCAAGGGCTACGTCATCGGAACCATCGCCGGTATCGCCGCCACCAGCAAGAAGCAGAACGCCTCGTGGGAGCTGGTCAAATACATGACCACGAACACGGACGCCGTCGTGGACTTCGCCAATGCCATCCACAATGTGCCGTCCACGCACGCAGCCCTGAAGTCGCCGAAGCTGAAGTACGACCCGCGCTTCAAGACGTTCCTGGACATCGCCGAGAACCCGGACTCGACGACCACTCCCGCCTCGATCAACGGGGGCCCCTACCTCGTCTCCGTCCAGAACCTCGGCTTCGACTTCGAGAAGGGCAAGCAGAAGGATCTGAAGGCCGGTCTGAAGAAGACCGCCGACGAGATCGACACGGACATCGAGCAGGCGAAGTAGCCGTCGTCCGATGAGTACGTATACGTTGCGCTCGAAGCGGCGGCGTTCGGCGCTGCGGACCGCCGCCTTCATGTCGCCCTGGTTGATCGGCTTCGCGGTCTTCTTCGCCTATCCGCTGATCTCGACCGTCTATTTCTCGTTCATGCAGTACGACGGCTTCAAGCCGCCGACCTGGACGGGGACGGACAACTGGTCCTATGTCTTCGCGGACTACCCGCTCTTCTGGCCCGCGCTGCGCAACACGCTGTGGCTGGTCGTCGTCATGGTGTCCTGCCGGGTCGTCTTCGGCATCGGGATCGGGCTCCTCATCACCAAGATCAAGACCGGTGCGGGAGTCTTCCGGACTCTCTTCTATCTGCCCTATCTCGCGCCGCCGGTCGCCGCCACCATGGCGTTCGCGTTTCTGCTCAACCCCGGTACGGGGCCGGTCAATTCGCTGCTCGGTGATCTCGGCCTTCCCGCCCCGGGCTGGTTCAACGACGCCGCCTGGTCCAAGCCCGCCCTGACGATGCTCGCCCTGTGGGGCATCGGTGACCTCATGGTCATCTTCATGGCCGCGCTGCTCGACGTGCCGAAGGAGCAGTACGAGGCCGCCGAGCTGGACGGCGCGTCCTCGTGGCAGCGGTTCCGCTTCGTGACGCTGCCGAACATCTCGCCGATCGTGATGTTCGCGGTGGTCACGGGCGTGATCCAGACCATGCAGTACTACACGCAGCCCCTGGTCGCGGGGAAGGTCGCGTCCGGCGTGATCGGCGGCTCCGGGCAGCAGTTCGAGCCCGGCTACCCGGACAAGTCGACGCTGACCCTCCCGCAGCTCGTCTACAACCTCGGCTTCCAGCGCTTCGACTACGGCTCCGCCTGTGTGATCGCGCTCGTGCTCTTCGCCCTGGCCATGGCGTTCACCGCGCTTCTGATGCGGCGGCGCGGCGGCCTCATCCAGGCAGGTGACTGACCATCATGGTCCAACTACTCGAACGTACGTCTGAGTTGAGCGGGGGCGTCACCACTCCCGCTGCCCGCACCGCACGCCGCAAGGCGTTCCTGCACTGGATCGCCGTGCACACGCTCGGCGTCACGGTGGCGCTGTTCTTCCTGCTGCCGTTCGTCTTCCTCTTCCTCACCTCGCTGATGAACGACCAGCAGACGCTCACCCGCGATCTGATCCCGGACACCTGGGAGTGGTCGAACTACAGCAAGGTCTTCGACACCCCGGGCTTTCTGACCTGGTGGCGAAACACCTTGCTGTACGCGGGACTTGGCACCCTCCTGACGGTCGTGTCCTCGCTGCCCGTGGCGTACGCGCTCGCCAAGTTCCGCTTCAGGGGCCGCAATCTCTCCCTGATGCTGGTCATCTCGATGATGATGCTGCCGCCGCAGGTGATCATCATCCCGATGTATCTGTTCTGGGCGAAGCAGCTCGATCTGTCCGGCACGCTGTGGCCGCTGATCATCCCGATGGCGTTCGGCGACGCGTTCTCCATCTTCCTGCTGCGGCAGTTCCTGATGACCATCCCGAACGAGTACGTCGACGCCGCGAAGGTCGACGGCTGCGGAGAGTTCAGGACGCTCATCAGGGTCGTGCTCCCGATGGCCAAGCCCGGCGTCGCCGCCGTCGCCCTGTTCCAGTTCTTCTACGCCTGGAACGACTACTTCGGGCCGCAGATCTACGCGTCCGAGAACCCGGGCGCCTGGACCCTTTCGTACGGCCTGGAATCGTTCAAGGGCGCGCACCACACCGACTGGAATCTGACCATGGCCGCGACCCTGCTGGTCATGGCCCCTGTGATCCTCGTGTTCTTCTTCGCACAGAAGGCGTTCGTCGAGGGTGTCACGCTGACCGGAGTGAAGGGCTGACCATGAAACTCGCCGTGGTGGGCGGAGGATCCACCTACACCCCCGAACTCATCGACGGATTCGCCCGGTTGCGGGACACCCTCCCCATCGAGGAGCTGGTGCTCGTCGACCCGGCGGCCGACCGCCTCGACCTCGTCGGCGGCCTGGCCCGGCGGATCTTCGCCAAGCAGGGCCACCCGGGCCGGATCGTCACCACCGCCGACCTGGACGCCGGTGTGGAGGGCGCCGACGCCGTGCTGCTCCAGCTGCGCGTCGGCGGTCAGGCCGCGCGCAACCAGGACGAGACGTGGCCGCTGGAGTGCGGCTGCGTCGGCCAGGAGACGACGGGCGCGGGCGGCCTGGCGAAGGCGCTGCGGACGGTGCCGGTGGTCCTGGACATCGCCGAGCGCGTACGGCGTACGAATCCGAACGCCTGGATAATCGACTTCACCAACCCGGTGGGCATCGTCACGCGAGCCCTTCTCCAGGCCGGGCACAAGGCGGTCGGCCTGTGCAACGTGGCGATCGGCTTCCAGCGGAAGTTCGCGAAGCTCCTCGACGTGACCCCCGGTGACGTCCATCTGGAGCACGTGGGCCTGAACCACCTCACCTGGGAGACGGCGGTGCGCCTCGGCGGCCCCGAGGGCGAGAACGTGCTCCCCAGGCTGCTCGCCCAGCACGGCGACGCGATCGCGGCGGACCTGCGCCTGCCGCGCCAGATCCTCGACCGGCTCGGCGTCGTCCCCTCCTACTACCTGCGCTACTTCTACGCCCACGACGCGGTCGTACGCGAACTGCGCACCAAGCCGTCGCGGGCCTCCGAAGTCGCCGCGATGGAGAGTGAATTGCTGAAGATGTACGGCGACCCGGCCCTCGACGAGAAGCCGGAGCTGCTCGCCAAGCGGGGCGGGGCCTTCTATTCGGAGGCCGCGGTGGACCTGGCGGCGGCGCTGCTCGCCGGCGGCGGCAGCCCTTACCAGGTGGTGAACACCTACAACCGCGGCACGCTGCCGTTCCTGCCGGACGACGCGGTCATCGAGGTGCAGGCGGCGGTCGGCACGAAGGGCGCCAGGCCGCTCGCCGTGCCCGAACTCGACCCGCTGTACGCGGGGTTGACCGCCAACGTCACCGCGTACGAGGACCTGGCCCTGGAGGCGGCGCTGCGGGGCGGCCGCGACCGTGTCTACCGCGCGCTGCTCGCCCATCCGCTGATCGGCCAGTTCGAGTACGCCGAGCAGCTCACCGATCAGCTGATCGCGCACAACCGGGAGCACCTCGCGTGGGCATGAGCGGTTCCGTATCCGGGTCGGTTCTCGCGATCGACGCGGGCAACAGCAAGACCGACGTCGCGTTGGTCGCCGCGGACGGCACGGTCGTCGCGGCGGCGCGCGGCGGCGGGTTCCAGCCGCCGGCGGTGGGCGTCGAGACGGCCGTGGACGTCCTGGAGTCGGCGGTGCGCGAGGTGTTCGCGGCCGCAGGGGCCGCCGGGGCGGCAGGGGCCTTCGGCGCCGACCATGTCTCGGCGTGCCTGGCCAACGCCGATCTCCCGGTGGAGGAGCAGCAGTTGGCGGCTGCGCTGAACGCGCGCGGCTGGGGCGCGAGCGTGACGGTGCGCAACGACACCTTCGCGATCCTGCGGGCGGGGGTCGCCGAGCCGCGCGGGGTCGCCGTGGTGTGCGGGGCGGGCATCAACTGCGTGGGGATGCGCCCGGACGGCCGGACAGCCCGCTTCCCCGCGATCGGGCGGATCTCCGGTGACTGGGGCGGCGGCTGGGGCCTAGCGGAGGAGGCCCTGTGGCACGCGGCCCGCGCGGAGGACGGGCGCGGCGGCCCCACGTCTCTTGCGCGCACTCTTCCGGCGCACTTCGGACTGCCGTCCATGTACGCGTTGATCGAGGCGCTGCATCTGTCCCGGATCGACGAGCTGCGGCGGCATGAACTGACGCCGGTCCTCTTCGCCACGGCGGCGGAGGGGGACGCGGTGGCGCGGGCCATCGTGGACCGGCTGGCGGAGGAGGTGGTGGCGATGGCGAGCGTCGCCCTGACCCGCCTTGACCTCCTGGAGGAGGAGACGCCGGTCCTGCTCGGCGGCAGCGTGCTGGCCGCGGGCCACCCTCAACTGGACGACGCCGTGCGCGCGTTGCTGGCCACACGCGCCCCGAAGGCGGTCCCTCGAGTGGTGTCCGTACGCCCCGTGCTGGGGGCGGCGCTGCTGGGGCTTGACCATGTGGGGGCTTCGGCGGGGGCGTTGGAGCGGGTACGGGGTTACTACGAGGGTTCTTCTTCCCCAACCCCGCCCCTTCCCGAATCCCCCGGCTCCGCCGGCCACGTGGCTCGGTAAATCACCGGCTCCGCCGAGTTCGTCCTCAAACGCCGGACGGGCTGAAAGGGTGGGCGGGCAGCTGCGGGCAATCGGGTGGGTGGGCGGGAAAGGATCCGCCGTGAAGCGGCGGGCTCGAGCGGGGTCTGGGGCGCAGCCCCGGTACAGAGCCACATGCAGGGTCCGGGGCGGAGCCCCGCTTTCAGGAAGGGGCGGGGTTGGGGAAGAAACCCCGGGGGAACGAATCACCGCCCCGGCTCCTCTGCAGGGTGTCCGTCACTCATGACGCACCGCCCACCCCCGCAGGAGGCCCCCATGCCACGCCACCCCGCAGCCACCCTCATCGCCGCCGTCCTCACCGCCGACGCCCTCCTCCACCTCTACTGGGCCACCGGCCAGACCTGGCCTGCGGCAAGCGAGCAGTCACTGTCGTACGCGGTGCTCGGCGCCGACGTCCCCTTCACCCCGCCCGTCCTGATCCCCCTCGCCACCCTCCTGCTCACCGCCTCGGCCCTCGTCCTGGCGGGAAGCCGCCTCGGCACCCTCGCCGTCGCCGCGGGGCTCTCCCTGCGGACGCTCGCAGGCGTGTACTGGCTCTTCGCCAAGGAGACGGACACCGCCTTCTACTGGCTGAACCTGGGCCTCTACACACCGCTCTGCGCCATCCTGTGCGCGGCGGCCATGCGCGTCGCCCGCAGGGAGGAAGCCGTACGTGTCCGATGAGGAGACAGCCCGCCTGGTCCGCGCGGCGCAACGCGGCGACACCCTCGCCATGGCGAGTCTGCTCGACCAACTCACCCCCTACGTAGGCCGCATCTGCGGCCCCATCGCCCTGGAGCAGAGCCCGGACGCCGCCCAGGAGGCCTTGGTCGCCGTGTTCCGCGCCCTGCGCACCCTGAAGGAGCCGGCCGCCCTGCACGGCTGGGTGCGGGCCATCGCCGTACGCGAGGCGGTCCGCCTGGCCAAGCGGGCGGCCCGCGCCGTACCCGCCGACCTCAGCACGCTCCCCGCACGCGGTGACCCCCAACTCGCCGCCGACATACGGGACGTACTGGACCGGCTCTCCCCCGAGCACCGCGCGGTGCTCGTCCTGCGCGACGTGGAGGGCCTGGACGAACGCGCCGCCGCCGAGCTGCTCGGCATCCGCGTCGGCACCGTCAAGTCCCGGTTGCACCGGGCGCGCGACACCTTCCGGAAGGCGTGGACTTCATGACGAACCATCAGCCGGACCGAGGTTGGCCCGCCGCCGACCTGGACAACGTACGCAGCCTGCACGTCCTCGCCGCCGGCATCCGCAACGCCCACGTCACCGAGGGGTACCTCGATGTCCCGTACGACCGGATTCAGGCCCATCTCGCCGACCTGGAAGGCGATTTCGGCCGGATCGTCCCGGACATGCGGCAGCTGCGCGTCCTGCGTGCGGACGGTGAGCACATCGAGGCCCTGGCCCGCAGCCGCTACGGCATGCGCGCCCTGCTGCGCGGCGTGCGCCGCCCCGGCTGGTGCTGGCTGCAGAGCCGGTTCCTGCTGATCGGTGTGGCGGCGGCGCCCGAAGGGGCGGGCACGCGGGTCGCGTTCACGGGCGGCGTACGGATTCCGGGGCGCGCCGCGCTCGTGCCCATCGGGGTGCGGCGCGAGGGACGTGGGAGCCTGGAGCGGCTGAGCACATTGGCAGGGCCGGGAACCGAACTGTTCTGAATCGCGTATTCAAGGGCAGGGGTGGTGCGCGATCTTCGCGTTGTTCAAGGGGCGGTCGTCCGGGCAGGCTGATCCGCACAAGATCCAGTCAAGGCCTGTGCGGATGTCAGTCCCTGCGGCAATACTTGCGGCCGTGCACTTCCTCCCGCGCCGCGCACGGCGGGCGGAGGTGACCGTCCGATGACCGAGGGGGAGGTCGAGGTCAAGGTGACATACCCGCCGAACGGCAGCGCCGCGCCGCCAGGACAGGCAGCGCCGACGATGCCCGCCGTCCCGCCTCAAGCGGGCTCCGCGCAAGCTGTGCCTGCCGCGCAGACGACGGCTCCCGCGCCCCCGCGCAGGCCCGCGTGGGTCGAGGGCCGGGACCGGCTGCGCGCCGCCGCGACGACGGAGCCCGGCAAGCTGCGCATCATCGGCGCCGTGCTCGCGCTGCTCGTCGTGGCGTTCGGCGCGGTCACCACCTGGCAGATGACCAGCCGTTCGGACGCCGCGAACAGCGTGCTCAACCGCAGCCAGCCGCTGAGCGCCGACGCCGCCGCCATCTACCGCTCCCTCGCGGACGCCAACACGGCGGCCTCCAGCGGCTTCCTGGCGGGCGGCCAGGAGCCGGCCGACGTCCGCGACCGGTACAACCGCGACATCAAGAGCGCCTCCGAGAAGCTGGCGACCGCCGCGTCGAACGCGGGCGCCGGCTCATCGGCGGCGACTTCGGTGAGCGAGCTGAACAAGCTGCTCCCGGAGTACACCGGCCTGATCGAGCGCGCCCGCGCGAGCAACCGCCAGGGCCTCCCGCTCGGCGGCGCCTACCTGCGGTACGCGAACGACAAGATGCAGAAGCAGATGCTCCCGGCCGCGGAGAAGCTCTACACCGCGGAGAACCAGCGGCTGAGCGCCGACTACGACGACGCGAAGCCCTACCCCTGGTTCGCCATCGCCCTCGGTCTGCTCGCGCTCGCCGCACTCGTCTGGGCCCAGCGGCGCAACTATCAGCGGACGAACAGGGTGTTCAACCACGGCCTGGTCGCCGCGACGGCCGCATCCGCTGTCGTGCTGCTCTGGCTCGTCGCCGGGCACACCTTCGCGCGGTCGGGGCTCAGCGATTCGTACGACCACGGCGTGAAGTCCCTGAACGTCCTGAACGACGCCCGCATCGACTCGCTCAAGGCCCGCGGCAACGAAAACCTGACGCTGGTCAGCCGGGGCGCCGAGACCGTCGAGGTCGGCACGGGCGACGACGCGGAGATCAAGGACAAGTTCGACGTCGACTACCAGGCGTCGATGAAGCGGCTCGGCAGCGCCGAGACCGGCCTGCTCGGCAAGGCCGTGGCCATCGCCGACGACGACGCGGGCAAGAACCCCGTCAAGGACGCCGCGAAGAACGTGTCGGTCTGGAAGGACCGCCACAAGACCGCGCGGGACATCGACGACGCGGGCAACTACAAGGGCGCGCTCGACAAGATCGTCGGCGACAAGAAGGACGAGCCGACGGGCGAGTGCTTCGACAACGTCGACGACGCGCTCGAGGTCGCGCTCGCGCACGAGCAGCGCGAGTTCAAGCAGGCGGCCGATGACGGCAAGAGCGCGATGGCGGGCCTTCCGGTGGGTGCCGCCGTGCTCGCGGTGCTCGCGGCGGCCGGTGCCGTCCTCGGCATCGGGCGCAGGCTGTCGGAGTACCGGTGAGAGGGGGCGAGCGGACGATGCGTACGCGAGGACTTGCGAGGCTGCGCGGCTGGGGCGGAGCTGCCGCCATGGCGGTGGCCTGTGCCCTCACGGGCTCCCTCGTCCTTGTGCTGCCCGAGGCGGGCGGCGCGGCCGGGGACGGCGACGACGGTGCGGGCCGCGCGGGCCAGGGCTCGTCGGCGGCCGCTCCCGCGCGTGCCGAGGAGTGCGAGAAGCCGGAGGCCAGCCTGTCGCCGGACGACAAGGACGGCCCGACGATCGACGCGATCCGGGCCCGCAAGGTCAAGAAACTGATCATCGGCGTCGACCAGAACAGCTACCGCTGGGGCTATCGCGACCCGAACAAGAAGACGGCGACGCTCGAAGGCTTCGACATCGACCTGGCGCACAAGATCGCCGAGGAGATCCTCGGCGACCGCGACGCCGTCCTGTTCCGCGCCATCCCGACCAACCAGCGTGTCAAGGCGATCCAGAGCGGCCAGGTCGACATGGTCGTACGGACGATGACGATCACCTGCGAGCGCGAGAAGGAAGTGGCGTTCTCCACCGCCTACTTCAAGACCGGCCAGCAGGTCCTCGCCCCCAAGTCCTCGGACATCACCGGGTTCGACGACTCGCTGGACGGCAAGAGGGTCTGCTCCGCGAAGGGTTCCACGGCGCTCACCAAGCTGGAGGAGCTCAAGAAGAAGGGCCTCGATGCCGACATCGGGACTACGGTTCCCAACCAACTCGACTGTCTGGTACGGCTCCAGCTCGGTGAGGTGGACGCCGTCGTGACGGACAGCGCGCTCGCCGCGAGCCAGGCCGCCCAGGACCCGACGGTCGAGCTGAAGGGCGACGCGCCGCTCAACACGGAGTACTACGGCGTGGCGATGAAGAAGCCGGAGAAGGGCGCGGACGACTTGGTGCGGAGGGTCAACCAGATCCTGGTGGACTACCGCAAGAGCGGCTGGCAGAAGTCGTACGACAACTGGCTCAAGCCGGCGCTCGGCGAATCGGCGGGACCGCCCGCACCGACGTACACCGACTGACCCCCAAGTGCACGGCAACGCAGAGCGGAGAGGTGATCGATGAGCGTCGCGGGACCCCCCGGTCCTGTGATGGACCGGGACGAGGTGGACCGTGCGCTGGCGCGGCTCGACGCCGAGCACGAGGCGATCGAGACCTCGCTCCTCGCCCTGCAGGATCACGCGGGCCGCCGCCTCCTGGAGGGTGCGGGCCTGACCGGCACCACCCAGGAGCGCTGGACGGCCACAGAGCGGCAGATCACCCTGCTCTGGGCGTACTTCGACGCGTACGCGGGTGCGCTGCGCACCGCCCGCGACATCCGGGCCCGCAGACGCTGGCCCAACCGTGACGACCTGACGGAGCTCACCGAGCTGCTGCGCGGGGAGAGCGTCACGGTCGCCGGCGGCGCCGCCCCCGCGCCGTCGTCGATCACCGGGCCCGCCAAACTGACCGAACGTTTCACGCTCAGCGACCTGGTCGCCCGGATGAACGACCTGTACGCGCACTCGCTCGACATGGTCGTCGCCGCCGACGCGGTGTGGTCCGCGCTGCCCGCCCGGATCGACCTCCTGGCGGCGGAGCTGCAGCGCACCCGCCAGCTCGCGCACTCCGTGGGCGTACGGCCCGGCGAGCATCCCGCGGGCGACGACCTGGAGCGGATCACCGCCGAGCTGACGCTTCTTCGCGAGCAGGTGGTGACCGATCCGCTGGCCTTCTGGCAGCCCGCGACGGGCAGTTCGGCCCCCGGCGGCGGCCGCCCGCACACCGAGCGGTACGACCGCGAGGCGCGCGCCCTGGAGGACGTACGCCGGGAGATCGACGCGGTGCTCACCGTCCGGCAGGACGCGGAGCTGCGGCTCGGCAGGCTGCGCGACGTGCTCTCCCGCGCGGACCGCACGCTCGCCGAGGCCCGGTCCGCGCGCGGGGAGGTCCTCGCCAAGATCGCCGCCTCCGAAGTGCCCGCCGTGAGCGGCCCGCCGACGGTGCTGCAGGAGCAGCTGGCCATGGCGTCCGACTACCGCAGGCACGCCCAGTGGCACCGGCTCTCCCCGCTCCTGGAATCCCTTGAGCAGAAGGCCGAGGACGAACTGCTGCGCGCCCGCGAGTCGTTGACGGCCGTCACCCAGCCCCTCGCGGTCCGCGCCGAGCTGCGCGGCCGCCTCGACGCCTACAAGGCGAAGGTCGCCCGGCTCGGCCACGCGGAGGACCCGCTGCTCGTCGAGCGGTACGACGCGGCGCGCCGGATGCTGTGGAGCGCGCCCTGTGATCTGCGCGTGGCCGAGCAGGCGGTCCTGCGCTATCAGCAGGCGGCCGCCGAAGTCCTTGCACCGAGGGTCCCGCAACAGGGCGGTCCCACCGACCGGAGGGGGGAAGCATGAGTGAGCAGCGGAAGTGCCAGCGACCCGGATGCACAGGGTCGTACGAGGACGTGGGCGGCGGCGAGCTGTACTGCGACACCTGTGGCCTGGCCCCGGTCGTCTCGCCGACCGGCATGGTGTCGTCGCCCCCGACCGGCATCACGGGCGGCGGCAAGGGCTCCAACAGCAGTAGTTCCAGGTCGAGTTCGCGTGCCTCGTCACGTGCCTCGTCGCGCTCCCAGTCCTCGCGCCGTTCGGTTTCGGGGCGGCTCTCGCGCTCCCTGTCCGGCAGTACGGCGTCGTCGCGTTCGGTCTCGGTGCGCAGCTCGGGATCGGCGGCCGGTTCGTCCGGGCGCAGCAGGCTGGGCGTCGGCCTGGTGCAGGTGCCGGAGGTGCCGCGCCCCGACCCGCGCCAGGCGGTGCAGGAGAACCCCGAGGTGCCCGAGCGGAAGCGGTTCTGCTCGCGCTCGGACTGCGGGGCGCCGGTGGGCCGCGCCCGTGGTGACCGGCCGGGCCGCACGGAGGGGTTCTGCACCAAGTGCGGCCACCCGTACTCGTTCGTGCCGAAGCTGAACCAGGGCGACATCGTGCACGGTCAGTACGAGGTCGTGGGCTGTCTGGCGCACGGCGGCCTCGGCTGGGTCTATCTCGCCATCGACCGCGCGGTCTCCGACCGCTGGGTGGTCCTCAAGGGCCTGCTCGACACGGGCGACCAGGACGCGATGGCCGCCGCGATCTCCGAGCGCCGCTTCCTCGCCGAGATCGAGCACAGCAACATCGTCCGCATCTACAACTTCGTCGAGCACCTCGACCAGCGCACGGGCTCCATGGACGGCTACATCGTCATGGAGTACGTCGGCGGAAAGTCCCTGAAGGAGATCGCCAACGGCCGCCGCACGGCGGACGGGAAGCGCGATCCGCTGCCGGTGGAGCAGGCCTGCGCGTTCGGCATCGAGGCTCTCGAGGCGCTCGGGCATCTGCACAGCCGCAATCTTCTGTACTGCGACTTCAAGGTCGACAACGCGATCCAGACCGAGGACCAGCTCAAGCTGATCGACATGGGCGCGGTCCGCCGGATGGACGACGAGGAATCGGCTATCTACGGCACGGTCGGCTATCAGGGCCCCGAAGTCGCGGAGGCGGGGCCCTCGGTGGCCTCGGACCTCTACACGGTGGCGCGCACCCTCGCGGTACTCACCTTCGACTTCCAGGGCTATACGAACGTGTTCGTCGACTCCCTGCCGGACCCCGACAACATCGAGGTCTTCCGCAAGTACGAGTCCTTCTACCGGCTGTTGGTGCGCGCCACCGACCCCGACCCGGCCCGCAGGTTCGCCTCCGCGCAGGAGATGGCGGAGCAGCTCACGGGCGTCCTGCGGGAGGTCGTCGCGCTGCAGACGGGGCGGCCCAGGCCCGCGCTCTCCACGCTGTTCGGGCCCGAAGTCAAGGTCACGGACACGGAGTTGTTCGCCGAGCTCACCGGGGACGTGTCGAGCCTGGGGGCGCGTGCGCTGCCCACCGGGCGCCGCGAGCTCACCGCCGGCAACGGCGGTCCGCCGCCGGTCCCGTCCGCGCCGCCCGCCCGCATCGTCCGCCACCTCGACGCGCCCGCGACGTCGCTCGCCCTTCCGGTGCCCCGCGTCGACCCGAACGACCCGAACGCCGGCTTCCTCGCCGGGCTCATGGCCTCCGCGCCCGCCGAGCTGATCACCGCGCTGCGTGCGGCGCCCGCCGACTCGGTGGAGCTGCGGCTGCGCGGCCTGCGCGCCCGGCTCTCCATGGGTGAACCGGACTCGGCCGCCCAGGCGTTGGCGGAGCTCGAGGTGCAGCATCCGGACGACTGGCGGGTGGTCTGGTACCGGGGCATCGCCGCACTGACGACCGGTGACCACGAGACGGCGGCGCTGTCCTTCGACGCCGTGTACGACGCGTTCCCCGGCGAGCCCGCGCCCAAGCTGGCCCTGGGCGTCTGCGCGGAGGTCCTTGGCCAGCTGGACAACGCGGCCGAGTACTACCGCCTGGTGTGGACCACCGACCCGAGCTATGTCAGCGCGGCGTTCGGCCTGGCCCGCGTGCAGCTCGCGGCGGGCGACCGGCGGGGCGCCGTGAGCACCCTGGAGTCGGTGCCGGAGGCCTCGATCCACTACACGGCGGCCCGGGTGGCCGCGGTCAGGGCGCGGCTGCGGCAGCGTCTCGCGCAGGACACCGCGCCGCCGCCCGGCGGCGCCCTGCTCGACTTCCTTGACGACCTGACGGCGGCCGCGGGGCAGGTGGAGGCCCTTGCGGGCTTCGGCCTCGACGCGGTGCGCAGGGAGCGTCTGTCGACCGAGGTCCTCGGCACGGCGCTGGACTGGGTACTCTCCGGTAGTCACTCTGGTCACGCCGCGCCGCCAACGGCGTCGTCGGGCTCGCGGACCGTGCTCCTTGGCAGCGACCTGGACGAGCGCGGACTCCGCTTCGGCCTCGAGCGCTCGTACCGAACGCTTGCCCGGCTCGCCCAGGGTGGCGAGGAGAGGATCGAACTGGTGGAACGGGCCAACCGATTCCGCCCCCGGACGTGGGTGTGAAGATGTCGCAGATGCACCAGCAGACTGCCGGGGCCGCCGGTTCCACGTGCCCCGGCTGCGAAGAACCGCTGGAGGCGGGTGACCTCTTCTGCGGCGCCTGCGGGTACGACCTGTCGGCGCAGCCGGTGGGCGCGGCCGACGGCGGCGACCATCCCACGATCGCGATCAACGGCGCGGCGCCAGAAGCACCGCCGGCACCCCGGGCGTCCGACGCCTCGTCCGCGGACTGGCCCGTCGCCCCGGACGTGGACAGCTCCGACATGCCGGTGCCCGCGCACCTGCCGACCGATCTGCCGGGCACGGACTCGGCGGGTGCGGAGCTCTCGGTGGACGCGCAGGTCGCCCGCGCCGAGCGCCCCGCCGAGCCGGACGAGTACCCGCTGCCCGCGCCGGGAGCCCGCCCGGAGCCGGAGCCCGCCGATCCCCGTACGGCGCTGCCGGAGCCGACGCCGCCGGCCGGCACCAAGCTCTGCGTGGCCTGCCGTTCGGGCCGCGTCGACCCGGACGGCTACTGCGAGAACTGCGGGCACGCCCAGCCCCGCGAGCGCGACCACATGGAGCAGGAGCTGGGCGCGGTCGCCGCGGTCAGCGACCGCGGTCTGCGCCACCACCGCAACGAGGACGCGTTCGCGATCTCGTCGGCCGCGCTGCCGGACGGTTCGCCCGCCGTCGTCGCGATCGTCTGCGACGGCGTCTCATCGGCGACCCGCCCCGACGAGGCCTCGCTCGCCGCGTCGCGCGCGGCCAACGAGTCGCTGCTCGACGCGCTGCCGCGCGGCACGCATCCGCAGCAGGCCATGCACGACGCGATCCTCTCGGCGTCCGACGCGGTCAACGCCCTTGCGGCGGAGCCCACTCAGGCCAGGGAGCACGCCCCGCACCAGAACGCGCCCGCGTGCACCCTCGTCGGCTCGATCGTCGCCGGCGGCCTGCTGGTCGTCGGCTGGGTCGGCGACAGCCGTGCCTACTGGGTCCCCGACGACCGCAGCGGCCCGACCGTCCGCCTCACCGAGGACGACTCGTGGGCCGCGCAGATGGTGGCCGCGGGTCTGATGAACGAGGCGGAGGCGTACGCCGACGAGCGCGCGCACGCCATCACGGGCTGGCTCGGCGCCGATGCGTACGAACTGGAGCCGCACACCGCTTCCTTCAAGCCGGACCGTGCGGGTGTAGTGGTGGTGTGCACGGACGGACTGTGGAACTACGCGGAGGGTGTGGAGGAGATGGCACGTGCCGTACCCGCCGATTCCGCCGAACGGCCGCTGCACAGCGCCCAGGTCCTGGTCGGTCACGCACTGGACGGCGGGGGCCACGACAACGTAACAGTGGCCATTCTGCCGTTCCGTGTCATGCCGCAAGGGGCAGGATCGGCCTAGAGGAGGCCCCTGCAACGGGCCTCGGGGCACACGCACTTGTCACCCACCGGCTTGGGGAAGCGGGTGGGACGTCTAGGGGGAGCAGGGATCCATGGCCAACTTCTCGAAGTCGAACGTGCCGCAGTTCTCGGTCGACGTGTATCAGAACGAGTACCTGCCGGAGGGCGGCCGCGAGGTCAACGCGATCGCCACGGTGACCTCGACGGGCGGTGGCACGGTCGGTTCCGCGGTCAGCGCCCCGCACCTGTACTCGGCGGGGCAGACCCCGGACGCGGCCGTGGCGATCATGGTCGACTGTTCAGGGTCGATGGACTATCCGCCGACGAAGATGCGCGGCGCCCGGGACGCCACGTCCGCCGCGATCGACGCCGTACGTGACGGAGTCCACTTCGCGGTGATCGGCGGCACGCATGTCGCCAAGGAGGTCTACCCGGGAGACGGCCGGCTCGCGGTCGCCGACGCGCGGACGCGGGGCGAGGCCAAGCAGGCCCTTCGCAAGCTCAGCGCGGGCGGCGGCACGGCGATCGGCACCTGGCTGCGCCTTGCCGACCGGCTGCTCGCCTCGGCCGACGTATCGATCCGGCACGGAATCCTGCTGACCGACGGCCGCAATGAACACGAGTCACCCGGGGACCTGAAGGCCGCGCTCGACTCCTGCGCGGGCCGCTTCACCTGCGACGCCCGCGGCGTCGGCACGGACTGGGAGGTGAAGGAGGTCACGGGCATCGCCTCCGCGCTGCTCGGCACGGCCGACATCGTCGCCGACCCCTCGGGCCTGTCCGCCGACTTCACGCAGATGATGGAGGCGGCGATGGGCAAGGAGGTCGCCGACGTCAGTCTGCGGCTGTGGACGCCGGTGGGCGTGGAGATCAAGTTCGTCAAGCAAGTGGCGCCCACGGTCGAGGAGTTGACCGACCGCCGCACGGAGGCGGGACCGCGCGCCGGGGACTATCCCACCGGGTCTTGGGGCGACGAGTCCCGCGACTACCACATCTGTGTCGAGGTGCCGAACGCCGAGCTCGGCCAGGAGATGCTCGCGGCCCGCGTCTCGCTGATCGTGCCGCAGCCGGACGGCAGCGCCCAGACGCTGTCGCAGGGCCTGGTGCGGGCGGTGTGGACGGACGACATGGCGGCGTCGACGTCGATCAATCCGCAGGTGGCGCACTACACGGGCCAGGCGGAACTGGCACAAGTGATCCAGCAGGGCCTCGATGCGCGCAAATCGGGAGATGTCGACGGAGCAACGGCCAAACTGGGCCGCGCCGTTCAGCTCGCGAGCGCATCGGGGAACACGGACACCGCCAAGCTGCTTTCGAAGGTGGTCGACGTGGTGGATGCCGTGGCAGGTACTGTTCGATTGAAGGCGAGGGTCGCCGAGGCCGACGAGATGACTCTCGAGACGCGGTCCACGAAGACCGTTCGCGTGAAGAAGTAGCAGCATCAGCTCTTAGCCATCAGCCCCACCAAACAGCACGTACGGCCCTCGGGCCGGAGAAGGAGAGGGGGAAGCGCCGACATGCCGACCTGCCCGAACGGACACCAGTCGGGTTCCGACGACTGGTGCGAGGTCTGCGGTCACCGCATGGCCGGTGCCGTGCCGCCGCCTCCCCCGCCGCCGCCCCCGGGAGCTCCCGGCTACGGCTATCCGCCGCCGGGCCCCGGCCAGGACCCCGGCTTCCCGCAGCCCGGCCCCGGACGCCCGCATCTGGCCGCCGTGCCGGACCAGGGTGGCGAGGCCGAGCTGTGCCCGCAGTGCCGCACGCCCCGCGAGGCGATGGCGCCGTTCTGCGAGGAGTGCCGCTGGAACTTCCTGACGAACACGGCGACCTCGTACACCCCGGCCGCCCCGCACCCGCCGGTGAACCCGGCCCAGCAGTTCCAGCAGCAGGGCCCGCCGGCGCCCCCCGCGGGCGCCCAGCCGGGTCAGGACCCCTTCGGGTACCAGGGCTCGCGGCCCTCGCAGATGAACCGCCCCGCCGAGCCGATCCCGCCGTTCGGCAACGGCGGCAACGGCTCGGGGCAGGTCCCCCCGCCGTACGGCGGCGAGGCGCCCGTACCGCCGCCCTTCAACGGCGGCGACCCCTCGGGTCAGCCCCCGCAGCCGTTCCAGCAGCAGGGTCCGCCCGCGCCGCCCGCGTTCCCGCAGGAGACCGGCACCCCGCCGCCTCCGCCGGGACCCGGTGCTCCCGGCCCGTCGTTCGGCGACGACTGGGTGCTCTCGCCGCCCTCGTCGGCGGCCCCCGGCCCCGGCGCTCCGGCGGCCCCGCAGGCTCCCGAGCAGGGCGACTGGGGCCAGCAGGCTCCCCAGACGCAGGCGCCGCAGCCGCCGCAGGGTTTCCAGTCGGTTCCCGGGCCCGGTGTCGGCACCGTCTCCTGGACGGCGACGATCGGCCCCGACCGCGAGTACTTCATGGCGATGATGCACCGCAGCGGCCCCGAGGCATCGGGCCTGAACCTGCCCGCGTACTCGCCCGAGCAGCAGCGTCCGCTGGTCGGCAACCAGATCACGATCGGCCGCCGCCGCCACTCCACGGGCGACACCCCGGACATCGACCTGTCGGTGCCGCCGGAGGACCCGGGGGTTTCGCACCAGCACGCGGTCCTGGTCCAGCAGCCGGACGGCACCTGGGCGGTCGTCGACCAGAACTCGACCAACGGCACGACGGTCAACAACGGCGAGGAGCCCATCCAGCCGTTCGTCCCCGTGCCGCTCCAGGACGGCGACCAGGTGCATGTGGGCGCCTGGACGACGATCACGATCAGGCACGGCTAGGCACAGGATCAGAGTGGCCAGGCGTACGGCCCTTCGGGATCGTCCAGCCAGGCCCACTCGTGCGGACCGCTCACGCTGACGCCGTACCGCTCGCGCACCGGCCGGCCCTCGCGCTGCCACAGGGCGAGCGCCTCGTAAGGGTCGAGGGTGCCCGCGGTCAGCTCGAGCAAGAAGCGGAACAGCTCGTTCTGCAGGGCCCTGCGGGGCAGCCCGCCCAGCGGCTGCTCCTGCGGGGCCCTTGTGCTGCCGCCCCGCAGTGGCACGAAGTACGCGGGAGTGTGCAGGAAGCGCCCCTCGGCGTGCTCGGCGTCCCGCACCGTCAGCGTGATCAGACCGGTCGCAAGCGGCGCGAGGACGCGGGCGCCCGGCCTGCACTGGGCCAGCCAGGCGCGCGGCACCGAGCTCAGGGTGCAGGTCGCGATGATCCGGTCGTACGGGGCGCGCTCGGGGCAGCCCGCGGCGCCGTCGCCGGTGACCACGGCCGGGTGGTAGCCGGCGGCCGCCAGATGCCGCCGTGCGGACTCGGTGATCTCCGGGTCGAGATCGACGGTGGTGATGTGCTCGTCGCCGAGCCGGTGGGCGAGCAGGGCGGCGTTGTAGCCGGTGCCCGCGCCGATCTCCAGGACGTCGCAGCCGTCCGGCGGCAGCGCGAGCTCCTCCAGCATCTTCGCCATCAGGGAGGGCTGGCTGCTGGACGAGAGCAGCTCTCCGTCGCGTACGCGGGTGGCGAGCGGGGTGTCCGCGTACGCACCGTCCAGCCAGCGCGCCCTGCGCAGGGGGTCGGGGTCCTCGCCCCAGAGGCGTTCATAGCCGCCGCCCTGCGCCGCCACGTAGTAGTACGGCACGAACAGATGGCGCGGGACCTGCGTGAACGCCGTCAGCAGCGCCGGATCCCCGGCACAGGCACCGCTCGCCTCGATCTCGCGCACCAGGGCGACCCTGGCCCGCGCGGCGAGCGGGGTTTCGGCTTCGGATGCCATACAGCAACTGTGCTGCCGTACGGCCCGCGATGCGAGCGGCAGGCACCCTCCGCGATGGTCAGGGCCTAAGTCTTCCGTACTCGGCCGCCCCGTCTGAGAGCATGGACCATGTGAATGAGATCCCGCGCGGCACGCTTCAGGAGCAGACCTTCTACGAACAGGTCGGCGGCGAGGAGACCTTCAGGCGCCTGGTGCACCTCTTCTACCAGGGGGTTTCGGAGGACCCGCTGCTGCGGCCGATGTACCCGGAGGAGGATCTGGGCCCGGCCGAGGAGCGTCTCGCGCTGTTCCTGATGCAGTACTGGGGCGGCCCGCGCACCTACAGCGACAACCGCGGCCACCCCCGGCTGCGCATGCGGCACGCCCCGTTCACCGTCGACCGGGCCGCGCACGACGCCTGGCTGAAGCACATGCGAACCGCCGTCGAGGAGCTGAAGCTCTCCGAGGAGCACGAGCGGACGCTGTGGAACTACCTGACGTACGCGGCGGCGTCCATGGTCAACTCCGAGGGCTGAGCCCCGGCCTGCATCCGGCGGTCTGACTGGATCCGGCCCCCTCTGACCCCTTCCGCAACTGCCTGCCCTCTGGAAACCGGGGATGTACGGCGTAAGGCGCGGTGCGGGCACGAGGGGGGGCGACCGGGTGTGACGGGGTTCATATTTCTGCGCGTGCGCGCACACCGGCTGCTGCTGGCCGCCGCGCTGCTCGCCGTGCTCCTCACCACAGCGGTCCTCGCCACGCTCACCGCGTTCTCCGGCTCGATCGGCGACGCGGCGCTGCGGCACAGTCTCCGCACCCGCTCCGCCGCGCAGGCCCGCTGGCCCGCTGGCCCGTTCGGGGGCCGTACGCGCTGCCGGGCGCGCGGCAGGGCGGCGAGCCCGACCTCACGCACTTCGCGGCGCTCGACCGCTCCAGGATCCGTCTGACGAAGGGGAGTTGGCCCTCCTCGTACGCAAAGGGCGGCCCGGTCGAGGTCGCGCTCCCCGAGGCCGCAGCCGCCCGGCTCAAGCTCGGCCCCGGCTCCCTGCCCGCCGCGGTGCTCGCGCCGCTGCTGGCAGGCCCGCTGACCGGGCTGCTCGCGGGGCACGGCGTACTGGCAGCTGTCCGCGTTGTGGGCAGGCGTTCCGCACGGCGAGTGGGGTCTCCCCTGCTCGAGCGAAGACGAGAGCTTGGGGAAGGGTGGGCAGCAACGCCCCACTGCCGAGCACCGCTCAAGCAAGAGGCCCAGCAACGCCCTACACCGGCGAGACGGAAAGCCCCCCGACACCGGCCCGCCGCACAGCAACAGACCCATAAGACGTACGCAACCGAAGCCACGCCCCGCTGGACAGCAGGTCCAGCGACTCCCCCCGCAAAAAGCCCAAGGCCTGCGCGGCATGCGCGGCCCGCACAGGAAGCCCCGTATCCCCAATGGACCGGGACCAGATCTCCCGCCCCACCTGATCCAGCTCGGCCCGAACCCGCCGCTCCGCCGGCAACTCCTCCACCCGAGCCTTGAATTCAGCGACGGCGGCAGCAACAAGGCCCCGCAGCTCACCCATCCCCGGCAGCCCCGCCTCCGACCGCCAGCCCCCGCGAGGCGGAAGCACCCCGGCCCACGGCGGCCCCGTGACGGCCTCCGGCACACCCGCGGAACCCGCGGGATCCACGGACTCCAGCAGCTCACCCGCGGAGACAGTGACATCCATCGAGGTGTCGAGCCCGTACTCGTACGGCTTGGCAAGCCGCGCCGTACGAATCGCGAGCACCTCGAACGACGGCGGCCGCCCGAACACGGCGAGGGTCTCCCTCGCCGCCTGCAGCCGCACCGCCGCGGCCTTGTCGTAGTGGATCAGCCGCGCCAGAAAGGCGGCGAGGTCCGCCGCCTCCCCGGCATCGGCGAAGTGCAGCTGCGCCGTCATGCGACGAGCGCCTCCGCACCACCGGCGCTGTCGTCCATGTACCCCTCGAGCACCGCACGCTCCTCGGCGGTGATCCGCCGGGGCCGCTGCGCCTCCAGGTTGAACGGGACGACGATCGTCGAGGCCCGCACATACACCTGGTCGGGGTCCTTGACCTCGTACGCGATGGTGAGCGAGGCAGCGCCTATCTTCGTCACCCACGACTCGATGGTCACCGGCGCGTGCCGGTGGACCAACGGCCGTACGTAGTCGATCTCATGACGGGCCACGACGGACCCGCCCGAGAACGACGGGCTGCCGTCCCCCGGTGCGAGCCGGAACATGAAGTCGATCCGCGCCTCTTCCAAGTACCGCAGGAAGACAGCGTTGTTGACGTGCCCGAAGGCATCCATGTCCGACCACCGGAGGGGGCAGCTGTAGATATGCCGACTCATGTCAGTCTCAGCCTCAGTCTCAGCCTCGGGTGAGCTTCTTGTAGGTGGCACGGTGCGGACGCACGGCGTCGGCACCCAGGCGGTCGATCTTGTTCTTCTCGTACGACTCGAAGTTGCCCTCGAACCAGTACCACTTGGAGTCACCCTCGTAAGCGAGGATGTGCGTGGCGACCCTGTCGAGGAACCACCGGTCGTGGGAGATGACCACAGCCGCACCCGGGAACTCCAGGAGCGCGTTCTCGAGCGACGACAGAGTCTCGACGTCGAGGTCGTTCGTCGGCTCGTCGAGGAGGAGCAGGTTGCCGCCCTCCTTGAGGGTCAGCGCCAGGTTGAGACGGTTGCGCTCACCACCGGAGAGCACACCGGCAGGCTTCTGCTGGTCAGGCCCCTTGAACCCGAACGCGCTCACATACGCCCGCGAGGGCATCTCGACCTGCCCGACATTGATGTAGTCGAGCTCGTCGCTCACGACGGCCCAGAGCGTCTTCTTCGGGTCGATGTTGGCGCGGCCCTGGTCGACGTACGAGACCTTGACCGTGTCGCCGACCTTGATGCTGCCGGAGTCCGGCGTCTCCAGGCCCTGGATCATCTTGAACAGCGTGGTCTTGCCCGCACCGTTCGGACCGATGATGCCGACGATGCCGTTGCGAGGCAGCGAGAAGCTCAGATCATCGACGAGCACCTTGTCGCCAAAGGCCTTCGACAGATTCTCGACCTCGACGACAATCGATCCCAGCCGCGGACCCGGCGGAATCTGGATCTCCTCGAAGTCCAGCTTCCGCATCTTGTCCGCCTCGGCGGCCATCTCCTCGTAGCGCGCCAGACGCGCCTTGGACTTGGCCTGACGCCCCTTGGCGTTGGACCGCACCCACTCGAGCTCTTCCTTGAGCCGCTTGGCGCGCTTGGCGTCCTTCTGCCCCTCGACCTTGAGACGGGCGGCCTTCTTCTCCAGGTACGTGGAGTAGTTGCCCTCGTAGGGGTGGGCGCGGCCGCGGTCGAGCTCGAGGATCCACTCGGCGACGTTGTCCAGGAAGTACCGGTCGTGGGTGACCGCGACAACGGCGCCGGCGTACTTGGAGAGGTGCTGCTCCAGCCAGTTCACCGACTCGGCGTCGAGGTGGTTGGTGGGCTCGTCGAGGAGGAGCAGGTCGGGCGCCTCGATGAGGAGCTTGCAGAGCGCGACGCGGCGCTTCTCACCACCGGAGAGGTTGGTGACGGGCCAGTCGCCGGGCGGGCAGCCGAGCGCGTCCATGGCCTGCTCGAGCTGGGCATCGAGATCCCACGCGTTGGCGTGATCGAGATCCTCCTGAAGCTTGCCCATCTCTTCCATGAGCGCGTCGGAGTAGTCGGTGGCCATGAGCTCGGCGACCTCGTTGAAGCGCTTGAGCTTGCCCATGATCTCGGCGGCGCCGTCCTGGACGTTCTCAAGAACGGTCTTCGACTCGTCGAGGTGCGGCTCCTGCATGAGGATGCCGACGCTGTAACCGGGCGAGAGGAAGGCGTCACCGTTGGACGGCTGCTCAAGACCGGCCATGATCTTCAGCACCGTGGACTTACCGGCGCCGTTGGGGCCCACGACACCGATCTTCGCGCCAGGAAGGAAGCTCAAGGTGACGTCATCGAGGATCACCTTGTCGCCGTGCGCCTTGCGCGTCTTGCGCATGGTGTAGATGTACTCAGCCAAGAGAAACCGTCCGGCAATCAGTGAGTGGGCAGATACACCCCATCTTGCCTGACGGCTACCTCCCGGAGGAAACCAGTATGGTCCGGGGCCCGTGACCTGGACGTTCACTGACCGCTTGGGTAGTCGACCTGCCACCGACTGTCATCACCGGTCAGCCGGATCCCTCTACAAGCGCTGCCGCAATGGATACGTTCACCGGGTGGACTGGGCTGCACCTGTGAGTGCACTGATCGGCGGAGGCATCGCCGTCGCTTCCGGCTGGACCGTGGAGCGAGGCCGCTGGAGGCGTGAAGAGCACCGCCACGAGAGAGATCGACGCACAGCTCTCTACGCCGACTACCTCGCCGCTGTCCTCTCTGCTCGCGAGCAGATATGGCATGCGAGCCGGTGGCGTGAACTGCCGAGAGACGAGCGCATCGCCATGGCGCGGGACGCCCTCCGGGATTCCCAGGTCTACCCCATCCAGCATCGGGTCTCCTTGGTAGGGCCACCGGAGATAGAGGAGCTGTCCAACCAGGTCGCCAGTCGCTTGACCGCATACAGGGACGCCGTGATCGAAGCAGCGAACGAGAGTGAAGAAGCGAACGAGAGTGATGTGGCGATCCGACCTGTGTGGGATGCCCTCACCGAGGCGCGCCAGGCACTGAGGACCAGAATGAGAGCCGACCTGGACGCCCTGCGCTAGACCGTCGAGCTGACGGCTATCGGTCGACGCCGGGCCACCTTGGGCAGCCCATGGACGGCCGGGGTGGGCCCGGCCGTCCAGTCCGGGCCGGAGGGTTCCGGCCCGCCCGTTCCCGTCACGCGGCGTCGATGGCTGCCGTGATCTTGCGGGTCATGTCGGTCATGGTGGGGCTGGGGCCGCCCTTGCGGGCCTGGGCGGCCGTTTCGAGGGCGATGGTGATGATGCCGCGGAAGTTGTCGGCCTCTGCCGGGTCCTGCTTCTTGAGGAGGGTCGTGGCTGCCGTCAGGGCGGGCAGGACCGTGTCGGCGAGTTCGGCCACCGACTTGCCGCCGAGGTCGCCGACCTTGGAGTTCTCGGCGAGGACGTAGCCGACGGGGCCCGTCGCTGAGGCCAGGGCTATGGAGCCCTGGGTGGCGATCTTGTGGGGGGAGCCGGCCGCGTCGGCGGCGGCCAGGAGCGAGATGGCTCCGTAGGCGGCGGTGCGGAGGGTGAGCTTGTCCTGGTCGGTCAGGGTGATGGCGGGCATGGTGGTGTGCTCCTTCAATCAATTTTTGGGCGGACCCTGTTGGGGCTTCCCGGCGGGGGCTTGCTTTGTTGATGAGCAAGACTCTGCCGGGGGGTCCTGACACCACGCCCACAGCGCACTGACAGCGGCTGACAGCGGCTGACAGCGGCTGACAGGGGGAATCCGCCGCTGTCAGCAGGCAACGCAAAGGGCGCGCCGCCATGCTTGCGACGCGCCCCAACTGCCCTGCGTTTACTGCTCGTCGGTCGGCGCCTGTGCCGGGTCCTTCTTCTTGCGCAGGAGGAACATCGCCGCGCCGCCCAGCACCACCATGACCACCGCTATCCCGGCGATCATCGGCGTCGCGCTGGAGCCGCCGGTCGCCGCGAGGTCGTTGCCGCCCGTGCTGCCGCCCGCCGACGCGGGGCTCGGGTCGGGGAGGGGCTGGGTCTTGTTGCCGATCGTGCTGCCCTCGGTGCGGCAGTCGAGTACGCCCTTGAAGCGCTTCTCGAAGCCGTTCGGCCCCTTGATCGTGAAGTCGTAGGGCTGGTCCTCCTGCAGCGGGATCGTCACCGTCCGCGACGTACCCGCCTCGATGGTGTGCTTGAAGCCCATGAGGCGGAAGGTGAACGGCTGGTCGCCCTTGTTGCTCGCCGTGATGTCCACGCCGCTCTTGGCGCAGTTCTTCTCCGCCGACAGGGCGGGTATCGCGCCCTTCTTCGCCCAGGACGCGCTCGCCGTCGCGGAGACCGTGGACTCACTGGAGCCCGCCAGGATCTGCGTCTGGCTCCTTGTCTCGGAGGCGAAGGCCCTGCCGACCGGCACCGTGGTCGTCGCCTGGACGGTGAGCGCCGCCGAGCCGTCCGGGGTGTCCTTGGGGACGTCGAAGAACAACTGGCTGCCGTTGGCCGCAGACGTGACGGGCTTGCCGTTCTTGCCGACGATCTTGACGCCGCTGACCGCGGAGTCGGCGGGCGGCGTCACGGACACGGCGTCCGCGTCGGTGCGCACGGTGACCGGACCGAGCCGCTCCCCCGCGCGACCGGAGACCGCGGGCGGGTCGAGCGTCAGGGACGCCTTGGGCTCCGTCGTGGCGCGGGCGCTCTTGTAGAGGTAGTCCGCGAGCTTCTCGGCCTGCGGGTCGACCGCGTCCACGTCGGCGCCGTCCGAGTAGCGCCAGATCGCCACCTGGGTGCCGGCCGCCGCCGACTGCTCGGTGAGCGTCCGCGCGCCGGCCTTTCGCGCGAGCGCGGCGAGGTCGTTCACCTGCGGGTAGGAGTTCTGCAGGATCCAGCGGATGCGGCCCGCGTCCTTGTTGCCGTTCAGCGAAGTGCCGCTCCAGGGGGTCTCCTGGTACTTGGCGTCCTTCTGCGTCGGGTTGTGGATGTCGATGCAGTAGCTCTGCAGGGTGCCGCCGCCGTCCACCGACATCTCGAAGAGTCCGGCGGGGACCTGCTGGCTCGTGCCGCCGTCACGGATGACGGCCTGGTCGTACGTCTGAAGCCCGCCCAGCGTCGCGGTGGCGCCCCCCTGGTGCTGAGGGACCTCGTCCGCCGCGGCCGCACCCGCGCCGGCTATCGCGCCCGCCGCCAGGAGCCCGGTCGCCAAGGTCAGCGCGGCGACGCGGGACGTGCCCCGTCTGCGCGACGGCTCGGTGCACGCGGAGCCCGCAGAGAAAACAGAACGCGCAAAAGACACAGAATTCCCCTCCGGACGGGACCCGTTCACATCGAGGGGGGTGGTCCCGCCAGCCGGTTGAAAGGGGCAGAATCACCTGCCACCTGCGTGGCATCCACTGCCAACTGCCCCGTGAGCTACGTCCGGCATCCTAGATACGCGGCAGACCACGATCCCCAGTAGTGCCATTCGATAACCGATCCGAATCGGAATCGTTATCGCCAACACGCCTGCTGGGCTGGGCTTATCGACAAATCAACGGCACCCATTCGCCGATAAGCCGCACATCGGTCGCCCACCTCGACCCCGGCACTGACGGACCATCACCCCACCGGTTCGGGCTCCGCCTCGCGCGCCGACGCCGGATCCGTGAGCGCCGGGTTCGCCTTGAGCACGCGCCGGAACGCCGCCGTGCCGCGCGAGAGATCGTGGCCGACCGTCGTCGCGTCGATGTCCGCCGACGTCCAGTGCTGACCACCCCGCTCCTCGTCGCGCACCTTCAACCTCCCCTGCACGACGACCGGTTCACCGATCGTCAGGGACGCCTGCACATTCGTCCCGAGCGATCGCCTGGCCCACACCGTGAAGAAGTTGGTGTGCCCGTCGGCCCAGACTTTCTGCACGGCGTCGTAGTGCCGCGAGGTCACCGCGAGCCGGAACCGTGACACCGGTCCGGAGGCCAGTTCCCGGAACACGGGCGTCGTCGCGACATTCCCCACCACCGTCACCAAGGTCTCGTTCATGATCCGAACCCCTCCCTCGTCCACTCCACTCCAGTCCGCCTGCGCGGCTGTGATCTCAGAGTGCACGCGTCGGGAGCAGCCCGCTGAGCCCTGTGGTCTACCGGCCGGTTGTGGATAACTCCCTCACCCGACCGAGGGCCAACCAGGGCCCAGCCGCCCTCCGTTCACCCCACGCCCGCCCCCGTCACCCGCACGTACTGCTCCCGCACCTCCAGGTACCGCAGCAGCTCCGCCGCCACCGGATCGAGCACCCGCGCGCGCCCGCACCCGGCGGCCGCCTCCCGCAGTCTTCGTTCCGCGTCCAGGCCGTAGCGCCGCGCCGGCCCCCGCGCCGCCATCCGGCTCGCCCACTCCACGCCCGGACCACCCACGATGCCCGCCAGCATCAGCAGCACCGGCACCCCCAGATTCGGTGAGGCGACGCCGATGATCTGCGCCACCAGCCAGAGCCCGCCGAGGACTTGGAGCAGCGTCATCGCAGCCTGCGCGAACACCGCGACCGGCCACCAGCCGGGCCGCGGCGGCCGCCCCTTCGGCACCCCGGCCTTCGCGGTCAGCTCGTCCAGCGCCTCCGGCAGCCCCTCCGCCCCGCGCACGGCCGCCTCCCGCACGGCCTGCCCCCAGGGCGTGGGCAGCCCCGACGCCGCCTCGTCGGCCACCATACGTACGGCGTTCTCGACCCGCTGGCGGGCCGTGACCTCCTCGTCCGGCGGGGGGTCCGGCACCGGCCAGCCGACGTACCGAGGCGAGCGGTGCGCCTCGTACCAACGCCAAATGCGCAGCCACGGCGTGCCGCACGCCTTGCCCGCGTTGCGCAGCCAGGCCCGTTCCGCCGCCTGCCCGGCGGCCGCCGCGCCCACCGCGTCCGCGAGCCGGTCGGCGAACTCGTCGCGCGCCTCCTCGCTGAGCCCGATGCGCCGCGTGCCCCGCCCACCGTAAGGACCGGCCGCGTACACCGTCCACAACCGGTCGGCCGCGGCGTCCAGATCGGCCTCGATCCGCCGGGCTGCGGCCCTGCGCTCCTGGGTGAACTGGCCGAGGGACTCGCGCAGTTCACCGATCCCCTCGCCGGTCAGGGCGGACAGCGCGAGCACGGTGGCACCGGGTTCGCCGTGCTCGCCCAGTGCGATGCCGTCCTCGTCGAGCAGCCGCCGCAGATCGTCGAGCACCAGGTCGGCGGCCTCACCCGGCAGCCGGTCCACCTGGTTGAGCACGACGAAGGTGACCTCGGCGTGGCCCGCCATGGGCCGCAGATAGCGCTCGTGCAGCATGGCGTCGGCGTACTTCTCGGGGTCGACGACCCAGATGACCGCGTCGACGAGCCCGAGGATCCGGTCCACGTGCTCGCGGTGCTCGGCGACCGCCGAGTCGTGGTCCGGCAGGTCGATCAGGACGAGCCCCTGCAGCGTCTTCGCGTCGGGCCCCTGGAGCGGACGTCTGCGCAGCCGCCCGGGGATGCCGAGCCGGTCGAGGAGGGGCGCCGCGCCGTCGGTCCAGCTGCAGCCGATGGGCGCCGCGGTGGTCGGTCTGCGCACCCCGGCCTCCGAGATCGTCACCCCGGCAAGGGCGTTGAACAGCGTCGACTTGCCGCTGCCGGTGGCGCCCGCGACGGCGACTACGGTGTGCCGGTCGGAGAGCCTGCGCCGGGCGGCCGCCTCGTCGAGCACCCGGCCCGCCTCGGCGAGGGTGGCGCTGTCGAGGCGGGTGCGGGAGAGCCCGACGAGTTCCCGCAGGGCGTCGAGCCGGGCGCGCAGGGGCCCGTCGTACGCGGTCGACGTGCCGGACGTCTGAGCGGCGGACGATCTGGTTCCGGAAGACCCCGTGTCCGTCGGGACGTACCCCTCGGTGGCGCTGTCCGCCCCCCGTTCGGGGCCGCGGCGGGCGATGAGCCCGTCGTCCCACACGCTTTCGGAGCCGCGGCCCGCGTCCCCCGAGGCCCCCGTCTCCGCGGCCCCTTCGGAACGCTCGTCGTGCTCGTGCTCGTGCTCGCGCTCATGCTCGTGCTCGTGCTCGGTGTGATCCGTGACGGCAGTCACCGCGGTCACCTCTCCTTCTGCAGTACGGACAGCGCGGCGATCAGTTCGGCCTGGGGTTCGGGGTTCACGTCGAGGGCGTCGAGGGGGGCGAGGCGTCGCTCCCGTTCCGCGCCGAGGACGGTGTCGAGGTAGCTGGTCAGCAGGCGCCCGCCCCGGTCCCGCAGCCGGAGCGCGCCTTGGGCGCCGATCCGTTCGGCGAGCGTCTCGCCCGCCGAACGGCCGCGGCGCCCGCCGAGCAGGGCGGTGGCGAGCAGGGCGGCCACCGACTCGGGGTCGGGGACGAGGTTCTTCTCCAGCCTGTCGAGCCCTCGGACCTCGTCCTCGGCGTACTCCTCAAGGACGCGCCGCCAGCGCCGCACCGCCATGCCGATGCGGTCCTCCGCACTCTCGGGGACACGGACGCGGTCCATGAGCCCGGGGGCGCCGGCGGCCGGCTCGCGCCGCCACGCGTCGTCGATCCGCTCGTCGGCAGCGGTCACCGCGCACAGCAGCAGCGCCTCCAGACTCTCGCCGACGGCGTCGAGCAGCTCCCCGGCACCGCAGTCCAGGGGGTAGCTGCGCCAGCACTTCAGGGCGCCTCCGGCGAGCACCGCCCCGTCCTGCAACCGCCCCCGCACGCGCGCGTGCTCGCTCTCGTACGCCTCGTCGACGGCGGAGGTGAGCCGCAGGGCGGCCGCGTACTGCGCGGCGACGGCTCCGGCGAGCTCCGGCAGCCGTACGTCGAGGGACTGGATGACGCCGCGCGCGGTCCGTGCGATCGCATGCAAACGGGCCCTGGGCTCCTGTGACCGGTGGGTGAGCCAGGCGCGCAGGGACGCGACGGCGGTGACCGGAAGCAACCCTCCGCTGCCGGCGGACTCGGGCAGCTCGGGCACGGTGAACAGCGGCACGTCGCCCAGGCCCGCCTTGGTGAGCAGCGCCGCGTACTGCCGCGAGACCTCGGTCACCAGCTGGTGCGGCACCCGGTCGAGGACGGTGACGAGCGTCGCGTCATGCTCCTTGGCGGTACGCAGCAGATGCCAGGGCACCGCGTCGGCGTACCGGGACGCGGTCGTCACCATGACCCAGACATCGGCCGCGGAGATCAGCTCGGCGGCGAGGATGCGGTTCTCGGAGATGAGCGAGTCGATGTCGGGCGCGTCGAGGAGCGCGAGCCCCTTGGGCAGGGTCTCCACGGTCTCGATGCGCAGCGCGCGCTCACCGTCCGCCCCGAGCGGCGCGAGGAGATCGTCGGCGTCGCCGTCGGCCTCCTCCCCTCCGTCGGCGGGTTCCGGCCGGGGCACCCACACGCGCGTGAGGTCGGGCAGTACGCGCATCCCGGCGAACCAGTGATGGTCCTCCGGATGGCATACGAGGACGGGCGTACGGGTGGTCGGCCGCAGCACCCCGGCCTGGCTGACCTGCCGCCCGACCAGAGAGTTCAGGAGCGTCGATTTTCCCGCTCCGGTGGACCCCCCGATCACCGCGAGCAGCGGCGCTTCGGGGGCCCGCAACCGGGGCACCAAGTAGTCGTCGAGCTGCGCGAGTAGCTCGTCGCGGTTGGCACGCGCGCGTGGCGCCCCCGCGAGGGGGAGCGGAAAGCGTGCGGCGGCGACACGCTCGCGCAGGGCGGAGAGTGCGTCGAGCAGTTGAGGCGGTACGTCCAAGGTCACCACATGCGAAGAATGCCCAATTTTGGCAGCTTTCTGAAGCATATGGACGTCCCTGCGCGCCGATCGGACACAGGGGACGGAAGGGGCGACTGGGGCGCAGGCATAACGAGTGCACAACACCCGGGGCGCGAGACGCCAAAAGCGATGCAGGATTCGTACCTGCCTGCGATTATCAGGACCGCTTCACCGAACCTCCACATAGTGCCGCGGAGGCGAAGCACCAGGGACAAGGACCCCGGAGCCCTATCCTTGTCCCCGGCAAGGTCACGGCTCGTCCCACCCGGGCTCCAGGCCACCGGCCACCACCCGGCCCCCGTAGCTCAGTGGATAGAGCAGGCGCCTTCTAAGCGCTTGGCCGCAGGTTCGAGTCCTGCCGGGGGCGCTTTTGCGCGAAGGCGCCCTGACGGTTCTCGATGCCGCCCCCGGGTCAGGCCTCGATGCCCCCCCAGGTCAGCCCACGAAGGACTCGGGGCCGAAGCGGCCCCAGGCCACGAAAGCGGCCAGGGCCACATAGATCAGGTCCACCGCCACCAGCTTGTTCTCGTGGCGGCGGATGCGGACTGTCGCCGCCCCGATCATCAGCAGCACCAGGCCGACAGCCGCCAGCGGGACCAGGATCGGGGCGATGTCCAGTACCGCGGGCAGGATCAGGCCCACTGCGGCCAGGACCTCTACGGCCCCGATGGCCTTGACGCCGCCTTCGCTGAAATCTTCGACCCACCTCGCGCTGGCCCCAGTGGCGGCTATCTTCTCCTTCGGCGTGATCACCTTGAAGCCGCCGCCGAGCAGGTAGGCGACGGCGAGCAGTCCGGTAACGATCCACAGGGCGAGGTTCATGGCTTTGTCCTTGCAGGGTTGTCGGGCCGGTTGTTCGCTGTTGCTCCTCTAAGACAGGGCACCCCGGCAAGCTGTGACGGTGGGGGGTGTGATGTGCGTCTCACTGAGGAGGGTTGGGGGCCGTGCCGGGATCAACGGATGTGATGGATGGGGCGGGCGTGATGGATGGGGCCGACGCGGGTGGCTATCGGGCGTTGATGTTCTCCATCGCCTACGGGATGACCGGGTCGGTGGGCGACGCCGAGGACATCGTGCAGGATGCCTTCCTCGGGCTGACCCGGGCGCATCAGGCAGGTACCGCGATCGCCGCCCCGAAGGCGTACTTGACCACCGCGGTGACGCGGCTCGGGATCAACTACCTGAGTTCGGCGCGGGTGCGGCGCGAGACCTACGTGGGGAACTGGCTGCCCGAGCCGGTCGTCGTGACCGCCGAGCAGCCCGGTCCTGCCGAGCACGCCGAGCTGGCCGACTCGCTGTCCATGGCGTTCCTCGTGCTCCTTGAGACCCTCTCCCCCGTGGAGCGCGCGGTGTTCATGCTGCGCGAGGTGTTCGGGTACGGCTATCCGGACGTGGCGAGCAGCACCGGCAAGTCCGAGGCGAACTGCCGGCAGATATTCGCCCGGGCGAGGAAGCGCATCGCCGCCGGGGCGCCGGATGCCGGCAGCGCGCCGGCCCCGGCGCGGCGGGCGGAGGGTGAGGAGCTCGCCCGTAGGTTCTTCGCGGCCGCCGAGAGCGGTGACCTGGACGCGCTGCTCAGCATGCTCGCGCCTGAAGTGGTGTTCCACGGGGACGGCGGCGGCAAGGCGCGGGCGACCAGGAACCCGGTGACCGAGCCGCGGCGCGTCGGACAGCTGTTCGTCGGCGGGGTCCGCCGGGTCAGGAAGCTCGGCGCCGCCCTCCGGCCGGCCCGGGTCAACGGGCGACCGGGCGCGGTGACGTACGACGCCGAAGGGCTCGTCGCCAGTGTGGTCGAACTCGACATCTCCGACGGCGTGGTCCGGGCGATCCACTCCGTTTCGAACCCCGACAAGATCGGCCATCTCGGGCCGGTGTCCGGGATCGGGCGACTGCCGGTGGAGTAGCCTCTCGCCGGGACTCGCCACGAACTGGGCGTCGTCAGCCCGGCGGTCACCCCTTGACGTACCCGGCCAGCAGGTCCGCCAGTTCCTTCGGCCTGCTGAGCGCGACGCAGTGACCGCCGCCGATCTCGTCGGGCGTGATGCCGAGGCGCGCTCGTGCGAGGTCGCGGAAGAACTCGGGCGGGAAGAAGTGGTCGTCCTTGCAGATGATGAACTTCGTGGGTACGTCCGGCCAGGCCGGGAGCGGCCAGGGCTCGCTGCCCGCCCGGGAGGATTCCCCCCGCTCCCTGCGCATGGACTCCTCGGCCAAGCCGCGCGGAACGTCGTGGTAGAAGCTCTCGAAAGGGTCCTCGATGGCCGCCAGGCCCGCCGTTTCACGGGCCTCGTTGCAGCCTGTCGACTCCCACCAGTCGTCCGGACGTTCGCCCGGCGCCGGGATCATTCCGGCCAGCAGGACCAGCACGCCGGCCCGGAGCCGCTCGGCCACCAGCGGCGCGGTGAAGGCCCCGTAGGAATGCCCGACGACGACCACGGGATTCTGCCTCTCGCCGACGGCCTCACCGACGGTCTCACCGACGGCCTCGACGACCGCATCGGCGTAATCGCCGAGCCCCGCCGACGGCTGGTCCGACGGCAGGTCCGGGGCGACGGTCTCGTGGCCCCGGGCGCGCAGTTCGGCTTCGAGGAGATGCCAGGCCCAGCCGCTGTCGCCGCCGCCGTGGATGAGTACGAAGGTTGCCATTCCCCATGTATAGCTCGGGAGTTGGGCCGTTTCGGCCCGTTCGTCAGGACGCCTCGCCGAAAGCCGCCTGTTGAGTCTTCTGGAGCCAGCCGCGGAACAGCAGGGCCACCGGTGGGGCGGGGACTCCGCCCTTGTCTTCGGGGCCCGCCACCGAGGCCAGCCAGGCCGGCATGAAGCGCAGGGTCCAGCCCGGTGCCGTCTTGCGCATGTGTGTTCCGTACTGCTTCCAGAGGCGGTCGCCCAGGGCCGGGGCCAGGCGGCCAAGCAGTTCCTGCTCCTCGTCCGCCGTGTGGCGGGAGAGGTGATCGCGCACCTCCGCCGTGCGCTTGGCCACTTCCGCCGCCGCCTCGGAGTCCGTGTCCAGGCGTTCGCAGGCACGGTGCCAGGCGTGCAGCACCTCGGACAGTTCCTCGTGCTCGGTGACCATCAGGGCCAGCGCCGACTCGTCCGCGCCGAGTTCGCGCAGGCGGGGCCAGAGGAAGGTGTCCTCGCCCTCGTGGTGGTGCTCGATCACTTGGTAGATCTTGTCGCTGTAGTCCCGCAGGGCCGCGGCGCGCGCGGGGTCCGCCGACCGGGTCAGGCCGTCCGCCGAGCTCGCGATGCGGTCCAGGTCCCGCACCATGGCCCGGTGCGCGAGCACCATGGTCTGGTGCCCCTTGGGCAGGGAGGCGATGGGCTGGTTCGTCATTCGAATCCTCTGGGGGGGGATGGGTGGAGGATGGGGTGGAGGATGGGGTGGAGGATGGGGTGGAGGATGGGGTGAGGGATGGAGTGGGGTGGGCGGAGGAAGCCATCCTGCCTTGGTATCAGGGGACTTGTGGGGAATCGGCAGATCTCGGTGACGGTCGGCGCCGCCCCGCCCGCCGGCGCAGTCCGCCCCTCAGTGCCGCAGCACCTCCCTCAGTGCCGCAGCACCTCCGTCATCGCCGTCGTCAGGCGTTCGACGTCCGCCCTCGTCCCCACGGAGATGCGCAGCTTCCCGGGCAGGCCGAACGCCGTCAGATCCCGGACGAGGATGCGGTGTTCCGTCGCGAGGCGGGCCGCCAGGTCCGGGTGGTCCTCCGGCGTCGTCAGGAAGACGAAGTTGGTGACCGAAGGGACGTACTCCACGCCGAGGGACTCCAGGGACTTGCAGAGCAGGTCGCGGGCCTCGCGGTTGGCTTCGCGTACCCGGTCCACGTATGCGGGGCGTGCCAGGGCGCTCAGGACCGCCCGCTGTGCCGACCGCGTGACGTTGAACGGCAGTGCGGAACCTGTCTCCTTGATGCGGGACACCAGGTCCCGCGGGCCCATCACGACTCCCACGCGCACCGATGCCAGACCCCACGCCTTGGAGAACGTCCGGGTCACCAGGACCCTGCGGCCCGAACGGACCGCGGCCAGGGCGACGTCGTGCTCCGGGCCCGCGAAGTCCATGTACGCCTCGTCCAGGACGAGTACGGCTCCCGTCTCCTCCGCCGTGTCCATGAGGAGCTCGATGTCTGTCGCGGAGAGGGCCGTGCCCGTCGGGTTGAGCGGGTTGCAGACCCAGGCCAGGTCCACGCCGTCGCGCAGTGCCGCGGCGATCCCGTCGGCCGGCACCGCCGCGTCCCGCAGGGGCACGGTGCGCGGTTCGGCGCCCACCGACCTCGCCGAGAGGAGATAGCCGGGGAAGGTCGTTTCGGTGATGGCCACCGAGGAGTCGGGCGAGCGCAGGAACGTCATGGAGGTCAGCAGGACCAGTTCGTCGGTGCCGTTGCCCACCGTGATCATGTCTGCGGGTACGTCGAAGTGGGTCGCCAGTGCCGCCAGCAGCTCGCGGCACTCGCTGTCGGGGTAGCAGTTGAGGTGGTTGTCCGCCTCGCTGTGCACCGCGGCTATGGCGCCGGGCGGCGCGCCGTACGGGTTCTCGTTGAGGTGCAGCCGCAGATGGTCCTCGCGGCCGATGACCTCCGTGTCGGAGAAGTAGTCCGTGGGCAGCAACTGTGCCTGGCTCATGGGTGGTTCATTCCTTCCTTGTCCCGGCAGGCGGTGCGTCAGCCGAGCCGTACGCGGGAGATGATCTTGAGGCTTGAGGTGTCCCGTGTGAGCATCGAGCGGCAGCGGAAACGCTGGATCTTGCCGCTGGGCGTCCTGGGCAGGCAGCCGCGCTCGACGAAGACGCATTCGGACAGCGCGATCCCGGACTTCTCCCTGGCCAGTTCGGCGGCCCGGTCCGCGATCAGCTGGAAGTCGTCGCTCTTGCGGGCCGGTTCGAGGAGGAGGACCAGCTCGGAGGGGCTCCCGCCCGACATGCCCGCTCCCCCACCCGCACCCGCGCCCGCCACGTCCACCAGCGCCGAGCAGCCCTTGCGTACGGGGCCGAGCGCCTCGACCGCCGCCTCGATCTCGCTCGTGTAGACATTGCGGCCGCCGACGGATACGAGGTCGTCGGCCCGGCCCACGAAGTACACCTCTCCGTCGCGGACGAACCCGTGGTCCCCGGTGCGCAGCACTCCGTCACGGAAGCGCTCCGCGGTCCGCTCCGGGTCCGCGTGGTAGCCGGTGGCCAGGCTGGGCGATGTGACCAGGAGCTGCGAGACCTCATCGGGGTGCTCCATGGTCACGCCGACGCCGGGCAGCGGCGCCCCGTTGGAGACCAGGCGGACCGCCCCGGGGTCGTCCTCGGCCAGGTCGACGATCTTGCCCTCGATGAGGGCGGACGCGTCGAAGCCGCGTACGCGGGGTGCGTCGGCCCACCCGGTCGCGCTGACGGCGAGTGTCGCCTCCGCCATGCCGTAGGCGGGCATGAAGGCGGACGGGGTGAGGCCGGACGCGGCGAAGGTGTCGCTCACGCCGGCAAGCACCTCCGCGTCGACGCGCTCCGCGCCCACCACGCAGACCCGCAGGGCGAGTTCGCGGGCCAGGGCCGAGCGTCCCTGTGCCCGGGACGCGAGGTACAGCGCCGTGGTGGTGCCCCCGGTCATGGTCGCCCCGAACTCCGACATGTCCCGGAACCACGAGCGGGGGGCCATGCCGAAGCGCTCCGGCGTCGACATGACGAAGTCGTAGTCGAAGGCCCAGGAGTAGAGCATCAGGCCGAAGACGCCCATGTCGTGCGAGAGCGGCATCCAGGAGGCGATGACCTCGGCGCCGGGCCTGCCCCCCGTCATGTCGAGGATCAGGCCCAGCTGGGCGGCGATGGCGCGCGGAGTGAGCGTGCAGCCCTTCGCCCCGCCGGTGCTGCCCGACGAGTACTGGATGTACGCGACGTCGTCGAGACCCGGCGGGCTCGGCTCGATGCGGCCCGGGCCGTGCAGGGCGGACCAGCTCAGTACGGGCAGGTCGGCGCGGAGTCCCTCGGGGACGAGGGGCTCGAGCTGCGCGTCCACCAGGACCAGCGTCGGGTCGAGGCGCGCGGTGAGGGATTCGAGCAGGCTGCCGTACTCCTCCAGGGTCTGGCCACGGGAGGGGAGGGGGAGTGAGGCGACGGCGCCCCCTGCGAGCCAGACGGCGAGCAATCCCCGTACGCAGTCGGCGGAGTTGGTCAGGACGGTGGCGACGCGGGTGCCCGGGCCCACGCCGGCCGCCCGCAGTGTCGCGGCCATGCCGTGCGCGTCGGCGACGACCTCGCGCCAGGTGGTGCGGGCGTAGCGGTCGCCGTCCCAGTGGTACAGCGCGCCGTGCGTCGATCCGTGGATCAGGGAGTCCCAGAGACCTATGTGAGTGCGTATCCGAGTGTCGGTGTTGCCCATGGCCGTGATCACTCCACATCCACGAGAGAGAGGTCGCCGGTGCCTCCCGGGCGTTCCGCCAGGGGCACGATCTTCTGCTGTCCTGCCAGGAGTTCCTGTTCGCCGACGGTGCTGCCGCTGACCCGGCTGATCCCGGCCTCCCGCATCGTCATCCGCTCGGGGTCGATGCGGATGACCTTCCAGGCGAGGCCGGTCTTCTCCAGGCCCCAGATGAAGACGGCGCTGAGGTCGGCCTCGTACCACTTCATGCCGTGCCGTGCCGAGCGGGGGAAGGCATGGTGATTGTTGTGCCAGGCCTCGCCGAAGGACGGCAGGGCGAGCCAGGCGACGTTGCGGGACTCGTCGGTCGTGGAGAAGCGCCGGCGGCCGAAGTAGTGGCCGATCGAATTGACCGCGTACGTCACGTGGTTGATGAGGAAGATGCGGACGAGCCCGCCCCAGAGCATGCCGGTGAGGAACGCCTCGAAGGAGCCGCCGGACAGGGCGAAGGACAGCAGGCCCGCCAGGACGACGCCCGCCGCGACCACCGCGGCGAAGTGCTCGCTGAGCCAGCGCAGGGGCTTCTCGCGGACCAGGTCGGGGCAGTAGCGCATGGGGTCGGACGCGAGGTTCTCGTCGAAGAGCCAGCCCAGGTGCGCGTGCCACATGCCGGCGATGGCGCCCTTGAAGCCCGGTTCGAAGTCCAGGTGCGGGCTGTGCGGGTCGCCCTCCTTGTCGGCGACCCGGTGGTGCTTGCGGTGGTGGGATGCCCAGATGATCGGCGGGCCCTGCCCGGCGAGGACGCCCGCGGTGGCCAGGGCGACCCGGATCGGCCCGCGCGTCTCGAACGCGCGGTGGGTGAGCAGCCGGTGGTAGCCGACGGATATCCCGAGGCCCGATACGGCGTACATGACCACGAGGACGACCAGATCGGTCCAGCCGAAGACGCTGTTCCACAGCAGGACCATGGCGGCGGGCAGCGCGAGCAGCGGAATGACGGATGCCGCGAGCACGAACCAGCGGTGTTCTTTGCCGTTCATTTCTCCTCTTCCCTGTTTCCCGCGGCGACTTCCTTCTTTCCCGCGGCGACTTCCCTCTTTCCCGCGGCGACTTCCCTTTTCCCCGCGGCGACGGCCCGGTTGAGCCGGTCCATCCGGGTGGCGAGCGTCATCCGTCCTTCGAGCCGGAAGGTCGGCGGCCGCCGCCCGTCGATGTCGCTGAAGCCGTACTCGGCGGCGAGGTCACCGGTGGAGACGATCTGCCCGGAGCGCTCCAACACCTGTGGATCGGCGGCCAGTTCGACGACCGCACGGCCCACGTACTCCGGCGAGTGGACCACCGCGGCGGGCCCGGAGCCGAGTGCCTCCCAGGCGGCCTCGACGCGCTCGGTGCGGACGAAGCCGGGGTGCAGGGAGAGCGCGGCGACGGCGTGCTTGCGCAGGTCGGCGGCGAAGGCCCGGCTGAGCCGGTCGGACGCCGACTTGAAGACGTCGTACGCCGCCTGGCCCAGGTAGATGTCGCCGTCGGTGAATCCGATGCCGACGATCAGCCCCGCGCGCTGCGGAAGCATCAGGCCGGCCAGGACCCGCGTGACGTCGTACTGGGCGCGCAGGGAGCCCTCGCACAGGTCGTAGCGCCACATGGGCTGGTCCCAGAACGGGGCGTCGAAGCGGACCTCGCCAGACCGTTCGTAGCCGCCCCAGGCGTTGTTGACAAGGAGGTCGATGCGTCCGTGGCGGTCCCTGATCAGGTCGGCGAGCGCCTGGTTGTCCGCCGGTGACGTGTGGTCGCAGCGCACCGCGATGCCGGTGCCCGAGCGTGCGGTGACCTCGTCCGCCGTGTCGTCGACGGTGCCGGGCAGGTCTTCGGTGCGGCCTTCGGAGCGGGTGCTGCGGCCGGTGACGTAGACCGTCGCGCCCGCGCTGCCCAGGGCGAGCGCGATGCCGCGGCCCACTCCCCTGCTTGCGCCGGTGACCACCGCGATCTTCCCGTCGAGCCGGGGCGGCTTCCAGTCCTCGTTCACGTCCAGGTTCACTCTGCTGTCCTTTCGGGACTACGGGACTAACCGAGGTGGGTGGATGCGTACTCGAGCGTCCGCCGGTACGCGTCGGTGTCGGCGACGGGGGCGAGGCCGTGGCGTTCGCTCAGCTCGGGCAGCGAAGTCGGCAGCACGCCGCCGCTGCACCGCGTCGTCTCGCTGACGTCGCGCAGGACCGTCAGATACGACTGTGCGAGCGGCGGCAGTTCGCGCAGCCGGTCCGGGTCGATGCCGTCCGGGTCGACGACCGGCGGCGGGGTCAGGGCCCGGCCGAGGTTCGCGGCGTGCTTGGCGCACACCTCGAGCGCCGCGGTCATGTCCATGGCCTGTTCGCCGTACGTGACCCAGAACTCGCCCTGGTCATCACCTAGTTGGACGGCTCCGAGCACCGCCTTGGCGAGCAGGTCCTGCGGTACGACGTCGATGCGGTTGCCTTCGTGCACGGGGATGAAGGGCGCACGCCCGCGGCAGATCCAGTCCGACATCAGCTGCACGATCTGGCCGCGCGATGTCCAGCCGGTCAGCGAGTCGCCGACGAGGTTCGTGGGGCGGAACACGGTGTGCGGGAGACCGCTGTCGCGCAGGAGTTGTTCCGCGCGCAGCTTGGAGCGGACGTAGTTCGCCGTCACGTTGCCCGCGCCGAGCCGGTGCGGGGCGTTCACCGCGAGTGCCGCGACGAACGCCGTGCTCATGAAGTGGACGGTCGCCCCGGCGCGGCGGGCGAAGTCGGCGACCTGCCGGGTGCCTTCTACGTTGACCGGCAGATAGCGGTCGGCCGGCAGGCCCCATTCGGTGAGCCCCGCCGAGTGGATGACGGTGTCCACCTCGCGGGCCAGCGCGGCGTGGCTCTCCTCGTCGAGGCCGAAGCGGTCCCGGGAGATGTCGCCGTGCACCACGGCGTCGGCTCCCTCGGGCACCGCGGCGGACGTGCCCCGGCACAGGGCGATGATCCGGACGGCGCCGCTGCGCGCCTCCCGCAGGACGGCCTGGCCCACCACCCCGGAGGCTCCGGTCAGCAGCACGGTTCGGCGCACGCTCATGCTCTCGACTCCTTCCACTGCAAAAGGCGGGTGGTGGCGCGGGCGCCCGCGTAGAGCAGCGGCTCGGGCGGGTAGGTGCGCTGCCCGCGCCGTGCGTCGTCCACGTACAGGAGCCGGGTCCAGTCGGTGTCCTTGCCGAGCACCAGGTCCCGCAGGACCTTGCCGCCGGTGTGCGTTGCGGCGATGCCGTTGCCGCAGAAGCCGTATCCGTAAAGGATGTTGCCGCCGGGCAGCGAGCCGAAGTGCGGGGCGTAGTCGCGGGTCATGTCGATGACGCCGCCGTAGGCGTAGCGGAAGCCGACGTCGTGCCACATCGGGAAGAACCGGCGGAACTCCCGCAGCAGTTCGCGGTAGACGCGCGGCTCGTACATACGGCGCTCGCCCATGTCGCGGCCGTAGAAGTACAGCGGGGTGCCGCCGGCCCACAGCAGCCGGTTGTCGGCGGTGAACCGGGCGCAGGTGAGCATGGTCTTCGCCTCGACCAGGCCCTCGCGTCCCGCCCAGTCGATGCGGCCCAGCTGGGCGTCGGTGAGCGGATCGCTCACCATCGCGTAGCTCCACACGGGCACGGTCCTGCCGCGGAACTGCCGGAAGGTGAACTGCCGTGCGTTGGCGGCGACCACCACCTTGTCCGCGGTGATCCTGCCGCCGGGGGTGACGACGGTGGGGCGGACGCCGGGTTCGACCCGCAGGGCCGGGGTGCCGTCGTGGATCGTGATGCCCCGCTCCTTGGCGACGCGCGCCAGGCCGCGGGCCAGCTTGAAGGGGTTGACCTGGGCTCCGCCGGTCCGCAGGGCGCCCTGGATCGCGGGTGAGCCGATGACCTCGCGCGCCTGGGCCGCGGTCATGATCTCGGGCTGTGCGCGGCCCGCGATCTCGGCGGCGAGGTCACGGTCCTCGCGCAGCCGCTTGAGCTGACCGGGGTCGGTGGCGACCATCAGGTAGTCGTTGGCCTCGTACTCGGCGTCGATCTTGTTGCGCCGGGTGAAGCGGCCGATCTCCAGGATCGACCTGCCGACGGCCTGCGAGGCCTCGAGGGTGCGCCGGGTGCCGAACTCCTTGACCAGGGCGCGGATGTCCTTGCCGACGGTCGGCGTGACAAAGCCGTCCGCCCGGCCCGAAGCGCCGTGTCCGGAGTGCTCGGCCTCGACGATACGGATGTCGAGCGCGGGCTCGGCCTCCTGGAGGAAGAGCGCCGTCCACAGGCCGGTGTAGCCGCCGCCGATGATGCAGACGTCGCATTCGGCGTCCTGCCGCAACGGCGGTTCGGGCGTGACCTGTTCGGTCTCGTGCCAGTAGACGACGTGCTTCGGGGTGCCGGGCAGCTGCTTTGGAGGGGTGCTCATCTAACGCCCCTTTTCGAGGATGATCCGTGCGAGCCCCAGGTGGCGATTGCTGAAGTGCCTGACGCTCGCGCCCAGATACCGCTCGTAGTTCGCGACGTGCTCCTCGCCCGCGCTGCGCACGGCCTGCTCCCGGTTCTCGGTGAGCCGCCGCAGCCATTCCGCGCACGTACGGCTGTAGTGGTCCGGGTCGTTGCGCAGGGAGACGACGTCGAAGAGCTTCTCGCCGGCCTCGATCACCTCGGAGAGCGCCGGTATCTCGGACTCCGGGAAGATCGTCTCGATGATGAACATCAGCTCACGCACGGTGGCCTTGTCCATCACGGTGTTGTTGCCCTTGATGTTGGTCTGCAGCGCGATCCGGCCGCGGGGCGGCAGCCAGGCGTAGCAGCGCTCGAAGAATTCGCGGTAGGCGGCGACGCGGGCGGCCCTGGAGAGCCCGGTCTTCGCGAAGTGCTCGAACGCGCCGATGGAGATGATCGCGTCGTAGCCGCCGTCCGGCTGGTGGTCGAGCCAGTTCTCCACCCGCAGCTCGGTGTTGGGCAGTCCGGCCGCGCGGATCAGATCGGCCTGGCTGTCGCTGAGGGTGAGACCCACGGCGTGCTCCACGCCGTAGATCTGCACAAGGCGCTTCAGCAGGCTTCCCCAGCCGCAGCCCACATCGAGCACGCGGCGTGCGCCCGCGGCACGCGCCCCTTCGATGAGGTGGTCGAGCTTGCGGGCCTGGGCGCCTTCCAGGGTCTCGCGCTCGCCGCCGGACCCACCGGTGCCGGCGTCGTCCCACAACGCACAGGTGTACGTGAGGGAGTCGTCGAGCCACAGACCGTAGAAGTCGTTCGAGATGTCGTAGTGATGCCTGATGGCCTCGGCGGTGGCCCCTGGATTCATGGCGCTCAGGCCTCGGCGCGGGCGGACCGGGCAGCCGTGACGAGTTCCACCAGGTCCCCGACGGTCTTTACGTTGGCGGCGTCGGCGGAGTCGAGTTCGATGCCCGCGTCGTCCTCGATCGTGTAGACGATGTCGGCGATCTGCAGGCTCGAAAGACCCACGGAGTCGAAGACCGTGTCCGCGTCGAGCGTCAGCGCCGCGGCCTTGCTTCCCAGCTTCTTCTCGATGAGCCGGCACACCGTGTCAACTGTGATCACGGGAATTCCCTTCTCTGGTGGGCTTCCTGGGCCTCGTGACTGAGACACCTCCTCATCCAAGGCACCGGCGGTGCGCGGCGCATGACAGCCCGCCTGGCACGTTCCTGCCACGGCTCCCGACAGGCCCCTCTGGCAGAGACATGTCTCTGGCCCGCCCACTGCGTACGACCGTCAAATGGCGGCACGGCGGCGCTACTTAAGGAGGGGCGACCATGAACGGCACTTACCGCGTGGTCGACTTCATCGTGGACTTCCTGGTCCATCACGAAGTCCGGCACGTCTTCGGGGTCGACGGCGCCAACATCGAGGATCTGTACGACGCGATCAACGACTCGGGCACCGCGGTGCGCGGCGTGGTCGCCAAGCACGAGTTCTCCGCGGCGACCATGGCCGACGGCTACCACCGCTCGTCGCAGCGGATCGCCGCGGTCGCCACCACCTCCGGCGCGGGCGCCATGAACCTGGTGCCCGGCCTTGCCGAGCTGAGGGCCTCGTACGTACCGGCTCTCGTGCTCATCGGGCAGCCGCCGGCCGCGCTCGACGGGCAGGGCTCGTTCCAGGAGACCAGCGGCCGGGCCGCGACGATCGACGCGGTACGTCTCTTCTCCGAGCTCGGCGTCTTCTGCGCCCGGGTCGACGACCCCGCGGCCATCACCGAACTGCTGCCCCGCGCCCTGGCCGCGGCGACCGACGCCGCGGCTCCCGGGCCCGCGGTGCTGCTGCTCCCCAAAGATGTGCAGCAGGCCACGCTGTCCCGCACGGACCTTTCGGCACCGGCCGTTTCAGCGACGTACGAAAAGCCGGCATCGTCAGCCGAACTCGCCCGTGCCGCCGAGCTGTTGCGCTCGGCGGCCGAACGGGACGGGGTCGTGATCGTCGCGGGTGAGGGCGTGGCCCGTGCCGACGCCCGGGACGGCCTGGCGCGGCTCGCCGATGTGCTCGGCGCGCCGGTCGCGGTGGCCCCGGACGCCAGGGACGTGTTCGACGAGACCGGTCCGCTGGGCCTGGGGGTGGTCGGACCGCTGGGCCGCCCTGAGGTCAGGGAGCGGGTGGAGCGGGCATCGGCGGTCGTCCTGGCCGGCACCCGGCTGCCGCAGATGGCGGGGGGCGGTCTTCGGGACCATCTGAAGAGCGTCCCGGCGATCGTCCTCGACGGCCGTGAGCCGTTCCTGCACGAGAGCGGGGAGCTGCTGCGGCTCACCGGGCCGCTGCACGCCGAACTGGCGGCGCTGATCGCGATGTTGGAAGCCGCGGCCGCCGAGGCGCCCGCACTGTCATCAGCGGACACCGGGACCCTGGGGACCGAACCGACCGCGCTCGACGCGCTGTTGGAGTCCCCTGGGGTTCCCCCGACGGGCATCGGAACGGGCCGCGCGCCCGAGCCGTCCGCCGCCGGTGCGACCGACCCCCTGACCATGCAGGACGTCTCACTGACCGTCGCCTCCGTGCTGCCCGAAGGCGCCACCGTGGTGTCCGACGCGGGCAACACCGGGACCTCCGTCCTGAACACCATCGCCACCCCCGCCGGCGGCCGGTACATCCTGGCGCTCGGCATGGGGGGCATGGGGCACAGCTTCGGCGCCGGGATCGGGGCGGCGTTCGCCACCGGGCGGCGCAGCTACGTCCTGGCCGGTGACGGCGCGTTCCTGATGCACGGCATGGAGGTCCACACGGCGGTCGAGCACGATCTGCCGGTCACCTTCGTGATCTACAACAACAACGCCCACGGCGCCTGCTACGTACGCGAACTCCTCTTCTACTCCGGGGAGTACACCTACAACGCCTTCCGTCCCGCACGGATCGCCGAGGGCGTCGCCGCGATGTTCCCCGGCCTCGACGCGGTGAGCGCGTCCGACACCCAAGAGCTGCGCGCGGCCCTGCTGCGCGCCCGTGACACCGGGTCGCCGTCGCTGATCTGCGTCGACGTCCCGCTCTCCGAAATACCGCAGTACCAGCCCTTCCAGGACCGCATCCGGGCCCGCGCGAAGGAACTCAACGCCAACGAAATCGCCAACGAAGACGACAACAAGAACGTCAACGAAGGAGTCGCATCATGACCACGTCCGCCTATGTCCCGCCGCCCGCCATCCCGCCGGCCATCGCGGACGTCCCCGGCCTGCTGCGCTGGGAGACGAACTCCCGCGAGGAGGCCTTCGCGCTCGCCGAGGAGATCACCAAGGAGTCGTACACGTACGACGAGGTGTACGGGGACTACTGCACGGTGCACCAGTACATCGACGCCCCGCCGCGCGCCGTCTACGACTACCTCACCGATGTGCGCAGCCTCAACGAATACACGTACAGCACAAGGGACTTCGCCCCGACGGACACGCCAGGCCTCTACGTCGGCCGGGACACCCTCCTGGACGACGAGACCAAGATCTATCTGCGGATCGACGGCGACCCCAAGGCGCTCACCGTCGACATGCGCGCCGCCTGGGACCAGGGCCAGGAGCTGTGGATGAACTATCTGCACCGCATCGTTCCCGCGGAGCCCGTCCTCGGGAAGTCCGGCACGGTCCTGATCTGGACCAACTGCCGTCACCCGTACTACGACAAGAACCCGAACCCGGAGCTGGCCTCCACCCCGGAGCGCCCGTGGGTGGGCGACCTGTGGGGTCTCTTCTACGCCGGGCACAAGCTGGAGGCGGACAACCTGAAGAAGATCCTGGAGCACCGCTACGGAGGTTCCGCGTGAGGACGGTCAGCCTGCTCGACCTCGCCTCCTATCTGCCCGGAGAGCCGGTGGAGACGGACTACTTCCTGGAGGTCCAGGACGGTACGTCGCACCAGTGGGGCCACCCGATGTTCAAGGCCCCGCGCCACCGGCACCACGTCTCGCGGGACGAGACGCCCGCGGACATGATCGAGAAGGCGGGGCGCACCCTGCTCGACCGCATCGGACCCGACGAGGCCCGCGGCATCGACGTGGTGATCACGAATGTGCTGCTTCCCGAGGTGTTCTTCAGCGGCGCGGGCGCGGAGGTCGCCCACCGGCTCGGGATCAAGGCCGACTGGGTGATCGACGCGCACAACGGAGGCTGCGCGTCGTTCGTCCACATGCTGCGGATCGCCCGGGCCCTGATCGGGTCCGGGCAGGCACGCTCGGCGCTGCTGTGCAATGTGCAGAACTGTGCGGGCACCATCATGACCCAGCCCGACGTGCGCCGGCTCCCGGAGTCGGTCGTGCCGGGCGACGGCTGCGCGGTGGCCTATGTGGCGGCGTCCGAGGAGTCGCCGATCCTCGGCGTCGAGACCCTCAACAACGGCCAGTACACCGCCGATTGCACGCTGACGCTCGACGACGGGCGCAAGTACTGGGAGCCGGGGACGAGCCAGGTGCACACGGGGTTCACCCCCGGCCGGATCGCCGACATCCTGGAGCGCGGCAACCGCCTTGTCCCGGAAGCCGTCGGCAAGGTCTGCGACAGCCTCGGGCTCAAGACCTCCGAGCTGGATCTGCTGATCACCAATCAGCCGAACCGGGTCTTCCTCAAGCAGTGGCAGGAGCGGCTCTCCATCGACGCGGAGCGGCACCTGGACACCTTCGACCGGTTCGGCAACCTCTTCGGTGCCGCCGTGCCGATCACGCTCGACCACGCCGTCCGTGAGGGCCGCGTCAAGGACGGCAGCCTGCTGATGCTGGCGGGCTTCGCGCACGCCGGCGACTTCGCGGGAGCGGCGGCGGTCAGGTGGCGTGCCAAGGGCGCGTCGCTGAACTAGCCGTCCCGTCACCAAAGCCCTCCGCCCCGGCTCTATGAGCCGGGGCGGAGGGCTTTGGTGCGGTCGACGGGTCAATCCCACTGGACGGGCAGCTGCAGCGGACCGTGGAACGAGGCGTTGGGCGGGTACGTGAAGGTGGTCCCCGGGGCGAGCCGGAGACCCGGGAGGCGCCGGGTCAGCTCCTCCAGGATGATCCGCATCTCCAGGCGCGCAAGCGGTGCGCCGAGGCACGCGTGGCTGCCGATGCCGAAGCTCAGGTGCCGCTTGGCGTTGGGGCGGTGGATGTCGAAGCGCTCCGGGTCCGGGAAGACGTCCGCGTCGTGGTTGCCGGATCCGATCATGAGCAGGACCGGGCTCTGTGCGGGGATGTCCACGCCGCCGAGCGTGACGGCGGTGTTCGTGCGCCGGCGCCAGCACAGGACCGATGTCGAGTGGCGCAGGGACTCCTCTACCGCGTTGGGCACGGCCGAGGGGTCGGCGCACAGCGCGGCCCACGCGTCGCGCTGGGTCAGCAGGCACTTCAGGGCGTTGGCGGTGGCGTTGGTGGTGGTCTCGTGCGCGGCGACGAGGCCGCTCATCATCATGTTCTGCAGCTGGTTGTCGCTGATGACGTCCGGGTGTTCGCGCTGCATCTCGATGGCGTGCGGGATCCACCCCGTGCCCTTCTCGCGCCGCAGCAGGTCCACGAGTTCACCGGAGAGGGTCCACCAGCGGCCCACCTGGTCGGCGATCTCCCTCTGGTGCTCGCCGGTGGGGCGCCCCCAGGTGAACAGGCCCATCTTCACGGCGTAGCCGCGGGCCTGTGCCACGTACTCATCGGGGACACCGGCGACCAGCAGACCGACGACCGCCGGGACCTCCCACACCAGGTCCTGGATCAGATCGGCGCGCCCGCGGTCGGCGAACGCGTCGATGTATCCGGTGACCAGGTCCCGGATCCGGCCTTCGAGCGGCTCGATCTCGGGGGCGGCGAGCGGCGGGGCGAGCAGTTTCCGGCGCGGCAGGTGCCGGGGCGGGTCCTCGTTGACCAGGACGGGCCCCGGGGCGAAGCCGTAGCCGTTCAGGACTTCGCGGGCCTCGGCGCCGAGCGGGGTGATCGGATCCAGCGCGTTGGCCGCGGAGAAGCGGCGGCTGTCGTGCAGCGCCGCCTTGATGTCGTGGTAGCGGGTCACCACCCACATGTCCAACAGCGGGGAGTGGAAGACGGGTTGGTGACGGCGGGCCTCGGCGAGCGCGGCCGGCGGGTCCTGCTGGTAGGCGTCGCCGAACGGGTCGAACCGCTCGGCGACGCCCGCCCCCGTCCCTCCTGCCATGCCCGTGACAGGGCAGCGGCCGCCGCTCACAGGACCACGGGCAGCGCGGTGCGGCCCGCCCGGCGTGCGGGCACGGTCGCGGCGACCGGGTCACGCTCGATCGGGGAGTAGTCGTAGCGGTCCAGCGGATCGCGCTTGACGTCCACGATGCGGGAGTTGGCCTCCCGGATGCGTCCGCGTACGTCGTCGCTGACCAGGTGGAGCGCGATGCTGTCGACGAAGGGGGCGCCGCGGTCGGTGGCCCGGATCACCCGGCCGTCGAGTTCCAGGAGTCCGCGGTCGAGGAACGGGGCGAGGTCGGCACGGAAGCGTTCGAGGGGGTCGGCGCCGAAGCGTGCGGCGTAGGCGTCGCGGTCCACTCCGCCGGAGCGCAGCGAGAACATCAGGGTGCGGCGCATCCGCTCCTCCTCCGGAAGGCGCGAGCCGCGCCAGACGGGGAGCTTTCCGCTCTCGACGGATGCCATGTAGCCGTCGAGCGAGCAGTCGTTGTAGTACTGCACCTGGTCGACATATCCAAATCCGGAAACACCGAAGGGCAGCAGGTTGATGTCCTCGATGGAGTCGTACTTGTCCTCCTGCTGCTGGGAATGCGTGTCGGCACGCGCGTAGTAGAAGAGGGGCCCGCGCCGGAATCCGAGACGCTTCATGATCGCCTCGGTGGCGAAGTGCATGAGGAGCCGCCCGCGGGCGTCGGGGAAGATCTCGGGGTTCTTGCGGTAGTGCGCGGAAATGGGGTCGGCCTGCTTGAACATGAGGGGGAAGATGTTGAACTTCTCCACGCCGCATTCCACCAAGGACCGTATGGAGGAGTACCAGTTCTCCATCGTCTGGTAGGGAAGGCCGAAGATCAGGTCCACCGACACGTTCGTCGCGTCGCGGTCGTCCAGCATCTTCAGCAGGCGCTGGACGTCGGCCGCGGTGTGGCCGCGGTTGAGCTTGGCGAGGATGCGGTCGTCCATCGACTGGACGCCGAAGACCCAGCGGTTCACGCCGGCGGCCGCAAGGGCGTCGAGGCGCTCCTCGTAGTCGGGGGCGTCGATGACCGAAGGGTGCAGCTCATAGGTGATCTCGGCGTCCGGCGCGATGTCGATGGTCTCGCGCAGCGAGCCGAAGACCCGGCGGATCTGGTCCGCGGAGAGGTAGGAGGGCGTGCCGCCGCCGAAGTACACGGTGCGCGCGGTCGGGCGTCCGATGTGCCCGCGGGCGATCTCCATCTCCTTGACGAGGGCCTGCAGATAGCGCTCGACGCGGGTCTGCTGCGGCAGGATCTCCTTCGCGAAGTGGCAGAAGGTGCAGCGCTGTTCGCAGAACGGGATGTGGAGGTAGACGCTGCAGTTCCGGCCGACCCCGGAGAGGAAGTCCTCGCCGCGTATCTCTTCCATCGCCTTGAGCGGAGGGTACGTTCCGATGAGGTAGTAGTTCTCGACGGGCTGGAGAATTCCGGCGGTGGAGAGATCGGCCAGATCCAGTTCCCGCAGGGCCGCCTCCGCTTCCGCGGCCACCTCTTGGAATTCCGGGAAGGGTATGTTTTCGTGCATGCCCGCGTGGCTCCTTTCGGGTGTACGCGCAGAACGGATTGCGCGCGGAACGAGGACCTTTGGAAATCTGCCAGCCGGCCGTTACGGGGGATATAGCAGCCGGTCTGGCAATTGCCTGTCAGTCGCCGGAGAGCCCGGACACGTGCGGCCCGCCCTCAGGGGGGGGTGCTCAGCCCGCGAGCAGTTCCGCCGAGAGATGCACCGTCACCGGGCCCACGGCGCCGACAGGCCTGGCCAGTGCCGCCAGGCAGCCGCGGGGCGCCGCGACGTCCCGCACGACCCAGTACGTCCGTTCGTCCGGGGCCCGGTGGGCGACCACCGCGAGTTCACGGTCCGGGCGTACGTCCACACGGGCGAGGTCGGTCCCCAGGCCCAGGCCCCAGGACTTGACCACGGCCTCCTTCCGTACCCAGCAGCGCATCAGCGCCTCCTGGCGTGCCTCGCTGTCCTCTCCGTACGACGCCACATGTGCCTGCTCCGCCTCGGTGAGGCAGCGGCGGAACACGGCTTCGGCCTCATGGCCCTGGCGGCGTTCGATGTCCACACCGACCGGGTCGCCCTTGGAGAGTGCGAGCATCCACCACTCCTCGCAGCGCGACATGCTCACCTCCCAGTCGGCGTCGGGCCGCCGGACGTAGGGCGGGCCGTGCTGGTCGCTGCCGCAGCCGGGGCAGCGCCGGGTCCCCCAGCCGACGTCGCCCGGCTCGACCCCGAGGCTGGCGCCCACGATCCGCCGGAACGCGGCGTGCGCGCCCGCGTACCAGGCGCGGCGGCACGCGTCGGTGAAGCGTTCCATCCGGCGCCGCTCGCCCGGGTCGAGCAGCGCGAGGTCGCCGGGCGTGGCTTCGTCACCTGTCCTGCCGATCCAGATGTGGGCGCCCGAGGGTCCGGGGCCGTCCACGGCGGGGGCGCCTGATGAGGGCATGGCGGCCTACCCCATGGCTCGCGCGACGTGGACCCGGGACGTGCAGTCGAGCTTCTGCATCACCACGCGCAGGTGATTGATCACCGTCCACTCCGATATCTGGAGCCTGCGCGCTATTTGACGGTTGGTCAGCCCTTCCGCGACGAGGAGGGCGATCTGGTGCTGCCGGGCGGTGAGACCGCCCGGCGCGGCTGCCGGTGCGGGGCCGGTGTCCTGCCCTTCCGCGGGGTCGCCGCACTCGGGCCGCGGCGCGAAAAGCCCGGCGATCAGGGCGTCCCGCAGCGATATCTGGTGGGCGCTCAGGCGCAGTTGGTGCAGCTCGGCCGCGTCGAGGGCCTCCCGCAGGCGGCCGCCGACGGCCTCCAGGGCGGCGTCGTCGTCCGGGACGAGGCCATGGCGCCTGCGCAGGGCCTGGGCGTCGGCGAGCACCCGGGCGACGGCATGCCGCTCCTCGGCGGTGGCCGATCCCGCGACGGTGGCCACGGTCTCCAGGACCTCGGCCACCTCGCCGGGCCCGCCCGCGCCGAGCAGAAGCCGCATCGCGTCGCGGCTCGCCTCGTACGCCTGTGGCGCTCGGCCGAGGATCCGGCGGACCCTGGCCAGGGCGGTGAGCAGCGAGGCCTGCACGGCGCTCACGGATTCGGGGACCGCCCAGAGCGACGGCACCGCTTCCGGCACCGTGCGCAGGTCCTCCAGGGCGCGGAGGATGGGCGTTTCGGCGTCCGGGTCGCCCTGTGCGGCGCGGAGCAGGGACTGGGTGCGGCGGGCCGTCGCGGCGCCGTACAGGTCGCCCGCGGCGTCGAGCTCGTCGAGTGCGGACTCCAGGAGGGCGGCTGCGGCGGTCATCTCGCCGCGGCGGCGCAGGAGTTCACCGGTGAGGGCCTTCACCCGCGCCCGGATTCCGGGCAGTTCGGCGGCGGCCGATGCCGCACGCCGGAGCACCGCGTCGGCGCGCCCGGTGTCGCCACGGCCCAGCGCCCAGCGGGCGACGGACAGGAGCGCCTCGGTGACCAGGAAGGGGTCGTCGTCCGCGGCCCACGGCTGGGTGGCGCACTCCTCGATGTCGTCGGCGACGTCCGGGGCGAGCCCGTGCACGAGCAGCGGCTCCTCCAGGTGGACGAGCAGGCCGAGGGCGCGGGTGTGGTCGCCGCGCGAGCGCAGCCGGGCGACGGCCGCGCGCAGGTCGGGGAGGCGCTCGCCGGCCTCCGCAACGAGCTGGGCCCTGCCCTCGCCGGCCCGCAGCCGGGCGGCGGTCGTCGCGGCGAAGTCGAGGCAGCCGCGGATCAGTCCTTCGTACGCCTGCTCGTACTCCCCCGCGTTCCGGGCGAGTTCGGCGCGGTAGTGGGCCCGCGCGATGTGCGGCAGCCGGAACCTGGGTGTGCCGTCGTCGCTGACGACGCTCATCAACAGGCTTTTGTGGACGAGCGATTCGACGCCGCCGACCGCTTCCTGGGGGCCGAGTCCGCCCGCGCACCGCACGGCGGCCATGTCGAAGACCCCCTCGAAGACGGAGAGCCCGCACAGCAGCCTGCGGTCGTCGGCGGTCAGCGTCTCCTCGGCCCAGGACAGGGCGCTCTCGACGCTGCGGTGCCGGGCGGGCGCGTCCCGCAGCCGGTGGGTGCCGCTGTGCCGGCCCTGGCGCAGCCCGTCGAGTATGGCGTCGGGGCTCTGGGTGCCGACGGCCTCCGCGGCGATGGCGATGGACAGCGGGATCCCGTCGAGCTCCGCGCAGATGTCGGCGACGGTGCGCCGGCCGTGAGCGCCGGTGAGACCGGCGAGGTAGTAGGGGCGTACGAGGTCGCTGAAGAGCTGCACGGCCGGGGAGCCCGCTCCGGTGGGCAGGGGCGCCACCGGGACGATCCGCTCGGCCCGGATGTCGAGCGACATCCGGCTGGTGACCAGGACTTTCAGCTGGGGACAGGTGCGCAGCAGCGAGGAGATGCCGAGGGCGATGTGCTCGGCGACGCGGTCGCAGTTGTCCAGGACGAGCAGCAGGTCGCGGTCCCCGATGCAGTCGTGGCCCGGCTCGGTGCCCGCGGCGGCCCACACGCTCGCCTCGTCACGGGCGTCGGCGAGGTCGACGACCACGGTCGCGTCGGCCGGGCGCGCGGCGGCGTTCAGCGCCGTGTGCGCCAGGTGGCTCTTGCCGACGCCGACGGGCCCGGTCAGGGTGATGAGCCGCTCCTCCGGGTCGGCCAAAAGCCGGGCAAGCAGGGCCAGTTCGGCCTCCCTGCCGCGGAGCCTTCCGAAGCAGACGGGGTGCGCCGCGTCGGGCGGTGGTGCGGATGGTCCTGCCGGTTTCGCGCCAGGCAGGGCGACTGCCTCTTCCACTCGTGCTGTCATCTCTTTCCCCCATGTCTTTCGGCGCTCGTACGCGCCGCAACGAAGCCAGGCGTCAGGCTGCCCCAGCGCGCTGCAGTACCGCTGCACTCCCCTCTGAGCCCGGCCGCAGTCCTCCTTGACCGGGGTGTCGCACAGTGCCGTACGGGCGCGCGAGGACGCCCGTACGGCACTGTGGTCGGCTGTCTTGCTCACACCCGCGACGGCTCCTCGGGCACCCGCGGCTCGGCGACGGCCCGCGGCTTCGCCTCGGACTCCGCCGCCTCCATGCGGTCGAGCCGCAGCGCGTGGTGCAGCTTCCGCAGCGGGCCGGGGGCCCACCAGTTGGCCCTGCCGAGCAGCGCCATCAGCGCGGGCACCAGGAGTGCCCGGACGATGGTGGCGTCCGCGAGCACGGCGAAGGCGGTGCCGAGGCCCAGCTCCTGGACGAAGACGAGCCGGGTGAAGGCCAGCGCTCCGACCGCGACGCAGAAGAGCAGCGCGGCCGATGTGACGGTGCGGCCGGTGAGGGCCAGGCCCTCGGCGATCGCGGTCCGGTCGTCGGCTCCCTTGGCGCGGACCTCCTTGATCCGGCCGAGCAGGAACACGTTGTAGTCCGTGGAGAGTCCGAAGGCCAGCGCGAAGACGAGTACGGGCGTGGTGGTCTCGATCCCGCTGTGCGCCGCGTAGCCCAGGTTGCCGTCCTGGAAGACCCACACCAGGAAGCCCAGGGCCGCCGCGGTGGACAGGGTGTTCAGGAGCAGGGCCTTGAACGGCAGGATCAGCGAGCCGGTGAAGGCGAAGAGCAGCAGCAGGGTCACGATCGCGAGCACACCGATGGCCAGCGGCAGCCGGTCGCGGATCCCGTCCTTCTGGGAGAGGAAGTCCGCGGTGACGCCGGTGAAGCGGGCACGTGCGGGCGCGTCCAGCTGTCGTACGCGATCCGCGGTGTCCTTGGCGGCGGTGTCCATGGGCGCTCCGCCGAGCACCGCGTCGATCTCCCAGTGGGCGCTGTCGAGCCTGACGGGTTCGGCGACCGCCTTGACGCCCTCCACGTCCTTGAGCCGGCCGACGTACTCGTCCAGGGCCGCGCCGCCTTCGGCGGTGTCGAGCACGATGCGCATCGGGGCCGTGGTGGGCTTCTCGAAGTCCTTCTCCAGGCTCTCCGCGACCTTGCCCGCGCTGATGCTGGTGGGCAGCGCCGACGCGTCGGAGCCGGTGAAGCGGATGCCGAGGATCGGCGAGGCGATCACCAGGAGGATGGCGACGGCCCCGACGGCGACCACGACGGGCCTGCGCATCACCCCGTCGGCGATCTTGCGCCAGCGGCGTACGGCCGAGTCACCTTCCGTCGCCTTGCGCTGCCAGCGGCGCGGGGCGAGCGCGTTGATGCGCCGGCCGAGCAGGGCGAGCAGCACCGGCAGGCCGAGCAGGGCGAAGACGACGGCGGAGATCGCGGTGATCACGCCCGCGTAGCCCATGGAGCGTACGTACGGCTGTGGGAAGACGAGCAGCGCGGCCAGCGCCGCGGCGACGGTGAGCCCGCTGAACAGCACGGTCCTGCCCGCGGTCGCCATGGTGCGGCGCAGCGCGACGGCGCCTTCCGGGTGCACGTCGAGCTCGTCGCGGTAGCGGGAGACGATCAGCAGACCGAAGTCGACCGCGAGGCCCAGGGCCAGGGCGAAGGCCAGGTTGAGGGCGCCGGTGGAGACGTCGTCGAAGAACATGACGGTCCGCAGTCCCGCCATGGTGAACAGCAGGGTGAAGACGGCGCCGACGACCGGTACAAGGGCGGCGACGCCGCCGCGGAAGATGAAGAACAGCAGCACGAGGATGACCGGCAGCGCGAGCCCCTCGGCCATCGAGAGGTCCTTGGTGGTCACCTCGCCGACCTGGACCATGCTGATCGTGGAGCCGCCGAGGTCGACCCGGCCGCGCAGCGCGGGATCGGCGTCGACGGCGTCCTGGAGCTCCTTCTCCGCGGTCTTCGACTCGGCCTCCGTCATGGGGCGCAGGGCGCCCACGAGCACGGTCGACCGGGAGTCCTTGGAGATCAGCGCGGGGTCGCCCGCGCTCTTGTAGTCGACGACCTGCTTGACCTCGGGGCGGTCGTCGAGCAGTTCGACGGCAGCGGCGACCGCGCGGGGCCGCTCGCCCTCGGGGGCGATCCGGCCGTCCGTCCGCACCACGAGGGCATAGCCCTGCTGCGGGTCGATCCCGGTGGCCTTCTCGATCACTTCGCGGGCGGCGGCGTGCTGCCCGGTGGGGTCGTCGTAGTCGGAGAGGCCATTGGTCAGTTTGCTCTGGACGGCGGAGCCGAGCACCGCCGCGAGTACGGCGGCGAGTACGGCCAGGAGGAGGCCGACCCGGCGCCGGGCATGGAGAACGGAGCCGAGAGCGGAGAACATGGATCGTCACCTTCCGTCGGAGCAAGGAGTGTCGTCGTCCCCGCTTGAGCCGCGGTACGGCGGCGGTCGAGTCGCGGCGCGCGCGAGGGCGGAGGCCGGGGCGGGGGGACGCCCGGCCTCCGCCGGTCCAGGGGGCAGCGGCAGCGGGCCGCGGCAGGCTCCGTTCGCGGGACGTCAGGACAGCTGACGTATCGCGGTGGCGTGGTCGTAGTAGATCGTCTCGTCGAGCAGGACGTCGCCGTCGAAGTGGAAGAAGACCGCGACGGGCAGCGACATCCGCTTGCCCTTGTTGGGGATGCCGCGCCAGTCGGCGACCTGCGTGCCGTTGATCTGCGCCTCCATGACGATCGCGTCGGCCGTGTGGGAGACGGAGAAGACGTCGTGGTCCAGGTCGGGGAACGAGGTGCGCATGTCGGCGAAGTAGCCCTTGATCGCCTCCTCGCCGACGAGGGGCGCCTCCTCGAAGGGGATGATCTTGTAGACGCCGCCCCGCGGGAAGGTGGCGAGGACGCCGTCGATGTCCCAGGCCACCTCGGCGATGGTGTGCTCGATCACGACGGCCTCGCGCTTCTTGCGCAGGTCCTCGTCGGGCAACGGGCGGGACGTGCCGGGCAGTTCGAATCCGCCGTGCTGGTCGTTGCTCATGCCACTGTCCTCCAGATCCGGGCCGGCGATCCGGCCTGCCGCAAGGACGGTAGGGAGCGCGCCTCGCGCCCAACTCAAGGGCGGACACACTTCCGGTCAAGGGGGTTATGCGACAGATGGCGGTCCAGCGCGCCCCTTGCGCCCGTCCGTCGCGGCCCGAGCCCAGCTCGATGTCCCTCTGTTCGACTGACGGGTGCCGCACGCGTGTACGGCGACCGTCAGTCGAGAGGTTCTGTCCATGGAGTTCCGCATCATCGGACCGATAGAGCTGTGGGCCGACGGCGTACGCATCGACATCGGCCCTCCGCGCCAACGCGGCGTCCTGGGCGCCCTGTTGATCGAACCCGAACGCCCGGTACCGCTGGAGTCCCTGGTCAACAGGGTCTGGGGGGACGCTCCGCCGACGGGCGTACGCAATGTCGTGCACACCTACATCACCCGCCTCCGCAGGGCCCTGGCGCAGCAGCAGGGCAGCCGCTCCGAGCCCGTCCGGCTGATCCGGCTGCCCGGCGGCTACCGCGTGGAGACCGACCCCGGGCAGGTGGACCTGGTGCGGTTCCGCAGGCTGCTCGCCGAGGCGCGCCATCCCACGCTCAGCGCGTCGCGCCGCAGCGCGCTGCTCCGGCAGGCGCTCGCCGCCTGGCACGGCGACCCGCTGTCCGATCTGCACAGCGAGTGGGCCACCGGCGTACGGCAGAACCTGCGCCAGCTGCACCACGAGGCACTGGCCCAACTCGCCGACACCGAGATGTACTTGGGCCGCCCCGCGGGGGTCCTGCCGGACCTGCGCACGGCGCTGCTCGCCGACCCGCTGGCGGAACAGCTCGGCGAACGGCTGATGCGCGCGCTGCATCTGGACGGGCGCAGCGTGGGAGCCCTGGAGTACTACCAGGAGCTGCGCCGGCTGATCGCCGAAGAGCTGGGCGCCGATCCCTCCCAGCGCGTCCAGGATCTGTACGAGGCGATCCTGCGGGGCGAGCCGGTGAAGGCACCGCAGACGGCGGGGGGACAGCCGCTGCTCGCCGCATCCGAGGACAGGGGCGGCACGACCCCCCGGATGCTGCCCATGGACATCCCGGACTTCACCGGACGCAGACGCGAACTCGCCCTGTCCCAGCGGCTGCTGAGCGCCGAGTCCACTCCCCTGCCGCACTCCCTGCTCATCGTCGGCGGCGGCGGTACGGGCAAGACCACCCTGGCGCTGCATGTGGCGCACCGCCTCTCGGCGGCCTTCCCCGGCGGGCAGCTCTTCGCCGGGCTGCGGGGCAGCGGCCTGCATCCCGCCGACCCGTTCGCGGTGCTCGGGCGGCTGCTGCGGGCCCTCGGCCTGGAGCGCGAGCGGATTCCAGACGACCTGGACGAGCGGGTCGAGCTCTACCGTTCCCGTCTCGCCGGGCGGCGCGCCCTGGTCATCCTGGACGACGCGGCCGACGACGCCCAGGCGCAGCCGCTGCTGCCCGGCGCACCGGACTGTGCGGTCCTCGTGACCAGCAGACAGCGGCTCGGCCAGCCGCTGGGGGCCACAGTGGTGCCACTGCGGGAGCTGTCCATGGCGGAGGGTGGACAGCTCCTTGAGAAGATCATCGGGGCCGAACGGACCGGGGCCGAACCGGAGTTCGCCAAGGAGCTTGTCCGGCTCTGCGGCAGGCTGCCGCTGGCGATCCGGGCCGCCGCCGCGCGCCTGACGTCCCGCCCGCACTGGACCCTTGCGGGGTTCGTGGAGCGGATGCGGGACGAGTCACGGCGCCTGGACGAGCTGGCCCACGGCTCGCTGGATGTGCGGGCCAGCCTCACCACGTCGTACAACTCGCTGCCCAGCGACACCCGTGAGGTGCTGCGGAGCCTGGCCGAGCTGCCGGTGGCGGAGTTCGACGCCTCGGTGGCCTGCCCGGTCCTCGGCAGGGACTTCGCCGTGGTGGAGGAGGCATGCGAGCAGCTGGTCGAGGCGAACCTGTTGCATGTCGCCGAGGGTGGTTCGGCGGGGGCCCGCACGCGGTACCGCCTTCAGGACCTGCAGCGGATCTATGCCTTGAGCCTGCGGGCGGACCCCGCGGCGCACTAGGGCTCTGCCGGACATGCGGTTCGTCTGCCGCGGGTCGGTGGGGGCTGGTCGCGCAGTTCCCCGCGCCCCTTACGGGGCGCTCACCTGGCCGTCCAGCGTTTCTCAAGAACGGTTCCAGCTTTCCGACCACTCGGGTGTTCGAGAGTCGACGTCGAGAGAAGAACCGACGGAGAGGGACCACGATGGCTCCATCACCTGCGCGCCAGGACGTGCTGCCCGACCTGGCGGAATTGGCCGCGGAGACGGCGGGCGAGACTCCGCCGGTGGCCGCGACCATGGCCTCGCTCACGGAGGAGCTGCACGCCCGCCGTGCCGCCGCCCACTTCGGCAGCGACCCGGACGCGGAACGGCGGCACCTCGCCAAGGGCAAGCTCCTCGCCCGGCAGCGCATCGAACAGCTCCTGGACCCGGGGACGTTCACCGAACTGGGAGTCTTCGCGGAGCACCGCGCGTCCGGCTTCGGCATGGAGGACTCGCACCCGGCGGGCGACGGCGTGGTCACCGGCTGGGGCGAGATCGAGGGCCGCAAGGTCTTCGTCTTCGCCCATGACGCCAGGGTCCGCGGCGGCGCGCTCGGCGCGGCCTTCGCCGGCAAGATCCACCAGCTCCTCGACTTCGCGGACTCCGTGGGAGCCCCGGTCGTCGGCCTCAACGACGGTGGCGGGGCCCGTATCCAGGAGGGCATCGACGCCCTCGCCGGATTCGGCAGGCTCTTCGCCCGCAACGTCCGCTCCTCCGGCGTGGTCCCGCAGATCAGCGTGATCCTGGGCTCCTGCGCGGGCGGCGCGGTCTACTCGCCGGCGCTGACCGACTTCACGTTCATGGTCGAGGGCATGGCCAACATGTTCATCACCGGCCCCGACGTGGTGCAGGCGGTGACCGGCGAGAAGGTCAGCCACGAGGAGCTCGGCGGCAGCCGGACCCACGGCGGGCGCACCGGCGTGGCCAGCTTCGTCTCCCCCGACGAGGAGACCTGCTTCGAGTCGGTACGGGAACTCCTCTCGTACCTCCCCGCGAACAACCATGAACTGCCGCCGTCCACCGAGCCGTTCGACGACCCCGACCGCAGCTGCGAGGAGCTCCTCAAGCTGGTCCCGGTGGACGACCGCACGCCCTACGACATCCGCTCGGTGATCGGCGAGATCGTCGACGACGGCGACTTCCTGGAGATCCAGGAGAGCTGGGCGCCCAACATCGTCTGCGCCCTGGCCCGCCTCGACGGCAACCCCGTCGGCATCGTCGGCAATCAGCCCGCGGTCCTGGCCGGGGTGCTCGACATCGACTCCTCCGAGAAGGCCGCCCGTTTCGTCCGCACCTGCGACGCCTTCGGCATCCCCCTGGTCACCCTGGTGGACGTACCGGGGTTCATGCCGGGCACAGAGCAGGAGCACAACGCGATCATCCGGCGCGGCGCCAAGCTTCTTTACGCGTACTGCGAGGCGACGGTGCCCCGGGTGCAGATCATCATGCGCAAGGCGTTCGGCGGGGCGTACATCGTGATGGACTCCAAGTCGATCGGCGCGGACCTGTCCTTCGCCTGGCCCTCCAACCAGACGGCCGTGATGGGTGCGGACGGCGCCGCCAACATCATCTTCCGCAAGCAGCTCAAGGCGTCACCGGAGCCGGAGGCGTTGCGCGAGACGCTCGTCGCCGACTACACCGATCAGCTCCTCAATCCCTATGTCGCGGCCCGGCGCGGCCATGTCGACGACGTCATCGACCCCGCCGACACCCGCCGCGTGCTCATCAAGTCCCTGGAGATGCTGCGCTCCAAGCGGCCCGTCCAGCCCGTACGCAAGCACGGGAACGAGCCGCTGTGAGCGCCCCGACGACCGGGTTCTCCGTGGTGCGCGGCGCCCCGACGCCCGAGGAACTCGCCGCCGTCCTGACCGTGCTCGCCGCGGTCCGGCGCGCCCAGTGCGCCGCCCAGGAGTCCGACCCGGCACCGCGACGCCCGGACGGCGGCCGCTGGTCGGGACGTACCGCCTGGCACCGCCCGGCCTCCCCGGCCGTGATGGCGTACGCGGCCGGCTGGGAGTCCGTGTCCAGGACCGCACCTCCGAACGGATCGAACGGACCGAACGGACCGAACGGAAAGGAACGCCGATGACCGGCGAGAGCAGCCGGACCGCGCTGACCGGATGCCTGGGCATGTTCCCCGGCCAGGGCTCCCAGCGTCCGGGCATGGCGCAGTACCTCCTTGACGAGTACCCGGTGGCCCGGGAGCTCTTCGACCGGGCCGACGACGTCCTGGGCATCCCGCTCTCCCACATCTGCACGGACGGCGACCGCTCCCAGCTCGCCGCCACCGAGGTCGCGCAGCCCGCGATCACCGCGACCAGCCTCGCCGTCTGGCAGATCCTCCGCGACGCCGGCTACCAGCCGGGAGCGGTCGCCGGGCACAGCCTGGGCGAGTACCCGGCGCTCGTCGCGGCCGGCGTCCTCAGTTACGAATCCGCCCTCGTCCTTGTCCAGTTGCGCGGGCAGCTGATGGCCCAGGCGGCCGCCCAGGTGCCCGGCGCGATGGCCGCGGTCATGGGCATCCCGGCCGACGGCGTCAGCGCGGCCTGCCAGGCGGCCTCGGTCGTCGGGGTCGTCGAGGTCGCCAACTGGAACGAGCCCCTGCAGACGGTGATGTCGGGCGAGACCGAGGCCGTCGACGAGGCGGGACGGGTGGCGCTCGCCGCCGGCGCGGAGCGCGTGGTGCGCCTCGATGTCAGCGCACCCTTCCACTGCTCCCTGATGAACGGCGTACAGGAGGAGTTCACCGCGGAACTCGCGCTGCACGACTTCGCCGATCCGCGGCTTCCGCTGATCAGCTCCGTCACCGGTGACTACGTACACGGCGGCGAGCAGGCGCGCGAGCTCCTGGCGCTGCAGATCACCCGGCCCGTGCGGTGGGTCGAGGTGCTGCGGCGGGCGGCGGAGCACCCCGTGACCGCGTTCACCGAGATCGGTCCGGGCCGGGTCCTCAGCGGGCTCGCCCGGCGCACCCTCACCGAGGCCTCCACCCGCTCCACCGGAGACCCCCGGCGGCTGACAGCCCTGCACTCGGCTCTGCAGCCGGCCTGACCCCCACAGAGAAGCCACACCGCGCAATCCACACCGAGAAATCCACACCTGAAATCCGCGAGCACACGACAAAGGGAAGGCACCACACATGCCGTACAACGGACAGGATCTGAGCATCATCGTGCGCGATGCCGTCGCCGAAGCGCTGGGTCTCGACGTCGAGGAGGTCGTCCCGGAAGCCACCCTGCTGGGCGACCTCGACGCCGAATCGATAGACCTGCTCGACATCCTCTTCCGCATCGAGCGCGCCTCCGACGTGAAGATCAAGGTCGCGGACATCTCCGAGCTGCTCCAGGGCGGCATCCCCGACGAGGAGTTCGCCGACGAGGACGACATCATCAACGAGACCGGCCTGGCCCAGCTGAAGCGGTCCCTGCCGCAGATCGACGTCGAGGAGCTGCGGGGGAAGCTCACCGCCGACGAGGTGCTCACCCTTTTCACCGTGGGCAACCTGACGGATCTGGTGAGCGAGCGTGCCTCCCTCGCCGTCTCCGCTGCCTGAGCAGCGGGCGGGGCGGTCCATGGGCCGCCCCGCCCTGCCGAGGGTCCGGATCGGTACGGACCTTGCCGAGGTGGAGCGCGTCGAGGAACTGATGCTCTCCCAACCCGGCCTCAAAGAAACCGTGTTCACCGCCCGGGAGCTGGCGTACTGCCACCGCCGACGGCGGGCCGGCGAGCATCTGGCGGCCCGCTGGGCCGCCAAGGAAGCCGTGCTCAAGTCGCTCGGCACCGGGATGGGTCCACGGATGGAGTGGACCGACATCGAGATCCTCAACGAGCGCGGCGGTCGGCCCCGGGTGCGGCTCTACGGCGAGGTGGATGCCGTGGCGCAGCAGCTCGGCATCCACCACATCGAGGTCTCGCTCACCCACAACGCCGGGCTCGCCGTCGCACACGCCGTCCTGGTGTGCCACGCGGAACAGACGGAACCGGCGGACCAGGCAGACCAGGCAGAAGGAGAAGAGGAGAGATGACGTTTGAGGGCCGGACCGCCCTGGTCACCGGGGGCTCCCGGGGCATCGGACGGTCCATCGCGATCCGGCTTGCCGCCGAGGGGGCCGCCGTCGCGGTCAACTACCGCGCCCGGGAGGCGGAGGCGGCCGAGGTGGTGGACCAGATCACGGCCGCGGGAGGGCGCGCCGTCGCCGTCCAGGCGGACGTGTCGGACCCCAAGGAGGCCGAGCAGCTCGTCGCCCGGACGCTCGAGGAGCTGGGCGGGCTGCACGTCCTGATCAACAACGCGGGCGTGGCGGGCGACGGTCTCGTCTACGACCAGGACCCCGACGCCTGGTGGCGGGTGCTCAACGTCAACGTGGGCAGCGTCTACCACTGCACCCGTGCGGTGGCCGGGCACTTCATGGCCCAGCGCGACGGCAGCATCGTCAGCCTGTCGTCGATCGCCGGGGTGCGCGGCTGGATGGGCCAGTCCGCGTACGCCGCGTCCAAGGGCGCGGTCAACTCCTTCACCCGGGCCGCATCCGTGGAGTTCGCGCGCTTCGGCGTACGCGTCAACGCGGTGCTCGCCGGGTTCGCGCCCACCGAACTGCTCGGCGGGCTGCTCGACAAGGACAACGGGCGCGGCATCAAACGGCAGGTGCCGCTGCGCGATCTGGCCACCGTGGAGCAGATATCGGCCGCGGTCGCCTTCCTGGCCGGCGAGGAGTCCTCGTACATCACCGGCGAGCTGCTCCACGTAGACGGCGGCTGGTCTGCCCAGCTCGGCCTCGGCCGGGCGTGAGCGCGGGCCCTGCGCCGACCCCTGACTAGGAGAGCGACGATGCGATTCCATTTGATCGACCGGATCAGCGACTGGGAGCCGGATGTCCGGCTGACCGGCCGCAAGGTCACCTCGCCCGACGAGACGTACTGGAAGCAGACGCCCGCGGGCCCCGTGATGCCCGGCAATCTCGTCCTTGAAGCGCTGGCGCAGGCCGGCACCTGGCTGTTCCTGCTCAGCTCCGGCTACCGCAAGCGGGCCGCCCTCGCGACCGTGACCGAGGCCACCTGGCACGGCGACGCGGTGCCCGGCGACGCGCTCGACCTGGAGGTACGGATCCGGTCGACGTCCGACACCGCGGCCGTGCTCGACGGCACCGTGCGGGTCGAAGGGCGCACCGTCCTCGAGGTCGAAGGGCTGATGTGCGCGCTGATCGACGCCGACCGCCTCGAAGACCCGGCGGACACCGAGCGCATGGGCCGCCAGCTCCTCGGACAGGAGGCCCTGCGGTGAAGCGCGTGGTGATCACCGGTGTCGGTGCGGTCACTCCGCTCGGCAACGACGCCCCCACCACCTGGGAGGGCCTTGCGAGCGGACGCAGCGGCGTCGGCGAGCTGACCACCTTCGACGCCACCGGCTTCCCGGTGCGCATCGCGGGCCAGGTCAAGGACTTCCGGCTGAAGGACCGGGTCCCGCGGAAGGTGGGGCTGCGGCATCTGTCGCGGCCGGGCGAGTTCGGGCTCGCGGCCGCGTACGAAGCCCTTGCCGACGCGGGTCTGGAGAAAGGGAGTTACGACGGCGGCGACGTCGGCGTGGCGATGGGCGCCAGCGTGGGCCGGCCCGATCTGCAGTGGATGCTGGACATCGGCGAGCTGCGCCGCACCACGGGCCGCGACGACGCGTTCATCCCCTACGCGCCCGGCGACACCCTCGCCTACAACCAGAACATCCCGGCGGCCGCGATGGCCCGCCTGATGGACGCGACCGGCCCCATGTACGGGATCAGCACGGCCTGTTCGGGCTCCGCCCACGCGATCGGCGAGGCGTTCCGTGCCGTGCAGGAGGGCGACGCGACGCTGATGCTCGCGGGCGGCTACGACTCGCTGACGACCTGGATGGACGTCCTCGGCTTCAGCCTGCTCGGCGCGCTCACCCAGGAGTTCAACGACGACCCGCAGCGGGCGAGCCGCCCCTTCGACGCCGACCGTTCGGGCTTTGTGCTCGGCGAGGGCGCCGTGGTGTTCGCCCTGGAGGAGCTTGAGGCCGCCCGCGACCGCGGCGCGACCATCCTCGCGGAGGTGCTCGGGTACGGATCGACGCTCAACGCCTGGCGGGTGACGGACTCCCCGCCGGACGGCACCGGTGCCATCCAGGCGATGGAGGCGGCGATCAGCGACGCGTCCATTGCGCCGGAGTCGGTCGACTACGTCGTCGCCCACGGCACGAGCACCGAAGGCAACGACCAGTCGGAGACAGTGGCCCTGAAGAAGGTGTTCGGCGACCACGCCGAGCGGCTGATGATCAGTTCGCCCAAGTCGATGGCGGGCCATCTCACCTCCGCGGGCGCGGCGTTGAGCCTGCTCGCAGCGGTCGGCGCGATCCGCAACTCGCTGGTGCCGCCGACGCTCAACCTGGACACGCCGGACCGCCGGCTCGGCCTCGACTACGTACCGAACACCGCGCGCAGCGCCGATGTGTCGCACGCCGTGATCAACGCCTTCGCCTTCGGTGGCACCAACGTCGCCCTGGTCGTGGGGAGTTACGAGGAGCAGCCGTCATGACGCCGACCACCGCGGCCCCGGCCGCCCCCGCCGTGGACCGGTACGTTCCGGCGCCGCCCGCCCATCTGCTCGACATCGACGCGGTGACGGGCGTGCACGCCGCGGCGACCCGGAACATCCCGGGCACCCTGCCGTTCTTCGCCACGCACTTCCCGCGTCAGCCCATCCTGCCCGGCGTGATGCTGCTCGGGACCGCCGAGGAGGTGGCCGCGCTCGCCTGCCCGCCCACCGCCGGCGGCTGGCGGCTGCGGTCGGCCGTGCGGGCGCGCTGGAAGCATCCGGTGCTCCCCGGCGACCAGGTGCGCGTCCGTGCCGAGGTCACGGGCGCGGGCGACGACGCCGTGCAGTTCAAGGTCGCCATCACCGTCAAGGATCAACTCGTCGCTGACGTACGGAAGTTGATCCTCGTCCCGCGCGCGCCGTTCACGGCCGCCGTCCATCCGGAGGAGGACCGATGACCGGCACCGAACGCCAGGTCGTGGTGAGCGGCATCGGGCTGCTCACGGCGCTGGGCGAGGGCCCGGACGCCAACTGGAAGGCGATGGTCGAGGGCCGTTCCGGCGTCGGGCCGATCAGTGCCTACGACCCATCGCCGCTGCAGACCCGCATCGGCGCGGAGATCGGCGGCTTCGACGTGGCGCGCTTCGCGTCCCGCCGCCAGCAGCGCACCCTGAACCGGGGCGACGCACTGGCCCTCGCGGCGGCGCGGCTCGCCCTCGCCGACGCCGGTGTGGACACGTCGGACGGTGAACTGGGCGGCACGACCGGCCTGTTCCTCGGCAGCAACAAGGAGATCGGGCGGCTCGAAGATCTCATCGGCGCGCTGGGGTCCGTACGCAAGGAGGACGGCACCGGGGACATGCGCAAGCTCGGCGAGCACGGGGGAAGCGTCATGGCGCCCCTGTTCTTCGTCGAGGGCCTGCAGCCGGGCGCCGTCTTCCATGTCTCGCAGACCTTCGGCATCCGCGGCCCCAACGCCTTCTTCGCCGGTACGGCCGACTCGGGCGCCGTCGCCATCGGAGCGGCGATGCGCGCGATCCGGCGCGGCGACGCCCAGATGGCCGTCGCCGGCGGCTACGAGGACGCCACCAGCTGGTGGCAGATGTCGAAGCTGGACCGGGTCGGCGTCCTGACCACCCGCAACGACCTCGGCGACACCGCGTTCCGTCCCTACGACCGCAGCCGCAGCGGTGCGGTGCTCGGCGAGGGCGCGGCGCTCCTGGTCCTGGAGGAGAAGGAGTCCGCGCTGCGCCGCGGCGCCCGCATCTACGCCGAGGTGAGCGGCTTCGGCTCCGGTCACGAGGCCGGCACCCCGCCGACCCCGCACCCCGAGGGCCGCGGCCTGGCCCGCGCGGTGCGGCGCGCCCTCGACGACGCCCGCATCAACCCGTCCGAGCTCGGCTATGTGGCATCGCACGGCTCGGCCACCCGCAGCGGGGACGTCAGCGAGACCGCCGCGCTGCACGCCGCTCTGGGCGAGGCGGCGCGTTCCGTACCGATCAGCACCGTGAAGCCCCAGACAGGCCATCTGATCGGCGGTGCGGGGGCGTTGAACGCCACCGTCGCCGCCCTGTCCCTGCACCATGGCGCCGTCCCCGCGACGGTGAACCTCACCGACCTCGACCCCGCGTGCGACCTGGACTTCGTCCACGGCAGCGCCCGCGACCTGGCACCCGCCCACGCGCTGGCGCTCGCCCGTGGCCTGGAGGGCCAGGCAGTGGCGCTCGCCTTCAACCGGCCCGGCCGGTGAGCCGGTGATCCCCGGGCCCGACCCCCGCACTGCCCCAGCACCTCGGAAAGGACAGATACATGAATGACGTTCCTGAAGACGTCGTTCCCGTGATGGTCGTCGGTGTAGGTGCCATCACGTCGCAGGGCGGCACCGCGCAGGCGCTGTGGGAGGGCGTCCGCACCGGACATGTCGCGATCGGGCCCGTGCGCGCACTGCCCATGGACGGCTACCAGACCCGGATCGGCGGTGAGGTGACCGACGTCCCCGAACCCGCCCACCGCTACACACCCGAGCCCGCCGACAGCAAGGACCGCGAGCCGTCGATCGACTTCGCCCTCGTCGCGGCCGCCGAGGCGATGGCCGCGTCCGGCCTCGTGGTCGGCCGGGACGTCCCCGCCGAGCGCTGGGGCGTCGCGTACGGCACCTGCAACGGCGGCTGGCGCAGCGCCGAACTGATCCTGCGCGACGAGGAGTCGGGGCAGACTCCCGACTGGCACCGCTACACGCTCGTACCGCCGCAGGCCGCGGCGGAGACGCTGAGCGCGGCGCACGGCCTGCGCGGCCCGGTGCTCTCGGTGAACACCGCCTGCGCGTCCAGCGCGCACGCCATCGGCCACGCCCTGGAGATCCTGCGGTCCGGGCGTGCGGACGCGATGCTGGTGGGCGGCAGCGACGCGTTCACGGAGACCGCGTTCGCCGGCTTCAGCAGCCTGGAGTCGCTGTCGCCGGAACCGGCGGCGCCCTACTCCAAGGACCGCTCCGGGCTCTCGCTCGGCGAGGGCAGCGGAATGTTCGTCCTGGTGACCGACGAGGTGGCGCGCCGCGCCGGGGTCCCGGTCATCGCCGAGGTGCTCGGCTACGGCCTCTCGGCGGACGGTTACCACGTGACGGCTCCGCACCCCGAGGGCGCGGGCGCGGCCCGTGCCATCCGGCAGGCGCTGACCACATCCGCCCTGGCGCCGGACGACGTGCGGTACATCAACGGGCACGGCACCGGCACCCCCAAGAACGACTCGGCCGAGAGCAACGCGGTCCGTGCCGCCCTGGGCGAGGCCGCCGAGAAGACCGCGCTGAGCAGCACGAAGTCGATGGTCGGCCATCTGCTCGGCGCCGCGGGCGCGGTGGAGGGCATCGTCACGATCATGGCGCTGCGGGACCAGATCGCCCCGCCCACCGCCTCGTTCGGCGAGGTCGACCCGCAGTGCGGGCTCGACGCCGTGCCGGACAGCGGACGGGTGATGGCACTGGACGCGGCCCTTTCCAACAACTTCGCCTTCGCCGGCGCCAATGCCTCGGTCGCCTTCCGGCGTCCGGGCGCCACGGCAGGCACTCCGGTGCTCCCGCTCGCCGACGACGTGGTGGTCACCGGCTTCAGCGCCCTCTCGGCGGCGGGCGAAGGGGTCGAGGCCCTCTGGGAGGCGTTCCGTGCCGGGGCCCGCCCGGGTGCCGTCGAGGACGGACTGCGGGTGGCGCGCGCCGAGTTCGACCGGTCGGCGGCCGGTACGCCCAAGCAGCGGCGCCGGATGGACCGGCTCTCGCAGCTGGCCGTGGCCGCCTGCCGGGCGGCGCTCGATGACGCGGGTCTGAGCGGCGAGGAGGAGCTCGACGCGACGGGTGTGGTCCTCGGCACCGGCGTCGGACCCGTGGCGAGCAACGAGGACTTCACCGTCCCGGTGCTCACCGAAGGCCCCAAGGTCGCCAACCCCGGGATCTTCCCCAACACGGTGTACAACAGCGCGGCCGGGCAGGTGTCGATGGCCCTGGGCACCAGGGGGCCGACGTCCACCCTGACCTCGGCGCACGCCGCGGGCGCCGCGGCGCTCGGCGTCGCGTTCGACCTGCTGCGCAGCGGCCGCGCCGAGCGGATCGTGGTTCCCGCGGTGGAGGTCCTCTCGCCGCGCACCCTTGACGCCTACCGCCGCATCCCGCTGTTCGGCCCGGCGGCCGGACGCCGCTACACCCTCGCGGAGGGCGGCTTCGCGCTCGTCCTGGAGCGGGGGCGTTCGGCGCGCGAGCGCGGTGCCCGGATCCACGCGACCCTCTCCGGTCACGCCACCACGTCCGACGGCCTCGGCATCGGCCGCTGGGACCCGTCCGGTGACGGCGTGGAGCGGGCCATGCGCGGCGCCCTGGAGTCCGCCGGTGTCGACGCCGCCGCACTGTCCGCGGTGTGGGCCAACGCCGCGGGAATCGGCTCGGCCGACCGGCCCGAACTCAGCGCCATCGACCGGGTGTCGGAGGGCTCCGGGCTCCGGGTCGAGACGCCGAAGCGGCAGCTGGGCGAGCCCGTGGGAGCGGGCGCCCATCTGTCGGCGGTGCTCGCCCTGAGCGGGTGGCGCGACGCCCCGGCCGACGGGCCCGTACTGATCAACAGCTCCTCCCTCGGAGGCACGCACACCTCCCTCGTCCTCGCTCCCGCCCCGACCGCTTCCGCCCCGACCCTGGATTCGGAGTCCGCACGATGAGCGACACCCACCTCGTCAAGATCCTCTCCACCGGGGCGTATCTGCCCGGTGATCCGCTGGACAACGCCGCCCTGGAGAAGCTGGGCGGGCCGCTGCCCGACGACGTACTTGCGGGCATCCAGGTCAAGACGCGGCACTGGATGGTCGATCCGGCCACCGGCGAGCATCTGACCACCACGAGCCGGATGGCGGAGAGCGCCGCCCGGCAGGCCCTTGACCGGGCCGGCCTCGAGCCCGGCGACGTCGACCTCCTGGTCGTCTCGACGGCGAGCCCGGAGCATCTGCTGCCGAACGTGGCCACCACGGTGCAGCACTACCTGGGGCTCGAACGCTGCGCGGCCATCGAGGTACGGGCGGGCTGCGCGGGGGCGGTGCAGGCCCTGGACATCGCCCGCAGGCAGCTCGCCGACGGCACCGCGCGCACGGCCCTGGTGATCGGCAGCGAGTCGATCTCCCCGCTGCTCGCGCCGATCTACCTGGGCAAGGACCCGCAGAGCGTACGGATGCGCGACCGGCTCACGCTGTACACGTTCGGCGACGGCGCGGGCGCCGTGCTGCTGCGCGCCGAGCCGACCGGTGAAGCGGCGGGCGTCCAGGGCGAGTTCGCCTTCGTCAACGACTGCATGGGCGGTCTGCGCAAGCCGGGCATGCAGATCATCGGCGGCGGCACTGATGTCGCGCAGGCCGAACAGCACCGCCGCAAGCGGCTGTTGGAGATGAAGATCGACGTGCCCGGCACCTCGACCTTCGGGCCGAAGGTCTTCGTCACGGCCATCCACGACCTGCTGCGGCGCTCCGGCTGGTCGCTCGACGAGGTGGACGCGCTCGTCCTGCCGGAGGGCAACGCGGAGTACTTCTCCAGCGAGTTCGAGGAGGCGGGACTCTCGGCCGCTGACTACGAGACGCTGCAGGGCCGGATCGTGGAGAACCTCACCGAGGTGGGCGCGACCGGGTCCGCGGCCGTGCCGCTCTCGCTGGACGCGGGCTGGGTGTCGGGCCGGATCCGGCCCGGACAGCGCCTGTTCCTGCTCGGCATCGAGGCGAGCCGCTACGTCTACACCGGGCTTTCGGTGACCTGGCACGCACAAGCTCCGCGGGCGGCCTGACGTTGCCCGCGGTCACCGGGGAGCGTCCCCCGCGCCCCGTCGTCTCAGACGTGGGGGACGCTCCTGGCCACGAAGCTGTCCACGAGGGCGGCAAGGCGTTCGTCCGCGAGGCCGGGCCGCAGCCGCTCGCCCCAGGTGAGGCTGGCAAGGCCGTGGCAGGCGCACCACAGGACCTCGGTCTGCAGCTCGGCGTCGCCGTCCCCCACCAGGGGCCGGACCGCCGACATGATCTCCGCGAAGGCGTCGATCATCTGCTGCGGAGTCTCTTCCTGGGCGAACTCGAGACCTACGGAGAGCGTGAACATCGCCTGGTAGAGCATCGGGTTGGCGGCCGCGAAGTCCAGATAGGCGCGGGCGGCGCGGCGCAGGGCCTCCTCGGGGCCCTCGCCCGCGAGACGGGCCTCGCGCAGTCCGGCGGCGAGTTCGCCGAAGCCGTCGAGGGCCACCGCGTGAACGATCGCGTCCTTGTTCTTGAAGTGCTGGTAGAGGACGGGCTGGCTGTACTCGATGTGATCGGCGAGACGCCGGGTGGTCACCGCGTCCCATCCCTCGGCCTCGGCGAGTTCCCGGGCCGTGGTCAGGATCAGCTGCCGGCGTTCCGCCTGTTCACGCAGTCGACGCTCTCTGGGAGTCATGCGATCGACGTTAGCATATATAGCGTCGATAGATTAGTTATCAATGCTAGAGTTCAAGCCATCGATCCACGCCAGACGCTCTGGAGGCGCAGCAATGGAACAGCGGACACTCGGCAAGGCCGGCCTGCGGGTCCCCGCCCAAGGCCTCGGCTGCATGGGCATGACCTTCGGATACGGCACTTCGGACGAGGCGGAGGCGGTCAGGACCGTCCACCGGGCGCTCGACCTCGGCGTGAACCTCCTCGACACCGCGGACATGTACGGCCCGCACACCAACGAGGAGCTGCTCGGCCGCGCCCTGGAGGGACGCCGTGACGAGGTGGTGCTCTCCTCCAAGGTCGGCAACGAGATCGACGTACTGGGCCAGTTGACCGGCCGGCTCAACGGCCGCCCGGAGTACATCCGCAAGGCCGTCGACGCCAGCCTCAGCCGGCTGCGCACCGACCGGCTCGACCTCTACTACCTGCACCGGGTCGACCCCGACGTGCCGGTCGAGGAGAGCTTCGGCGCACTCGGCGAGCTGGTCGATGCGGGCAAGGTACGCCACTTGGGGATCTCCGAGGCCTCCGCCGACACCATCCGCCGGGCGCACGCGGTCCACCCGCTGACCGCGGTCCAGACCGAGTACTCGCTCTTCACCCGCGACGTCGAGGTCAACGGCGTCCTCGCCACGTGCAGGGAGCTCGGCATCGGCTTCGTCTCCTACAGCCCGCTCGGCCGCGGCTTCCTGACCGGCGCGATCCGCAGCGCCGGCGACCTGCCCTCCGGTCCTGACTTCCGGCGGATCGCCCCGCGGTTCGAGGAGGACAACCTGCGCGCGAACCTGACCGTGGTGGACAAGCTCGCCGAGGTGGCGGCCGACGAGCAGGTCTCGGTCACCCGCCTCGCCCTTGCCTGGGTGCTCCACCAGGGCCAGGACATCGTCCCCATCCCCGGCACCCGGCGCGTGAAGAACCTCCAGGAGAACGTCGCCGCGGCGTCCATCCAGCTGTCCGACGACGCCCTGAAGCGGATCGACGCCATCGCCCCGTACGGCATCACGGCCGGCGAACGCTACCCGGCGCCCGCCATGGCACAGCTCAACGGCTGACAAACCCAACGGACTTCGGACTTCGGACTCCGGACTTCAGACGTCAGACTTCGGACTTCTAGGAGCGGAACGTGTCCTCACCCCATATACGCCGCGTCCTCATCGCCGGCGGCGGCATCGGCGGCATCGCCGCCGCCGTGGCCCTGCAGCAGCAGGGCATCGAATCGCTGGTCTTCGAGCGGGCGCCCCAACTGCGGGACGGCGGCGCCGGACTGCACCTGTGGACCAACGGCATGCTCGCCCTCGACCACATGGGCCTCGCCGACCGGGTGCGCGAGATCGCGCCGGCCCAGGAGACCTGCCACTTCGCCACCTCCAGCGGGCGGCTGATCGGCGACTGGCCCGTCGGCCAGTTCACCACCCGCTACGGCCAGCCCACCGTGGCCATCGGACGGTCCGATCTGCACGCCGTCCTGCGCGACAGCCTCGAAACGCCCGTCAGGACCGGCGCCGAGGTCAGCGGCTACACCGAGCACGCGGACGGGGTCACCGTCCGGTTCACCGACGGGACCGAGGAGACCGGCGATCTGCTGATCGGCGCCGACGGCGTGCACTCCGCCGTCCGGCGCGGACTGCTCGGCCCCGAACCGCCCGACTACACCGGCTACATCGCCTGGCGCGGCCACGGCAGCGTGGACCCCGCCGTCGTCGCTCCGGGCACCTTCCGGGCGCTGTTCGGTCCCGGCACCCGCTTCACGTACTACGACATCGCCCCCGGCGTCGTGCACTGGATGAGCGTCGCCAACGGGCCCGCGGGCGGCCGCGATCAGGGCACCCCCGAGCAGACGCTCGCCATGCTCCGCGACCGGCACCGCGGCTGGACGGGCCCCGTCGACGAGGTGCTCGCCGCCACCGACCCCGCTTCGGTGATCCGCAGCGACGTGGTGGACCGCAGCCCCGACCCCGTGTGGGGCCGCGGCCGGGTCACGCTGCTCGGCGACGCCGCGCACGCCATCAGCTTCAACATCGGGCAGGGCGCCTGCCAGGCCATCGAGGACGCCCTCGTCCTCGCGCAGCGGCTCGCCGCGGTGGACTCCGCGTCCGCCGGTCAACTCCAGGCCGCGCTGCGGGCGTACGAGAGCGAGCGCCAGGAGCGTACGGCGCCGATGCAGAAGCTCGCCCGGCGCATCGGACGCATGGGCGCCATGGAGAACCGGATGGGCGTCTGGGCCCGCGACCGGCTCCTTCGGTACGCCTGGCCGCAGGCCTTCCGTGCGGCCGAGCGGGATCACGTCGCGTACGGAACCCGGTGGGCCGCGTCGGTCAGCGCCTGACCGGTTCCAACAGAACGGAACGTCCGAAGAGCACCAGAACACCGGAACAACACCGGAGCACCACGAGAGGAGCGGGACCATCGTGCCCACCCAACTGACCGCGCCCGCACAACCGTCCACAGAGCCGGAGACCCTCCCGTCCGTCGCCCACAACAGGGCCGTCATCCGGCGGGTCTTCGAGGAGTTCGTCAACCGGGGCGACTTCTCCGTCGTGGACGAGGTCTACCGCGAGGACATGATCGACCACGAGCCGATGCCCGGCGCTCCCGAGGGCCGGATCGGCGTGAAGTACACCATCGCCGGACTCCGCGAGGCCTTCCCCGACCTCAAGGTCACCATCGAGGACATGAGCGCCGAGGGCGACTTCGTCGTCATCCACAACACCTGGCGCGGCACGCATCTGGGGACGCTGCTCGGCCTGGAGGCCACCGGCCGCGCCATCGAGTCACGGGGCATCGTGATCTGGCGCTTCCAGGACGGTCTGATCGCCGAGCGCTGGGCGCACGGAGTGGCCTCCAACATGCTCGCCGAACTGGGCATGAAGATGCCCGGCGCCCGCAAGAAGGGGCGTCAGCGGCAGGGCGCGCAGCCGGTCGTGCGCACCGTACCGATCAGGAACGGCAAGCCGTGGGCCTGGCACCGGCTGACCGCGGAGCTCCAGGGGCCGCGGCTGCGGGAGTACGAGGCATCGCGGCGCCGCCTCGGCATCACCCACGAGACGCTGCGCCTTGACCCGCGCCCCGACCGGGACCACGTCATCGTCACCTTCGAGACGGCCGACGCGGACCGCACCGCCAAGCGCTGGGCGTCCTCCGAGGATCCCTTCGACCTGTGGCTGCGCGACCAGGTGCTCGACATCCACGGCGAGGACCCGTGGGCGGCGCCGGGCTCGGCACCGGGCTCATCGCCCGGTCTGACCTGGACGGCTCCGCCGCCGGCCGCGCCGAGGACGTGACCTGAGCGCCGTAGCCGGCCCCTCTGGGGCCTCATCACGCCACCGGGGTGGGCCGTTGCAGTGTCGGTGGGGCCGGATACCGTGCGCGGCATGAAGATCGAATCCCTTCTCGACGACCTCCGTACGCTGCGCGACCGCGGCGCCTTGGGCACCGTGGACGCGCGGGAGGACCTCGGCGGTCCGAGTGCCCTCGGCGGTCTGGGTGACCTTGATGGTCTCCGTGACCTCGGGGATGTGACCGGCGCCGACGGTGACGAGCGGGCCCGGGCCGAGGCCGTCCTCGCGCTGCTCACGGAGCGGGCCGACGACGTGGTGCCCGCGCTGCTGGCCGGCGTCGCCGACGCCAATTCGACCGCCACGCTCCGGCCCGTCATACGGATCCTGGCCCTGATCGGGCCGCCCGCCTTCGACGCCGTGCTCGAGGCCTGGCGGCGCGGCAACGTGAAGGACTGGGCGGCGGGCCGGTTGCTCGGGTCGTTCGACGAGCGGTGCGCCGACCGGTACGCGGAGCTGGCCACCGATTCCGCTCGCGGCGCGTCGGGCAACGGGTTCGCGGGGCTCGTCCGGCTGCGGACGGACTCCGATGCCGGGCTGCGCGCCCTGGTGGAGTGCTACGCGGGCCGCCGCCCCGCCCCGTACGAGGCCGACGACTACGCCCTCCTGACGCACGAGGCGTACCGCACCAGGCTGCGCGCGCTGCGCCGGGACCCGGCCGCCTCGCCGCGGACCCGGCGTGGCGCGATGGCCGCGCTCGTCGCGGGCGGCGGCGCCGACGGGCTCGACGCCCGCGACCGTGCGGCGATCGAGCGCCTGATCCGGGTGAAGATCGCGGGCGAGACGCCGAGCGCACCCTCGCACCAGCTCTCCGGCTGGTGGCTGGCCGTACCGGGAGCCTCGTACGAAGGGCTCTTCGACGCCCTGGACCTGCACCACCGGCGACCCATCACAAGCGCCACGGGCGTCGCGGCGGCGGGCCAGGACGTCCAAGTGCCCGTCCCCGGCGGTGACGGCGCCGTCCAGACCGTGGGCCGCGTCTTCGTCACCCCGGAACTGGACGGCTGGCGCCTCGTCTTCGGCCCGTACGACCTCCTCATCGGGGACGGCTGGGACTACATGGTCGAGACCGTCGAGCGCGTCAGCCGGCACTGCGCCAAGGCGCAGCTCTTCTTCGTCGACGACGCGGGCGGCTCCGACGTGTGGTTCGTTGCCGAGGAGGGCTGCGTGATCCGGCAGTACGCCGCCGAGAGCGGCCCCGAATGGGAGGGCGACCCGCTCCCCTGGGAGACCCTCGCGGTCGACGACCCCGACTTCGACCCGGAGTACGACGACGCCCCGCCCGACGCGGGAACCGCCGGCGCGCGCACCGCCTGCGGCCACCTCTCGGTCGACCCGGACATGGTCGGCTCAGGCACCGAAACCCGCGGCCACGGCTGGCTCGCCCTCACCTCCCCGCACGCCGGCCACGGCGCCTTCCCCGGCATCCTCCCCCTCTGAGTAGCGCCGCACCGCCCTCCGGGCAAGCCGTGTTCGAGCATCATTCGAGTCCCTTTCGGCACGATGCAGAAGTCATCGCCCATAGAGAGGGCCTCACAGATGCAGCGGCGGACTCCCACGGAGGAACTACTCGACCTCGCGGCGGACGTGCTCGCCGACGACCGCCACGCGATTCGGACCGCGGCCAAGGGCGCGCCGTTCATCTCGCTCGGCGGCGGTCTGCCCGAGGCGGTGCGGCTGCTCGCGACGGCCGACGACCAGTTCGGCATGCTGGTGGACCTGGCGGGGCTGCTCGGGCCCGCACCCCTGGAGGAAGTGCTCTCCCTGGCGGTGCCGGCGCCCGCGCCCGCCCGGCGCGGCGGTCCTGGACGCTCCGTGCGCGAGCCGCTGCCTGAGCAGGGCGCACTCCTCGCCACCGAGGAGTTCACCGGCAGCGGGACCGTGCACCAGATGTCCAGCGCGGAGCTGACGGGGCCGCTCGACCGGTCGGCGCTGCGCACCGCGCTGCGGGCGCTCGTCGCCCGGCACGAGGGGCTGCGCACGGTCTTCTCGTGGTCCCCCAAGGGGCCGGTGCGCCGCGTTCCGGTGCACGGCGAGGCGCAGTTGGTGGTGCGGGACGAGGACACGCCCGCACCCGGCCACGACGCGGTCGAGTCCGTGCACGCCGCGATGCGTGCGACCGCCGGCCTGCTCGGCGGCCACACGGACCGGCCGCCCGCCGTATTCACGCTCACCCGGTACTCCGACGAGCACCACGTCCTGACCTTCGTGCACCATCTGGCGGTCGCGGACACCTGGTCGGTCGGTCTGATCTGGCGGGAGCTGTTCGAGGACTACGAACGGGCGGCGGCCGGGAAGCCGGTCCCGCAGAGCCCCGCGCCGAGCCCGGACGCCGCGCTGGAACGCGCCGGCGAACTGGCCGCGTCCGGTGTCGTGCACTCCCTGACGTCCCGCCGCATCGCCCAGCTCGCGGACTTCCCGACCACGGTCGAGCTGCCGGGCACCGACGGCAGGCCCGCGACCTTCGACTTCGTGGGCGACCAACTCCTGTTCCCCGTACCGCCGGAGGTCCGCGAACGCTGCGACCTCGTCGTACGCCGGGCGGGCGTCAGCCGCACCGCGGTGCTGCTCGGCGCGTGGGCCCTGACCGTCGGCCGCCTCGCGGGAACCGACCGGGTCCTGATCGGCACCCGGATCCCCCGGCGCCCGACGAGCGGCCTGATGCGCACGGTGGCTCCCTGCACCCCCACCGTGCCCGTGCGCTGTGAACTCCAGGGCACGGTCGACTACTTCCTGCGGGGCATCGCCTGCGCGTTCAGCGAGGGGATCGAGTTCGCCGACGTACCGCTGAAGTCGCTCTCGCGGGGCCTTGGCGTGACACCCGACCGCAGCCGCACGCCCCTGGTGCAGATCGGCTTCTCCTCGCAGGAGGATCTGCTGCCCGCCCTGACGGGCGTCGCGGGGCTCGGGGTGCGGCTGAGTTCGGGGCACTTCGGCGGCGCGTCGGCCGATGCCGAACTGACCGTGGCGCGCTGGGGAGACGATCCACTGCTCGCCCTCTCGTACGCCACGTCCGTGCTCGGCGGGGACGACGCCGCCGCACTGGCAGAGGCCGTCTCCGGAACACTTCGGGAACTGGTCACACAGCCGGAGGACGCCCCGCTGGACCGGGTGGCCGCGACCGAAGCGGTGCAGTACGCCGGCTGACCACCGGCCCCCAAGACCGACGCCCGCTCCGGCCTTCCCCCGACGGAGCGGGCGTCGACATGTCTGCCCGTGTGGCCCGCGTCAGTCGCGGCCGGCGCCCGCCAGCGCTTCGAGCCGGGCCACCAGACCCTGCGCGCCGGGCAGTTGAGAGATCTCCTGGCTGAGGCGGGACGCCGCGGGCAGTGCGCGGCCGCCGTGTACCAGTTCCGCGATGTGGAAGCGCAGCCGCAGACCGCTGGTCTGGCGGTCCGGCTCGGCGGCGTACAGGCAGCGGCCGACGCCCGCCGACTCCAGCAGCGCACCGGACCGACGCTCCTCGGGGTAGCCCGAGTTGAGGGCCAGCTGCGGGACTCCGTGCAGGGCGGCCGCGTACACCGCGCCCGCGTCTCCCTGGTGCACGACGGCCGCGCAGCCCGGCAGCAGCCGGGACCAGGGCTGGTCGTGGCCGTAGCGGATCAGCACGTCCAGGTCGAGGGCGCTCGCGCCCTCAACGGAGCGGTGGAAGAGGTCCGACTGACGGCCGCCGTAGCCGCCGGGTTCCGGGCTGCCGCCGACGATCAGGACCCGGGGGCGGGAGGACCGGGCGGCCGGCCAGAGCGGGTCGTCGCCGGCAGGTTCGTACGCCTCGCAGCACACGGACCAGGCACCCGGCACACCGTCGGCGCGCAGGGCAGGCGGGCAGGGGTCCACCCACACGTCGGGGGTCAGGTCCGTCCCGGACGGCGGATACGCGGGCCGGTAGGGGAGGTAGCAGACCACCGGAACGCCGGACATGGCCCCGGCGTCCATGCCGCCGAGGCCTGTCGGTTCGCCGACCAGGAGGTCGGGCCGCCAGAGCGTGGCCGTCGCGGTGGGGTCTCCCAGTACGGGGACAAGTCCCGCACGGGCCACCGCGTCACAGCTCTGCGCCCGGCACCACACGCGCACCCGATGCCCGCCGCGCACCAGCGCTCGGGCCAGCGGCAGCATGTGCAGCAGACCGGACGGCGAACGGCCTGCTACGAAAAGGACACGCACCACTCCTCCTTCCAGGTCCTTCCAGGCGCAATCTCCGCCCAGCCCCCTTGTGCTCGTTCCCCCTCGTGCGGCCTACCCGGCGAACAGGTCGAGCACCCGGCCGGTGTCGCCGTCGGTCTGCAGGCTGGGGTCGCCCGAGAGCACCGCGCTCTGCAGCCGCTTGAGCCGGTCCGACGGTTCGATGCCCAACTCCGAGACCAGATTGGTGCGCAGGGTCTGGTAGACGTCAAGCGCGGAGGACGGACGCCCGGCGCGGTAGAAGGCCACCATCGACTGGGCGTGCAGCCCTTCGTTCAGGGGCTGCCGTGCGGTGAGCGCGGTCAGCTCGGTCAGCAGCTCGGTGTGCCGGCCGAGACGGAGCTCGACGTCGATCCGCCGCTCAAGGAGGCCCAGGCGGCTCTCCTCGAGCCGCATCATCTCGATGGAGAGAAGAGGACCGGTGCGTACGTCCACCAGTGCGGGCCCCCGCCACAGGGCGAGCGCCTGGCCGAATTTCCGGGACGCCACCAGGTCGTCGCGTCGCTCCGCGGCCTGCTGACCCTCCGCCATCAGCAGGTCGTACTGGTGCAGATCGATGCTGCCCGGCTCGGCCTGGAGCAGATAGCCGCCGTGCCGGGTCAGCAGCATGTCCTTCGAACCGCCGGGGGACGAACCCGCGAGCGCGGTCTCCATGCAGCGCCTGAGCTGCAGGATGTAGGTCTGCAGGGTGGTGAGCGCACTGCGCGGTGGCTCCGCTGTCCAGATCTCCTCCATGAGCGCGGAGACCGGCAGGACCTGATTGCTGTAAAGAGCCAGCAGCGCGAGGATCTGCCGCGGCTTGCTGGCGGTCGGGAGCATCGAGACACCGTTCAGCTCCGCCTCGAACGACCCCAGGACACGAATCTCCATTCGAACCCTCCAGTCTTTCTGTAGGTATCGGAGCGTCTCACTCGAGTCCCGGCTTGAAACAGTGCTCAAGTACCGGACCGGATGTGGGTTCTTATGGGGGCTGACCATGACGAATTCACACCCGCCGACGCGCACGACGGCTCGTGGGCCCAGGCAGCGGTACCTGGACCCACGAGCCGTCGGAGCGATCAATTCCGGTCAGCCGGCGTAGGTGGAGAGTCCTGCGGCGACCTCCTCGGGCGAGGGCATCGCGGCGATCTCGTCGGCGACGCGGCGCGCCGCCTGCCGGTAGGAGTCGTCTGACAGCAGGGCCTTCACCTTCAACGTGACGGCCTCCGCGGCGAGTTCACCGTGGCCGAGGACCTCGCCCGCGCCGAGCGCGCGGACCGCTTCGGCGTTGGTGGGCTGGTCCGAGCCCTGCGGCAGGAACAGCTGGGGCAGCCCGGCGGCCAGCGCCGCGAGCATGGTGCCGCTGCCGCCGTGCTGGACGACGACCGAGGCGTGGCGCAGCACTTCGGCCTGGGACACCCACGGCACGGCGACCGTGTGGGCGGGCAGCTCGCCGAGCTCCTCGACGCCGACCGTCGGGCCCGTCGCCACCAGGACGCGTACGTCGAGGGGCGCAAGCCCCGCGATCGCGGTGCGCAGCACGGCCGCAGAACCGAGGGCCGTGCCGAGGCTGAGGTAGACCAGCGGGCGGTCGCTGCCGGCCAGGGCGGCGGGCAGCTCGCCCGGCTCGTCGAAGGGCACGGGGCGCTGCGCGATGCGGGGGTATCCGGAGGCGAGGAAGTCGGCGTCCTGCAGCGAGGGCGGGCAGACGTCGACGTACGGGTGGCCGAGCAGCCGCACCTGGTCGTCGGCGACCAGGACGCCCAACTCTGCGGCGGTGACGCGCAGTTCCTCCTGGATCAGCGCCTCCTCGCCCACCGAGACCAGGCGTCCCACGCCGTGCGACAGGGCCGGGATCCCGGCGAGCCTGGCCGCGAACCCGGCGCCCGGGTTCATCACTTCATGGATGACGAGGTCGGGCCGGAAGCTCTCGAAGACGGCGACGAGGTCCGCGGCGATGGAGCGGGGCAGGACCGAGCCGAACGCCTTCACGCCCAGGGCGGTGAGCACCTCGGGGGGCAGCTCGCTCGGGTGTACGTCGCCGCCCTGCGACTCAAGGAAGGCTTGACCGCCGGCTGCTTCGATGAACGCGTCGGGGACGGAACGACCTGCCGTCACCGGCTCCAGGCCCACGGCGCTCAGGATCGGATGGAACTGCTCGCCCGTGGCGAACCGGACCTCGTGTCCGGCCGACCGCGCGGCCAGTGCCAGGGGAAGGAGGGGGTGCACGTGACCGAAGTTGCCGACGCTGGCGAAGAGGATTCTCATACCGGTCGACCATAGGGCTACCGCCGACCGAATGTCTAGTACTGCTAGAAAATCTAGTACCGATAAGCATGGTCGTTAACATGGCAGTTAGCGGCCACGGCGGCCGGACGGACCGATCACTTGGAGTGAATACGGCATGGGAACCGTGGAACTGGCGCGCCTTCAGTTCGCGTTAACGGTCGGCGTGCACTACCTGCTCGTCGCGCTGACGCTCGGGCTCGTGGTCATGGTCGCGATCAGCCACACCCGCTGGGTGCGCACCGGCGACCCGGCACTGAAACAGGCGACGAAGTACTGGGGCACGCTCTACGTCATCAACTACGCGGTCGGCATCGCCGCGGGCATCGCCATGGAGTACCAGCTCAGCGCCAACTGGTCGGGCCTGGAGAACATGGCGGCCAGCGTCTTCGGCGCCCCGCTCGCCGTGGAGACCGTGGTCGCCTTCTTCGTCGAGTCGACCTTCCTCGCCCTGTGGATCTTCGGCTGGCAGCGGCTTCCCGCCAAGGCCCATCTGGCCTGCATCTGGATCGTCGCGGCGGCCGCCTACATGTCGGCGATCTGGGCGCTGCTCGCCAACGGCTTCATGCAGAACCCGGTCGCGTACGAGATGCGGGGCGGCGAGCTCCATCTGGACGACCCGCTGGCCCTGTTCACCAACGCCAACGCCTGGATCGCCGTACTGCACGTCATCGGCGGAGCCATCGGCGTCGGCGGCTTCTTCATGCTCGGCGTCTCGGTGCTCCTGCGCCGCCGCGGCCGGGCCTCCGACGCATTCCTGCGGCACTCGATGCGCATGGGCGCGCACGCCGCGCTCTGGGGGACCGTCCTGGTCGGCGCCAGCGGTGCGCTCCAGATGGAGCGCGTCAAGGTGGAACAGCCCATCAAGCAGGCACTCGTCGACGGCAAGGACGCCGAACTCGCCGATTTCCAGCAGGCCTTGGTGAAGCGCTTCGGCGACGGCGTCGAGCTGCCGTCCGGGCCACTGGTCCAGATCAGCGCCTTCTCGATGATCATCATCGGGCTCGTCCTGCTGGCCGTCGCCATCTGGACGCTGATCTCCCTGCGCGGCGACCGGATGCCGACCGGGCGGGGGCTTCAGCGGACCCTGGTGATCGTCATGGCGCTGCCCTTCGTCGCCAACATCGCGGGCTGGGTGCTGCGCGAGTACGGCAGGCAGCCCTTCGTCATCGACGACATCCTCACCACCGAGCAGGCCCTGACCCCGTCGCTCACCACGACCCAGCTGACCGTCTCCCTGGTGGTGCTCGGCCTGCTCGTCACGGCGCTGCTCGCCCTCGACTGGTGGCTGCTCGGCAAGACGGCGATGCGCGGCCCGCAGCGGGCCGATCTCTGGGAGCAGGCGCCGGAAGAGGCCGGGTACGAGGACGGCGGGTCCGGCGGCGACAGCGGGTCCGACGACGAGAAACGCGACGGCGTACTGATCTAGTGGCAGGACCCGGACCCGGACCCGAAGACTTTTTCACCCAGACAAGGAGCACCTGGCCATGAGTTACCCGACCCTGTGGACGATCGGGTTCATCGCCCTGTTCACCGGCTATCTGATGCTCGCCGGCGCCAATTACGGGGTGGGGTCGACCCTTCTGGTCACCGCCCGCACCGACCGGGAACGCAGGACCGTGCTCGGCGGACTCGGCCCCTTCTTACTCGGCAACGAGGCCTGGCTGCTGGTCTCCGTCGGCATCCTGGTGGGCACACTTCCCGGCCTGAAGACCCAACTCCTGGTCGGCGCAGCCCCGTTCGCGCTGACCGCGCTGAGCGGCGCGCTGGTCCTCACCAGCGCCGTCATGCTGCGCAGCAGGCATCCCGACCTGGCGGTGCGGCGCCGCTGGGACGTGGCGATCTGCGTCGCCGGCATCGCCGCCGCCTTCGGCTGGGGAGGGTTCCTGACCGCCGTTGCCGGCGGACTCGACATCGACGGCGAGGGTCATGTGACCGGCAGCGGGGCCTCGTTGAGCCCTGTGTCGCTGCTCGGCGGGCTCACCGCGGTGGCGCTTTTCGCCGCGCACGGCGCTGCCTTCACCGCCGCCCGCACCACCGGGGAGAGCGCGGCCCGCGCGGCGCGGATCACCGGGCCGCTGGGGGCCGCCGGCGGAGCGCTGGCCGCCGTCACCGTCATCGCGGGCCTGGCGGGCGGGCACTTCGACGGCGACGCGCTGCGCAGGCCCTGGATCGCCGTGTTCCTGATCGCCGCCGCCGGGGTGGCCCTGTTCGCCGCCCACCGCCGGATGTCCGGCGGCAGCCCCTGGCAGTCGTTCGCGGCCACCGCCACGACCGTGGGGCTGCTTCCGGTGGCGGTCTTCGCCGCCAAGTACCCCTATCTGGTGACCCCTTCGGACTCCGGCGGGACCGCGGCCACGGCGGTCCAGGACCTCGCCGCGGACAGCACATCGCTGGCCCTGATCACCTGGACCGCCGGGCCGGTGCTCCTGCTTGTGATCGCCGTGCAGATCCGGATGTGGTGGCTGTTCCGCACCACCGAGGAGCGGGCGGCCGCGCCCGCATTCCACTGAGGCGGGGCGGTCGTGTGAAGGACGGTACGCAGAGGGGCCGGGGCGGCGGGCGCGCTGGGCAGAGGAGCCGGGGCGGCGGGCCGCTCGATCCGGAGCTGGTCCGCGTCCACCCCGGCATCAGGCGGTATCTGGCCGTGTGCACGGTCTCCGCGGCGCTGGCCACGCTCCTGACCGTCGCTCAGGCGCTGCTCCTGGCCCAGCTGCTCGCGGACCTCTTCGCCGTCGGCGCCCGCCGGGCGCTCGCGTCGTTCCCGCTGCCCCTGGCGGCCGGGGTGGTCGTCGGCCGGTGCGCGCTCGCCTGGTGGGAACGCTGGTATCCGGCGACGGTGGCCGCCGAGGTGAAGCGCACCCTGCGGGCCGGCCTCACCGAGGCAGCGGGCCGCGGCCGGATCCGTGGCACCGGGCCGCCCACGGCCGACGTGGTGGCGCTCCTTACCCGGGGCGGCGACGCGCTCGACGGCTATGTCGCCGGCACGGTGTCCGTGCTGCCGCACGCCGTGCTTGCGCCGCCCGCCATCGTGGGCACGCTGCTGTTCCTTGACGTGCCGTCCGGGCTCACCGTCCTTGCCACCCTGCCGTTCGTGCCGCTGCTCCTCGCCCTGGTCGGGATGCACACCAAGGCGCGTACGGAACGGCAGTGGGCCCTGCTCCTTCGGCTCGGCGGGCACTTCCTGCAGGCGGTCTCCGGTCTCGCCACCCTGCGCGTGTTCGGACGGCAGGACGACGCGGCCCGGCGGATCCGCTCGGTCTCCGCCGAGCACCGGGTGGTCACCATGGCCACCCTGCGCCAGGCGTTCCTCTCCTCGTTCGTCCTGGAGACGATGACCACCCTGGCGGTCGCACTGATCGCGGTACCCGTCGGATTCCGCCTCTTGTCCGGCAGCATGGAACTCTCGGCAGGGCTCGCGGTCCTCCTCCTCACCCCGGAGGCGTACCGGCCGCTGCGCACCCTCTCCACCCGCTTCCACGCGAGCCAGGACGGCAAGACCGTGCTGGCGCAGGCCCGCCGGATCCGGGAGGCGTCACCTGCCCCCGCCGAGCCGTCGTCCCCGCGCCTCCCCGGCGCCCCCGACCCGGCCGGCGTTCCGATCGTCCTGGACCGGCTGACGGTGGGCTTCTCCGCGGCGGCCCCGGCGCTCAGCGAGCTCTCCCTGGTGCTCGAACCGGGGCGCTGCCACGCGCTGACCGGCCCGAGCGGCGCGGGCAAGACGACTCTCCTTCGCACCATCGCCGGGTTGCTCCCGCCGCTCGGCGGCCAGATCCGGGTCGGGGGAACCCCCCTGTCCCCTGTGCCGGGCGACGCGTGGACGGCACACCTCGGGGTGGTGCCGCAGCGCCCGCACCTCTTCGCCACGTCGCTCGCCGACAACGTACGGCTCGGCCGCCCGGACGCGACCGACGCCGAGGTGGAGCGGGCGCTGGAGGAGGCGGGCGCAACCGGTTTCGTCCACGCGCTCCCGGAAGGCACGGCAACGAGACTCGGCGACGGCGGCCTCCAACTGTCCGCGGGCGAACGCCAACGCGTAGCGCTCGCACGGGCGTTGCTCCGCCGCCCGGCCCTGCTGCTGCTCGACGAACCGACCGCACGCCTGGACGGCGAGACGGAACACCAGATCCTCGCCGCCCTGCACGCCCTGCCGGACACAACGGCGGTGGTGGTCACCCACCGCCCTCGCGTCATGGAGTACGCCGACACAGTGATCCGCATCGGCGACACCACCCCTGAACCCCTCACCGCCTTGGAAGGACGGTCCGTACGGTGAGCGCCTCCGATCCTGGGTGCGGTCTGGCGGGGCCAGTGCTGCGACCCGACGAACCGTCCACACGCCTCGACGGCAAGACGGAACACCAGATACCCGACGCCCTGCACGCGCTGCCGGACACAACGGCGGTGGTGGTCACCCACCGCCCTCGCGTCATGGAGTACGCAGACACCGTGATCCGCATCGGCGACACCACCCCTGAACCCCTCACCGCCTTGGAAGGACGGTCCGTACGGTGAGCGCCTCCGATCCTGGGTGCGGTCTGGCGGGGCCGGTGCCGCGACACCACGCCACAGCCCCGCCCCGCTTTGGAAGGACGGTTCGTACGGTGACAGCATCCGTTCCCCGCAACGGCCTGGCGGGGCCTCCCGCGCCGCCACTCGACGAACCGAAGAACCGCCCCGACGGCGAGACAGCACACCAGGTCCTCACCGCCACGGAAGGACGGTTCACGCGGTGAAAGCATCCGCTCCCCGCAGCGGCCTCACGGGGCCCGTGCTGCGGCTCGCCCTCGCCGCCGGCGCCACCGCGCTGTGCGAGGCCGCCGCGGTCGCGCTGACCGCCACCGCGGCCTGGCTCATCTGCCGTGCTTCGGAACAACCCCCGCTCGCCACACTCTCGTTGGCGGTGGTGGCGGTGCGCGCCCTCGCCATCGCGCGGGGCGCGCTGCGCTACACCGAGCGGCTCGCCGGGCACGACGCCGCGCTGCGGATCATGGACAGGGTGCGCGGCCGCTTCTTCGACGTCCTGGAGCCGCTGGCCCCCGCCGGGCTTCCCGCGTTCCGCAGGGGCGATCTGCTGACCCGGATGGTCGCGGACGTGGAGGCGGTGCAGGACGCCACGGTGCGGGTGGCGCTTCCGGCGCTCGCCGCGCTCGTGGTCGGCGGCGGCGTCACCGCATGGGCGTCGCTTCAGCTTCCCGAGGCCGGACTCGCCCTGGGTGTCGGCCTGTTCATGGGTGTCATGGTCCTTCCCCTCCTCACGGCCCTGACCCTCGACCGGGTGCGGACCCGGCTCGTGGCCGCCCGCGCGGAGCTCGCCGTGCGCGGCGTGGACGCCATCGAGGGGCGCGAGGACCTCGCGGTGTGCGGGGCGGCCGCGGCAGCCGGGGCCGAGCGGCGGGAGCAGGACTCGGCCCGCGGCGTCGCCCGCCTCGAACGCTCCGCGGCACGCCGCGGGGCCACCGTCACCGCGGCGGGGCTGCTGACCCAGCTGGCGACCACGGCCGCGGTCGCGGTGCTCGCGGCGCGGGCCCAGGCCGAAGGCCGCCTCGGTCCGGTCGCCGCCGCCGTCCTCACCCTGGCCGCGCTCACGGCCCTGGAGACGGCCGTGCCCGTACAGGCGGCCGCCGAGAAGTTCGGCGAACTCGGCAGCGCGTTGCGGCGGTTGAGGGCAGTGCTGCGGGCCAGGCCCGCCGTGCCCGAGCCTGATGATCCGCTGCCGGTGCCGGAAGGCCCCCTCACCCTGGAGTTCACCGGCGTCACCGTGGTCCACCCGGGGGCGGTCAGGCCCGCCCTGAGCGACTTCGGGCTCACGCTCCCCGCCGGGCGCCGGGTCGCCCTGGTCGGACCGAGCGGTTCGGGCAAGAGCACGGCGCTCGCCGTCGCGCTTGGCTTCGTCCCGGCATCGGCCGGACACGTACGCCTCAACGGGGTCCCGGTGGACCGGATCCCCGGACGGGAGCTGCGGCCGCGCCTCGTCTCCGGACTCACCCAGGACCACTACGTCTTCGCCGGCACCGTCCGCGCACATCTGCTCCTCGGCCGCCCGGACGCGGACGATGCGCGGCTGTGGGACGCACTTGAGCGGGCGGGCGCCGCCGCGTGGGTTCGGGCGCTGCCCGCCGGGCTGGACACCGAAGTACGGGACGACGCCGCCCAGTTGGCGGGCGGCCAGCGTCAGCGCCTGGCCCTGGCCGCCGCGCTGCTCGCCGACCCCGCCGTGCTGGTCCTCGACGAACCCACGGAGTCGCTCGACCCGGCGGCCGCGGGCGCCGTGCTCGCCGACGCCCTCGCCGCGGCCGGCCACCGCTCGCTGCTCCTGGTGAGCCACCGCATTCTGGGGCTCGAGGATGCGGACGAGATCGTGGTGCTCCGCGACGGCCGCATCGCGCAACGCGGCACCCACCGCGAACTCCTGCAGCGGCCGGGCTACTACCGCGAGCAGTACGCGGCGGAGTCCGCCGCGGCAAAGCACGGCCCCCGCCCCGCGCACCTCACCGAGACCGCCGCACCGGCACGCTGAGCGCGTATCCCAGCACGGCCGAAGGCCGCGGCCGGGCCCACCACATCGGGGGGACCGACCGCGGCCTTCGCCTGCGAGCGGGAGCCCGCCGGTCAGCCCACGGGGCCACCGCACACCGACCACGAACCCTGCACAGCCGCCCGCCCACCCGAATCGGCGCGGCCGGCCGTAGCGTTCGCCCGCCGACGAGCCCGCCCGTCAGCCCCACGGCAACACCCCACGGTGCGACCCCCACACCGACCACGAACCCTGCAACAGTCGTACGCCACGGCCGCCCCCGCCGCATCGGGTGGGACCGGCCGTGCCCTTCCCCGGCGCACGAGCCCTCAGCCATCCGCCAGAACCACATCGCCCCGGACCCGCACGTCGGGCGGCCCCTCGGCAACACCCCACGGGCGACCGCTCCGTCGCAAAGCCGGCCACGAACCCCGCACAGCCGTACGCCGCGGCCGGTCCCACCCGATTCGGGTGGGACCGGCCGGGGTGCTCCCCTGCGAACGAGCGTCGCTCAACCGTCCGCCAGGACCGCGTCGCCCTGCGTCTTCGCGGCCGGTCCCCCGGCCGCCTGCGGCTGGGGTGTGGCCGCGCCCTTCGGGGTGAACAGCATGGCCACCGCGGCCAGCGCCAGCGCCGCCGATGCCACCCACAGGGCCGGGATCAGTCCGTCCACGAAGTGCTGCCGGGAGGCGTAGCCGCCGTTGGCGCTGAACACGGAGGCGAGGAGTGCCACGCCAAGGGCCGCGCCGACCTCCCGGGTCGCCGCCGTGGCGCCGGAGGCGATGCCGTGTTCCTCGACCCGCACCGTACTCATCGTGAGGTTCATCAGCGGGGCATAGAAGCAGGCCATCCCCGCGCCGCAGAGCATGAACGCGGGGAGCTGGGCGGCGAAGCCGGTGTCCGGTTCCAGGAGCAACGCGAACCAGGCGAGGCCGATCGTCATCAGGATCAGGCCGAGCACCACCACCGGCCTGCCGCCCGTGCGGTCGGAGACGATGCCCGCGAAGGGCGCCACCAGGACGGGCATGGCCGTCCAGGCGAGCATCCGCACCCCCGCCTCCAGCGGCCCGAATCCCTGCACGTTCTGCATGAACTGGGTGACCAGGAAGATCGTGCCGAACATGCCGACGGCCATCAGGATGCCGCCCGCGTTGATCGCGCTGAACGCACGGTTGCGGAACATGCCCATCGGCAGCATCGGCTCCCGCGAGCGCAGCTCCCAGACGACGAAGCCGACGAGCACCGCCGCGCCGCCGACGAGACCGCCGAGCACCAGCGGTGAGGTCCAGCCGGAGGAGTTGCCCTCGACCAGGCCGAGGACGATGCCGAACAGGGCGACGCTCACCAGGACCGTGCCGGTCACGTCGAGCCGCGCCGCAGGACCCCTGCTCTCGGCGAGCTTGCGCAGCGCGAACGGGGCGAAGACCAGACCGACCGGCACATTGACCCAGAAGATCCACTGCCACGACAGGTGCTCGACGATGAGTCCGCCCGCCAACGGGCCACCCGCGATGGAGAGTCCGTTGATCGCGCCGTAGATGCCGAGCATGGCGCCACGCTTCTCGGCCGGCACGGCGGCGGTCAGCAGCGTGAGGGACAGCGGCATGATCAGTGCGGCGCCCGCGCCCTGCACGGCCCGGGCGGCGACGAGTTCATTGATGCCGGGCGCGACGGCCGCGGCGGCCGACGCCCCGGTGAAGAGCAGCAGCCCCACGACGAAGATCTTGCGCCGCCCGAACCGGTCGCCGACGGCGGCACCGAGCATCATCAGGACGGCGAAGGAGAGCGTGTAGGCGTTGACCGTCCACTCCAGGTCCTGGAGGCTGCCGCCCAGCTCCTCCCGGATGGTGGGCAGTGCGGTGACGATCACCAGGTTGTCGAGTCCGGCCATGAAGGAGGCGACGCCGGTGACAAGAACGGCCCACCCGACTGTCCCCTTTGTTCCCTTCCCGGCGGAACGGTCCTCGGGCGGTGCGCTGTCAGGTGTCATCCTGGCTTCCTTTCTGAATCGTTCGCGGAGGTGGCCGGGCCGTTCGCGGGTGCCGCACCGCGCCCGTAGAGGCCGAGGCAGTACTCGTAGGCCGGCAGGATGCCCTTGGCCGCCGCTTCCTCCGCGGTCGGAGCGGCCAGGTCGGTCCCGGACATCACCGGGTCCCCGGTGAGGCCCCAGGGCAGGGCGAGCGCCGGGTCGAGCGCGTGGACGGTGTAGACGGCGTCGGCGACGTACGGCTTCGAGCAGTGGTAGTTCATGACCGTGCCTTCCTCCAGGGCGAGGAAGGAGTGGCCGAGCCCTTCGGAGATGAACAGGCTCGTGGCCGAGTTCTGCTCCAGGTGGAAGGCCTGGTGCCGGCCGAACGTCGGTGAGCCGACGCGGAGATCGACCACGATGTCGATCGCCGAGCCCCGTGCGCAGCTGACGAGCTTCGCCTGGCTCATCGGGCCGACGACGCCGTGGATGCCGCGCAGCACCCCCTTGTGCGACACCGACAGGTTGCTCTGCTCGATGACGAACGGCCTGCCGATCGCCTCCTCCAGGTAGTCCTTGCGGAACGACTCGTGGAAGACACCCCTGTTGTCGGGGAACGCCCTGGGCGTCACCACGTACACGTCGGGAAGGTCCTGTTCGCGGATTTCCAAGCTTCGGGTGGCCATGCGCGCACGCTAGGGAAGGCCGCTCGAGCCCCCCTCGACCCGGGAGCGATCGGCATCGGGCACTGTCGGGGCCGTTGTGAACCCGAGAAGGAGCGAGCCGGTGACTTTGACCTCCGTTGCCCCAGGCGGCAACGTAACGGGCGTCGAAGGACGCTTCGCGCGCTCGGCCAGGACCACTGACAGCCCGGTGACGCCGAACGCGGCGTTCCGGGAGTGGTTCGCGGCCCAGCGCCGCACCAACCGCTACGAGGTGAACCGCATCCCCTTCCGGGAGTTGGTCGGCTGGGAGTTCCAGGAACGGACCGGGAACCTGGTCCACCACAGCGGCCGGTTCTTCGCGGTGGAGGGCCTGCGGGTCCGCACCGGCTGGGACGGCCACGAGTCCGAGTGGACCCAGCCCATCCTCAACCAGCCGGAAGTCGGCGTACTCGGCATCGTCGTCAAGGAGTTCGACGGCGTCCTGCACTTCCTGATGCAGGCGAAGATGGAGCCGGGCAACCTGGACACGGTGCAGCTCTCGCCGACCGTGCAGGCCACCCGCAGCAACTACACGGGCGTGCACCGGGGTTCGCGGGTGCGGTACATCGACTACTTCACCCCGCCGCGCCGCAGCATCGTGCTCTTCGACTCCCTCCAGTCCGAACAGGGCTCCTGGTTCCTGCGCAAGCGCAACCGGAACATGGTGGTCGAGGCGATCGGCGACGTGCCCGCGCACGACGACTTCCGCTGGCTGACCCTCGGGCAGATCAACCGGCTGCTCCTGGAGGACAACGTGATCAACATGGATGCGCGGACCGTGCTCTCCGCCATCCCCTACCTCGGCGGACCCGACCGCGCGCACCTCACAATGGACGGGATCCTGGGCCGGCTGACCGAGATCAAGGCCCGCCGCGACCTGGTGCAGCGCTCCATACCGCTGAACGACGTGACCCAGTGGCACCGCGACGAGAACACCATCCGGCACGAGTCGGGACGGCACTTCACCGTGATCGCCGCCGAGGTGAGCGCCGTGGGACGTGAAGTGACCGCCTGGACCCAGCCGTTGATCGCTCCGGCCGAGCAGGGGGTCTCCGCCTTCCTGTGGCGCGAGATCGACGGCGTACCCCATGTCCTGGCCCACGCGAGGAGCGAGGCGGGCGTCCTGGACGTGGCCGAGCTCGGCCCGACGGTGCAGTGCCAGCCGCAGCGGGTCCTCAGGCTTCCCGACGAGCTGCGGCCGCGCTATCTCGATCTGGTGCTCTCGGCGGACCGGGACCGGGTGCTCTACGACACCGTGCAGTCGGAGGAGGGCGGCCGCTTCCACCACGCGGACAACCGCTATCTGATCGTCAAGGCGCCCGACGGCTTCCCCGTCGACGTGCCCGACGACTACCTGTGGCTGACGGTCCGCCAGCTCGGCGCGCTGTTGCGCCACAGCAACTACGTGAACATAGAGGCGCGCACGCTGCTCACCGGATTGCGCGGGATATGGGCGGCGGACGGTGCGTACGACAGCGGGGAGGGCTGAGATGGCCGCCGTCCAGCGCTACGACACGGATCGCGTCCTGCGCATCGGCGTCCTGGGCTGCGCGGGCATCGCGGAGCGCCGGATGCTGCCCTCGCTCGCGGCCCAGCCGCTGGTGCGGGTCACGGCCGTGGCCAGCCGCAGGGAGGAGCGGGCGCGGTCCTTCGCGCAACGGTTCGGCGGCGTCCCCGTCTTCGACGGTACGGACGCGGACGGTGCGGAGGCGGCGCAGGACCCGGCCGCCGCACCGGCCGCCTACCAACAGCTGCTGGAACGCGACGACGTCGACGCGGTCTACATCCCGCTGCCGCCCGCCCTGCACCACGAGTGGACGCTGCGGGCGCTGCGCGCGGGCAAGCACGTGCTGTGCGAGAAGCCCTTCGCGCAGACCCTGGAGCAGGCGCGGCAGGCCGTGGCGGTGGCGCGGGAGCGCGGTCTGGTGGTGATGGAGAGCTTCATGTTCCTGCACCACTCCCAGCACACGAGCGTACGCAAGCTGGTCGCCGACGGCCGGATCGGTGAACTCCGACTGTTCGAGAGCGAGTTCGGGATCCCGGCAACGCCGGACGCGACCGCTCCCCGGGGCGTGCGGCACGCCAGCACGCTGCCGGAGGTGGCGGTGTACCCGATCCGTGCCGCGCAGTTCTTCCTCGGCTCGCGGCTGAGCGTGCTCGGCGCCATCCGGCGGGCGTCGTGCGACGGTGAGCCGGACTCGTCGGGGGCGGCGCTGCTCGCCTCGGCCGACGGCGTGCCCGCGGAGCTCGCCTACGGCCTTGAGCACGGCTACCGCAGCGGCTACACGCTCTGGGGCAGCGAGGGTTCGCTCCGCCTCGACCGGGCGTTCAGCACTCCGGACGACCATGTCCCGGTGGCCCGCGTCGAACGCGGCGGCACCGTGACGGACGTGCCCCTCGCCCCCGACCGCCAGTTCACCAACATCGCCGGCGTCTTCGCCCGCACGGTGCTCGACGCCCAGGACCCGACCCCGCACGCGGACGACATCCTGCACCACGCGGAACTGCTCGCCGAACTCGACGCTGCGGCGGCGGGCCGCTGATCGGCGGTGGGTGGCGCGGGCATGGGCGGCCGGCATCGGGGGTGTCGCCAACGCCCCACCGGGCCGCGCGCCACACCGCCACGAGGTCGGCCCCATGCTCACGGGGCGGCCGACTTCATGGTCCGCGGCCCAGTGCCCTGGACCCCCGATCGTCCGCGGCGGCCCACCCCCGAGCCGCCGCGGATCCCGGTGCCCGCAAACACCGGGAGGCCCCGGAACTCCGGCCCGGCGAAGCCATCAGCGCTTCACCGGCCGGAGGTCCGGGGCCGTAGCCGTAGCCGTTGCCGGAAACCAAGAACGCTTCGTACGCCAATAGCCCTTCGTACGCCGCAGACGCTCCGTACCCTCAGCCGATCTCCACCACGATCTTGCCCCTGGCGTGCCCCGCCTGGCTCAGTTCATGGGCCAGGGCCGCCTTCTCCAGCGGGAACACCTCCGCGATCGGCACCGTCAGGGCGCCGCTCTCCACCAGCTCCGTCAGCGCGGCGAAGTCCGCGGCGTCGGGGCGGGCGAAGACATAGGAGCCGCCGCGCGCGACGACCGTGTGGTCGACCACGGACACCAGGCGTCCGCCGTCCTTCAGGAGGCCCTTGGACGTGCGCAGCGCCTGCTTGCCCACCGGGTCGACGATCACGTCGACGCCGTCCGGGGCCAGCGCGCGGACCCGCTCGTCGAGCCCCTTGCCGTACACCACCGGATCGGCGCCGAGCTCCCGCAGGAACACGTGGTTCGGCTCGGACGCCGTGCCGATCACCCGCGCGCCGAGCGCCCCGGCGATCTGCACCGCGAGCGAGCCCACGCCGCCGGCCGCCGCGTGCACGAGCACCGTCTCGCCGGGTGCGGTGTGAGCTGCCCGCACCAGCGACTGGTACGCCGCGAGCCCGGCCAGCGGCAGACCCGCGGCCTGCGCCCACGAGAGCCCGGCCGGCTTGCGGGCCAGGCAGCGCACCGGCGCCGCGACCAGCTCGGCGAAGGTGCCGCGGGAGAGCATGTCCTCGCGTACGTAGCCGATGACCTCGTCGCCCGGTGCGTACTCGGTGACCGCGATGCCGGCCTGCTCGACGACGCCGGCCATGTCCCAGCCGGGGACGACCGGGAAGACCGGGTCGATCAGGGTGCCGAGGTAGCCCTCCCTGGCCTTCCAGTCCACCGGGTTGACCGCGGCGGCCTTCACCCGCACCAGAACGGAGTCGGGGCCGAGTCTCGGGTCGGGCAGCTCCCCGTACTCCAGGACGTCGGCCCCTCCGAAGGCGCGGTACGAGACGGCTTTCACTGGGCCATCGCCGCCATGTCCACACCCAGCTGGCGGAAGATGTCCCCCATGTCGAGCTGGTCCCAGTGCTCGGCGAGCAGGCCGTCCTGCACCCGCCAGATGTCGATGGACTGGAAGGTGACCGGCTTTCCGGTCGCCGGTATGCCGAGGAACTCGCCCTGGTGGGTGCCCGAGTAGATGATGCGGGCGGCCACCCGGTCGCCCTCCGCCACCTGGTCCTGGACGTCGGCCGTCATGTCGGGGAAGCCGGTGAACACCGCGGCCCAGAACGCCCGGTTGGGCTCGATGCCGTCGTCGACCACCGGGTTGTGGTCGATGTGGTCGGGGTGGGTGTGGCTCTCCATGGTGCTCACGTCATGGGTGTTGATCATGTCCACGAAGTGCTGCAGGAGTTCACTGTGTTTCTGCGTCAGGTTCTGCGGCAGGTTCTGCGACATCCAGGGCCTCTCTCTCGCGAAAGCCGGACGCGCGGCAGCGGACCGCGCCGCGCCCGACCGAAGATGGCAGCGTCCGGTAGAGCCGCGATGGAGAACGGGCCTCGCCCCGGCGCGGCCCGTCCGGGCCCCCACCGGCGCTTGAGCCGGGGACCCTAGCGTCCGGTCCATGAAGGCTCTCGTACTGTCCGGCGGGGCCGGCACCCGCCTGCGGCCCATCACCCACACCTACGCCAAGCAACTCGTCCCCGTCGCCAACAAACCCGTGCTGTTCTACGGGTTGGAGGCGATCGCGGAGGCGGGCATCACCGAGGTCGGCATCATCGTCGGCGACACCGCCGCCGAGATCGAGGAAGCCGTCGGCGACGGCTCCGAGTTCGGCCTCGACATCACCTACATCCCCCAGTCGGCACCGCTGGGTCTGGCGCACGCCGTCCTGATCGCCCGGGAGTTCCTCGGCGACGAGGACTTCGTGATGTATCTCGGCGACAACTTCATCGTCGGCGGCATCGCGGACCTGGTCGGCTCGTTCCGCGAGAACCGGCCCGACGCGCAGATCCTGCTCACCAAGGTCTCCGATCCGACCGCCTTCGGCGTCGCCGAACTCGACGCGTCGGGCAAGGTGGTGGGTCTGGAGGAGAAGCCCGCGCAGCCGCGCAGCGACCTGGCGCTCGTGGGCGTCTATCTCTTCACTCCCGCCATCCACGAAGCCGTACGCTCCATCGAGCCGTCCTGGCGCGGCGAGCTGGAGATCACCCATGCCATCCAGTGGCTCATCGACAACCGCGGCGGCGTCCGCTCGACGACGATCTCCGGTTACTGGAAGGACACCGGGAACGTCGTCGACATGCTGGAGGTCAACCGCTCCGTACTCGAGGCCGCCGACGGCGGCATCGACGGATCGGTCGACGAGGCCTCCGAGATCGTGGGCAAGGTCAAGGTCGAGGCGGGCGCGAAGATCGCCGGCTCGCGGATCGTGGGGCCTGCCGTGATCGGCGCCGGATCGGTGATCACCGATTCGTACATCGGCCCTTCCACCTCCATCGCGGAGGGCTGCCGGATCACCGACAGCGAGATCGAGTTCTCCATCATGCTCAGCGGCTCGTCGGTCGACGGCGTCCGCAGGATAGAGAGTTCCCTGATCGGCCGGAGCGTGGAAGTGACCCCCGCGTCGCGGGTTCCCGCGGCCCACCGGCTCGTCCTCGGCGACCACAGCAAGGTGCAGATCGCGTCATGACCCCACCACAGACACCGCAGACGCCGCAGACGCCGCAGACGCCGCAGACAGCGGCCAAGGGTCCCACGAAGATCCTGGTCACCGGCGGCGCCGGCTTCATCGGCTCGCACTACGTCCGCACCCTGCTCGGCCCCGAAGGACCGGGCGGCGTACGGATCACCGTCCTCGACAAGCTCACCTACGCGGGCAACCCCGCCAACCTCGACCCGGTGCGCGAGCACCCCGGGTTCTCCTTCGTCCAGGGCGACATCTGCGACGCCGAACTGGTGGACACGCTGGTCGCCGAGCACGAGCAGATCGTGCACTTCGCCGCGGAGTCGCACGTCGACCGCTCGATCCTGGGCGCGACCGAGTTCGTACGGACGAACGTCGCGGGAACCCAGACCCTGCTCGACGCGGCGCTGCGCCACCATGCCGGGGACGAGGGCGTGTTCGTCCACGTCTCGACCGACGAGGTGTACGGCTCGATCGACCACGGCTCCTGGCCCGAGTCCCATCCGCTGGCGCCCAACTCCCCCTACTCCGCGTCCAAGGCGTCCAGCGATCTGCTCGCTCTCTCTTACCACCACACCCACGGCCTCGACGTCCGCGTGACGCGCTGCTCCAACAACTACGGGCACCACCACTTCCCGGAGAAGCTCATCCCGCTGTTCATCACCCGGCTGATGCAGGGACAGGACGTGCCGCTGTACGGCGACGGGCTCAACGTCAGGGACTGGCTGCACATCGACGACCACGTCCAGGGCATCGACCTGGTCCGCACCCGGGGCCGCGCGGGACACGTCTACAACATCGGCGGCGGCACCGAGCTGACCAACAAGGAGCTGGTCTCCCTGCTCCTTGAGGCGTGCGGGGCGGGCTGGGAGTCGGTGACGTACGTCGAGGACCGCAAGGGTCACGACCGGCGCTACTCCGTCGACTGCACCAAGATCACTGAGGAGTTGGGCTACCGGCCCCGCAAGGACTTCGCCACGGGACTCGCCGAGACCGTCGCGTGGTACCGCGAGAACCGCGCCTGGTGGGAACCGCTCCAGCAGCGGGCGGCCCTGTGAGCGGCGGCTGGGTGGTCACCGGAGCGGGCGGGATGCTGGGCCAGGACGTGGTGGCCCGGCTCTCGGCCGCCGGGGTGAAGACGACCGCCCTGGACCGCGGCGCTCTCGACATCCGCGACGGCGCGGCCGTGCGGGACACCGTCGCCGGGCTGCGGCCCTCGGTCCTGGTGAACTGCGCGGCCTGGACCGCGGTCGACGACGCGGAGGCCCAGGAGAACGAAGCGCTGCGGCTCAACGGCGACGGACCCCGCCAACTCGCCCTGGCCTGCCGGGATTCGGGCACCCGGCTGCTCCATGTCTCCACGGACTACGTCTTCGCCGGGGACGCCTCGTCCCCGTATCCGGAGGACGCGGCGCCCGCGCCCCGCACGGCGTACGGCAGGACGAAGCTGGCGGGCGAGCGGGCGGTGCTCGACATCCTGCCTGAGGCCGGTCACGTGGTGCGCACGGCCTGGCTCTACGGCGTCGGCGGGCCGAGTTTCGTGGCGACCATGATTCGTCTGGAGCGTGAGCGGGACACCCTGGAGGTGGTCGACGACCAGCGGGGCCAGCCGACTTGGACGGTGGATCTCGCGGACCGTCTGGTGCGCCTGGGCCGTGCGGCCGTCGAAGGGACGGCGCCGCCCGGCATCTACCACGGCACGAGCGGCGGAGACTGCACCTGGTTCGAGCTGGCCAGGGAGATCTTCCGGCTCCTCGGCGCGGATCCGGAGCGGGTGCGTCCGACCACCAGCGCCGCGTACGTCCGCCCCGCCCCCAGACCCGCCTACAGCGTCCTTGGCCACGGCCGCTGGGCCGGGGCCGGGATCGAGCCAATCCAGGACTGGCGAGCCGCGCTCGCCGGAGCATTTCCCGTATTGCGCGCGGCAGTTACCGGAGGACCATGAAAAGCTCACCCGCGACAAGTGACCCGGCCACTGCCCTATCCCTCGTGGCGGAACAAATATAGGGAGCGCACAGAGGAATCCACTCCGTAGCGCTGAAGAAGGGCAATCAAGCCATGGACAAGATCATCGCATCGGCTGCTCGCGTTCCCGCCACGACTCCGAGTGCCGTCCTGCCGAACCTCGTCGTGGAGCGGCTCGACGCCCACGGTGGCTCATCGGATGCCCCGTTCACCTTCACGAACGCCGCTTTCACGTTCACCAACGCGGCGTTCACCTTCACCAACTCCTCCCAGCAGCACACCATGGGAGCCCAGGGCATAGCCGAGCTGTCACGGGCATGACCGTGGCCGGGGGGCACGAGAGAACCACGACGATCACGGACACGACCGTGCGGGTGGAGTTCAAGAGTCACCTCCACCCCGCGGTCGTCCCCGGCGAAGCGGCCTACTTGGTGTCCCACCTCGGGATCACCGCACTGCACGGCCCGCACGCCGAGATCCTTGTCCCGCTTCTCGACGGCACCAGGACACCGGAGGCCATCGCCCGTGCGGCCCACCCGGCGCTGACCGGCGACGAGGTCTCCTCCGCACTGCGGCTGCTCACCGATGCCGGCCTGCTGCGCTTCCGGCCTTCGGACCGCCGCACCACCCACTCCGAGCGGGTCAGCGAGGCCTACTGGGACGTCGCGGGCCTCGACGGGGCCCACGCCGCCGACGAGGTGGCGCGGGCGACCGTGCGGATCAGCGCACTGGACGCGACGGCGCTGCGGCCCGTGCGGCAGGCGTGCCTGGACACGGGCCTGCACGTCACGGAGGTGGAGAGCGCCGCGGACTTCACCATCGTCCTGGTGGACGACTACCTCGATCCGGCGCTGCGCGAGGTGGACGCCCTCCACCGCGCCGCGCGGCGCCCCTGGATGCCGGCCCGGCTGCGCGGTCCCGAACCATGGATCGGCCCGATCTTCCGCCCGTCGGAAGGACCTTGCTGGAACTGCGTGGCGACGCGGCTGCGCGGCCACCGCACGACGGAGCTGCCGGTCCAGCGCGCCCTCGGGCTTGACCGCCCGCTCACCAGGCCGGACGCCTCGCTGGCCGCGGGGCGGGCGCTGGCCGCGCACACCGCCGTACTGGAGACGGTCAAGTGGCTCGCCGGGGCGCGGCGTCCCGAGCAGAGCTCCATCCTGACGCTCGACACCCTGACGTTCCAGAGCACCTGGCACCCCACGACGCGGCAGCCCCAGTGCGCCGTGTGCGGAAACCCCCAGATCGTCGGCGAGCGGGGCTGGTCCCCTTTCGTGCCGCGGAGCCGCCCCAAGGCGGCCGACGGCACCGGCGGCGGCCATCGGGCGCTCACCGCACAGCAGATGCTGGAGCGGCACGGCTCGCTGATCGGTCCGGTCACCGGAATCGTCAAAGAGGTCCGCCGCGCCGAGGGCACCCCCTCGTTCGCCGAGGCGTACGTGTCCGGTCAGAACCTCGCCATGGAGTCGGGGAGCCTCGCCCAGATGCGGGCCGGGCTGCGCTCGCTCAGCGGTGGCAAGGGTCTTACGGCGACCGAGGCCAAGGTGAGCGCCCTGTGCGAGGCGGTCGAGCGGTACAGCGGGACCCGGCGCGGCGACGAGCCGGTGGTGCGCGACAGCTACCGCTCGCTGGGCCCTCAGGCGCTGCATCCCAACGCCTGCCAGCTGTACCACGACCGGCAGTTCCGGGACCGCGACCGCTGGAACGCCGAGTGCTCGCCGTTCAGTTACGTACCGGAGCGCTTCGACGAGACGTGCCCGGTGGGCTGGACACCGGTGTGGTCCCTCGCGTCGGGAACCCACCGGCTGCTGCCGACCAGCATGCTCTACTTCTCCCCCGACCGGCTCCCCGCCCATGAGCCCACCGCCGACTCCAACGGCAACGCCGCCGGATCCAGCACCGAGGACGCCGTGCTCCAGGGCTTCCTCGAACTGGTGGAGCGCGATGCGGTGGCCCTGTGGTGGTACAACCGCACCCGTCAGCCTGCCGTCGACCTGGACTCCTTCGACGAGCCGTACATCGAACGGCTCCGCTCCGGCTACCGCAGGCTCGGCCGCGAGATCTGGGCGCTCGACCTCACCACGGATCTCGGCATCCCGGCGATCGTCGCCCTTTCCCGGCGCACCGACGGGCCGACCGAGGACATCGTGTTCGGCTTCGGGGCCCACTTCGACCCGGGCGTCGCGCTGCGCAGGGCGCTCACGGAGATGGGCCAGCTGCTGCCGTCGGTCCACGGGACACACGGCGGCCCCGGCGTGTACGGGACCGACCACCCCGGGGCGGTGGCCTGGTGGCGCTCCGCGACGGTCGGGAACCAGCACTACCTGCGGGGCGCCGACGACGTCGCGCCGTGCACACCGCGGTCCTGGGTCTACACCCACCGCACGGATCTGCGCGACGACCTCACCGCCGTCACCGAACTCCTCACCGGGCGCGGCCTCGACCTCCTGGTGCTCGACCAGACCCAGCCGGACATCGAACTCCCGGTGGTCAAGGTGCTGGTCCCCGGCCTTCGGCACTTCTGGGCGCGCTATGCGCCGGGCCGGCTCTTCGACGTCCCCGTCGCGCTGGGAAGGCTCGCGGAACCGACGCCGTACGACGAACTCAACCCCGTCCCGCTCTTCGTCTGAATGCCTCCCCGAATTGCATCTCCCTTTCAACTACCGGTCAGGACCTGACAGTTACGGCATCCGAATTGAATGTGCATATCACCTCTCCTGCTTAGGATGAGCGGCTCAGGGCCACTCCCCCCAGGTTGCTTAGGAGCACTGCGAGGATGCGCGAGACCCGTCTCGACCAGTCCGATCCGTCAAAGATACGAATCAACAGTGGTCCCGCCCCGCAACTGGCACGGACCATCCTGCTGGCGACGCTGACGTGTTACTTGATCATCACGGTGATCAACCTCTTGAGTGCGGACCCGACAGCGGCCACTTTGGTGACGGGCCTTGTCACCATCTCGGCGGCGTTCGCACTGCAGTTGAACCACTCCAGGCGAGGGGCGGACCGCGCTCCCTTACGGCGCAGGCTGCTGACGCTCGGCGCTCAGTCCGTCGTCACCTATCTGCCCCTCGTCTACTTCGGGGTCGCCTGGGGCGGGATGGCGGGATTCTTCGCAGGATCGCTTCTCCTCCTGCTGCCCACCCGGGTGGCCTGGCCGCTCTTCGCGGCGACCGGCCTGAGCCTGCTCGTCCCCGGCATCCTCAACGATCTCTCGGTCGTCGACATCGTCTACATGTGCCAGAGCACACTGCTCTCCGGGCTCGTGGTGTATGGCCTCTCCCGGCTCTCGGCGATCGTGGAGGAGGTGCACGCCGCCCGCGCCGAGATCGCCAGAATGGCCGTGGTCAACGAACGCCTGCGCCTCTCCCAGGACTTGCACGACCTGCTCGGCTACAGCCTCTCCGCCATCGTGCTCAAGAGCGAGCTGATCCACCGTCTCCTGGGCGTCCAGCACGAGCGTACGGAGCAGGAGGTGACCGAAGTCCTCTCCATCTCCCGGCAGGCGCTCGCCGACGTGCGCAGGGTGGCCAGCGGCTACCGGGAGATGTCGCTGCTCACGGAGGTGTCGTCCGCGCAGTCGGTGCTCGTGTCGGCGGAGGTGGACGTCACCGTCGACATCGCCCCCGCCCTCAAGGACGTCAACGCGCTGGCCGGCACCGTCCTTGCGACCGTCCTGCGCGAGGCGGTCACCAATCTGCTGCGGCACAGCAAGGCGAGCCGGTGCGCCATCACCGCCTCGATCGACGACGGGACGGCCCGCCTGACGATCGTCAACGACGGCCTGGTGCGCGACCACCGCCCGCCGGCCCCGCACAGCGGCAACGGTCTGGGCAATCTGGAGCAGCGGCTGTGCGCGATCGGCGGCACGCTGACCATCGACCGGCCGCAGGGCGAACCGGACGACGGGGCTCCAACGGGGCTGTTCCGCCTGATCGCCGAAGCTCCGGTCAAAGCAGTCACCGTTACGGCGGTGACGGCGGAGCCGCAGATGAAGGAAATGGCGAACCCCGAACCGTAACTGTCCAACTACGCGACTGGAGTTGGCTGATATTGTCACCCCGGATTCTCTGGCTGTGCCTGCACAGATCGACATCCTGGGGGGACTGTGCTCCGCGTACTTCTGGCCGAGGACATGCACATGGTGAGAGGCGCGCTGGTGGCCTTACTGAGTCTCGAGAGGGATCTGAATGTCGTGGCAAGCGTGGAACGCGGGGATGAAATCCTGCCCGCGGCGCTCGCGGAGAAGCCGGACGTGGCCATCATCGACATCGATCTTCCGGGGCTCGACGGGCTGAGCGCGGCGTCCCTGCTGCATGAGCGGCTGCCCGACTGCAAGACCCTGATCCTCACCAGCCTGGACCGCCCCGGCACCCTCAGGCGTGCGATGGCCGCCCAGGTCTCCGGGTACCTCCTCAAGGACGCCCCGCCGCAGAAGCTCGCCCAGGCGGTGCGGAAAGTGGCCGGCGGCCAGCGTGTGATCGACTCCGAGCTGGCCCTTGCCGCCTGGGGAGGCGCGGACAGCCCGCTGACGGCCCGCGAGACCGAGGTGCTCCAACTGGCCGCGGGGGGTTACGAGGTCGTCGAGATAGCGACACAGCTGCGGCTCTCGGTCGGCACCGTACGGAACTATCTGACGACGGTCGTGACCAAGCTCAACGCACGCAATCGCGTCGACGCCATCCGCATCGCCCGTGAGGCCGGCTGGCTGCTGTGAGCGGGCCGGAGCACGGCGCTCAGTCCGCGGGATCCCCGTCCGGGACGACCATCCCCGCGACCGCGAGATAGTCCAGGATGGCGTCCGTGACCTCGGCGGGCAGCGGCAGCGCGTCGCTCACCACGGCGGGCGTGACCGGCCAGCCGAGCAGCCCCACCACCCAGATCGGCTCGGGCCGGTGGATGAGCACGTGGTGCGGCGACGAGGCGGTCTGTAACCGCACCGAGGACTCGCCGAAGGCCATGGAGAGGCCGACGGCCGTCCGCAGCGCACGGCCGTCCCGCCGCCCCGCGAGGACCAGTTGGGCACCTTCCGCGACCGGGACCACCGACAGGAGCGGCCCTCTCAGGTCGTCGACGCCGAGGGTGCGGACGATCAGATGGGAGAGCCGCTCGAAGACCGGCAGGAGGACCTCATAGGGGTCCGGGTCCTCAGGACCCGTCGGCGCGGGCCACGCGTTGTCGAGCACGACGGGGCCGAGTTCCATCCGGCTGAGCACGTTGCGGACCAGTGGTGTCGGATCGCCGATCCACTCGGTGCCGGAGTTCCACTTGAGGGACAGGTGCTCGGCGCCGTCACTGGCCGCGACTTCCACGTCCTCCCGGAGCGACCACAGCTGGATGAGCTGACCGGCGAACGGCTCCGCCGACTCCGGAGACTGCGCCATAGAACCTCCTCATGCCATTGGAAGCCACCCTGTTCCAAGGGCCGCCGGCGCGGCAGTCCTGAAATCATGCCGAGCACATGAATCGCTCATACCCGGGGTCGCGACCGCCGCCGGGCACCGGGCGCTCAGCGGTTCACATGGCCGCCGGCAGCCGGCAAGCCTCGCTGCGGCCGGGGGTCGCTGCGGGGCCGCCCTTGGCGACCGTCACGTCCTTCTTCTTCTCGGACAGCATCACGTAGATCGCCACCGAGAGAAGCGCGCAGATCACGGCGCTCGCCCACAGCACCACCTGCCAGGCGCCGGTGAAGCCCTCGCTCACGAAGTCGAAGAAGCTGGGCTGCACCTTCTCCGGCAGCTTCTCCAACGGCCCGGCGAGATCATCGGAGTTGACACAGATGTCGCTGACCACCGCGCTGACCAGCGAGGCCACCGTGAACAGCACCGCACCGACGGCGAACACGCGCCGCCGCCCGAGCAGGTCGGCCAGCGCGCCGCACGCCAGCATGAAGCTCGCGAAGGTCAAGTTGTAGGCGTGCACCACCCATTGCAGGGCATCAAGGGACGCGTCCGTGTCCAGGCCGATGTGTGGCAGGGCCACGCCCGACCCGGTGACCGAGGTCGGCAGGATCAGCAGGGTCAACAGGACGGCGATCAAAGTGACTTGGGGGTTCGATCCCCGGGTTCGCCCACCTGAACGGGAAGACAACTCTTGCGCTCCTTGGTGCGAGTGCGAGTGCTTGTGTGCCGCGGGCGCCGGTCACGCAGGGATGGAGTTGGCGACGCCGCCGTCGACGAGGAGGTCGACTCCGTTGACGTACGACGCGTCGTGCGACGCGAGGAAGGCGACGGCGGACGCGACCTCCTCCGGGGTGCCGATGCGCTTGAGGACCACGCCCTGGCGGCTCGCCTCGCGGGCCTCGTCGGTCGGCACCGACTCACGGAACATGTCGGTGTCGATGTAGCCGGGGCTGACGGCGTTGACCCGGATGCCGCGGTCGGAGAGGTCGCTGGCGAGGGTCTTGGCGAGGTTGGCCGCGGCCGCCTTGCTCGCGGCGTACAGGGAGCCGATGACCAGGCCCTTGTGGTGGGTCCACGAGGCGTTGATCACGATCGAGCTGCCGTCCTTGAGCAGCGGGAGCGCGTGCTTGACGGTGAAGAAGACACCCTTGAAGTTGGCGTCCACCACGCCGTCGAAGTCCTCCTCGGTGAACTCCTCGATCCGCTTGAAGACACCGACACCGGCGTTGGCGAACACCACGTCCAGGTGGCCGAAGCGCTCCCGCACCTCTCCCCTAACGCGGTCGAGGTCGGCCGGCTTGGAGACGTCGGCGGGCACCGCGAGCAGCCGGTCGCCCGCGTCCAGGCGCTCGGCGGCGCGCTTGAGGCGGTCCTCGCTGCGGCCGGTGATGACGACCTCGGCGCCCTCGTCGAGCAGGCGCCGCGCGGTCGCCAGACCCATTCCGGTCGCGCCGCCGGTGATCAGGGCGACCTTGCCGTCGAAACGGGCACCGCAGGACGTGCTCTGCATGGTGAAATCCCCAGCCTTTGAATGGATATGAGCTGGAGCAGCCTCGCCGCTACTGGCGAGACCTGAGTAGAGCCAACCTATGGTGGTGTTATCACCACCACCCACACCACAGCCGTCCGCTCGCCGGCATCGGGGTTTCCGCGCGACGGCGAGGCGCGTCAATTGCCGCCACCCAGCGGCAGGAGGAGAGCCCCCGTCGCCTCAGTCCCCGTAGAGCGCCTCGATCTCGTCCGCGTACGCCGTCGCCACCGCGTGCCGTTTGATCTTCAGGGATGGCGTGAGCAGCCCGTTGTCCTCGGTGAACTCGCCCTCGACGATGACGAACCTGCGGACGGACTCGGCGCGCGAGACCGCCGAGTTGGCGTAGTCCACGGCCTTCTGGACCTCGGCGATCATCTTCGGGTCCCGGCAGAGTTCGGCGAGCGGGGTGTCCTTGGGGCGTTTGCGCACGGAGAGCCAGTGCTCGACGGCCTCCGGGTCCAGCGTGATGACCGCGGCGACGTAGGAGCGGTTGTCGCCGACGACGATGCACTGGCCGACCGGCGCCCGGCTGCGCAGCCGGTCCTCCAGGATCGCCGGGGAGACGTTCTTGCCGCCGGAGGTGACGATGAGGTCCTTCTTGCGCCCGGTGATCGTGAGGTAGCCGTCGTCGTCGAGCGCCCCGAGGTCTCCGGTGGCGAACCACTCGCCTTGCAGCACGGCGTCCGTGGCGGCCGGGTTGTTCCAGTACGAGCCGAAGACGATGCCGCCCTTGATGAGCACCTCCCCGTCGTCCGCGATGCGGATCGCGGTGCCGGGCACCGGCAGGCCCACCGTGCCGGGGCGGGGCTTCAGCGGCGGGGTGATGGTCGCGGCGGCGGTGGTCTCCGTCAGGCCGTACCCCTCGTAGATGACGATCCCGGCGGCGTAGAAGAAGAGGTTGAGGCGGCGGTCGAGGGGGGAGCCGCCGCTGATGGCGTAGCGCAGCCTGCCGCCGACCTCCTTGCGGATGCGCCGGTAGACGAGCAGCTCGTAGAGCGCCCAGCCCAGATAGAGCCCGATCGAGGGTCCGGGCCCGCGCTTGTCCAGGAACTTGTTCAGGTACGCCTCGCCGAACCGCACCGCGATCCCCTCGGCCCGGTCGAAGGACGCGCCGCGCCCGATCTTCTCGGCGGTCGCGCGCCCCGTGTCGTGGATCTTCTCGAAGAGATACGGGACGCCGACGACGAACGTGGGCCTGAATGAACGGAGTTCGGGGCGCAGCTCGTCCGGTTTGATGCTCGGGCAGTGGCCGAGTTCGATGCGGGCGAGCATGCAGGCGATCTGGATGGTGCGGCCCAGGATGTGGGCGAGCGGCAGGAAGAGGAGCGTCGAAGCGACCTGGCCGGTGATCTCCTTGAAGACGGGGTGGAGGAGGTCGACCGTGTTCGCGGCCTCGGCGTGCAGATTGCCGTGGGTGAGGACGCAGCCCTTGGGCTTGCCCGTGGTGCCCGAGGTGTAGCAGATGGTGGCGATGGAGTCCGGGGTGAGCGCGGACCGCCGCTTGGTCACTTCCTCGTCGGACAACTCCCGGCCGCCCTGCACCAGTTGGAGCACGGCCCCGTCGTCGATGCACAGGACGCGCGGCGGTTCGGCGAGGTCCGCGACGGCCGCCTCGGCCGTCGCCACGTTCTCCGGGTTCTCCGCGATCAGGAACCCCGCGCCGGAGTCCCGCACGATCCACTCGATCTGCTCGGCCGCCGATGTCGCGTACACGGGCACACTCTGCCCGCCCGCCGCCCAGATCGCGAAGTCGAGGACGGCCCACTCGTACCGGGTACGGGACATCAGCGCGACACGGCCGCCCGGTTCCAGCCCCGCGGCGATCAACCCCTTGGCGACGGCGGTGACTTCCCGTGCGAAGGCCGCCGCGGTGACCGGCCGCCACTGGTCGCCCTGCTTGCGGCGCAGGACGACGGCGTCGGGCGCCTCGGCGGCGTTGGTGAAGGGGATGTCGGCGGTGCTGCCCGCGGTGGCCGTCGCCGCGAGCGGGGCGACACTCGCCTCGCGCACGACCCCGTGCCCGTCCCGGACGATCTCGACGGTGGTGCGCTCCGCCAGCTCGCTGTGGCGTTGTGCCCTTTTCAGATCCTTGCGTACGCCCATGACGGCTCCCGGCTCCGGCGACCAGCTGACGTGCAGAGGTGATGCGGTGCGTTGCGTACTTACTGGGAGGTCAACTTACTCAAGCGTAGGGAAAGTTCAATGGTGCGGACAGCGAAGAACTCGGCGAAGCACCGGGGGCTCACTCCCGCGCCGGCACCCAGACCTCCCCCTCCAGGACCCGGCCCATCCCGACCCACACCATGTTCATCAGCCGCAGCGTGACCCCCTCCGGGGACTGGTCCGGGTGGCTGCCCATCCAGTCGGTCAGCGAGTCCGCCGCGCCGACCAGCGCATGGGCGACGAAGTCCGCGTCTTCGTGGGAGAGTTGAGCCGGGGGCGAGCCGCCGCCGCTCTCCGTGATGCCGTCCCAGACCAGGCCGGCGACCTGCGCCATCACCGCCCGGCGGGCGTCGGCGACGGCGGCCGCGATCGTCTCGCTCAGCTCCGACGCCTGACGGTGCAGGACGACCCAGCTGTCTCGGTGCTCGGCGACAAAGGCGAAGAACGCCGAAAGGCCCGCGTGCAGCCGCAGTTCGGGCGCCGCGCCTCCGGCCCGCGCGGCCCCCTGGAACGCGGCGACGAGCCGGTCGGCCTCACGGCTCAGGCAGGCGAGGAAGAGGCCTTCCTTGGAGTCGAGGTAGAGATACACCATCGGCTTGGAGATTCCGGCGAGTTCGGCAATCTCGTCCACGGACGCGGCGTGATAGCCACGCTTGGCGAAGACCCGCACCGCCACATCGATGATCTGCTGCTCGCGCTCCTTGCGCGGAACGCGCCGCCGGCGCCCCTCGGAACTCCTGTTCACCGTCACCCTTGCCACCCTCTCAGGTCGGGCCTATCTTACCCAACAGTAAGTTTACTAAAGAGTAAGGAGATGGCCATGGCGGACAACGGCACCGGCGGTATCGGCGGCGCGGAGGGCATCGCCGGTCTGGACTTCGCGAGCGTCACCCCCGAGGAGTTCGCGAAGATCGTGAAGGGCCTGTCCGGCAAGGAGATCACCGAGATCGCCCAGGACGGCGAGCTGCGCGCCCGCGTCCTCGCGGAGGTCTTCGCCCGCATGGAGCGGCAGTTCAAGCCGGACGCGGCGGGCTCGCTCACGGCACTGATCCGCTGGAAGATCACGGGCGTCGACGAGGTCGTGTACGAGACGGAGATCGCGGAGGGCAGCTGCACCGTCCGCGAGGGCCGCTCGGACGCCGAGCCGCGCGTCACGCTCATCATGTCCGACGCCGAGTTCCTCAAGCTGGTCTCCGGCAACGCGAGCCCCGTGACGATGTTCATGATGCGCAAGGTCAAGATCGCCGGCGATGTGGCGCTCGCCGCCGGCCTGACCCGCTACTTCGACATCCCGAAGGCGTGAGGTGACCCTGCGATGCCCTTCTCCTTCGAACTGACCGAAGAACAGCGGGACTTGCGCGACTGGGTGCACGGCTTCGCGGCCGGCGTCGTGCGTCCGGCGGCCGCCGAGTGGGACGAGCGCGAGGAGACGCCCTGGCCCGTCATCCAGGAGGCCGCGAAGATCGGCCTCTACGGCTTCGAGTCCCTGGCCGACCTCTTCGGCGACCCCTCGGGGCTCTCCCTCCAGATCGCCAACGAGGAGCTCTTCTGGGGCGACGCGGGCATCGGCATGGCCCTCTTCGGCACGTCCCTCGCGGTGGCCGGGATCTTCTCCGCGGGCACACCCGACCAGCTGGCCGAGTGGGTGCCGCAGTGCTTCGGCGACGAGGACGACCCCAAGGTCGCGGCGTTCTGCGTCTCGGAGCCCGAAGCGGGCTCGGACGTCTCGGCGATGCGCACGCGCGCGACGTACGACGCAGCACGCGACGAGTGGACCCTGAGCGGCCAGAAGGCGTGGATCACCAACGGCGGCATTGCGAACGTGCACGTCGTGGTCGCGTCCGTCGACCCCGCCCTCGGGTCGCGCGGGCAGGCGGCGTTCATCGTGCCGCCGGGCACGCGGGGTCTCGAAGGCGCCCGGAAGATCAAGAAGCTGGGGCTGCGGGCCTCGCACACGGCGGACGTCTTCCTGGACGACGTACGCGTGCCGGGGCACTGTCTCCTCGGCGGCAAGGAGCGCCTTGACGCGCGGCTCGCCCGGGTCCGTGGGGGTGGCGGCGGCAAGGGCCAGGCGGCGATGGCGACGTTCGAGGTGAGCAGGCCGACGGTGGGCGCGCAGGCGCTGGGCATCGCGCGGGCGGCGTACGAGTACGCGCTCGACTACGCGGGCTCACGGGTCGCCTTCGGCCGCCCCATCATCGAGAACCAGTCCATCGCCTTCGCCCTCGCCGATCTGCGGACCGAGATCGAGGCGGTGCGGCTGCTGATCTGGCAGGCGGCCTGGATGGCACGCAACGACAAGCAGTTCGACGCGGGCCAGGGCTCGATGTCCAAGCTGCGGGCCGGCGAACTGGCCGTCGCGGCGACGGAGAAGGCGGTGCAGGTGCTCGGCGGCGCCGGGTACAGCAGGGAGCATCCGGTGGAGCGGATGTACCGGGACGCGAAGATCTACACGATCTTCGAGGGGACGAGTGAGATCCAGCGGCTCGTGATCGCGAGGGCCATCTCGGGGCGGCAGATTCGCTGAGCCGGTTCCGGACGTCCGGCCGTTGAGACGATACTCGGCCGGAATCTCAGCCCGTCCGGCGTTTGAGGACGAACTCGGCGAAGCCGGTGATCGACGGTAAGAACATGACGCCGACGCACTCCTACGCCCGTGAGCCGGACGCCGCCCTGGGGCTGCTCAACAGCAACCGCGGCGGCCCCCTCACCACCCCGCGACCCCACGTACGCGTGACCCTCTGTCTGCTCCCCGCCCTGCTCATCGCGGTCGCCGGGTTCCGGCGGCGCTGGATGTCCGACGACGGGCACATCTACGTCCGCACGGCCCGTCAGATCCTGGCGGGCAACGGCCCCGTCTTCAACGCGGGCGAACGCGCCGAGTCCTCCACCGGCACCCTCTGGCAGTGGCTGCTCGCGCTCGCGGGGCTGCCCGGCATCGACATCGCGACGGCGGCGATGTACGGCGGGCTGCTGCTGACCGCCGCCGGGTTCGCGTTCGCCTCGCTCGGCGCGATGCGGCTGTACTCGACGGCCCGTTTCCTCCCCCTCGGCTGCCTCGTGCTCCTCGCCCTGCCGCCCGTCTGGGACTTCGCCACCTCGGGCCTGGAGACCGGCCTGGCCACCTGCTGGCTCGCGGGGGCCTGGCTGCTGCTCGTCGCGCAGCCGTATTCGGTCGTCACCAGCGTGGTGCTCGGCCTCGGCCCGCTCGTCAGACCGGACCTTGCGCTGGTCTCCGCCGTGTTCCTCGGCGCGCAGTGGCTGATGGTGCGCCCTTCGCGGTGGGTGGCGCTCGGCGGTCTCGGCGCGGCGGTGGCGCTGCCTCTCGCGTACGAGATCTTCCGGGTCGGCTACTACGGGCAGTTGATGCCGCTGCCGGGCGTGACCAAGGAGGCCTCGCAGAGCCTGTGGGTACGCGGACTGTTCTACCTCATGGACTTCGCCGGGCCCTATCTGCTGTGGATGCCCGCCCTGCTGATCGTGGTCGCGGTCCTCCCGTCGGGCCGCGGGCGGACCGTCCTGCCGCCGCTGGTCCCCGCGTTCGCCCCCGTCGTCGCCGGGCTGCTCTGCTGGGCCTACGTCATCAAGGTGGGCGGCGACTTCATGCACGGCCGGATGTTCCTGCCGGGCCTGCTGCTCATGCTCCTGCCCGTCTTCCTGGTGCCCCTCACACGCGCCTGGGCCATCGCGACGCTCGGCGTCGCCCTGTGGGCCGTGCTCTGCGCGGGCTGGCTGCGCGTTCCGTACGCGGGTCTGATCGGGCCCGGCGGTGTGGCGGACGAGCGCGGTGTGTACGTACGCCAGAACGCCGCCCCGCACCCCCTCCACCACGGCTTCGCGGGCTACGGCGCCAACGCCGACTACGCCCGTCTCGTCCGCGACGCCGCCCGCTCCGGCACCCCCACGCTGCTCCTCGCCAGGACCCCCGTGACGGCCAACTCCCCCACCGTCACCGGCGTCTACAACACCCTCGGCTTCAGCGGCACGGTCGTCCCGCTGAACGGGGCGGCGCTCGACCCGATCGGGCTCGCCTACCCCCTGGCGGCCCACTCGGAGCGAATCCCCGGCCGGGTGGGCCACGACAAGCGGCTGCCCGACACCTGGATCTTCGCCGACCGGGGCGACGGGGAACTGCCCGCCGGCCTCGACCCGGCGGGCGTCGCCGCGGCCCGCCGCGCCCTTGGCTGCGGTCAGCTCGCCGAGCTGCGGGCGGCGACGAGGGACCCGATGACACCCGCCAGGTTCTGGCGCAACATCACCGGCTCCTGGGAACGCACGTCCTTCCGCTTCCCGAACGATCCGGTGCTGGCCGAGAAGAGGCTGTGCGGGGGCTGAGCGGAGGGGCCGCCGCACTCACTCCCACATCTCGCCGCCACCTCCCCCTCCGTGTCCGTCTCCCATGAGGCGGTCGGCCTGGCGGACGGCGCTGACGAGCCCGAGCACGGCCTTGCTGTCCCCACTCGTGGGCAAATCCTCGGCGTGCCGGGCCAGTTCGGAGAGAGCGGGGGCACCGGGAAGGGGCTGCCAGGTGCCGGATTCGGAGGTGTACGCCGGCTCGGGGGCGGCGGTCGTCGTGGAGGCGTCGGGCCGCACGGCGGGGTCGCCCGGCTCGCTCGCCCCCGAGGTCCCGCGCCGCAGCGCGTCCGAGAAGTACGCGGCGACGGCAGCGGTCCGCAGCCCGCCGTCCGCATCCCACAACTCACCGTCCAGATCCCCCGTCTCGATCTGATTCGACTCCTCGTGCGGGGCACGGCTGTCGGGGTCGAGCCAGCGGACGTTGGCGGTCGCCACGTGCCCGCTCGCGCCGGGCTTCATCTGTACGGCGTACAGCGCGGTCACGGTGTGTCCGGGCCCGACCTCGCCGCCGTCCACGCTGTCGTCGCGGAAGTCGTCGTCGGCGACCTTGCGGTTGTCGTACCCGATGAGCTTGAACCGCTCGACCGTCTCGGGATCGAAGGCGACCTGCGCCTTGGCGTCGCGGGCACGCAGCTCGATGTTGGCCGGCAGCTGCTCGCAGAAGACCTTCTCGGCCTCCTCGCTGTCCGATACGTAGGTGGTGTGCCCGTCCCCCTTGTCGGCGAGGCGTTCCATCAGGGCGTCCCCGTAGTCACTGCCGACGCCCACCCCGAAGAGAGTGATGCCATGCTCGCGACGGGCATCGGATATCCGCTCCAGGATGCCGTCGGCGCTGGTCTCACCGGTGTTGGCAAGGGCGTCGGAGAGCAGCACGACACGGTTGGTGGCACCTTCGCGCTGCCCGCGCACGGCGGTGTCGTACCCCGTCCGGATGCCCGCCTCGAGATTGGTGGACTGCGTGGGCTCCATCGCGTCGACGGCCGAGTGCACCTTGCCGCGATGGCCCCCGAGACGGGTCATCGGCAGGACGGTCTCCGCGCTGTCGCTGAAGGTGACGAGCGCGACGGAGTCGTCGTCGCGGAGCTGGTCGGTCATGATGCCGAGCGACTCCTTGACGAGGTCGAGCCGCCCCGGCTCGGCCATGGAACCAGAGACATCGATCACGAAGGTAAGGGCGGCGGGCGGCCGTTCGCCCTGCGACTCCCCGGCGCCGGTCGCGAGCCCCACCCGCATCATCGACCACCCATCCGCGTCAGTACGGGCCCCATCCACATTCACGGAGAACCCGTCGCCCTCGGGCCGGGGATAGTCCTGCCGGAAGCTGTTCACGAACTCCTCCGGCCGCACGGTCGACGGGTCCGGGAGCCTGCCCTCCGCGAGGGTGCGGCGCGCGAAGCCGTAGGAGGCGGTGTCGACATCGAGGGCGAAGGTGGAGAGATAGTCGGGCGGCGGCGCGAAGTCCCGCTCCGCACCGTCCTCCTGCCGCTTGTCGCCGTCCGGCGCGGAGGGCATGGCGGGCGCGGGCATCGGCCCCGTGGCGCCGCCGCTGCCGCGGCTCTTGTCCGCGTGGTCGGAGGCACGCTCGCCCCCGCCGCCGCCACTGCATCCGGTGATCAGCAACCCACCGGCCACGGCAGCGGCAACCAACGCCTGCCGTATCTTCCAGGTCCGCATGGTGGTCCCCCTTGCTTCGTCAGCACTCGTGACTGTGACGCCGGGGGCGGGCGGCGGGATCGCCCGGGGATGTTGCGGAAGCGTCTCGATGTGGCTACGGCGGGATGCTCCCCTAGGTTTACCGGGCCTGTGGCTTTGATTGGCGCCGGGGCCGCCCGGTTGTCCCGAGGTTGGCGGTTCCGGGCCGGGCGTAAAGGGCGCTCCTTCGTCGCGTCGGCTGCGCCGATTCCGCTGCGCTCCACCCTTGACACCCAACCCTCCACCGCGAGAAGCGAATTGACCGGGCGGCCACGAAAGGGGGCTCTCGGGACTGCGGGGATGGGTCATCCGGCTTTCCTGCCGGGTGCGGACCAGTTCGTCGCAGCGTGCCGTGAGGCTGGAGGGGTGCGCGACCGGTCCGGGGATGGATGCCGGTCTCGTCAAGCGTCTACCGACCGGATCTTCCGGGGTGGCCGTCGCTTGCGAGGTGACCATCGCCCGTCTCGGGTGGGGGTGGGGGACCTACTTTGGAAAAGTAGTGTTCTGGCACAAGGGGGGCGCGCGGCACTGCGAAACGCAACTTTGCCGAAGTAGGTTCCCCACACCCCTCTCTCGCCCTCTCTCCCGGTCGGGGCCGGGAGATCCGGTCGGCAGACGCTTGACGAAACCGGCACCCATCCCCGAGCGGACCGCGCACCCCTCCCGCCCCTTCAGCCGGCGGCACGCTGCGACGAACTAGTCCGCACCCGGCAGTGAAGCCGGATGAACCATCCCCGCAGTCCCGAGAGCCCCGCTTCGTGGCCGCCCGGTCGTCTTCCTTCTCGCGGTGGAGGGACGGGTGTCAAGGGTGAAGCGAAGCGCAATCGGCGCAGCCGACGCGCAGCGCAGCGGAGCGCCCTTTACACCCGGCCCGGAACCGCCAACCTCGGGACAACCGGGCGGCCCCGGCAAGAACACCACCACAGGCCCAGCAAAGCCCCCCGGCAGGGAGCCTCAGCTGACCACGTCCTTCCGCGCGAACCCCCGGAACGCCAACGCGAACAACACCACCGCGTACGTCACCGAGACCGCCGCCCCCTGAACCATCCCGCCCCACTCCGGCCGCGGCTGAATCGCGTCCGCCCACGCGAACTGCCAGTGCGCCGGCAGGAAGTCCCGCCAGCTGCCCAACGCCGTCACCGCGTCCAGGACGTTGCCCACGATCGTCAGGCCGACCGCCCCGCCGACCGCGCCCAGCGGCGCGTCCGTCTTCGTCGACAGCCAGAACGCGAGCCCGGCAGTCACCAGTTGGGACACGAAGACGTACGCCACGACGATCACGAGGCGCTGCGCCGCCGTGCCCGCCGGCAGCGTGCCCCCGGTCGGAATCTCCAGCGGGCCCCAGCCGTACGCCGCCGTACCGACCGCGAAGGCGATCAGGGGGAGCAGGATCATGGCCGCCGCGCTCAGGCCCAGTGCCACGGCCAGCTTGGACCAGAGGAGGCGGGCCCGCGGCACGGGGGCCGCGAGCAAATACCGCAGGGACGACCAGCTCGCCTCGGAGGCGATGGTGTCGCCGCAGAACAGCGCGACGGGGATGACGAGCAGGAAGCCCGCCGACACGAACAGACACGTCGCCGCGAAGTTCGCGCCGGACGCGGTGGCCGTGTCCATCAGCGTCACCCGGCCGTTCTCCGCCCCCGGCGACCCCGCGACGGCGAAGGCGATGAGCAGGATGAACGGCAGCAGGCCCATCACCGCGCCCATCACCAGCGTGCGGCGCCGCTTCAGCTGGCGCACCGCCTCGACCCGCAGCGGCAGCGTCCGCCCCGGGCGGTAGCCGGGCGCGGTCTCGACGAGCCTGGGCCCGGCCGTGGGCACGGACTCTTGCTCAGTGATGGCGCTCACGCGGAGTCCCCTCCGATCAGGGTCAAGAAGGCGTCCTCAAGGCGGCGGTGCGGGCCGAGGGCGTCCACGGGCAGCTCCAGGCGCACCAGTTCGGGCAGCAGCCGCGCGGCGCTCGCGCCGTCGGTGCCGTCGAGCCGAACCAGGAGTCCGCCGTCCGCGCGGACCGCCGAAGCCACGCCGGGCAACGCGGCGACCTTGTCGACCAGGGGTTCCGAGATGTCCGCGGCAAGCCCCACGAGCAGGGTGTCGCCGGAACCGACGATCTCGGACACCGGGCCCGCCTGGACGAGACGGCCGCGGTCCATGACCACCAGGTGGGTGCAGGACTGTTCGACCTCCGCCAGGAGATGGCTGGAGACGATGACCGTGCGGCCGCCCTCGGCGTACCGGATCATCACCTCGCGCATCTCGCGGATCTGCGGCGGGTCGAGGCCGTTGGTCGGTTCGTCGAGGATCAGCAGGTCCGGCAGGCCGAGCATCGCCTGGGCGATGGCGAGCCGCTGCCGCATGCCCTGGGAGTAGGTCCGCACCGCGCGGGCAAGGGCATCGCCTAGCCCCGCGATCTCCAGCGCCTCGTCCAAGTGGGCGTCCCCGGCGGGGCGTCCGGTGGCCTTCCAGTACAGCTCCAGGTTCTCCCGGCCGGAGAGGTGCGGGAGGAATCCCGCGCCCTCGACGAAGGCGCCGACCCGGGAGAGGACGGGGGCGCCCGCCCGGATCGCCTGCCCGAAGACGCGGATCTCGCCCGCGTCGGGCCGGATCAGGCCCATCAGCATGCGCAGGGTCGTCGTCTTGCCCGCGCCGTTCGGACCCAGGAGGCCGAGGACCTGGCCCCGCTCCACGCGGAAGGACACGTCACGGACCGCGTACCGGTCCGTCGACTTCGCGTACCGCTTGCTCAAGTCCGTGATCTGCAGCGGGACTTCGGCGAGCTCCGGGTCGGCGGCGGGTGCCGTCGTCCGGCGCCGCGCGGTCAGCAGGAGCCCGAGGGCGACGACCGCTCCGGCGAGCGGCAGCCACCACACCCAGGAGGGCAGCGGCGCGGCCGCCGTCTTCACGCCGGGCGCGGTCGGGACCGACAGGTCGCTCTTGAGGGACACCGTGTACGTGGTGGGCTCCGCCGGAGAGGCGTAGCCCAGGTCCGTCGAGGAGAGGACGAGGCGGAGGCGGTGGCCCTTCTGCAGGTCGTGGTCGACGGCGGGCAGGGTCAGGTCGACGTCCTTGCCGCCCTTGGCGCCCGCGTTCTCCACCCTTACCGGCGCGACCAGTTGCGCGGGCAGCACCGGCTGCTCGTCGCCCGGACCCACGTCGTACACCTTCCCGAAGAGCACCGCGTCGTCGCTCTCGGACTTCACGTGCACCCGCACGGTCGGCGATCCGGTGAGCCGCACGTCGTCCTTGAGCGGCGCCGACTCGAACGCGGCGTACTGCCCGGGGAAGTCGAGGGAGACGCCGACGCCGAGCGAGGACAGCTGGGAGAGGCCGCCGCCGACGCCCGGCAGCGCGGAGATCGCGGGCGGCGCGGCCCCCGCCGGATTCTCGAAGCTCTGCTCGCGCCCGGCGACCGCACGGCGGTCCTCGCTTCCGGCGGCGCCCTGCCCGAACGCGCCCCCGGCCGCGATTGCGGGTGCGCTGCCGGTCAGCGGCACCTTGCGGAGGCCGCTCTCCAGGCCCGGATACCGGTCCGCGCTCGCGCCGCGCAACGTGGCGGCGCCATCGGTGGAGTCGATGCCTCCGGTGCGCGTGACCCGGAACGCCGGTCCCGTGTCCGCGTTCTTGTCGTCCTTCAGATAGCGGTCGAACCACGAACCGATGCGGGCGTTCACCCGCCCCGTCTCGCGGTCCCCGCCGTCATGGCCGCCGGAGATCCAGTCGACGGACACGGGGGCGTGGTTGCCGCGGATCGCCTTGGCCATCGCGTCGGCCTGGCCCAGCGGGAAGAGGGAGTCGGACTGGCCCTGCACGATCAGGGCGGGCACCTTGATGCGGTCGCCGACGGCGGACGGGCTGCGGTCCGCGAGGAGCTCGCGGGCCCGGTCGTCCGGCTTCCCGGAAACGGCGACCCGGTCGTACATCTCGCAGAGCTGCTTCTCGAACCGGTCGCAGCCGCCGCCCGTGCTGATGAAGAGGCCCGCCCAGAGCTTCTTGAATACGCCGTGGGGGAAGAGCGCGTCGCTCAGGTTCCAGTACGTGATCTGGGGCGCGATGGCGTCCACACGCTGGTCGTATCCGGCGGAGAGGAGGGAGACCGCGCCCCCGTACGAGGCACCGGTGACGCCGACGCGCGGGTCGCCGTCCTTGTCCAGCTCCACCTCGGGGCGGTCGGCGAGCCAGTCGATCAGACGGGAGACGTCGGCGACCTCGCCCTTCGGGTCGTTCAGGCCGATCTTGCCGGTGGACCTGCCGAAGCCGCGGGCGGACCAGGTGAGCACCGCGTACCCCTCACGGGCGAGGTCCTCCGCCTGGTCGCGCACGTCTTCCTTGCTGCCGCCGAAGCCGTGGCCGATGAGGACGGCGGGGCGCTTGGCCGATGGATCACCCGCGGTGAAGTACGACGTGTCGATCTCCGCGCCACCCGCGCCCTTCATCTCCATCACGCGGTCCGAGCGGTGAACGGCGGGGGCGTCGTCCGATGCCACCGCCGTCCAGGTGCCCGCGCCCACAAGCACCGCGAGGGCGGCGCCGGCGGCGAGCAGTCCGCGCTTGGGCACTCCACGCTTGGGCAGTCGTAGATCCATGCGTCAACCGTACGGGCGGGCGCCGACATCCGAGGCAGCCGCCGGGGTGAACCCGCTTACCTCCCTGGGGAGTAGGCGCGGGCTCCCATGTACGACGGTTGCGGTACCCGGACCCCGCTCCTCAGACGCCGGACGGGCTGGATTTCCAGCCCGTCCGGCGTCTGAGGACGAACTCGGCGAAGCCGGTGATGAACGCGGCGCACCGCCCGGCGCGCAGCCGCTAGTGGTTGCGCGGGAATCCCAGGTCGACGCCCGCCGGGGCGTCCGACGGGTCCGGCCAGCGCGTGGTGATCACCTTGCCGCGCGTGTAGAAGTGCGTGCCGTCGTTGCCGTAGATGTGGTGGTCGCCGAAGAGGGAGTCCTTCCAGCCACCGAAGGAGTGGTAGCCCACCGGCACGGGGATCGGCACGTTCACGCCGACCATGCCCGCCTCGATCTCCAGCTGGAAGCGGCGCGCGGCGCCCCCGTCACGGGTGAAGATCGCGGTGCCGTTGCCGAACGGCGAGGCGTTCATCAGCGCCACGCCCTCCTCGTATGTGTCCACGCGGAGCACGCAGAGGACCGGGCCGAAGATCTCGTCCTTGTACGCGGCGGCCGTGACCGGCACCCGGTCGAGCAGCGAGAGGCCGATCCAGTGGCCGTCCTCGTGGCCCTCGACGGTGTAGCCCGTGCCGTCGAGCACGACCTCGCAGCCCTCGGCCTTCGCGCCCGTCACGTACGAGGCGACCTTGTCGCGGTGCGCGGCCGTGATGAGCGGGCCCATCTCGGACGTCGGGTCGTTGCCGGGACCGATCTTGATCTTCTCGGCGCGCTCCTTGATCTTCGCGACCAGGGCGTCACCGACGGAGCCGACCGCGACCACGGCCGAGATGGCCATGCAGCGCTCGCCCGCCGAGCCGTACGCCGCGGAGACCGCGGCGTCCGCGGCCGCGTCCAGGTCTGCGTCCGGCAGGACCAGCATGTGGTTCTTGGCACCGCCGAGCGCCTGCACGCGCTTGCCGTTGGCGGACGCGGTGGTGTGGATGTAGCGGGCGATGGGCGTCGAGCCGACGAAGGAGACGGCGGCCACATCCGGGTGCTCCAGGAGCGCGTCCACGGCCACCTTGTCACCGTGTACGACGTTGAAGACGCCGTCCGGCAGACCGGCCTCGCTCAGCAGCTCGGCGATCTTCATCGACGCCGACGGGTCCTTCTCCGACGGCTTCAGGACGAAGGTGTTGCCGCACGCGATGGCCAGCGGGAACATCCACATCGGCACCATGGCCGGGAAGTTGAACGGCGTGATGCCGGCGACGACGCCGAGCGGCTGGCGGATGGACGACACGTCCACGCGCGATGCCACCTCCGTCGACAGCTCGCCCTTCAGCTGCACGGTGATCCCGCACGCCAGGTCGACGATCTCCAGGCCACGGGCGACCTCGCCGAGCGCGTCGGAGTGCACCTTGCCGTGCTCGGCGGTGATCAGCTCGGCGATCGCGTCACGGTTGGCGTCGAGCAGCGCGCGGAAGGCGAAGAGCACCGAGGTGCGCTTGGCCAGGGACGACTTGCCCCACGTCTCGTACGCGGCCTTCGCGGAGGCGACGGCGGCGTCCACCTCGTCCACGGAGGCGAAGGCGACCTGCGTGGTGACGGCGCCGGTCGCCGGGTCGGTCACCGGACCGTACGTACCCGACGCACCCTCGACGGTCTTCCCACCGATCCAGTGATTGACGGTCTTCGTCATGATCAAGCATCCCTACTCTCAGCTGGCGGCGGCACTCGCACAGGTCTCACAGGTCTCACAGATGGCGGCGTCGGGCTGTGACGTGCCGGTCGTACTCTTCTCTGGCCTTGACCGCCGACGGTCGGGTCGCTGTCTCGGCCACGGGCACATCCCACCATGCCTGCGCGGGAGGCGGGCCCGACACTGTGTCTGCCGTTTCCGTCTCGATGTAGACACATGTGGGCCGGTCGGCCGAGCGCGCATCGGCGAGGGCATCGCGCAGGTCACCGACGGTTTTGGCGCGGATCACCCGCATCCCGAGCGAGGCCGCGTTGGCCGCGAGATCAACGGGCAGCGGGGCATCCGTGTACGTCCCGTCCGGCGCCCGGAAGCGGTAGGCGGTGCCGAAGCGCTCGCCGCCCACGGACTCGGAGAGGCCGCCGATGGACGCGTACCCGTGGTTCTGCAGGATCACGATCTTGACCGGAATGTTCTCCTGGACGGCCGTGACGATTTCGGTGGGCATCATGAGATATGTCCCGTCGCCGACCAGCGCCCAGACGTGGTGGTCCGGGGCGGCCATCGCGACGCCGATCGACGCGGGGATCTCGTATCCCATGCAGGAGTAGCCGTACTCGACGTGGTACTGGCGCGGCGAGCGGGCCCGCCACAGCTTGTGCAGATCGCCGGGGAGCGACCCGGCGGCATTGATGATCACGTCCTGCTCCGTGACCAACTCGTCGAGCAGCCCGAGGACTTGGGCCTGTGTGGGCCGTACGTCGGGTTCGTCGGCCGCGTACGCCGCGTCGACGCGCTGCTCCCAGCGCACCTTGTCGTCGGTGTACTCGGCGGCGTAGGCGTCCGTGACGCGGTACCCGTCGAGCGCCCCGGTCAGCGCCCGCAGCCCGGCGCGCGCGTCGGCGATCAGCGGGGTGCCCGCCATCTTGTGACCGTCGAAGGACGTGATGTTGAGGTTGAGGAAGCGGACGTCCGGCGCGGCGAAGAGCGTCCCGGAGGCGGTCGTGAAGTCGCTGTAGCGGGTGCCGACGCCGATCACCAGGTCGGCGGTGCAGGCCAGTTCATCGGCGGTCGCGGTGCCGGTGTGCCCGATGCCGCCGACGTCCGCCGGGTGATCGAAGCGCAGGGACCCCTTGCCGGCCTGCGTGGAGGCGACCGGGATCCCGGTGGCGTCGGCAAGCTCCCGCAGCGCGTCCTCGGCGGCACTGTGGTGCACCCCGCCGCCCGCGACGATCAGCGGGCGCAGGGAGTCCCGTACGAGCCGTGCGGCGGCGGCGAGCTCCTGCGGGTCGGGCGCCTGGCGGCGTACGACCCAGGTCCGTTCCGCGAAGAAATCCGCCGGCCAGTCGTACGCCTCCGCCTGCACGTCCTGCGGCAGGGCGAGCGTGACGGCGCCGGTGGCGGCCGGGTCGGTGAGCACCCGCATCGCGGCGAGCGCGGCCGGGATCAGGGCCTCGGGCCGGGTGATCCGGTCGAAGTACTTCGAAACCGGCCGCAGACAGTCGTTGACCGACACATCGCCCGCGTACGGGACTTCGAGCTGCTGGAGCACCGGGTCGGCGGGCCGGGTGGCGAAGGTGTCGCCGGGCAGCAGCAGGACCGGGAGGTGGTTGACGGTCGCGAGCGCCGCGCCGGTGACGAGGTTGGTCGCACCGGGCCCGATGGAGGTGGTGACGGCGTGCGTGGAAAGGCGGCCGGACTGGCGGGCGTACCCGACGGCGGCGTGCACCATGGCTTGTTCGTTGCGCCCCTGGTGGTAGGGCATCTCATCGGCGTACTCGACGAGCGCCTGGCCGATCCCCGCCACGTTCCCGTGCCCGAAGATGCCCCAGGTGGCGCCGATGAGCCGCTGCCGACGGCCGTCCCGCTCGGTGAACTGCCGGGACAGGAAGCGGACGAGCGCCTGCGCGGTGGTGAGCCTCACCGTGTTCGTCGCGGTCATCGGTATCCCTCCGTGTGATCGGGGTGGAAGCAGATCCGCCACTCCCGCTCGGGCCCCGGTCCCGCCATCACGTTCAGGTAGTACATGGCGTGCCCCGGCTGGGCGATGGAAGGCCCGTGCCAGCCGTCGGGGACGAGCACGGCGTCGCCGGTCCGCACCTCGGCGAGCACGTCGGTGCCGCCGCTCCTGGACGGAAAGACCCGCTGATATCCGAACCCTTCGCTCCCTCCCCGGCCCTCCTCGATCTCGAAGTAGTAGATCTCTTCGAGCTCGGTCTCCAGGCCGGGGCGGTTCTCGTCGTGCTTGTGCGGCGGATACGAGGACCAGTTGCCGCCCGGCGTGATCACCTCGACGGCGATGAGACGGTCGCAGTCGAAGGCGTCGGCGGACGCGAAGTTGCGGACCTCGCGGGCGCAGTTGCCGCTGCCGCGTCGTTCGACGGAGACCTCCGGCGCGGAGCCGTAGCGGGCGGGGAGTCGACGCTCGCACTTCGCTCCTGCCAGGGCGAAGCGGCCTCCCGCGCCGGAGGCGATCTGGATGTGGGCGTCACGGGGCACATAGGCGAAGTCGCTGACTCCGCTGAACACGCCGTCCCGGCCCAGCAGTTCGATGATCTCGCCTTCCGCCTGCACCGTACAGCCGCCGGTCAGCGGGAGCACGATCCATTCACTCTCTCCGGTGGCGAAGGAGTGCGTGGTGCCGGGCTCCAGTTCGATCACCCGTAGCTCGGAATGGCTGAGTCCGGTCCGCTTGTGACCGAGCTCGAGGACGTACGGCCCCTCGGCCGCGCTGCCCTTCGGTACGTACGTCATGTGGCCCTCCTACAGCAGTCCGACGGCGGTGTCGACCGCGCCCGCCACGTCCCCGTCCGCCGGGTACAGCAGCGTGCGCCCCGCGACGAGCCCCTGGACGGTGGGCAGTTGCAGGGCGCCGCGCCACTTCTCGTACGCGGCGTCACTGTCGTCGCCGAGATCACCGCCGAGCAGCACGGCGGGCAGTGTGCTGGTCTCCATGACCCGCTCCATGTCGTCCGGATTCTCGGTGACGGGAACCTTCAGCCAGGTGTACGCCGATGTCCCGGCGAGGCCGGAGGCTATGGCGATGGACGTGGTGACGGCGTCGGCGCTCAGATCGTTGCGCGGCGGTCCGCCGTCCGCCGGGCGGCGGCAGAGGAACGGCTCCACGAAGACGGGCAGCCTGCGGGCGGCCATCGCGTCGACGGCCCGTGCGGCGGCGTCCATGGTGGCGAGCGATCCGGGGTCGTCGTAGTCGACCCGCAGCAACAGCTTCCCCGCGTCGAACCCGAGCCGCTCCAGATCCTCTGCGCGATACCCGGTGAACCGGTCGTCCAGCTCGAACGAGGCCCCGGCGAGTCCACCCCTGTTCATGGACCCCATGACGACCTTCCCGTCGAGGGCGCCGAGCAGCAGGAGATCCTCCAGGATGTCGGCGGTGGCGAGCACGCCGTCCACGCGGGGGCGCGAGAGCGCGAGACAGAGCCGTTCGAGGAGGTCCCCGCGGTTGGCCATGGCAAACGGACGTCCTCCTACGGAGAGGGCGCCGCGTGCGGGGTGATCGGCAGCGATGATCATCAGCCGCCCACTGCCGCCGAGGAGGGGCCGCCGGGTGCGCCGGGAAGCGGCCTCAGCGATGGCTTCTGGGCGGGAGGCCCTGATGCGGGTGAGCCCGGCGATATCAGTCACCGTCGATCACCGGCTTCGCCGAGTTCGTCCTCAAACGCCGGACAGGCTGAAATTTCCCCCGCCGCAACCGCCGCCTCGACCTCGTCAGGGAACGGCATGGCAGATGAGCACTCCAGCCGCGAAGCGACAATCGCCCCCGCCGCATTGGCGTACCGCATGGTCCGCTCAAGCCCCCACCCTCCGAGCAACCCATGGCACAAGGCGCCGCCGAACGCGTCCCCCGCCCCAAGACCGTTCAGGACACTCACAGGCAGGGGCGGCACCTCCGCGGCCTCCCCGGAGCGGCTGACGGCGAGCACACCCTTCGGCCCTTGCTTCACCACGGCCAGCTCAACTCCCGCCGCCAGCAGGGCCCGAGCGGCGGCGTACGGCTCCCGCTCCCCCGTCGCCACCTCGACCTCGTCGAGATTTCCTACGGCGACGGTCGCGTGCCGCAGGGCTTCGGCGTAGAAGGGCCTGGCCTCCTGCGGGTCGCTCCAGAACATCGGCCGCCAGTCCAGGTCGAAGACCGTGACCTCGCGCCGCCCCCTGGCCGCGAGCGCCGCCAGCGTCGCCGAGCGGCTGGGCTCCGCGCTCAGCCCCGTACCCGTCATCCAGAACACCCGCGCGGCGGCGATCGCGCCGAGGTCGAGTTCGCTCTCGTACATCTCGAGGTCGGGCGCCTTCGGCTGCCGGTAGAAGTAGAGCGGGAAGTCGTCGGGCGGGAAGACCTCGCAGAAGGTGACCGGCGTGGGGAGTCCGGCGACCCCCGTCACCCACCGGTCGTCGACCCCGAACTCCCGCAGCGCCCGGTGCAGATAATCCCCGAAGGGGTCCTCGCCCGTACGCGTGAGGAGCGCCACCCGGCGGCCGAGGCGTGCCGCCGCCACCGCGACGTTCGACGCGGAGCCGCCGAGGAACTTGCCGAAGGTGGTGACATCGGCGAGCGGCACCCCGGCCTGCAGGGGATAGAGGTCCACCCCGATCCGCCCCATGGTGATGACGTCAAACGGATCGGCATACGGATCGGCATACGGATCAGTCACCGTCACCCTGCACTCCCTCTCGGCGTCGCCCACCCCTAGGTCTAATCCCGCCCCACGAACCCTGTCAACACATTGTCCTTACATTCGGACGACTCCTTGACACTCTTCTCCGCCGCCCTGAAAGCTGGCTGCCATGACGACGCTGTCACGCATCCGCATCGGCTCGGCGCCCGACTCGTGGGGCGTGTGGTTCCCCGAGGATCCCGGGCAGGTCCCCTGGAGCCGCTTCCTCGACGAGGTGGCGGACTCCGGATACGAGTGGATCGAGCTCGGTCCGTACGGCTATCTGCCCACCGATCCCGCCGAACTGACCGCCGAGACACAGCGGCGCGGCCTGAAGGTCTCCGCGGGGACGGTCTTCACCGGCCTGCACCACGGGCCCTCCGTCTGGGAGAAGACCTGGGAACATGTGGCCGGAATCGCCGCCCTCACCCAGGCGATGGGCGCCCGGCATCTGGTCGTCATCCCCTCCTTCTGGCGCGACGACAAGACCGGCGAGGTCCTGGAGGACCGCACGCTCACGCCGGAGCAGTGGCGCCAGCTCACGCTGCAGACGGAGCGCCTGGCGTACCGGGTGCGCGAGCGGTACGGCCTGCGGGTCGTCGTCCATCCGCACGCGGACACGCACATCGACACCGAGGAGAACGTGACGCGTTTCCTCGACGCGACGGACTCCGACCTCGTCTCGCTCTGCCTGGACACCGGGCACTACGCCTACTGCGGCGGCGACAGCGTCAAGCTGATCGAGACGTACGGCGAGCGCATCGGCTATCTGCACCTCAAGCAGGTCGACCCGGCGGTGCTCGCCGAGGTGCGGGCGCAGGAGATGCCGTTCGGTCCCGCCGTGGCGCGCGGCGTGATGTGCGAGCCGCCGTCGGGGGTGCCCGCCCTGGAGCCGGTGCTCGCGGCGGCGCAGAAACTGGACGTGGACCTGTTCGCCATCGTCGAGCAGGACATGTATCCGTGCCCGCCGGACAAGCCGGGGCCCATCGCCCGCCGCACCCGCTCGTTCCTGCGTTCCTGCGGCGCCTAGGGGGCGGCCCCGATGGCTCCGGGCGCCCGGTACGCGCGCTGCCCGCTGGGCAGTTGGGAGGTGGCGCTCGCCGCCCCGCACCCCCGGCTGCGGCCGGGGGTCATCAGCTACCGGGGGATCCGGCTCGCGCTCGGCAGGCCGCGGCGCAGGCTCGAGGTGCCGATCGGCGCGGTGACGCTGATGCTCGGCTTCGAGCGTCCGGTGCGGATCTCCGCGCTCACGGGCGGCGGCGGTGCGGAGCCGGAGAGCGTTTCGCTGGTCTCCGTGCTCTCCGGGCTCGGCACGACGCCGGTGATCGGCGAGCACGACGGGCATCTCGCGGGCATCGAGGTGCTGCTCACGCCATGGGCCGCGTTCACCCTCTTCGGGACCGCCCTGCACGAGGTGGCCGACCGCAACCTCGACCCGGACACGCTGGGCGTGCGGCCCGGCCCCGGCCGCTGGCGCTCGGTCGCCGAACTCGCCGCGGCGCTGGGCTCCCTGCCCTCCTGGAGCGCCCGTTTCGCCCTCCTGGACGACGCCTTCGCCCGCTGGTCCGCCGCGGGGCCGCCGGCCGGCGCGCGGACGGTGCGGGCGTGGGGCGAGCTGGTGCGCACCGGGGGCGCCGCGCCGGTCGGATACATCGCCGATGAAGTCGGCTGGAGCATACGGCAGTTGGAGAGCCGCTTCCGGGAGCGGATCGGCATCGGACCCAAGGCCGCGGGCCGGGTGCTTCGGCTGCAGCGGGCACGGCGGATGCTCGCGGCGGGGCGCAGCCAGGCGGAGACGGCGGCGGTCTGCGGCTATTACGACCAGTCGCATCTGAGCGGCGAGTTCAAGGCGATGACGGGCTGTACGCCGCGTGAGTTCACAGCGGGGCGGCGCACGCCCCGGCCGCTCGAAGGACCACCGGCGGCCGACCGCCTCGCGGACGAACCGACGAGCCTGGTCCTTCTCTAGGGCTGCGGTTTTTTCCAAGACCGGCGGGACGCGCCGACGGCAGGCTGTTGCCTTCGAGCCACCTGGCGAGGGGGACCCCTTCGGTGCCGGAACGGCACAGGGGTTGCGGGGAAGCCGGTGGACCGGGCCTGGCGCAGCAGGCCCGGTCCACCTCGCTTCGAACCGGCCCCTCGCTTCGAACCGGCCCCTCACTTCGGACCGGCCCGCTCGCGCTCCGTATCCGTGCGCCCGTTACGCGCCACGCAGACGCGCCCCCTTGACGCATCACACGCGTCACAAAGAACCTCCCCCTGTCACACATGTCCCGTATACGCGGGCCTTCCGTCACAGGCAGTCGACAGCCGCCCCCCTGCGCTCACTCCGCGTCGTTCACCGGGCACAAGGCTGAGTGATCGCCAGCGTCGTGCCGCAGCTCCCCCGACGGCTCCCCCCGAGCCGCCCCTGCGGCACCCGCAGGGAGGTGCCACTGATGACCGACCGAAGGCTCTGGTCGTACAAGGACATCGCCGCACACATCCGGGTGCAGCCCGACACCGTGCGCTCCTACCGCAAGCACGGCCTGCTCCCCGAACCCGACCACGTGGAGAGCGGCAAGCCCTACTGGTACGCGGACACGATCCGCGCCTGGGTCGCGGCGCGGCCCGGCAACCGGGGGCGCAAGGACTGACCCTCCGAGCGGGCCACGCACCGCGCCCCCCTCGTTGAGAAGTACCCCCTAGGGGTATAGTGTGGTGAGTGTCGGGAGGCCCCCGGGAACTCCGGGACCCCTCCTGCACATTACGTCGCATACGCACATACGCCGCACCCTCACCGAGGAGAACGACATGAGCGCCCAGACCGAGCTCCAGCAGGCCGAGACCGAGACCGCCGGCTCCTGCTGCTCCCCCAGTGGTTCCTGCCACTCGGGCGGCGCCGCCGAGACGCCGCAGGGCGCCGTGACCACCGTGTACGAGGTGACCGGCATGACCTGTGGCCACTGCGAGGGCGCCGTCGCCGGCGAGATCTCGGAGCTCGCGGGCGTCAGCTCGGTCAAGGCGGTGGCCTCCACGGGCCAGGTGACCGTGGTCTCCGACGCCCCGCTCGACGAGGCCGCGGTGCGCGCCGCGGTCGACGAGGCGGGCTACGAGCTGACCGGCGTCAAGGCCTGACCCACCGCCTGCCGGGTACCCCGGGCCCTGTGGCACCGTCACAGGGCCCGCGGCCACACCACCCAGTAGTCACGAGAGAACCATGAACGAAGTCGAACTCGCCGTCGGCGGTATGACCTGCGCCTCCTGCTCCGCCCGTATCGAGAAGAAGCTGAACCGCATGGAGGGCGTGACCGCCTCGGTCAACCTCGCCACGGAGAAGGCGAAGGTCTCGTACGCCGAAGGGACCGAGGTCGCGCAGCTGGTCGCCACGGTCGAGAAGCTCGGCTACACGGCGAAGGAGATCGTCCCCGAGCCCGCCGAACCCGAGGCCGGGGCCGACGCCGGGGACCATCCCACCACCGCCGACATCACCGAGCCCGACACCCTGCGCCAGCGGCTCATCGTCTCCGCGCTGCTCTCGCTGCCCGTCGTGCTGCTCGCCATGGTCCCTTCGCTGCAGTTCGACAGCTGGCAGTGGCTCTCGCTGACCCTTGCCGCGCCCGTCGTCGTCTGGGGCGGGCTGCCCTTCCACCGGGCGGCGTTCACGAATCTGCGGCACGGCGCCGCCACGATGGACACCCTGGTATCCGTGGGCACGCTCGCCGCCTTCGGCTGGTCGCTGTGGGCGCTGTTCCTCGGCGACGCGGGCATGCCGGGCATGCGGCACCCCTTCGAGTTCACGGTGTCGCGCGCCGACGCCGCCTCGACCATCTATCTCGAAGTCGCCTCGGGCGTCATCACGTTCATCCTGCTCGGCCGCTGGCTGGAGGCCCGCTCCAAGCGGCGGGCGGGCGCGGCGCTGCGGGCGCTGCTCGAACTGGGCGCCAAGGACGCGGCCGTGCTGCGGGACGGCAGGGAGGTGCGGGTTCCGGTCGACCGGCTGGTCGTCGGCGACCGTTTCGCCGTACGCCCCGGGGAGACCGTAGCGACCGACGGCACCGTCGTGGAGGGCGCGTCCGCGGTCGACGTGTCGATGCTGACCGGCGAGTCCGTGCCGGTGGACGTGGCGGTGGGCGACGCGGTGACCGGGGCGACCACGAACGTCTCGGGGCGGCTCGTCGTCGAGGCCACCCGTGTCGGCGCCGACACCCAACTGGCCAGGATGGCGCGGCTCGTCGAGGAAGCGCAGGCCGGCAAGGCCCAGGTGCAGCGGCTCGCCGACCGGATCTCCGGGGTCTTCGTGCCGGTGGTCCTGGTGATCGCGGCCGGCACGCTCGGCGCCTGGCTCGGCCTCACCGGCGACGCGACCGCGGCCTTCACCGCGGCCGTCGCCGTCCTGATCATCGCCTGCCCGTGCGCGCTCGGCCTCGCGACGCCGACGGCCCTGATGGTCGGCACGGGACGCGGCGCGCAGCTCGGCATCCTCATCAAGGGCCCCGAGGTCTTGGAGTCCACGCGGCGCATCGACACGGTCGTCCTGGACAAGACCGGGACGGTGACGACGGGTCGTATGACACTGCGCGAGGTGTACGTCGCCGAAGGCACCGACGAGAAGCAACTGCTGCGGCTCGCGGGCGCCCTGGAGCACGCTTCCGAGCACCCCGTGGCACGGGCGGTGGCCGCGGGCGCGGCCGAGCGCCTGGGGATCGGCACCGATGAGCTGCCGCCCGCCGAGGAGTTCGAGAACGTCGCCGGGCTCGGGGTGCGCGGCAGGGTGGACGGGCACAGGGTGCTCGTCGGCCGGGACGGCCTCGTCGACGAGGTGGCGGTCCCCGACGAACTCGCCCGTGCGCGGGCCGCGGCCGAGACCGAGGGGCACACCGCCGTCCTGGTCGCCTGGGGCGGCACGGCGCGCGGTGTCCTCGGCGTCGCCGACACCGTCAAGGACACCAGCGCCGAAGCGGTGCGCGAACTGCGCGCGCTCGGTCTGACGCCGGTGCTCCTGACGGGCGACAACAGGGCCGTCGCCGAAGCGGTCGCGCAGGCCGTCGGCATCGACCCGGACGCCGTGTACGCCGAGGTCCTGCCCGAGGACAAGGTCGATGTCGTACGACGGCTGCGGGGCGAGGGCAAGGTCGTGGCGATGGTCGGGGACGGGGTCAACGACGCGGCCGCGCTCGCCACCGCCGATCTGGGCCTGGCGATGGGCACCGGCACGGACGCGGCGATCGAGGCGAGCGATCTGACGCTGGTGCGCGGGGACTTGCGCGGCGCGGCCGACGCCATCAGGCTCTCCCGCAGGACCCTCGCCACCATCAAGGGCAATCTCTTCTGGGCCTTCGGCTACAACGTGGCCGCGCTGCCGCTCGCCGCGGCCGGCCTGCTCAACCCGATGATCGCGGGCGCCGCGATGGCGTTCTCATCGGTCTTCGTGGTGAGCAACAGCCTCCGCCTGAGGGCCTTTACGTAGTCTTGGGGCCCCTTACATAGCCTCTTCACACAATGGTCGCAGTATTCTCACCCCTGAGCCCCAATCGGCATATCGGGGCTCTTGCGCCCGTTCGGGACATATGCAAGAGACGCAGATCACAATGATCCGAACGTAACCATTGAGGGGGCTCGCGAGTCTAAGAGTGCGATGCCAGAGACGTCTTGGGGGACGTCTCTAGACATCGGGGACATCTTGGGGGATGTTCCTGGAGTGCGTTGGCCGGGGCACGTGCACCGGGGAGCTTGAGCGGCCCTCCCGGTTGGTACGCGTCCCGGCAGATCGCAGCACGGCGCACCACCGCAGACGCCCGGCCGGATCCCGTGGGGGGAATCCGAACCGGGAAAAAGGAAAGCGCCCCGACCGTCGACCCGTGGGGGGATCGGCGGCGGGGCGCTTTTCGCTAAGACTGGCGCCCCGAAGGGGCGCGGGGAACTGCGCGACCAGCCACAGCCGGTCTGCAGTCGCCCTGAAGGTCAGCGACCCTCGACCGGGACGAAGTCCCGAAGAACTTCACCGGTGTAGATCTGACGCGGGCGACCGATACGGGAGCCCGGCTCCTTGATCATCTCGTGCCACTGGGCGATCCAGCCCGGCAGGCGGCCAAGCGCGAACAGCACGGTGAACATCTCGGTCGGGAAGCCCATGGCCCGGTAGATGAGACCGGTGTAGAAGTCCACGTTCGGGTAGAGCTTGCGCTCGACGAAGTAGTCGTCGGCCAGCGCGTGCTCCTCGAGCTTCAGCGCGATGTCGAGCAGCTCGTCATCCTTGCCGAGGGCCGAGAGGACGTCGTGCGCCGCCGCCTTGATGATCTTCGCCCGGGGGTCGAAGTTCTTGTAGACGCGGTGCCCGAAGCCCATGAGCTTCACGCCGTCTTCCTTGTTCTTCACCTTGCGGATGAAGGTGTCGACGTCGCCGCCGTCCTGCTTGATGCCCTCGAGCATCTCCAGGACGGACTGGTTGGCGCCACCGTGCAGCGGACCCCAGAGGGCCGAGATGCCGGCGGAGATCGAGGCGAACATGTTCGCCTGCGACGAGCCCACCAGACGCACGGTGGAGGTCGAACAGTTCTGCTCGTGGTCCGCGTGCAGGATCAGAAGCTTGTCGAGCGCGGAGACGACGACCGGGTCGAGTTCGTAGTCCGCGGCCGGCACGGAGAACGTCATGCGCAGGAAGTTCTCGACGTAGCCGAGGTTGTTGCTCGGGTAGACGACCGGGTGGCCCACGGACTTCTTGTAGGCGTACGCCGCGATCGTCGGAAGCTTGGCGAGAAGGCGGATCGTCGAGAGGTGACGCTGCTTCTCGTCGAACGGGTTGTGGCTGTCCTGGTAGAACGTCGACAGCGCGCTGACCACGGACGACAGCATCGCCATCGGGTGGGCGTCGCGCGGGAAGCCGTCGTAGAACCGCTTGACGTCCTCGTGCAGCAGCGTGTGCTGCGTGACCTCGTTGCGGAAGGCGGAGAGCTCGTCCACCTTCGGCAGCTCGCCGTTGATCAGCAGGTACGCCACCTCGAGGAAGGTGGAGCGCTCGGCCAGCTGCTCGATCGGATAGCCGCGGTACCGGAGGATGCCCTGTTCGCCGTCGAGGTAGGTGATGGCGGATTTATAGGCGGCGGTGTTGCCATAGCCGCTGTCCAGGGTCACCAGACCGGTCTGGGCGCGGAGCTTCCCGATGTCGAAGCCCTTGTCGCCGACGGTCGAATCGATCACCGGGTAGGTGTACTCGCCATCGCCGTACCGCAGTACTACAGAGTTGTCGCTCACGTCATCCCTCACCGACGTTGTGCCTCTTCTTCGAGGTGCCCTGACTGTCTCTACCATCCCCCATTTGGCCCTGGAGAGTGCACTCGGGGTCGACCATTGGGCCTAATGGCGGCACTCAGTGCCGCCAACCTGCTCATCCTGCCCCGTTCGCCCGGGTTCCGGAAGTGCTCTGTGACCTTTCCTACTCGAATGATCGATCAAAATTTCCGGAGGGCGATCCGGAGGGGGATCCGGAGGGGCTTCGAGAGGTACTTGCCCGGCCGCCCGCGAGCCGAAAATCCAGGGCTGTACAGCGCCTGCCCGCCGAGACCGTGCGTACCGCTTGACCCAGAGCCTTGCGCGATCCGACCAGAACAACCAGCTTCTTGGCGCGCGTCACCGCCGTATAGAGCAAGTTCCGTTGCAGCATCATCCATGCCCCCGTGGTCACGGGGATCACCACCGCCGGATACTCGCTGCCCTGGGAGCGATGGATGGTGACGGCGTACGCGTGCGCGAGCTCGTCCAGCTCATCGAACTCGTACGGAATCTCCTCGTCCTCGTCCGTCAGGACCGTGAGCCGCTGCTCGTCCGTGTCGAGGGCCGTGACCACGCCGACCGTGCCGTTGAAGACGCCGTTCTGCCCCTTCTCGTAGTTGTTGCGGATCTGGGTGACCTTGTCGCCGACGCGGAACACCCGGCCGCCGAACCGCTTCTCCGGTACGTCCGGTCTGCTGGGCGTGATGGCCTGCTGGAGCAGCCCGTTCAGGTTGCCTGCACCCGCCGGGCCGCGGTGCATGGGCGCGAGCACCTGGACGTCGCGGCGCGGGTCGAGGCCGAACTTCGCCGGGATGCGGCGGGCGGCCACGTCCACCGTGAGGCGGCCCGCGTCCTCGGTCTCGTCCTCCACGAAGAGAAAGAAGTCGCTGAGGCCCTGAGTGACGGGCGGAAGGCCGGAGTTGATCCGGTGCGCGTTGGTGACGACCCCGGACTGCTGGGCCTGCCGGAAGATACGGGTCAGCCGGACGGCAGGGACGGGGCTCTCGTCGGCGAGCATGTCCCGAAGCACCTCGCCGGCGCCGACGCTGGGCAGCTGGTCCACATCGCCCACGAAGAGCAGATGGGCACCCGGCGGAACAGCCTTCACCAGCTTGTTGGCGAGCAGCAGGTCCAGCATGGACGCCTCGTCGACCACGACGAGGTCGGCGTCGAGCGGCCGCTCCTTGTCGTACGCGGCGTCTCCCCCCGGCTTCAGTTCGAGGAGCCGGTGCACGGTGGAGGCCTCCGCGCCCGTCAGTTCGGCGAGGCGCTTGGCGGCGCGGCCCGTGGGGGCGGCGAGGACGACCTTCGCCTTCTTGGCGCGGGCCAGCTCCACGATCGACCGGACGGTGAAGGACTTTCCGCAGCCGGGGCCGCCGGTCAGGACGGCGACCTTGCGGGTCAGGGCGAGCCTGACGGCGTCCTGCTGCTCCGGGGCGAGCTCGGCGCCGGTGCGGCCGGCCAGCCAGGACAGGGCCTTGTCCCAGTCCACGTCGCGGAAGCCGGGCATACGGTCTTCCGTCGTCCTGAGGAGGCGCAGGAGCTGGGCGGAGAGGGAGAGTTCGGCGCGGTGGAAGGGGACGAGATAGACGGCGGTGACGTCCTGCTCCCCATCCGGGCCGGGCACTTGCTCCCGTACGACCCCTTCCTCCTCGCCCGCGAGTTCCGCGAGGCAGTCGATGACGAGCCCCGTGTCGACCTGGAGCAGCTTCACCGCGTCGGCGATGAGCCGCTCCTCCGGGAGGTAGCAGTTTCCCTGGTCGGTGGATTGCGACAGTGCGTACTGCAGTCCTGCCTTGACGCGTTCCGGGCTGTCGTGCGGGATGCCGACGGACTGGGCGATGCGGTCGGCGGTGAGGAAACCGATCCCCCAGACGTCGGCTGCCAGCCGGTAGGGCTCGTTCTTGACGACGGAGATGGATGAGTCGCCGTACTTCTTATAGATCCGAACAGCGATGGAGGTGGAAACACCGACCCCCTGGAGAAAGACCATGACCTCCTTGATGGCCTTCTGCTCCTCCCAGGCGGCGGCGATCATCTTGGTCCGCTTGGGGCCGAGGCCGGGCACTTCCACGAGCCGCTTGGGCTCGGTCTCGATGATGTCGAGGGTGTCGGCGCCGAAGTGGGTGGTGATGCGGTCGGCCATGACGGGGCCGATGCCTTTGATGAGGCCGGAGCCGAGGTAACGGCGGATGCCCTGGACGGTGGCGGGCAGCACCGTCGTGTAGTTCTCCACGGTGAACTGCTTGCCGTACTGGGGGTGGGAGCCCCAGCGCCCCTCCATCCGCAGCGATTCCCCCACCTGCGCACCGAGCAGCGAACCGACGACGGTGAGCAGATCGCCGCCGCCGCGGCCGGTGTCCACGCGGGCGACCGTGTACCCGTTCTCCTCGTTGGCGTACGTGATCCGCTCCAGGACACCCTCGACGACCGCGGCACGGGCCGCGGGCACCGATCCCGTCGTCACTCCCACTGAACTCGACATGATCCGACGCTACCGCCGGGGACTGACAGCGCGGGCGCCCTGTGGACAACTCCGGCCTTACAGACCCGTGGGGGCCCGGTCTTCTCCCGACCGGGCCCCCACGGGTCTCCCCTCCCCTGCCGGTCCTCCGCGAATCCCCCCGGATCCCCCCTGCGGAAGCCCTGACGCAAAGTACGACCCGCGTCGGGCGGTAAGGGTTGTACGGCCGGACCCAAGACTTTCCACGCCCCCTGCGCGGCCGCCAGGCGTGTCCCATTCCGCCGTTTTCGCGATTCCTGCGCCACCGCTTCGCGGCGGATCTTTCCCACCCACCCACCCGATCACCCCGGGGCAATCGGGTGGGCGGGTGGGAAAAGCCTGTTCGGCGAGGCAGGGACGCGGGGTGATCGGGTGGGTGGGTGGGTGAGGGCCGGGCGGAGGGGCGGAGTGATTCGTTGCGGGACAGGCCTGTTCGCCGATCGAAGCCACGGGGCGCACCCAGCGGACAAGGCCGGCCGGGGCCGCACGTGTACCCGCGGAAAGGCCGGACGAAGCCGCGGGGCGCGGCCCGTGGTGCAAGGCCCCGGGGCCAGGTCAGGCGTAGGCCACGTACCGCGTGGCCGTTTCCGAGAGGAGTTCTCTGCCCTCCCTGGACCACAGGGTCTCGCTGAAGAGCTCGACCTCGATCGGGCCCGCGTACCCCGCCCGCTCCACGTACCCCCGCCACTCCCGCATGTCGATCGCGCCGTCCCCCAGCTGCCCGCGGCCGTTCAGGACGCCCTCGGGCAATGGCGTCACCCAGTCCGCCAGTTGGAAGGCGTGCAGGCGGCCCGCCGCGCCCGCGCGGGCGATTCCGGCGGGGGCCTCGTCGTCCCACCAGACGTGGTACGTGTCCACGCACACCCCCACCTGCGACGCGGGAAACCGCTCCGCCAGTTCCAGCGCCTGGGCCAGCGTGGACACCACACAGCGGTCGGACGCGAACATCGGGTGGAGTGGCTCGATCGCCAGGCGGACGCCCCGCACCGCCGCATACGGGGCGAGTTCCCCCAGCGCGTCGGCGATGCGTTCGCGTGCCCCTCGCAGGTCCCTCGAGTCCGGCGGCAGGCCGCCGGAGACCAGGACCAGCGTCCGCGTACCCAGCGTCGCCGCCTCGTCGATCGCCGCCTTGTTGTCCTCGATGGCCGCCACGCGCGCGTGCGGGTCGATCGCGGTGAGGAAGCCGCCCCGGCAGAGCGTCGTCACGGACAGGCCCGCGTCACGCATCAGCTTGGCGGTCCGCTCCAGGCCGTGGGCCGCAACCGGTTCGCGCCAGAGGCCGACCCCGGGGATTCCCAACTCCCCGCACGCGGCCACCAGTTCCGGCAACGACAGCTGCTTTACCGTCATCTGGTTGATGGAGAAGCGCGCGAGTTCCTCGCTCACCGCAGGCGTTACTGGCATGGGGCGACTCCGTACACCGTCAGCAGGGATTTCATCCGGGACTCGGCGACCGCCGGGTCCGGGAACAGGCCCAGGCCGTCCGCCAGTTCGTAGGCGCGGGCCAGATGCGGCAGCGAGCGCGCCGACTGCAGGCCGCCCACCATCGTGAAGTGCTCCTGGTGGCCGGCCAGCCATGCCAGGAACACCACTCCCGTCTTGTAGAAGCGGGTGGGCGCCGCGAAGAGGTGGCGGGAGAGTTCGACCGTGGGGTCGAGCTGGGCGCGGAAGGCCAAGGCGTCGCCCGTGTCCAGCGCGCGCACCGCCTGCGCCGCCAGCGGTGCCAGCGGGTCGAAGATGCCGAGCAGGGCGTGGCTGAACCCGTGGTCGTCGCCCGCGATCAGTTCGGGGTAGTTGAAGTCGTCGCCCGTGTAGCAGCGGACGCCGTTCGGGAGGCGGCGGCGCAGCGCGATCTCGCGCCCCGGGTCCAGGAGGGAGATCTTGATGCCGTCGACCTTGTCGGGGTACGCGGCGATGACCTCCAGGAAGGTGTCGGTCGCCGCGTCCAGGTCCTCGCTGCCCCAGTAGCCGCTCAGCGCCGGGTCGAACATCGGGCCGAGCCAGTGCAGGATCACCGGCTCGCTCGCCTGGCGCAGGAGGTGGCCGTACGTCTCGACATAGTCGTCGGGCGACTTCGCGGCCGCGGCCAGCGCCCGCGAGGCCATCAGGATCACCTGTGCGCCGGTCGACTCGACCAGGGCCAGCTGCTCCTCGTACGCGGAACGGACCGTCAACAGGTCTGCGGGATCAGTCAGTTGGTCCGTCCCCGCGCCGCAGGCGATGGCGCCGCCCACCGACTTCGCCTCCGCCGCCGAGCGTCTGATCAGTTCCGCCGCGCCCGTCCAGTCAAGGCCCATGCCGCGCTGTGCGGTGTCCATCGCCTCGGCCACCCCGAGGCCCTGCGCCCACAGGTGGCGGCGGAAGGCCAGGGTGGCGTCCCAGTCGACGGCCGCCGGGGAGTCAGGGGAGACGTCGGCGTACGGGTCCGCCACCACATGGGCCGCCGAGAAGACCGTGCGGGAGGTGAGGGGCGGGCCGCCGGGCGCCAGGGACAGGGGGGCGCCAAAGGGCTCGTACGCGTACGTGGTGCCGTCCGCGCGCGGCAGCAGGAGCGTCACTGGGCGATCTCCGGTACGTCGATGCGGCGGCCCTCCGCGGAGGACTTCAGGCCCAGTTCGGCGAGCTGCACGCCGCGTGCGCCCGCGTGCAGGTCCCAGTGGTAGGGCGCGTCGGCGTACACGTGCTTCAGGAACAGCTCCCACTGCGCCTTGAATCCGTTGTCGTATCCGTCGGGCCCTTGGTTGTCGGGGACCTCCTGCCACTCGTCGCGGAAGGAGTGGGTCACGGGCAGGTCCGGGTTCCAGACCGGCTTGGGTGTCGAACCACGGTGCTGTACGCGGCAGTTGCGCAGGCCCGCGACGGCCGAGCCCTCCGTGCCGTCGACCTGGAACTCGACGAGTTCGTCGCGGTTGACGCGGACCGCCCAGGAGGAGTTGATCTGCGCGATCGCGCCGCCTTCGAGTTCGAAGATGCCGTACGCCGAGTCGTCCGCCGTGGCGTCGTAGGGCTTGCCCCGCTCGTCCCAGCGCTGCGGGATGTGGGTGGCGGTCAGCGCCTGGACGCTGCGCACCCGGCCGAACAGCTCGTGCAGGACGTACTCCCAGTGCGGGAACATGTCGACGACGATGCCGCCGCCGTCCTCGGCGCGGTAGTTCCAGGACGGGCGCTGGGCGCTCTGCCAGTCGCCCTCGAAGACCCAGTAGCCGAACTCACCCCTGATCGACAGGATCCGGCCGAAGAAGCCGCCGTCGATCAGCCGCTTCAGCTTCAGCAGGCCCGGCAGAAAGAGCTTGTCCTGTACGACGCCGTGCTTGATGCCGGCGGCCTTGGCGAGGGCGGCGAGTTCGAGGGCGCCGGACAGGCCCGTGGCGCTCGGCTTCTCCGTGTAGACGTGCTTCCCGGCGGCGATCGCCCGCTTGATGGCGGTCTCGCGCGCCGAGGTGACCTGCGCGTCGAAGTAGATGTCGACGGTGGGGTCGGCGAGGACCGCTTCCAGGTCCGTCGAGACGTTCGCCCCGGCGTCAAGTCCGTGCCGCTCGGCGATCTCCCGCAGTGCGTGCTCTCTGCGTCCCACGAGGACGGGCTCGGGCCACAGCACCGTGCCATCGGCGTCACCCAGGGCGAGTCCGCCCTGCTCACGCAGGGCCAGGAGCGAGCGGACCAGGTGCTGGCGGTAGCCCATGCGTCCCGTCACACCGTTCATGGCGATGCGCACCGTCTTACGAGTCACAGCAGTCCCTCCGTACGCACGTAGGCGCATAGCAAGCGCTTTCTACACAAGGAGAAGCTAGCCTGCCGCACAAGGTTCGGACAAGTGCTCCGGACCAGAGCCGCGACGGAGGACGACGAGATGACCGTGACCCTGGCGGACGTGGCGGCCCGCGCCCAGGTCTCCCCCGCTACCGTCTCCCGCGTGCTGAACGGCAACTATCCGGTGGCCGCGGCCACCCGGGAGCGTGTCCTGCGCGCCGTGGACGACCTCGACTACGTCCTCAACGGACCGGCAAGCTCGCTCGCCGCGGCCACGTCCGACCTGGTCGGCATCCTGGTGAACGACATCGCCGACCCCTTCTTCGGGATCATGGCGGGCGCGGTCCAGTCCGAGATCGGCGGTCCCGGCGGGCGCGCGGGCGGCGAGCGGATGGCGGTGGTCTGCAACACGGGCGGCTCCCCCGAGCGCGAGCTCACCTACCTCACCCTGCTGCAGCGACAGCGCGCCGCCGCGGTCGTGCTGACCGGCGGCGCGCTCGAAGACCCCGACCACGCGGCGGCGGTCTCCGCGAAGCTGGCGCGCCTGGCGGACGCGGGCACCCGGATCGTGCTGTGCGGACGGCCGCCGCTCGGGGACACCGACGCGGTGACCGCCACCCTCACCTTCGACAACCGCAACGGCGGCCGGCGGCTCACCGAGCACCTGCTGACCCTGGGACACGTCAGGATCGGATACGTGGCGGGCCCCATGGAGCGCACCACGACCCGACACCGCCTGGAGGGCCACAGGGAGGCGCTTGCGGCGTCCACCGCGGACCACGGCGACCAGGACGAGCTGACCGTCCACGGCCCCTACACCCGCCGGTCGGGCTACGAGGCCACCCTCGAACTCCTGCGCCGTGCCCCGGACTTGACCGCCATCGTGGCCGCCAACGACACGGTCGCCCTGGGCGCGTCGGCCGCCCTGCGCGACCGCGGACTGCGCATCCCGCAGGACATCTCGGTGGCGGGCTTCGACGACCTGCCCTTCTCGATCGACGCCGTCCCCGCCCTGACGACCGTACGACTGCCGCTGCACGAGGCGGGCGCACGCGCGGGCCGCCTGGCCACGGGCGCGGAGGAGCCGCCACCGGGGGGCGTGGCGACGATCGGGGCGGAGCTGATGGTGCGGGGGTCCACGGCGCCGCCGTGTCGGTGAGGCCTCGATGTCGCTGACCCGCTCTACGTGATCATCGATCCCTGGGGCGGCGTCTGCACCGTCCACCGCCGCCCGACCAGGAATCGGGAGCTACGGAGTCCGCATCCGTATGCGGTGATGCGGCGCCCGGCCCATGGCTCATTCGGCCTCTATGCAGGCAGACGGCACGATCGTGAGACTGATTCCCCCTGCGTCAGCGAGCAACGGAGGAAGACCCATGCCGTACCACGGCGGTTCGCGAGGCGAGGACGTGGCCCGCGACTACTACGAGACCGGCGACGTCGACGCGTTCTACGCCTATGTCTGGGGTGGTGAAGACATCCACACCGGCATCTACACGCAGCCGGGCGAGGCGGTCGCGGACGCCTCTCGCCGCACGGTGGAGCGGGTGGCCGACAAGGTGGCCGACCTCCTCACGCCCGAGGCCGCCGTGCTGGACATGGGGTCCGGTTACGGCGGTCCCGCCCGCCACCTGGCCGCCACCTTCGGCTGCCGGATCACCGCCCTGAACATCAGCGAGACGCAGAACCGACGCCACCGCGCCGTCAACACCGAGCGTGGTCTTGACGGCCTCATCGAGGTGGTCACGGAATCGTTCCAGGACATCCCCTACGAGGACGGCCGCTTCGATGTCGTCTGGTCCCAGGAAGCCTTCTGTCACAGCCCGGACCGCACACGCACCCTGGCTGAGGCCGTGCGTGTCCTCAAGCCCAAAGGAGCCCTGGTCTTCACCGACCTGATGGCCGACGAGGGCACCTCGGCCCGGACGCTGCGCCCCGTCGTGTCCCGGCTGAGGGTTGATGAGTTGGCCACGCCGGATTTCTACCGGCGTTCACTCGGCGGGCTCGGCATGTCGCAGGTCGACTTCGACGATCTCAGCGAGCAGATGGGCAACCACTATGACCGCCTCATCGAGGAGACCCACAAACGCGAACAGGAATTGCGCACCGTCATCAGCCCCGACTACGTCGACACACTGCTGAACAGTCTGTCCCTGTGGGCGGACGCGTCACACCGAGGGCAGCTGCGCTGGGGCATCTTCCACTGCCGCCGCCTCTGAGCCGGACGGCCTGCTGGAGGCATGGCGGTCATGGGCGACGCGGCGTACCGTTGACTCAGTCAAAGGTGACCCGTCCCGATGACCCGGAGTGAACCGCGATGGCCCACGCCTCCGATACGCCCATCCATGAGATCCGTGCCTTCAACCGCTTCTACACGAATCTGATCGGCGCTCTCGACTACAGCCGTCAGCTCTACGTCCCGTACACCCTCACCGAGGCCCGCGTCCTCTACGAGCTGGCCCATGCCTCCCATCTCGACGCGGCCGACCTGCGCTCCGAACTCTCCCTTGACGCCGGGTACTTGAGCCGTCTGCTCGGCAAGCTGGAGAAGGACGGGATCGTCGAGCGCGCGCCCTCTGTACGTGATCCGCGGCGGCAGCGCATCACGCTCACCGCGCGGGGGCGCGAGACCGCAGGGCTCCTCGACGAGCGGTCCACGGAGGCCATCGGCTCGCTGCTCTCGGGCGTCCCGGCCGCCGAGCGGCCCCGCCTCGCCACCGCGATGCGCACCGTGCGGGAGATCCTGAGCAAGGGAGAGGTTGGCGTTGCGGTCTCGCGTCCGTTGCTCCGTGAGCCCGGGCCCGGTGATCTCGGGTGGATCGTGCAGCGCAACGCCGCCCTGTACGCCGCCGAGTTCGGCTGGAACACCGACTACGAAGGCCTGGTCGCGCGGATCGTCGCCGACTTCGCGGAGGATCACGATCCGCACCTGGAGCGGGTATGGATCGCCGAGCTCGACGGGCGGCCCGTGGGCAGTGTGATGTGCGTACGCGACGAGGCGCCGGGTACCGCGCGGCTGCGCCTGCTGCTCGTCGAGCCGGACGCGCGGGGGCGCGGCATCGGGGATCAACTCGTGGGTGCGTGCGTCGAGTTCGCCCGCGGGGTCGGCTATCGCGAGATGACCCTGTGGACCAATGACGTCCTGCGCGCCGCCCGCGCCATCTACCGGCGGCACGGCTTCGTCCTCGTCGAGGAGAAGCCCCACCGCTCGTTCGGTGCCGATCTCATGGGGCAGGACTGGCACCTGCATCTAGGGTCTGCGTCATGAAACTCGCCTTCTCCACCCTCGGCGTGCCCGGACTCCCCCTCGCCGACGTGCTGCGTCTGGCCACCGCCCACGGCTTCCACGGCGTCGAGCTGCGCGCGCATCCCGAAGAGCCGGTCCATCCGGGGATCGGGCTCACCGAACGCGCCGACGCGGCCGCCCGGTTCAAGGACGCCGGCGTGGAGATCGTCACCATCGCCGGGTACGCGCGCGTGGCCGCGCCCGGCGAGGACGGTCCCGTGCTGGACGAGATACGTTCGCTGCTCACCCTCGCCCGCGACCTGGGCGCCCCCTTCATCCGCGTCTTCCCCGGCGGCGGCACCGAGCAGAGCGCCGAGGAGGCCGACGCGACGGCCGCCCGGCGGCTCGGCACCGCGGCCGAGTACGCCGCGGACTTCGGCGTACGCATCCTCCTGGAGACCCACGACTCGCACCGCACGGGAGCCGCGGCGACCCGCGTCCTCGGCGCCGTCGGGCATCGCAACGCGGGCGCCCTGTGGGACCTGATGCACACCTGGCTCGGCGGCGAGTCCCCCGCCGACAGCTACGCGGCGCTCTCCCCGTTCCTCGGCTACGTACAGGTGAAGGACATCGCGTCCGCGCAGGACACGACGCCGCTCGCGCTCGGCGACGGCGTGCTGCCGCTCGCCGAGTGCGTGGACGTGCTACTCAGCGGGGAGCACCGGGACGGGTGGCTGTGCTGGGAGTACGAGAAGCGGTGGTACGAGGCAGCGGCTCCGCTGCCCGAACTACTCGGTCCTGGACGGGAGTTCCTGTCCCGGCTCCTGAACCGCGCGGCCTGACTTCCGCTCCTGAACCGCGCGGCCTGACTTCCGCTCCTGAACCGCGCGGCCTGACCCCGGCGAAGGACGTCAGGGCGACCCCGCACACGAGCAGCGCCGCCGCGCACCACCCGAGTCCGCTCACCGACTCGCCGAGTACCAGCGCGGCCGCTGACATGCCGAACACCGGGACCAGGAGGGAGAAGGGCGCCACGGTGGAGGCCGGGTGGCGGCGCAGCAGGTAGCCCCAGGCGCCGAAGCCGAAGACCGTGGTGATCCAGGCGACGTAGACGATGATCCCGGCGCCCTGCCAGTCGAGGGAGCCGAGGGCTTCGAGGTCCCGCGAAGGGCCCTCGAAGAGGAGGGAGAGGCCGAGCAGCGGCAGTACCGGGACCGTGCTCACCCACACCATGAAGTTGAGGGCGTCGGGCGGGGACGCCTTGCGGGTCAGGACATTGGAGGCGCCCCAGCAGGCCGCCGCCGCGATGAGCAGTGCGAAGGCCGACAGCGTGCCGGAACCGCCCTCGTCGACGGCCGCGACACCGATGCCCGCCAGGGCGACGATCATCCCCAACAGGCGTATGCCGCCCGGCCGTTCGCCGAGCACCGCGAAGGCGAAGACGGCCGTGAACACCGCCTGGATCTGCAGCACGAGGGACGACATGCCGGCCGGCATCCCCGCGTCCATGCCGATGAAGAGCAGACCGAACTTGGCGACCCCGAGGACAAGGCCCACTCCGACGATCCACTTCCAGGCGACCTTGGGCGGGCCCACGAAGAAGACGGCGGGCAGCGCCGCCACCAGGAAGCGCAGGGCGGAGAAGAGCAGCGGCGGGAAGTGGTCGAGCCCCACCTCGATGACGACGAAATTGACGCCCCATACGGCGGCGACGAGAACGGCCAGGCAGACATGTACGGGTCGCATGCGTCGAGGATCACCCGGCATGACCATGTAGGACCAGCGCGGATATCTGCATGATGGGATGAAGCAACGCTACCGAATCATGTCCCGCATGGATGGATGGAGTGGGTCCCTCGTGCTCGATCTCGCCCGGCTGCGCGCCCTGCACGCCGTCTCGGTGCACGGCACCGTCGGCGCCGCGGCCACCGCGCTCGGCTACACCCCGTCCGCCGTCTCCCAGCAGATCGCCAAGCTGGAGCGGGAGACCCGCACCACCCTCCTCGAACGGCGGGGCAGGGGCGTCGCGCTCACCGAGGAGGCACGCCATCTCGCCGCCACCGCACAGCAGTTGATGGCGATCGTGGAGCGCGCGGAGACCGAGCTGGAGGAGCGGCGCGGGCTGCCCGCGGGGCGGCTCACCATCGCCGCGTTCGCATCGGCGGCGCGCGGCCTGCTGCCCGGGGTGCTCGCGGATCTCGCCCTGCGGCATCCCGCGCTCGACGCCCGGATGTCGGAGATCGACCCGCATCTCTCCATCGACCTGGTGGCCAAGGGCGCGGTGGACCTGGCCATCGTGCACGACTGGGACATCGCGCCGCTGCCGACGCCTCCCGGCGTCGAACAGGCCGTCATCGGCGACGACCTCTGCGACCTGGTCGTGCCCGCCGGGCACCGGCTCGCGGGGCGGGCGTCCGTGCGCCGCGAGGAGCTGAAGGACGAGCGGTGGATCACCCAGCCGCCGGGCCTGGTCTGCCACGAGTGGCTCATCCGCACCCTGCGCGACGCGGGCTGCGAGCCGGACATCGCGCACATGGCGGAGGAGAACCCCACCCTGGTGGCGCTGGTCGCCGCGGGGCTCGGCGTCGCGCTGATCCCCCGCCTGGGCCGCGGCCCGGTCCCCGAAGGTGCGGTCACGGTGCGGCTCGATCCGGTGCCGGTGCGGCGGCTCTACGCCCTGTGGCGGGCCGGGGCGTCCCGGCGCCCCGCGATCGCCGAGACGGTCAGGACGCTGCAGGCGCACTGGCCCGAAGCAGCACCCGAAGCAACACCCGAAGCGGCCCGGGAAGCCGTCCCGGAAGCGGCTCACTGAGCCTCAGCTCTCACGGACGTACCACTTTCCGGAAATACTCCCCCGGCCGGGAACCCATGCGAAGGGGGCGGCGTCCAACGGGCGTGCTGCCGGGTGAGTCTCCGCAAGGCGGTGTCGGCATCGCTGCTGGCTGCGAACGCTGACCACCCTCTCCGCCGCCTGCGGCCGGCAGCATGCCGTCACCGGTGCGCCCCCCTCCAACAGCACCGGTGACGGCCCCTCACTCCTCCACAGTGGCCGCCGGATCCCTTGACCGGCAGAAATCTTCGGGATATCCGTGACTCGGGAAAGTTTCCTTCAGCCGGTTCCCCCAGCCCGGCTGCCGCCAGGCCCCGGCCCGGCTCCGGTCCGGCATCCTCCCCGAAGGAGCGCACATGTCGTCCCACCGCAATACCTCCAGACGCACCCTGCTCGCCGCCACCGCCGTCGCCGCGACGGCCCTTGCCGCCCCGTCCGTGCATGCGGCGGGCAGCGGCGACCGCGACCGCGACCGGAGGCTCCGGGAGCGCATCTCCCGCATGAGCCTGGAGGAGAAGGTCGGCCAGCTCTTCGTGATGCATGTGTACGGCCACTCCGCCACCGAGCCCGACCAGGCGGACATCGACGCCAACCTCAAGGAACTGGGCGTACGCACCGCCGCCGAGGCCGTCGCCAAGTACCACCTCGGCGGCATCATCTACTTCGGCTGGGCCCACAACACCCGTGCCCCGCACCAGATCGCCGCCCTCTCGAACGGCATCCAGCGCGCCGCCCTCACCCCGGAGACCCCGGAGCAGTCCCCCACCTCCGGCATCCCGCTGCTCATCTCCACCGACCAGGAGCACGGCGCCGTGGCCCGCGTCGGCATCCCCGCCACGCTGCTGCCCGGCGCGATGGCACTCGGCGCCGCGGGCTCGAACTCCACCGCCCGCAAGGCGGCCCGCATCGCCGGCGCCGAACTGCGCGCGCTCGGCATCCGGCAGAACTACGCCCCGGTCGCGGACGTGAACGTCAACCCGGCCAACCCCGTCATCGGCGTACGCTCCTTCGGCTCGGACCCCGAAGCGGTCGCCGGCCTGGTCGCCGCGCAGGTCAAGGGCTACCAGGGCACGGACATCGCGTCGACGTCCAAGCACTTCCCCGGGCACGGCGACACCAAGGACGACAGCCACTCCAAGCTGCCGTACATCCACCACACCCGTGAGCAGTGGGAGACCCTGGACGCCCCGCCGTTCCGCGCTGCGGTGGCCGCGGGCATCGACTCGATCATGACCGCGCACATCGTGGTCCCCGCCCTCGATCCAGCCGAGGACCCGGCCACCCTCTCCCGCCCCATCCTCACCGGCATCCTGCGCGAGGAACTCGGCTACGACGGGGTCGTGGTGACGGACTCGCTCGGCATGCAGGGCGTCCGCACGAAGTACGGCGACGACCGTGTCCCGGTGCTCGCCCTGAAGGCGGGCGTGGACCAGCTCCTGAACCCGCCGAAGCCGGAGATCGCATGGAACGCGGTGCTCCAGGCGGTCAGGGAAGGCGAGTTGACCCAGGCGCGCCTTGACGAGTCGCTGCTGAGGATCCTGCGCCTGAAGGCGAAACTGGACCTGTTCTCCGACCCGTACGTCACCTCGCGCGGCGTCGACAAGGCGGTCGGCACCCGTGCGCATCTCGCGGCCGCCGACCGGATCGCGGAGGAGACGACGACGCTGCTCCTGAACGGGGGCGGGCTGCTTCCCCTTTCACGCCGTACGCACCAGGAGATCCTGGTGGTGGGCGCCGACCCGGCGTCGCCATCGGGCACCACGGGCCCGCCGACGGCCGTCATGGGGCGGGAGTTGACGGAGCTCGGCTTCACCGCGACGGTCCTTCCGACGGGCACGGCACCCTCGACCACGAAGATCGCGGAGGCGGTCGCGGCGGCCGCGGGTAAGGACGCGGTGGTCGTCGGCACGTACAACGTGGGGGCGGGGAGCGCCCAGATCGCCCTCGTGGAGGCCCTGGTCGCGACCGGCGTCCCGGTCGTCGCCGTGGCGATCCGCAATCCGTACGACGTGGCGCGGCTCGGCTCCGTGGGCGCCTCGCTCGCCGCCTATTGCTGGACGGACGTCGAACTGCGCGCCGCCGTAAGGGTGATCGCGGGTCGCGCCGAGCCGACGGGGCGGCTGCCGGTGCCGGTGCAGCGGGCGGACGATCCGGCGCAGGTGCTGTACCCCGTGGGCTACGGCCTGACGTACTGACCGTACGCCGCACAACCGGCGCACCACCGCCAACTGACCCAAAGCACCCCGTGCACCTGGCGTGCGCCCGCCCCGGCGGGTCACGCTGGGTGCACATATCGGGGGGTTTGCCATGCTGGCCATGCCTGGCTGGAACACGGCACGGCGCGTGGGGGCGAGGTGGGTGCCGGTCCTTGCGGTGCTCGCTGTGCTCGTCGGCGCGGCCGGCTGCCAGAAGTCCGCGGATCCGGGGGCGGGTTCGTCGGGCCGGCTCGACGACGACCGGCCGTCCGCTGCGGTGTCATCCGGATACGGTGCGGTCTTCCTCGCCGTGGACGAGTGCAGTTCGCGGGGGCGCGAGACGTTCACGGAGGTGTCGTGCACGAGTGAACGCGCGGCGGCGCGGGTGACCGCACGCTACGACGGAAAGGTGGCGGAGGGCCCGTCGTGCCCCGCCCGCACCGACTTCGTCCTGCACATCAGCGAGGACAGGCCCGCGGTGGACGAGGACGGGAACGGGGCGGTGCCGCGGGGGTACGCGTGCATGCGGAACCTGGAGGCGCCGCATCCCGGTGACCCCGGGGGCGGGGGCGGCCCCCTCACGGTCGTCGGGGACTGCGTCTACAGCGCGGGACGGGACGAGGTCCGCGAAACGGCCTGCGACGGCTCCGGCACGAAGCCCCCCGAATACCGGGTGACGAACTCGGTCTCGGACCGCTCCCAGTGCCCGCCTGCGACGGAGCTTTACGTGTCGCTGGGGGGCGGGAAGCCGGTGGGGTGTGCGGTGCGGGTGTGAACGTGGCCTCAAACGCCGGCCGGGCTGGAACTGATCAGCCCGTCCGGCGCTTGAGGACGAACTCGCCGAAGGCGGTGATCTACGGCCGCAGCATCTGCTTCCGGTCAGCGTCCTTGCGGTCCAGCTTCGCGTCGTACGGAGCCAGCGGCTTCGCCGTGGCCGAGGACGTCGAGACGCCGGCCCAGGCCTGGATCCGCTCCGTCGCCTTCGCCTTCTCGTCCGCGACGAGGCCCGCCACGTTCGCACCGTGGTTCCCGCCGGGCGCAGTGAAGACGTACGAGTCGTGCTTGCCGCCCGTCGCGGGGTGGAACGGCTCCGCACCCCACGGGTCGTTCTCCCCGTAGACGTACATCATCCGCTGCGAGTTGCGCTTCACCCAGCTGTCCACATCCCGCATCACACCCGGCTGGAACTTCATCGGGATCGAGCGCGGGACGAAGTTCCGCGGCGGCTGGTAGCCGTAGCGGCTCAGGTCGCCGAGCCAGGGCTGGGCGATGTCGGGCGAGCCCAGCTGCGTACCGGCCTGGTAGTAGTACGGCGTGTACGGGGTCAGACCCTGGTCCGTGTAGGAGGACCAGCCGCCCACCTCGTCGACGTAGTCGAAGATCGCCTGGTCGGAGGCGGACTTGGCGTCGGGGACCTTCGCGCACGCGGCCTCCGGCTGGTACTGCCAGAAGCCCCACACCAGGTCGAGGACGACCGCCTCGTACGCCTTGTCGAGGTTCCCGACGGTCTTGAAGGTGTAGCCGCCCGCCTCGGCGAACGCGGCGTACTTCTTCTCCAGCGGCTCACGCCGCACGAGGGCCTCGCGCTGCACGGCCTCGAGCGCGGCCCGGCACTCCTTCGTCCCGACCGTCTCGAAGAACTCGTCGTAGGCCGAGTCCTCCTTGTTCACGACGTCGTTCGGGGCGACGTACGCGACGACGCCGTCCATGTCCTTGGGGTAGAAGCGCTCGTAGTACGTCGCCGTCATGCCGCCCTTCGAACCGCCGGTCGCCACCCACTTCTTGTCGTAGATGGGCTTGAGCGCCTTGAAGATGCGGTGCTGGTCGCTCGCGGCCTGCCAGATGTCGAGCTTGGACCAGTCGGCGGGCTCGGGGCGGGACGGCGTGAAGAAGCGGTACTCCATGGAGACCTGGTTGCCGTCGATGATCCGCGTCGGCTCGCTGCGGCTCGGGTTGGTCGAGACTCCGTAGCCGCTGGTGAAGAAGGCGGTGGGGCGGGCGGTGTCCTTGTGCAGCACCGTCAGGCGCTGCTTGAAGGTGCCCTTGGAGGGGTGCCGGTGGTCAATCGGCTGGGTGTAGTTGAGGACGAAGTAGCGGTAGCCGGTGTACGGCTTCTCCTCGATCAGGCTCATGCCCGGTATCGCGAGGAGCCGGTCCTTTATGTCCGTGGCCGAAGCGTCGGCCGTCGTGTCGTTGGCCCGCGGCTCGGCGGCGGTGGCCGCCCCTGCCGCGCCCACTGTGCCGACGGTGCCTATGAGCACCACTAGCGACAGCAGCCATCTGAGCGCCTTGCGCATGCACTCTCCCCTAAGTTCGCGATTGCGTCCGCCGGAACTTATCGGAGCAACTCGCTCACTACTAGGGGCTCTTGCGTCACACCCGGACGCAGTACGTCACAAAGAGGGCACTCCGCCCGGAACTGCTCTCAGCACAGGATTCAGTACAGGATTCAGCACAGGATCCAGCCGGAGCTGGTGCTCCCCGAGCCCACCGTCCCCTTCACCCACACGCACCTGCGTCCCGCGTGCACCGTCACCGGGCCCGCGTGATGGGTGTACTGCCCCGCGTCCTTGGCGGGGCGGTTGCCGCGGGCCTGGACGCTGACGGACATGGTCTTGCGGGCGCCGGGGCGCTTGGCGATGGTGAGGGCGCAGACGTATCCGCGCTTCTTGTAGATCTCGACCTTGCCGGTGCTGAAGGCGAGGGTGCGCACCTTGTGGCCGGCGCAGCGGGCCGCCGAGACCTGCGCCTGCGCCGTGCCGGCGCCGATGAGCCCGACCAGGACGGACGCCGCAAGGACGGCGGCACCGAGCGCGAGACGCCGCCGTATTCGACCGTTGCCCACCGGGTTCCCCTCCCGCCACTTCCGCATCAGCGTACTGATGTACGGACGCGTCCCGTAGGGGGCGCGGTTGCGCAGCGGTCCCGATTCTTCGCGGCGATCATGCAGCCGAGGGCTCCGCCTCCCCCACGAAGGTGCGCCACAGCCGCGCGTAACGCCCGTCGAGCGCGAGCAGCTCGTCATGGGTGCCGTCCTCGGCGACCCGGCCGTGGTCCATCACGATCACGCGGTCCGCGCGGGCGGCGGTGGTGAGGCGGTGGGCGACGACCAGGGTGGTGCGCCTGCCCGCGATGCGGTCGGTGGCCTGGTTGACCTGCGCCTCGGTGGCGAGGTCGAGGGCGGCGGTCGCCTCGTCGAGGAGCAGGATGTCCGGGTCGACGAGCTCGGCGCGGGCCAGGGCGATCAGCTGGCGCTGTCCCGCGGAGAGGTTGCGGCCGCGCTCGGAGACCTCGTGGAGGTAGCCGCCGTCCAGGGTGGCGATCATGTCGTGGGCGCCGACCGCGCGGGCCGCGGCCTCGACCTCGGCGTCCGTGGCGTCGGGGCGGCCGTAGGCGATCGCGTCGCGCACCGTGCCCGCGAAGAGGTAGGCCTCCTGCGGGACGACACCGAGGCGGTGGCGGTACGAGGTCAGATCGAGGGACCGCAGGTCCGTGCCGTCCACCGTCACGCGGCCGCCGGTCGGGTCGTAGAACCGGGCGACCAGTTTGACCAGGGTCGACTTGCCCGCGCCGGTCTCGCCGACGAAGGCGACGGTCTGGCCGGCCGGGATCCGCAGGCGGACGTCGCTGAGAGCGTCCTCCTCATCCCCGTACGCGAAGTCCACGTCCTCGAAGGCGATCTCGCCGCGCAGGGACAGCACGTCGAGCGGCTCGTCGGCGGCCTTGGTCGAGGTCGGCTCCTGGAGGAGTTCCTGGATGCGGCCGAGCGAGACGGTGGCCTGCTGGTAGCCGTCGAAGACCTGGGAGAGCTGCTGGACGGGTGCGAAGAACAGGTCGATGTAGAGGAGATAGGCGACGAGCGCGCCCGTCGTCAGGGTGCCCGCCTCCACGCGGCCCGCGCCGACCATGAGGACCGCCGCCGCCGCGACCGCCGAGAGCAGCTGCACGAACGGGAAGTAGACGGAGATCAGCCACTGCCCGCGGATACGCGCGCTGCGGTAGTCGGCGCTGGCGTCGGCGAACTTCTTGCCGCCGGAGCGCTCGCGCCGGAAGGCCTGCACGATGCGCAGGCCCGCGACGGACTCCTGGAGGTCGGCGTTGACCACGGACACCCGCTCACGGGCGAGTTCGTACGCCTTGACGCTGGAGCGGCGGAAGAAGAACGTACCGATGATCAGCGGCGGCAGCGTCGCGAAGACGACGAGCGCGAGCTCCACGTCGATGACGACGAGCGCGACCATGATGCCGAAGAAGGTGACGACGGAGACGAAGGCGGTGACCAGACCGGTCTGCAGGAAGGTGGAAAGGGCGTCCACGTCCGTCGTCATCCGGGTCATGATGCGCCCGGTCAACTCCCGCTCGTAGTAGTCGAGTCCGAGCCGCTGGAGCTGGGCGAAGATCTTCAGACGGAGGGAGTAGAGCACCCGCTCGCCCGTCCGTCCGGTCATCCGCGTCTCGCCGATCTGCGCCGTCCACTGCACGACCACGGTGAGCAGCGCGAGCCCGGACGCCGCCCACACCGCGCCGAGCGCGAGCTGCGAGACGCCCTCGTCGATGCCGTGCCGGATAAGGACGGGGAGGAGCAGGCCCATGCCCGCGTCGACGGCGACGAGGAGGAGGGCGAGCAGCAGGGGCTTACCGAACCCCGCGAGGAGGCGGCGCAGTCCGTAGGACTCCTCGGGGGTGACGGCCCGCGCCTCGTCGATGCCGGGGGTGTCGGTCGCCGGGGGCAACGCGTCGACCTGGGCGAGGAGTTCGGGCGTCGCGGGCATCCCGGAGAGCGCGGTGTCCTTCGGCTCGCGGTCGCCGACCCAGAGCTGCGGGGTGATGCCGCGCTCGGCGTCGAACTCGGCGTCGAGCTCCGCGCGCAGGGAGGTGTCCTCGGGGATCTCGACCGGGACCGCGTGGCCGGGCGATACGCCGCCGAGCTCGTCGGGATCGGTCAGCAGACGCCGGTAGAGCGTGGAGTTCTCGGTCAGCTCCTCGTGCGTGCCGATGGCGGCGAGGCGTCCGTCTTCGAGTACGGCGATGCGGTCGGCGAGATTGAGGGTGGACCGGCGGTGGGCGATGAGGAGAGTCGTACGCCCGGCCATGACGCCGCGCAGGGCTTCGTGGATCTCGTGCTCGACCTGCGCGTCCACCGCGGACGTGGCGTCGTCGAGGACGAGAAGGCGGGGGTCGGTGAGGATGGCGCGGGCGAGCGCGATGCGCTGGCGCTGACCGCCGGAGAGGGTGAGCCCGTGCTCGCCGACGGTGGTGTCGTATCCGTCGGGCAGCTCGGATATGAAGCGGTCGGCCTGTGCGGCGCGGGCCGCGGTCTCTATCTCCTCCTGGCCGGCGTCGGGCTTCCCGTACGCGATATTCGCCCGCACGGTGTCGGAGAAGAGGAAGGAGTCCTCGGGCACGAGCCCGATGGCGGCCCGCAGCGAGTCGGCCGTCAGCTCGCGCACGTCGTGCCCGCCGATGAGGACGGCGCCGTGCGTCACGTCGTAGAAGCGGGGAAGCAGCAGCGAGACGGTGGACTTTCCGCTGCCGGACGAGCCGACGACGGCGAGGGTCTCGCCGGGCCTGATCTCGAAGGAGAGCCCGTCGAGGACGGGGCGGCTGTCCTCGTACGCGAAGGACACGTCGTCGAACTCGACGGTCGCCGGAGCGTCGGCGGGCAGCTCCTTCTTGCCGTCCTCCATCGTCGGCTCGGTGTCGATGAGTTCGAGCACGCGCTCGGCGCCGGCCCGTGCCTGCTGCCCGACGGTGAGGACCATGGCGAGCATCCGCACCGGGCCGACGAGCTGGGCGAGATAGCTGGAGAAGGCGACGAACGTACCGAGCGTGATCTGCCCGCGCACCGCGAGCCAGCCGCCGAGGGCCAGCATCGCGACCTGCCCGAGCGCGGGCACGGCCTGCAGGGCGGGGGTGTATTTCGAGTTCAGCCGGATGGTCCTGAGCCGCCCCGCGAAGAGCTTGCGCCCGACCTCCCTGAGCTTCCCGGTCTCCTGCTCCTCCTGACCGAAGCCCTTCACGACGCGTACGCCGGAGACGGAGCCGTCGACGACTCCGGCGACGGCGGCGGCCTGGGCCTGCGCGTACCAGGTCGAGGGGTGCAGTCGGTTGCGGCTGCGCTTGGCGATGAACCACAGGGCGGGGGCGACGGCGAGCGCGACGAGGGTGAGGGGCAGCGACAGCCACGCCATGATCACGAGGGAGATCACGAAGAGCAGGATGTTGCCGATGGTCATCGGCAACATGAAGAGCAGGCCCTGGATCAGCTGAAGGTCGCTCGTCGCCCGCCCGACGACCTGCCCGGTGGACAGCTCGTCCTGCCGCCGGCCGTCGAGCCGGGTGATCGTGTCGTACATCTCGGTACGGAGATCGTGCTGGACGTCGAGGGCCAGGCGGCCACCGTAGTAGCGGCGGATGTAGGTGAGGACGTAGACGACGACGGCGGCGCCGATGAGGGCTCCCGCCCAGGGGAGCATGGACCGGGTCTGGTCCTCGACGACGTCATCGATGATCACCTTGGTGATCAGCGGGACGAGCGCCATGACGGCCATGCCGCCGAGCGAGGCCCCGAGCGCGAGCACGACGTCCTTCGGGTACCGCCACGCGTACCCGGTCAGCCTTCCCCAAGGTCTCGGCTCCGCTCGAGCAGGGGAGACCCCATCCGCCCAGCCGGATTTCCCCTGCTGGACCCCACCCCGTTGCTCCGCCACCAGATGCCTCCCGTCGACCTGACCTGCCGAGAGGCACAACCTGGGGGGACGCGGATTTCATCCCGTTGCAACAAATACGGGCCTCAGGACCTAGGACTCCCTGGGTGCGGACGTTCCCCGGACTAGAAGGGACCGGGGAGGGTCACGGAGATGCGGTTACCGGTGTCGGTGACCACGACATTGCTCCAGACCAGGGTCATCGGCGGGCTGCACTTCGGCTTGAATGTGGCTGTGACCGTCACGGTGAAGTTGGCCTTGCCGTTCTGGACCGGGCTGATCGCTTCGCCGCTGGTGGACTGCTTGTTCGCGGCCGACGGATCGTTGCCGCCGCGGTTGACGCACTGGGCGTCGGCGGTGACGGAGATTCTGACGGTCTGCTGGTTGCCGAGGCCGGCTTCCTTGCCCTTGACGGTCAGGCTGCTGCCGGAGGAGGTCGCCGTGGGCGTGCCGACGAAATGGGCACTGACAGCCCCGGCGGCGGGGGCGAGGAACCCCAGGATGCCGACTGCCACTCCTGCGGGCAGCAGAAGGATGGAACGACTGCGATGTGTCATGAGGTTCACCCCATCGGGGAGCCACGACACAGAATTACCGTGCGTGACTAATGAAGGCCGCGCAGCCGTTTTAAAGCCGCACATACCAATAGAATATGCCGAATTGGGAAGTCATACAAGGAAAGAAGGCCACGCACAGTCACCATCAGGTGATCCGTGCGTGGCCTTCTTCCCGTTGCCCGCGCTCAGAGATGCGTCGGCTCGAACATCCGCAGTAGTGCCGGAAGCACGACGACCGACGGACCGGGGGCCGCCAGTGCCTTCGCCAGGTCGTCCCTCAGCGTCTCCGGAGTCGTACGGATACCCGGCACCCCGAAGGACTCCGCGAGCGCGACGAAGTCGGGCCGCGACAGTTCCGTCGCCGTGGGTTCGCCGAAGGCGTCCGCCATGTACTCGCGCAGGATGCCGTAGCCCCCGTCGTCCACGATCAGCCAGGTGACCGGCAGGTCGTGCTGCTTGGCCGAGGCCAGTTCGGCGATGGAGTACATCGCGCCGCCGTCGCCCGAGACGGCGAGGACCGGCTTCGAGGGGTCCGCGGCGGCCGCGCCGATGGCGGCGGGGAAGCCGTAGCCGAGGCCGCCCGCGCCCTGCGCGGAGTGCATCGTGTTCGGGTGACGGGCGTCGAACGCCGACCAGGCCCAGTACGCCAGGATCGTCATGTCCCAGAAGGACGGTGACGTGTCCGGAAGGGCCGCGCGCACCGACGCGAGGACCTGCTGCTCCAGGGTGAGGTCCTGGGCGGCGATCCGCTCCCGGACCTTGGCGAGGACCGCCGCGACCCGCTCAGGGGCCGAGGGGTCCTCCCGGGGGGCGTCGATCGTCTCCAGGAGCGCGGAGAGCGCGATGCGCGCGTCCGCGTGGATGCCGAGCGCCGGGTGGTTGGACTCCAGCTTCCCCGCGTCCGCCTCGATCTGGATGACCCGGCCGCGCGGCTTGAACGTGTGGTAGTTCGAGGAGAGCTCGCCCAGACCGGAGCCGACCACCAGGAGGACGTCCGCGTCCTCCAGGAAGTCCGTCGTGTACCGGTCCTCCAGCCACGACTGGAGCGAGAGCGGGTGCTCCCAGGGGAACGCGCCCTTGCCGCCGAAGGTCGTGACGACCGGGGCGTTCACCAGCTCGGCGAGCGCGAGCAGCTTGCCGCTCGCGTCCGAACGTACGACTCCGCCGCCCGCGATGACCGCCGGGCGCTCGGCCCGGGACAGCAGGTCGGCCGCCACCGCGGTCAGCTCGGGGCGCGGCACGACCTCGTCCGGGGTCGCGTCCATGGCCGTGACGACGGGCAGCGTCGTCTCCGCGAGCAGCACGTCCTGCGGGATCTCCACCCACACCGGGCCGTGCGGTGCGGTCAGCGCCGACTCCCAGGCCGCGGCGATCGCGGAGGGGATCTGCGAGGCCGTGCGGACCGTGTGGACGGACTTGACCACATCCCTGAACGAGGCCTGCTGGTCGCGCAGTTCGTGCAGATAGCCGTGCCGGCCGCCGCCGAGGCCCGCCACCGGGACCTGGCTGCCGATCGCAAGGACGGGTGACGACCCGGCCGCCGCCTCCTGGAGCGCGGCGAGCGAAGTCAGCGCGCCGGGGCCGGTGGACAGGAGCAGCGGGGCGACCTCGCCGGTGATCCGGCCGTACGCGTCCGCCGCGAAGCCCGTGTTGTTCTCCACGCGCAGTCCGACGTACGAGAGGGACGAGCGGCGCAGGGCGTCGAACATGCCGAGCGCATGCTGTCCGGGGAGGCCGAAGACGGTCGTCGCGCCGAGGCCCTGCAGGGTCTCGACGACGAGGTCGCCGCCGTTGCGCCCGGCGGGCGGGTTGAGGGCGGCCTCAGTCTGACGCGGCGTGGGGCGCAGCACCATGTCGTGGTCGTGGGTCATGCGACGTCTTCTCCTTCTCGCCCGGACTGCGGCCCCGGGCGGGCGCTGCGGCCGCCGGGCCGCGCACGGCGGCCCGGCGTGTCCTGGTGTCCTACAGCCTTGCGGCCGTGGTCACTTCGCGTTCTGGTCCGCACCGGCGGCGCGGCCTGCGGCGATCTGGCTGCTCATGATCGTCGTCAGCTCGTACGCGGTGTGCGAGGCGGCGACGGCCGTGATCTCCGCGTGGTCGTAGGCGGGGGCGACCTCGACGACGTCCGCCGATACGAGGTTGCAGGAGGAGAGCCCCCGCAGGATCTCCAGGAGCTCGCGCGACGTCATGCCGCCCGCCTCCGGGGTGCCGGTGCCGGGCGCGTGCGCCGGGTCGAGGCAGTCGATGTCGATGGAGATGTACAGCGGGCGGTCGCCGATGCGCTGGCGCAGCTGGTCGGCGACCTCGTCGGCGCCGCGGCGGTAGATGTCCGCCGAGGTGACGATGCCGAAGCCCATCTTCTCGTCGTCCGTGAGGTCCTGCTTGCCGTACAGCGGGCCGCGCGTGCCGACGTGGGAGAGCGCCTCGGTGTCGAGGATGCCCTCCTCCACCGCGCGGCGGAACGGCGTGCCGTGCGTGTACTCGGCGCCGAAGTACGTGTCCCAGGTGTCCAGGTGGGCGTCGAAGTGCAGCAGGGCGACCGGGCCGTGCTTCTTGGCGACGGAACGAAGCAGCGGCAGGGCAATGGTGTGGTCGCCGCCAAGGGTCATCATGCGGGCGCCCGAGCCGAGCAGGTCGTCCGCGGCGGCCTCGATGGTCTCGACGGCCTCGTTGATGTTGAACGGGTTGGCGGCGATGTCGCCCGCGTCCGCGACCTGCGCGAGCGCGAAGGGCGAGGCGTCCTGCGCCGGGTTGTACGGACGCAGGAGGCGCGAGGCCTCGCGGATCGCGTTGCCGCCGAAGCGGGCGCCCGGGCGGTACGAGACACCCGAGTCGAAGGGCACGCCGACCACGGCGATGTCGGTCTTGCCGCCGACCTCGTCGAGACGGGGCAGCCGTGCGTACGTCGCCGGGCCCGCGTACCGGGGAATGCGGGAGGAGTCGACGGGGCCGCGGGGGGTCGGGGTCTCGGCGCTGGTCATGGTCGGTTTCCTCCTGCTGATGCGAGTGCTGCGTTATCAAGTGTCGCGCGGCCCACTGACAGTGAGCACCGGCAGTGGGCGGCGCGCTGAGCTAGACGGTGGTCGTTACTGGTTCTGCCGTCTCCTGCGTTCCCCGGCCGGCGAGCCGCTCGCGCCACGCGACGAGCACCGCCGCGTCGGTCGGCTTCGTGGCGAGGGAGACGACGACGTACACGGCAAGGGACGTCAGGAGGCCGTAGTAGATGGGCTCGTTGGCGAGGATTCCGTAGCCCCACATGAGCCCGATGACCGAGAGGCCACCCGCGGCGACGGCCGCGAGGGCGCCGTTCGCGGTGCCGCGCCGCCACAGAAGCCCGCCGAGGATCGGCACGAGGAGGCCGGCGACGAGAAGGTTGTAGGCGACGGTCAGCGCCTGGACGACGTCGTTGAGCGCGATGGCGATGCAGACGACGGCGATGCCCATGATCAGGATGAAGAGGCGGTTGCCCTTCACCTCGTCGTGCGGCTCGTCGTTCGCTGCGTCGGCCTTGACGACGCCCCGCAGCCGCGACCAGATGTCGTTGTTGGCCACGGTCGCGCAGGCGATCAGCGCGCCGGACGAGGTGGACATCACCGCGGCGAGCGCGGCCGCGAGGACCAACCCCCGTACGCCCATGGGCAGTTCGTCCCGCACGATGGTGGCGAAGGCCGCGTCCGCGCTCGGCAGCTTCGGGTACATGACCTTGGCCGCCGTGCCGATGACGGCGCCCGCGATCGCGTAGACCAGGCAGTACGTACCGGCGACGGTGCCTCCGTAGCGGGCGACCTTGTCGCTGCGCGCGGTGAAGACGCGCTGCCAGATGTCCTGCCCGATGAGCATGCCGAACGTATAGATCAGGACGTACGTGAAGATCGTCTCGCCGCCTATGCCCAGCGGGTCGAAGTACTCGGTGGGCAGCTTGGCCTTCATCTCGCTGAAGCCGCCGGCCTTGACGACCGCGATGGGCAGCAGCAGGAGCAGTACACCGATCGTCTTGACCACGAACTGCACCATGTCGGTGAGCGTGATCGACCACATGCCGCCGAGCGTCGAGTACGCGACGACGATGGAGCCGCCGAGGATGATCGCGAGCGTGCGGTTCATGTCGAAGATGACGTCGAAGATCGTGGCGTACGCGATGGTCGACGTGACCGCGAGCATCAGCGTGTACGCCCACATGACGACTCCGGAGATGACGCCCGCGCGGCCGCCGTAGCGCAGGTCGAGCATCTCGGAGACGGTGTAGACCTTCAGGCGGGCGATGCGCGCCGAGAAGAAGACGCTCAGCGCGAGCAGGCCGAGGCCGATGGTGACGACCATCCAGGCGCCGGAGAGCCCGTACTGGTAACCGAGGCCGACGCCGCCGATGGTGGACGCGCCGCCGAGGACGATGGCGGCCATGGTCCCGGAGTACATCCACGGCCCGAGGCGGCGTCCCGCGACCAGGAACTCGCTCTTGGACTTGGCGCGGCGCATGCCCCACCAGCCCATGGCGAGCATCCCGACGAGATAGACGACGATCACTGTGTAGTCGACGGCCATAAAGGGGGCCTCCTTCGCGCACCTCGGTGGCGTGTCGTGCAGATGGGGGTGATGACCGGCCGTGGGGACATCCGCCCGTACCCGCGGCCTGCGGTCGGCACGACCTTAGGTGGCCGGAAAGCAACGCTGAAGTGTACGTTTCATCCACTCCCAGCAACCAAGATGGATGGAACATCCACCGTGCCGGACCCTGCCGCATCACCTGCCTCACCTTCATCCCCTGGCTCACCTGGCTCAGCTGGCTCACCCGGCTCACCTGCCTCTTCCATCGCTCCCCCGACCCCGCCCGTCCCGCTGACCGCCCTCCTGGCCCGGGAGGACCTGGGCCTGCGCCAGATCGCGGGCCCCGACGCCACCGACTCCGGGGCGGCCATCCACTGGGTGCACACCTCGGAGATGGCGGATCCGTATCCGTATCTCCTGGGCGGCGAGATGCTGTTGACGGCGGGCGTGCACATCACGGACCCGGCGGGCGCGGGCGTCTACCTCGACGACTACGTGGCGCGCATCGTGGAGGCGGGCGGCGCTGCGCTCGGCTTCGGAGTGGCGCCGGTGCACGACACGGTGCCGCGCGCCCTGGTGACGGCCTGCGACCGCTATGGGCTGCCCCTACTGGAGGTGCCGCCGCGTACGACGTTCAGCGGGGTCGCCCGCGCGGTGTGGCAGCTCGTGGCGGAGGCCAGGCACGCGGAGCTGCGCCGGGTGACGGAGGCCCAGCAGGGGCTCGCCACGGCGGCGGCACGGCCGGACCCCGTCCCCGCGGTGCTGCGCCAGCTGGCGGCGCGCCTGGGCGGCTGGACGGTCCTGTACGCGCCGGACGGAGCGGTGCTGCACACGGCGGGGACAGCGCCGGAGCCGGGGGCTCGCAACGCGTTGTGCGACCTCGCCGGGGTAGTGCGCCCCGGCGGCAGGACCGGCCCGAGCCCCGCGTCCGCCACCGACTCCGTGGGCGGCACCCAGCTCGCCGCGTACGCGCTCGGCGGCGGTCAGGGCTTCGCGCTCGGTGTCGCCGCCGAGCAGCGCGAACCCGGGGACCACACCATCACCGGCGTCGCGGTCGTCCTCCTCTCCCTCCTCACCGGCAGGCACCAGGGGGCCGCCGAGTCCACGCGCTCGGCGGCGCTCGTGCGGCTGCTGCTCGGGGCGACGGCCGGCGATGTCACACCGCTCCTGGGGGCCGGGCGCTGGACCGTGGTGCACGCGCGCGGGGACGCGGACGCCGATCCGGTGGCCCGTGCCATGGCCGCGTCCGCGCTCGCGGCGGCGCTGGACTGCGGCCTGGTGGACGCGGGCGAGGGCGTCGCCCGGCTGCTGCTCCCCGCCGACCGCGAGATCGCCGAGCAGCCCGGCTGGACGCTCGGGGCGTCCGCACCCGCCGCCACCGGCGACCTGCCCGCCGCCGACGCCCAGGCGGCCCGCGCCCTGCGCCGCGCGGAAGCGACCCGCACGCCGCTGGTCCGGCACCGCGAGGCGGGCATCGCCGCGCTGGTCGCGCCCGCCGAGGCCGACGCCCACGCGCGCGTGCTGCTCGCCCCGCTGGGCGGCAGCCAGGCCCTCACGGAGACCCTGCGCACCTGGCTCTCCCTGCACGGCAGTTGGGACCGCACGGCAACGGCACTGGGGGTGCACCGCAATACGGTGCGGCAACGGGTCGCGCGGTGCGCGGCACTACTGGACGCGGACTTGGACGATCCCGATGTCCGCATGGAGCTGTGGTTCGCGCTGAAGCGAGCCTCTTAAGAGGCGCCGGGGGGCGCCCCGTAAGGGGCGCGGGGCTGTGACATCTGCGGCTCCGCCGCGTGGGCGCGACAAGCCACATGCGGCCCGCAGACGAAAGGCAGATCACACAGCCCAGGCTTCAAGACGCCCCGGCCCCGCGGCCCAAGCAACGGCACAATGGATCCCATGCCGATACCCAGCCGAGCCGCGCTCGTCGACCACCTCGTACGCTCCCGCATCGCGGGCGACGTCGCCACCCCCCGCGAGAACAACCTCAGCCACTACAGGAAGCTCGCGAACGGCGACCGTCACTACTGGCTCGGCCTGGAGCTCGGCGACCGCTGGAGCGACGAGCAGGACGTCCTCGCGGTGATGGCCGAGCGGTGCGGTGTCATCGACGACGCGGAGTACCGGCAGGGGCAGGACACCATCGACCCGGAGCTGACGGTCGACGCCCTGGAGCGGATGGCCGCACGTCTTCGGAAGGCAGCCGCCGGCAAGGAGCGGGTCCTTTTCGCGACCGGCCACCCCGGGGGCCTGCTCGACGTGCACCGCGCGACGGCGGCCGCCCTGCGCACGGCGGGCTGCGAGATCGTCGTCATTCCGGAGGGCCTCACCGCCGACGAGGGCATGGTGTTCCAGTTCGCCGACGTGGCGATGCTGGAGCGTGGCGCGACGCTGTGGCACACGCACTCCCCGGAGCCGATGAACGCGATCCTGGACGGCCTGGAGCGCGAGGGCCGCCCGCAGCCGAACCTGGTCGTCGCCGACCACGGCTGGGCGGGACGGGCGGGCCAGCGCGGCATCGACTCCGTCGGCTACGCGGACTGCAACGACCCGGCGCTGTTCATCGGTGAGGCCGAAGGCACCCTCCAGGTGACGGTCCCTCTGGACGACCACGTCACGAGCCCGCGCTTCTACGACCCGATGACGGCGTACCTCCTGGACGCGGCGGGACTCACTCCGGAGGCCTGAGTCACGGCCACCGGACTCACGGCCACCGGACTCACGGCCACGGGACTCACGGCCACGGGTTGAGGCCCTCCTCGCGCCGCTGCGTGAATCCCGGCGTCGGGTCCAGGTAGACACGGCGTACGGCGGGGAACCGCTCACGCAGCCGCCGCTCGGCCTGCTCACAGGCCCACTCGACCTGCGCGGCCGTGGAGGTGTCGCGGAAGTCGACCTTGGCGGCGACGAGCGCCTCGCGCGGCCCCTGCAGCAGGGTGGTCAGTTCGAGGACGGCCTCGACGTGCTCGGAGGCGAGGAGTTCCTCGCGGATGCGCTGCCGCGTCTCCCTGGGCAGCGGACGTCCGATGAGCAGCTCGGAGTTGGCGTGCCCGAGGACCCAGGCGACGTATACGAGCAGCACGCCGATGCACAGCGACGCGACGCCGTCCCACACGCCGGACCCGGTGAGCTGCCCGCCGAGCAGACCGGCCGCGGCGAGCGCGAGGCCGGTGAGCGCCGCGGAGTCCTCGAGGACCACGGCCTTCACCGCGGTGTCGGGGGTGTGCCGCAGATAGCGCCTGAGCTTCACCCCGAAGCGGTCCGCCTCGCCGCGCGCCTGCTTGAGGCCGGTGCGCAGCGAGTAGCTCTCCAGGACGCAGGCGACGCCGAGCACGATGTACGAGATGAGCGGGTCGCCCGGGTCCTCGCCGTGCGTGAGGGTGTGGATGCCGTCGTAGACGGCGAAGACCCCGCCGCCGACGAAGGTGGCGACCGATGCGAGGAGCGCCCAGACGTAGCGGGCGCCTCCGTAGCCGAGCGGGTGATCCTCGTCCGGGGGCCGCTCGCTGCTCTTGAGGGAGACGAGCAGCATCAGTTCGGTGACGGTGTCGGCCACCGAGTGGGCCGCCTCGGAGAGCATCGCGCTGGATCCGCTGATGATGCCGGCGACGGCCTTGGCGAGCGCGATCCCGAGGTTGGCGACGGCGGCGACGATGACGGTGAAGGCGCTCTCGCCGCCGGACCCGGACGATTGCTCGCTCATGTATCGGACGGTATGTCCGATCGGCGGCGGCCGCGAAACCGGGCCGCCCGATGGGGCCCCTAGCGGGGGACGCGGACCACGCCCTCCTGGATCACCGTCACCGCGAGCTGTCCGTCCTGCGTCCAGATGCGTGCCTGGCCCAGGCCCCGCCCGCCGGACGCCGACGGCGACTCCTGGTCGTACAGGAGCCATTCGTCCGCTCTGAAGGGGCGGTGGAACCACATCGCGTGGTCGAGCGACGCTCCGACGACGTCGCCGACCGCCCAGCCGCCCCGGCCGTGCGCGAGCAGCACCGAGTCGAGCAGCGTCATGTCGGAGACGTACGTGGCGAGGCAGACGTGCAACAAGGGGTGGTCGGCCAGCTTGCCGTTGGTGCGGAACCACACCTGGGAGCGCGGCTCCCGCGGCTGCCCGACCGTGCCCCAGGGCGGCACGTCCGCATAGCGCAGATCGACGGCCGCGCGGGCCTCGACAAGGCGCTCGGCGACATCGGCCGGCAGATGGCGCGGCAGCATCTCGGCGGCGGTCGGCAGCGTCTCCGGGTCCGGCGCCGACGGCATCCCGGTCTGGTGCTCCAGGCCTTCCTCGTACGTCTGGAAGGACGCGGAGAGATGGAAGATCGGCTGCCCGTGCTGGACGGCGACGACCCGCCGTGTGGTGAAGGAGCGGCCGTCGCGGATCCGGTCGACGGTGTAGACGATCGGCGCTCCCGGGTCCCCGGCGCGCAGGAAGTACGCGTGCAGGGAGTGGGCGGGCCGGTCGGCGGGGACGGTGCGTCCGGCGGCGACCAGGGCCTGTGCGGCGACCTGTCCGCCGAAGACGCGGGGCACGAGAGCCGAGCGGCTCATGCCCCGGAAGATGTCCTCCTCGATCTGCTCCAGGTCGAGCAGATCGAGGAGGGACTCAAGTGCCTGGTTCATGAATGCAGTTCTACAGGGCGATCTTTACCGGCCGATGTCCTGCTTCACAGGCCCATGTCCTTGGCGATGATCATCTTCATGACCTCGCTGGTGCCGCCGTAGATGCGGTTGACGCGGTTGTCGGCGTACAGGCGGGCGATCGGGTACTCGTTCATGAAGCCGTAGCCGCCGTGCAGCTGAAGGCACTTGTCGATGACGCGGTGCGCGACCTCGGTGTTGAACAGCTTCGCGGACGCGGCCTCGGCGGCGGTCAGCTCACCGGCGTCCAGGGCCTCCAGGGCGCGGTCGGCGACGGCCTCCGCGGCGTCCACCTCGGCCTGGCAGGCGGCCAGCTCGAACTTGGTGTTCTGGAAGGAGGCGACCGGCTTGCCGAAGACGGTGCGCTCCTGCACGTACTGCTTGGCGAACCGGACGGCGGCCTTGGCCTGCGCGTACGCGCCGTAGGCGATGCCCCAGCGCTCGGAGGGCAGGTTGCTGCCGAGGTAGTAGAAGCCCTTGTTCTCCTCGCCGAGGAGGTCCTCGACGGGGACCTTGACGTCGACGAACGCCAGCTCGGCGGTGTCGGAGGTCTTCAGGCCGAGCTTGTCGAGCTTGCGGCCTATGGAGTAGCCCTCGGACTTGGTGTCGACGGCGAACAGGGAGATGCCGAAGCGGCGGTCGTCCTCGCGCGGCGCGGAGGTGCGGGCGCAGACGATCACGCGGTCGGCGTGCACGCCGCCGGTGATGAAGGTCTTGGAGCCGTTGAGGACGTAGTGCGTGCCGTCCTCGGAGAGCTTGGCGGTGGTCTTCATGCCCGCGACGTCGGAGCCGGTGCCGGGCTCGGTCATCGCGAGGGCCCACATCTCCTCGGCGGAGACGAACTTCTCCAGGTAGCGCTTCTTCTGCTCGTCGGTGGCGAGCATCTTGATGTACGGCAGGGCGAGCAGCACATGCACGCCGGAACCGCCGAAGGTGACGCCCGCGCGGGAGGTCTCCTCGTACTGGATGGCCTCGAACTTGTGCGAGTCCATGCCGGCGCCGCCGAACTCCTCCGGGACGTTGATGCCGAAGAGGCCGAGCTCGGCGAGCTTGTAGTAGAACTCGCGCGGCACCTCACCGGCGGCGAACCACTCGTCGTGGACCGGGACGACCTCGGCCTCGATGAAGGCGCGCAGGGTCTCCCGGAACGCCTCGTGGTCCTCATTGAAAACGGTACGGCGCACGGAAAACTCCCTCTGCTACGACGGCCCCAGCGGCTGCGCGACTGTGGTCCAAGAACGGACTAAGCGCTTGCTCAGAGCAACGTTACCCGCCGGTCACGGGGCCGTCCAGAGAGAGCGTCTGTCGCTCCCGTCACGCCGTGGGCGCCACCGCCGAGGCGAACGCCCCGCGCGCGAGACGGTGCAGCAGCTCCGCCATCGCGGTGCGGCTGGGCAGCGCGTCTCGGCGGCTCAGGTGCGGCGTGGAGTTGAGCAGGCCGAAGACCGCGTGCACGGCGACCCGCGCCGCGTTCTCGGCGAGGTCCGGGTAGACCTTGCGCACGACGTCGACCCAGATCTCCACGTACTGCCGCTGGAGCTGGCGGACCAGCTTGCGGTCGCTGTCCCGCAGGCGGTCGAGCTCGCGGTCGTGCAGGGTGATCAGGGAGCGGTCGTCGAGCGCGAAGTCGATGTGCCCCTCGATGAGCGAGTCGAGGACCCGCTCCGGCGAGCCGTCCGTGCCGGCCACGCACCGCTTGCCGCCCGTCAGGAGCTGGCCGCTGATGCCGACGAGGAGCTCGGCGAGCATCGCGTCCTTGCCCGCGAAGTGCCGGTAGAGGCCGGGCCCGCTGATACCGACGGCGGCTCCTATCTCGTCCACGCCGACACCGTGGAAACCCCGCTCGGCGAAGAGCCGCGCGGCCTCTCTGAGGATCTGCTCGCGGCGGGTGGGGGCATCGGTTCTGGTGGCCATGAAATTAATTCTAGACAGGTCGGTTAGCGCTCGTTAACCTGGAGGAAACGCGTTAACGCTCATTAACCGAGCAAGGGGGCTCGACGGATGCAGCAGGCACCAGTCCTTGGGAGCGCGGCTGATCCCGCGTCCGAGGCATGGCGGACGAACGAGGCGGCGCACACCGCCCTCGTCGAAGGCCTGCGGGCCAAGCTCGCGGCGGCCAGGCTCGGCGGCGGCGAGCGGGCGCGCGCCCGCCATGTCGCGCGCGGCAAGCTGCTGCCCCGCGACCGCGTGGACGCACTGCTCGACCCCGGCTCGCCCTTCCTGGAGCTGGCACCGCTGGCGGCGGACGGTCTGTACGGCGGGGACGCTCCGGCCGCCGGTGTCATCGCAGGGATCGGCCGGGTCTCCAGGCGCACCTGCGTGATCGTCGCCAATGACGCCACCGTCAAGGGCGGGACGTACTACCCGATGACGGTGAAGAAGCACCTGCGGGCCCAGGAGGTGGCCCTGGAGAACCGCCTCCCCTGTCTCTACTTGGTGGATTCGGGCGGCGCCTTCCTGCCCATGCAGGATGACGTCTTCCCGGACCGCGAGCACTTCGGGCGGATCTTCTACAACCAGGCGCGGATGTCCGGCGCGGGCGTCCCGCAGATCGCGGCCGTCCTCGGCTCGTGCACGGCGGGCGGGGCGTATGTCCCCGCGATGAGCGACGAGGCGGTGATCGTCCGCAATCAGGGCACGATCTTCCTCGGCGGCCCGCCCCTGGTGAAGGCCGCGACCGGCGAGGTCGTGACGGCCGAGGAGCTGGGCGGCGGCGAGGTCCACTCCCGCGTCTCCGGAGTGACCGACCACCTCGCGGAGGACGACGCGCACGCGCTGCGGATCGTCCGCACGATCGTCTCCACGCTCCCCGAGCGCGGCGAACTGCCGTGGTCCGTAAGGGCGGTCGAGGAGCCCAAGGTCGACCCCATGGGGCTCTACGGCGCGGTGCCGACGGACTCCCGCACCCCTTATGACATCCGGGAAGTCATCGCGCGCGTGGTCGACGGCTCGCGCTTCGCCGAGTTCAAGGCGGAGTACGGCCAGACGCTGGTGACGGGCTTCGCCCACATCCACGGCCACCCGGTCGGCATCATCGCCAACAACGGCATCCTGTTCTCCGAATCCGCCCAGAAGGGCGCCCACTTCATCGAGCTGTGCGACCAGCGCGGCATCCCGCTGGTCTTCCTGCAGAACATCTCGGGCTTCATGGTCGGCAGGGACTATGAGGCGGGCGGCATCGCGAAGCACGGCGCGAAGATGGTGACCGCCGTGGCCTGCACGCGCGTGCCGAAGCTGACGGTGGTGATCGGCGGTTCGTACGGCGCGGGGAACTACTCGATGTGCGGCCGTGCCTACTCCCCCCGCTTCCTGTGGATGTGGCCGAACGCCAAGATCTCCGTGATGGGCGGCGAGCAGGCAGCGTCGGTCCTCGCGACCGTCAAGCGCGACCAGTTGGAGGGGCGCGGCGAGGAGTGGTCGGCAGCCGACGAGGAGGCCTTCAAGGACCCGGTCCGCGCCCAGTACGAACAGCAGGGGAATGCCTACTACGCGACGGCACGCCTGTGGGACGACGGCGTGATCGACCCCATGGAGACCCGGCAGGTCCTCGGCCTCGCCCTGACCGCCTGCGCCGAGGCCCCGCTGGGCGAGCCCGGCTTCGGCGTCTTCCGGATGTGAGGGGCGGACGATGAGCGGCTTCCACCAGAGGACCACACCGGGAAGAGGGACGATGTTCGACACCGTGCTGGTCGCCAACCGAGGCGAGATCGCGGTCCGCGTCATCCGTACGCTGCGGGCGCTCGGCGTCCGCTCGGTCGCCGTGTTCAGCGACGCGGACGCGGACGCGCGGCATGTGCGCGAGGCGGACACGGCCGTACGGATCGGCCCCGCACCGGCGGCCGAGAGCTATCTGTCCGTGGAGCGCCTCCTTGAGGCCGCGGCCCGGACGGGCGCCCAGGCGGTGCACCCCGGCTATGGATTCCTCGCGGAGAACGCGGAGTTCGCGCGGGCCTGCGCGGCCGCCGGGCTCACCTTCATCGGCCCGCCCGCCGAGGCCATCTCCCTGATGGGCGACAAGATCCGCGCCAAGGAGACGGTCAAGGCGGCCGGCGTCCCGGTCGTGCCCGGCTCTTCCGGCAGCGGCCTGACCGATGCCCAACTGGCCGAAGCGGCACGGGAGATCGGCACCCCTGTCCTGCTCAAGCCCTCCGCGGGCGGCGGCGGCAAGGGCATGCGCCTGGTGCGGGACGCCGCGCTCCTCGCGGACGAGATCGCGGCCGCCCGGCGCGAGGCGCGCGCCTCCTTCGGCGACGACACGCTGCTCGTGGAGCGGTGGATCGACCGCCCCCGGCACATCGAGATCCAGGTCCTCGCGGACGGCCACGGCAATGTGATCCACCTCGGCGAGCGCGAATGCTCCCTGCAGCGCCGCCACCAGAAGATCATCGAGGAGGCGCCGAGCGTCCTCCTGGACGAGGCCACGCGCGCCGCGATGGGCGAGGCGGCGGTCCAGGCGGCCCGCTCCTGCGGGTACGCGGGCGCGGGCACGGTGGAGTTCATCGTGCCGGGCAAGGATCCGTCGTCGTACTACTTCATGGAGATGAACACCCGGCTCCAGGTGGAGCACCCGGTGACCGAGCTGATCACGGGCCTCGACCTGGTGGAGTGGCAGCTGCGGGTGGCGGCCGGGGAGGAACTCCCGTACGCACAGCAGGACATCACCCTCACGGGCCACGCGATCGAGGCCCGCATCTGCGCCGAGGACCCTTCGCGCGGCTTCCTGCCCTCCGGCGGCACGGTCCTCGCGCTGCACGAGCCGCAGGGCGACGGCGTGCGGACCGACTCGGGGCTGAGCGAGGGCACGGAGGTCGGGAGTCTGTACGACCCGATGCTGTCGAAGGTCATCGCGTACGGCCCCGACCGCGCGACGGCGCTGCGGAAGCTGCGGGCCGCGCTCGCCCGGACGGTGACGCTGGGGGTGCCGACGAACGCGGGCTTCCTGCGGCGGCTCCTCGCCCACCCGGCGGTGGTCGCCGGGGACTTGGACACGGGACTCGTCGAGCGGGAAGCGGACGACCTGGTGCCCGATGGAGTGCCCGACGAGGTGTACGAAGCCGCCGCAGCGGTCCGCGCCACCGCCCTGGAACCCACCGGTGACGGCTGGCGCGACCCCTTCTCGGTGCCGGCGGGCTGGCGGCTCGGCGGCACCCCGGCGCCGCTGACGCACTGGCTGCGCGTACCGGGACACGACCCCGTCGCGCACATCGCCGCCGAGGGTCCGCGCACCGTGGAGCCCCGCAGCGTCACGGTCCATCTGGAGGGCCTCACCCACACCTTCCACCGGGCCGGCGACTGGCTGGGCCGGGACGGCGACGCCTGGCACGTCCAGGACCACGACCCCGTGGCGGCGAACCTGAGCGGCGCCGCCCACAGCGGGGCCGACGCCCTCACCGCCCCCATGCCCGGCACGGTCACCGTCGTCAAGGTCTCCACCGGCGATCACGTGACCGCGGGCCAGAGCCTCCTTGTCGTGGAGGCCATGAAGATGGAGCACGTCATCTCCGCCCCGCACGCGGGCACCGTCGCCGAACTGGACGTCACGCCGGGCTCGACCGTCGCCATGGACCAGGTCCTGGCCGTGGTGCTCCCCGACGAGCCGGAGGAGGACAAGAAATGACCACCCCAGCCAAGCCCGGCCTCCCCATGGTCGTCCCCACCCAGGATCTGCCGCCCCGCGTCCGTATCTACGAGGTGGGCGCACGCGACGGCCTGCAGAACGAGAAATCGGTCGTCCCCACGGAGATCAAGGCGGAGTTCATCCACCGCCTCGCGGACGCGGGACTCACGACCGTCGAGGCGACCAGCTTCGTGCACCCCAAGTGGGTGCCCCAACTGGCCGACGCGGAGCAGCTGTTCCCCCTCCTGGGGGACGTGGACGCCAAGCTCCCGGTCCTCGTGCCCAACGGCCGGGGCCTCGACCGGGCCCTGGCCCTCGGCGCCCGCAGTGTCGCCGTCTTCGTCAGCGCCACCGAGTCCTTCGCCAAGGCCAACCTCAATCGCACGATGGACGAGGCGCTGGCGATGTCCGAGCCGGTGGTGGCCCGCGCGCGCGAGCAGAAGGTGCACGTCCGGGGCTATCTCTCCATGTGCTTCGGCGACCCCTGGGAAGGCCCGGTGCCCATCGCCCAGGTCGTCCGCACCGCGAAGGCACTGATCGACATGGGCTGTGAGGAGCTCAGCCTCGGCGACACGATCGGTGTGGCGACGCCGGGCCATGTCCTGGCTCTGCTCTCCGAGCTGAACGAGGAGGGCGTGCCCACCGACCGCATCGGCGTGCACTTCCACGACACGTACGGCCAGGCGCTGTCCAACACCCTGGCCGCCCTGCAGCACGGGGTGCGCACGGTGGACGCGTCGGCCGGCGGCCTCGGCGGCTGCCCGTACGCGAAGAGCGCCACCGGCAATCTCGCCACCGAAGACCTCGTATGGATGCTCGACGGCCTCGGTATCGAGACCGGCGTCGATCTCGGCCGTCTCACCGCCACCAGCGCGTGGATGGCCGGACAACTGGGCCGACCCAGCCCCTCCCGCACCGTCCGTGCCCTGACGGGCGCCTCCCACCAGGAGCAGTGAAGAACGATGGACCACCGTCTGTCCCCCGAGCACGAGGAACTCCGCCGCACCGTCGAGGAGTTCGCGCACGATGTCGTCGCCCCGAAGATCGGCGACCTCTACGAACGCCATGAGTTCCCGTACGAGATCGTCCGCGAGATGGGCCGCATGGGCCTGTTCGGACTCCCCTTCCCCGAGGAGTACGGCGGGATGGGCGGCGACTATCTCGCCCTCGGCATCGCGCTCGAAGAGCTGGCGCGGGTCGACTCCTCCGTGGCGATCACCCTGGAGGCGGGTGTCTCGCTTGGCGCGATGCCGATCCATCTCTTCGGTACGGAGGAGCAGAAGCGCGAGTGGCTGCCCCGGCTCTGTTCCGGTGAACTGCTCGGCGCCTTCGGCCTGACCGAGCCGGACGGCGGCTCGGACGCGGGCGGCACGCGGACCACCGCGGTGCGCGAGGGCGACGAGTGGGTGATCAACGGCTCCAAGTGCTTCATCACCAACTCCGGTACGGACATCACGGGTCTGGTCACGGTCACCGCCGTCACCGGCCGCAAGCCGGACGGCCGCCCGCTGATCTCCGCGATCATCGTGCCGTCCGGGACGCCCGGCTTCACGGTGGCCGCCCCGTACTCGAAGGTGGGGTGGAACGCCTCGGACACCCGCGAGTTGGCCTTCTCCGACGTCCGGGTCCCCGCGGCGAACCTGCTCGGCGAGGAGGGCCGCGGCTACGCCCAGTTCCTGCGGATCCTGGACGAGGGCCGGATCGCGATCTCCGCGCTCGCCACGGGCCTGGCGCAGGGCTGTGTCGACGAGTCCGTGAAGTACGCCAAGGAGCGGCACGCCTTCGGGAAGCCGATCGGGGCGAACCAGGCGATCCAGTTCAAGATCGCCGACATGGAGACGCGGGCGCACATGGCGCGGGTCGGCTGGCGGGACGCGGCGTCGCGCCTTGTGAGCGGGGAGCCGTTCAAGAAGGAGGCGGCGATCGCGAAGCTGTACTCGTCGACGGTCGCCGTCGACAACGCGCGTGAGGCCACGCAGATTCATGGCGGCTACGGCTTCATGAATGAGTACCCGGTGGCCCGAATGTGGCGGGACTCCAAGATCCTGGAGATCGGGGAGGGGACCAGCGAGGTGCAGCGGATGCTGATCGCCCGGGAGTTGGGCTTCACCTCCTAGGACCCGACCGGGACCGGCTGGAACCGAGTAGGACCGGGCCTCCGAGGGCAGGCGCCAGGGGCCACTGGACATCGCGTTAGGTTAGGTTAACCTAAGCGCCAGTTCCGGCCAGTGGCCCGCCGCCGTCCTCACGAAAGCAGAGACCCTTATGTCCCACGCCCACCTCCCTCAGCCCTCCCGTCGCGGCATACTCGCCGCCGGCGGCGCCCTTGGCCTCACGGCCCTGCTGGCAGCCTGCGGCGATGACAAAAAGGGTGGTTCGGACAAGGCGGACGGCTCGGACTCCGGGCCCTGGAGCTTCAAGGACGACCGCGGCACGACCGCCAAGAGCAAGTCCACGCCGAAGAACATCGTCGCCTTCACCGGCGTCGCCGCCGCCCTCTTCGACTACGGCATCGAGGTCAAGGGCGTCTTCGGCCCGACGAAGACCAAGGACGGCAAGCCCGACGTCCAGGCCGGCGACATGGACATCAGCAAGCTGACGATCCTCGGCAACGAGTGGGGCAAGTTCAACATCGAGAAGTACGCGGGCCTCGCCCCCGACCTCCTCGTCTCCACGATGTTCGACGACGCGGGCACCCTCTGGTCCGTCCCCGAGGAGAGCAAGGACAAGATCCTCAAGCTCGCCCCGAGCGCCGGCATCAGCGTCTTCGACCGCAAGATGACCGAGCCCCTGCAGCGCCTGCTCGCGCTCGCCGAGTCGCTGGGCGCCGACGTGAAGGCCGACAAGGTCGTCAAGGCGAAGAAGCGCTTCGAGGCCGCGGCCGAGCGGCTGCGCAAGGTCGCCAAGGCAAACAAGGACATCAAGGTCCTTGTCGGCTCGGCCAGTCAGGACATCTTCTACGTCTCCGGCACGAACCTCTCCGCCGACCTGGAGTACTTCAAGTCCCTCGGCGTGAACTTCGTCGAGCCGTCCGAGAGCGCCAAGAAGGCGAGCGGCGGCTGGTTCGAGAACCTCAGCTGGGAGAACGTCAACAAGCACGCCGCGGACGTGATCATGATGGACAACCGCACCGCCACCATCCAGCCCGCCGACCTGGACAAGCCGACCTGGGCGAAGCTGCCCGCGGTCAAGGCCGGGCAGGTCATCCCGCGCGTCACCGAGCCCATTTACTCGTACGACAAGTGCGCCCCGATCCTCGAGGACCTCGCCGACGCGATCGAGAAGGCCAAGAAGGTCAGCTGAATCTGACGTTCCGCCCCCAAGACTCCACGGACGCCCCCCAACAGAGCTGCCCTCTCCACGCATCACGGAGGGGGCAGCTCCGTTTTTCTGCCTCCAAGTGACTGGAGATACCCCCTGGGTTCAACGAGACAGGAAGTTAGGTTAGGCTTACCTCACTTCCCTAAATCACCTCACCCAGAGGACCGTTCATGCGCTCGCACCTGCTCAACGACACCACCGCGGAGCGTTACCGCAGCTCCGTGACCGAAGGAGTCGAGCGGGTGGCGGCCAGAATCGCCACCACCTCCCGCCCGTTCACCGGGATCTCCGTCGACGCGCTCGCTCCCCGTATCGAGGCCGTCGACCTGGACGAGCCCCTGCACGACACGATCGCCGCCCTGGACGAGCTCGACGAGCTCTACCTGCGCGACGCCGTGTACTTCCACCACCCGCGCTATCTCGCCCACCTCAACTGCCCGGTCGTCATCCCCGCCGTCCTGGGCGAGGCCGTGCTCTCCGCGGTCAACTCCTCGCTCGACACCTGGGACCAGTCCGCGGGCGGCACGCTCATCGAGCGCCGCCTCATCGACTGGACCGCGGAGCGCATCGGGCTCGGCCCGGCCGCCGACGGCGTGTTCACCAGCGGCGGCACCCAGTCCAATCTGCAGGCCCTGCTGCTCGCCCGCGAAGAGGCGGCCAAGGCAGGAAAGCCCATCGACCGCCTGCGCATCTTCGCCTCCGAGGTCGGCCACTTCAGCGTCCAGAAGGCCGCCACGCTGCTCGGCCTCGGCCAGGACGCGGTCGTCTCCATCCCCACCGACCAGAACAAGCGCATGCAGACCGTGGCCCTCGCCCGCGAGCTGGAGCGCTGCCGCCGCGACGACCTCTCCCCCATGGCGGTCGTCGCCACCGCCGGCACCACCGACTTCGGTTCCATCGACCCGCTGCCCGAGATCGCCGGGCTCTGCGAGCAGTACGGGACCTGGCTGCACGTCGACGCGGCGTACGGCTGCGGTCTGCTCGCCTCGCGCAAGAACCGGTATCTGATCGACGGCATCGAGCGCGCCGACTCCGTCACCGTCGACTACCACAAGTCCTTCTTCCAGCCGGTGAGTTCATCCGCCGTCCTGGTGCGGGACGGCGCGACGCTGAGCCACGCGACGTACCACGCCGAATACCTCAACCCGCGCCGCATGGTGCAGGAGCGCATCCCCAACCAGGTGGACAAGTCCCTGCAGACGACGCGCCGCTTCGACGCCCTGAAGCTGTGGATGACGCTGCGCGTGATGGGCGCGGACGCGATCGGCGACCTCTTCGACGAGGTCTGCGCCCTCGCCGAGCACGGCTGGAAGATGCTGGCCGCCGACCCCCGCTACGACGTGGTCGTCGAGCCCCAGCTCTCCACGCTCGTCTTCCGCTACATCCCCGGGTCGATCTGCGACCCGTCGGCCATCGACCGGGCCAATCTGTACGCCCGCAAGGCCCTGTTCGCCTCCGGTGACGCCGTCGTGGCGGGCACCAAGGTGGGCGACCGCCAGTACCTCAAGTTCACCCTGCTCAACCCCGAGACCACGGCCGACGACATCGCGGCCGTCCTCGATCTGATCGCCGGCCACGCCGAGCAGTACCTGGGAGAGACCCTTGACCGCGCTTCCTGAAAACGCGCTTCCTGATCACCGAGAAGCCCTGGACTTCATCGGCATCGGGCTCGGCCCCTTCAACCTCGGCCTCGCCTGTCTGACCGAGCCCGTCGACGAGCTGAACGGCCTGTTCCTGGAGTCCAAGCCGAACTTCGAGTGGCACTCGGGCATGTTCCTGGACGGCGCCCACCTCCAGACGCCGTTCATGTCCGATCTGGTCACCCTCGCGGACCCCACGTCCCCCTACTCCTTCCTCAACTACCTGAAGGAATCGGGGCGGTTGTACTCCTTCTACATCCGCGAGAACTTCTATCCGCTGCGGACCGAGTACAACGACTACTGCCGCTGGGCGGCCGCGAAACTCTCGTCGATCCGTTTCAACACGACGGTGACCGAGGTGACGTACGAGGACGAGAACGATCTGTACGTCGTCCGTACCGAAACCGGCGACACCTTCCGGGCCCGCCACCTCGTCCTCGGCACCGGCACCCCGCCGCACATCCCCGAGCCCTGCCGGGACCTCGGCGGTGACTTCATCCACAACTCCCGCTATCTGCAGGCCAAGCAGGAGCTGCAGCGGAAGAAGTCGATCACGCTCGTCGGCAGCGGCCAGTCCGCCGCCGAGATCTACCAGGACCTCCTGAGCGAGATCGACGTACACGGCTACCAGCTCAACTGGGTCACCCGCTCCCCGCGCTTCTTCCCGCTCGAGTACACGAAGCTGACGCTGGAGATGACGTCTCCGGAGTACGTCGACTACTTCCACGCGCTGCCGGAAGAGACCCGCTACCGCCTCCAGGACCAGCAGAAGACCCTCTTCAAGGGCATCGACGGCGACCTCATCAACGAGATCTTCGACCTGCTCTACCAGAAGAACATCGGCGGCCCGGTCCCCACCCGCCTGCTCTCCAACTCGGCGCTGCACAGCGCCCGTTACGAGAACGGCACCTACACCCTGGGCCTGCGCCAGGAGGAGCAGGGCAAGGACTTCGAGCTGAGCTCGGAGGGCCTGATCCTCGCCACCGGCTATCAGTACGTCATGCCGGACTTCCTTGAGCCGGTGCGCGACCGGATCCGCTGGGACGGCCGAGGCCGCTACGAGGTCGCCCGCAACTACTCCATCGACACCACGGGGCGCGGCATCTTCCTGCAGAACGGCGCCGTGCACGCCCACTCGCTGACCAGCCCCGACCTGGGCATGGGCCCCTACCGCAACGCCTACATCATCGGCGAGCTGCTCGGCTGCGAGTACTACCCCGTCGAGAAGTCCATCGCCTTCCAGGAGTTCGCCGTATGAGCGCCACCACAGGAGAGCTGACCCTCCGCCCCCTCGACCCACTGAAGGACTCCGAGCTCCTGCACGGCTGGGTCACCCACCCCAAGGCCGCGTTCTGGATGATGCAGGACGCCAAGCTCCCGGACGTCGAGCGCGAGTACATGGCGATCGCGGCCGCCGAGCACCACGACGCGTTCCTCGGCCTGCACGACGGTGTCCCCGCGTTCCTGATGGAGCGCTACGACCCCGCGCACGTCGAACTCGTGGGTCTTTACGAGCCCCAAGCCGGCGACGTGGGCATGCACTTCCTCACCGCACCGTCCGACGTCCGGGTGCCCGGCTTCACCCGCGCCGTGATCACCAAGGTGATGGAGACGCTCTTCGCCGACCCCGCGACCCGGCGCGTCGTGGTCGAACCCGACGTACGCAACAAGGCGGTGCACGCCCTCAACGAAGCCGTCGGGTTCACTCCCGCGCACATCATCCAGAAGCCGGAGAAGGAAGCCCTGCTGAGCTTCTGCACCCGCGAGCAGTTCGAAGCAGCAGTAACTGAAAGGGAGTTGGCGATATGACCCTGTCCGACGCCGTGGCGCACCTGACCCCCGAGCGCTGGGAGCAGGCCAACCGCCTCCTCATCCGCAAGGCCATCGCCGAGTTCTCCCACGAGCGGCTTTTCACCCCGGAGCCGCTGGGCGACGACACATTCGTCATCCGCAGCGACGACGCCCTGACCCGCTACCGGTTCAGCGCCCGCCGCCTGCGGCTCGACCACTGGCACATCGACGCCGACTCGATCACCCGCCACCGTGACGGCACCGAACTCCCCCTGGACGCCCTGGAGTTCTTCGTCGAGCTGCGCACCGCGCTCGGCCTGAGCGACGAGATCCTGCCGGTCTACCTGGAGGAGATCTCCTCCACCCTCTCCGGCACCTGCTACAAACTGACCAAGCCCGCGATCCCGGCCGCCGAGCTCTCCCGCTCCGGCTTCCAGGAGATCGAGACGGGCATGACCGAGGGCCACCCCTGCTTCGTCGCGAACAACGGCCGGCTCGGCTTCGGCGTGCACGAGTACCTCTCGTACGCTCCCGAGACCGCGAGCCCCGTGCGTCTGGTGTGGCTGGCGGCGAGCAAAGAGCGGGCGGCGTTCACGGCGGGCGCGGGCCTTGAGTACGAGTCGTTCCTGCGGGCCGAGCTGGGCCAGGAGACCCTGGACCGCTTCGACCGGAAACTCCGCGACCAGGGCCTGGACCCCGACGACTACCTCCTCATCCCGGCCCACCCCTGGCAGTGGTGGAACAAACTGTCGGTGACCTTCGCGGCCGAGGTCGCCCAGCGGCGCCTGGTGTGCCTGGGCGAGGGCGGCGACGAGTATCTGGCCCAGCAGTCGATCCGTACCTTCTTCAACTCCACCGAACCCGCCAAGCACTATGTGAAGACGGCGCTCTCCGTCATCAACATGGGCTTCATGCGCGGCCTTTCGGCGGCGTACATGGAGGCGACCCCGGCGATCAACGACTGGCTCGCGAACCTCATCGACACCGACGAGACGCTGAAGTCCACCGGCCTCACGATCATCCGCGAGCGCGCCGCCGTCGGCTATCGCCACCTGGAGTACGAGGCCGCGACCGACCGCTACTCCCCCTACCGCAAGATGCTCGCCGCCCTGTGGCGCGAGAGCCCCGTGCCGTCGCTCGCCGAGGGCGAGCAACTGGCCACCATGGCCTCGCTGTTGCACACCGACCGGGACGGCGCGTCCTTCGCGGGCGCCCTCATCGAGCGCTCCGGCCTGACCCCGGCCGAGTGGCTGCGCGGCTATCTGCACGCCTATCTGACGCCGCTGCTTCACAGCTTCTACGCGTACGACCTCGTCTTCATGCCGCACGGCGAGAACGTGATCCTGGTCCTGAAGGACGGCGTCGTACAGCGGGCGATCTTCAAGGACATCGCCGAGGAGATCGCGGTCATGGACCCGGACGCGGTGCTTCCGCCGACGGTCGAGCGGCTGCGCGTCGAGGTCCCCGAGGACCAGAAACTCCTGTCGATCTTCACGGACGTCTTCGACTGCTTCTTCCGCTTCCTGTCGGCGAACCTCGTCACGGAGGGCCTTGTCGACGAGGAGGGCTTCTGGGCCGCGGTCGCCGAGTGCGTCACCACCTACCAGGAGGCGACGCCCCAACTGGCCGACAAGTTCAAGCAGTACGACCTGTTCGCCCCCGAGTTCGCCCGGTCCTGCCTGAACCGGCTGCAGCTGCGGGACAACGAGCAGATGGTCGACCTCGCCGACCCGGCGGGCGCGCTGCAGCTGATCGGGACGCTGAAGAACCCGCTCGCGTAAGCGGTCGTCGCTCATAAGCCGAGTGGGGCTCCCGGGACGGTCCCCGGGAGCCCCACTCATATACGTACGCAGATGGCTACTTGGACGGCCAAGGCACCTGAGGCGACTTGTAGTAGTCCATGCCCATCGCGTCCCAGCGCGGCCCCTGTCCGGCGAGCCGCACCTTGTACTTGTCCCAGTCGTGCGTCGACGCGGGCGACCAGCCGAGCTCGGCGATGCCGGGAAGGCGCGGGAACGCCATGTACTCGATGTGCTTCGACTCCCAGATCGTCTCCGACCACAGCGGCGCCTCGACACCCTGGATCGAGTCCGCGGGCGCGCCCGTCAGATACGTGCCCGGGTCCCAGTCGTAGCTGCGCTGCACCTCGACGTAGCCCGCCCAGGCCAGGCCGAGCGGCGTGTCCTTGTTGTACTTCATGTCCATGTAGGCGCGGTCGGCCGGCGAGAGGACCAGCTTGGTGCCGTTCTTCGCCGCGTTCGCGACCTGCTCACGCTCGGCGGCACTGGTCGCGTCGTAACCCCAGTACTGCGCGAGCGCGCCCTTCGCGGGAGTCGCGCCGGTCAGCTGGTGCCAGCCGATCACGGTCTTCCCGTACTTGGCGACCACCGGCTGGACCTTGTTCATGAACGCCACGTAGTCCTCGTGGCTGGTGGAGTGCGCCTCGTCGCCGCCGATGTGGATGTACTTGCCGGGCGTCATGGCGGCGAGCTCGCGGATCACGTCGTCCACGAAGTCGTACGTCACGTCCTTCTTCACGCACAGCGAGCTGAAGCCGACCTCGGTGCCGGTGTAGAGCGGGGGCGCGACGCCGTTGCAGTTCAGTTCGGCGTACGAGGCGAGCGCGGCGTTCGTGTGGCCCGGCATGTCGATCTCGGGGATCACTTCGAGCTGACGCGATGAGGCGTACTCGATGATCTCCTTGTACTGGGCCTTGGTGTAGTAGCCGCCCTTGCCGCCGCCGACCTGTGTGGAGCCGCCGTACTCGGCGAGCTTGGGCCAGGAGTCGATGGCGATGCGCCAGCCCTGGTCGTCGCTCAGGTGCAGATGCAGCTTGTTGACCTTGTAGAGCGACATCTGGTCGATGTAGCGCTTGACCTTGTCCACCGAGAAGAAGTGCCGCGACACGTCGAGCATCGCGCCGCGGTACTCGTAGCGCGGCTTGTCCTCGATGGTGCCGCCGGCGACCAGCCAGGGTCCCGCCTGCTTCGTCTTCTTCTCGGCGGCCGCGGGAAGCTGCTGGCGCACGGTCTGTACGCCGTAGAAGAGCCCGGCGGCCTTGCGGGCCGTGATGGTGACGGAACCGCGCCTGGATTCGAGGCGGTAGCCCTCGTCACCAAGGGACTTGTCCTTGGCGGAGAGCCGCAGGCGGATGCCGTCGCGGCCTTCGTCGTCGGTGACCTTGAGCGCGTAGCCGGTGGAGGGGCGCAGGACGTCCGCCAGATAGCCGCCGATCCGCCGCGCGTCACGCGAGTCGTCGACCCGGATGCGGGTCTTGGAGTTGATCTCGTACGCCGATCCGCCGGGGACGGCCGACGCGGGCGCCGGGATCACCTGGCCGAGCGGGGTCGGGGCGGGGGTCGTGGCTGCCTCCTGACCGGACGGCACGGCGGCCACCGACGAGAGTCCGGCCGCGGCGACGAGCAGCAGCGAGCCGAACAGGCGGGTCGATCTGTGGTGCTCTCTCACAAGCGGGTCCCTTCGACGGGCCATCCCTGTGGTGCATCGCAACCGAACGGTCACCATGGGTACCTTGCGCCCCGTGGCGGGTCAAGGGTGTAGACCACTTCTCCCGCCCGCCGATGGAAGAATCGTCGCATGGCGGAAATCATCCAGCGCGACGGGACCTGGACCTTCGACGGAGAGACGCTGCGCCTTGTGCCGGGACGCGACAAGAACGTGTCGCTGCTCCGCAAGTCGCTGGGGGAACTGGCCGTCCCCTTGGCCGCGTTGGCGGGAATCGCCTTCGAGCACGGCAAGAAGTCGGGCCGGCTGAGGCTGCGCCTGCGGGACGGCGCGGACCCGCTCCTGCTGGCCACCGGCGGCAAGCTCTCGGACTCGGCGGACCCCTATCAGCTGACGGTGGAGCCGGACCGGTACGGGGTCGCGGAGTACGTCGTGGACGAGGTGCGCAACGCACTGCTTCTCGAACAGGTGCCGGCCGCGTCCTGCGAGAGCTATCTGCTGCCGGGGCCTTCCGTGCCGCTGTCGGTCTCCGCGGGTGACGGCACCGCCAGCTTCGACGGTGAGCACATCCGCCTGGAGTGGAACTGGAAGACGGAGGAGGCGAAGTCGGCATCGGGCACGCGCTCGCTGGCGCTCGCCGATGTGGCCGCGGTCGAGTGGCAGCCGGCGGTCGGCCTGGAGAACGGATACCTCCGCTTCACCGTGCGGCACTCCCCCACCAAGGCTCCGCCGAAGTACGACCCGAACTCGGTCGAGCTGTGGGGCTTCAAGAAGGATCCGCTGATGGCGCTGGTCGCCGCGGCCGTGCAGGTGCGTCTGCCGCATCCCTCCGGGCCCGCCCCGGGCGAGGTTCAGGCCGCGCCCGCGTTGGCGGCGGCCGCGCCGGCGACGCCCCCGGAACCGTCCGGAGAGGATCATGACGCGCTGCTGCGGCGGCTCCGCGAGCTGGGGGAGCTTCATCAGTCCGGGATACTCACGGACGACGAGTTCTCCCTCGCCAAGCAGGCCGTCCTGAAGCGGATGTAAGCCGTCTGTAAGCCCTCGGGGCCGGATTTCGCCACGACCCTGCCCGGAATCGGGCAGGATTGTTGCGTCCGGAGGGCTATTCCTCCAGGATCAACGAATGCACGACGACCTGGTGGACCACCTGACCCGCAGCACCCCGCTCCAGCGGGGCGAAGCCCTGCGGGTCATCCAGGACGTGCTCGCCTACTTCGACGAGACGACCGAAGAGTTCGTCCGTCGCCGCCACCGCGAACTGCAAGGTCAGGGCCTGCTGAACGCGGCGATCTTCGAGCAGATCTCGGCGGACCTCGAATACCGCGCGGTCGCGCCGCCCGAGCTCAGCCTCAGACAGCTGCGCCGCATGATCTACGGCTGAGAAGCACCCAACCCTCTACGGCTAGGACACCCTCTATGTGTGGAATCGTCGGTTATATCGGCAAGCGTGACGTGGCCCCCCTTCTCCTCGAAGGCCTGCAGCGCCTGGAGTACCGCGGCTACGACTCCGCCGGCGTCGTCATCACGGGCCCCAAGGCCAGCGGCCTGAAGATGGTCAAGGCCAAGGGCCGCGTCCGCGACCTGGAGGCCAAGGTCCCGGCCCGCTTCAAGGGCACGACCGGCATCGCCCACACCCGCTGGGCCACCCACGGCGCCCCGTCCGACGAGAACGCCCACCCGCACATGTCGGGCGACAACAAGGTCGCCGTCGTCCACAACGGCATCATCGACAACGCCTCCGAACTGCGCGCCAAGCTCACCGCGGACGGCGTCGAGTTCCTCTCCGAGACGGACACCGAGGTCCTCACCCACCTCATCGCCCGCGCCCAGGCGGACAAGCTGGAGGACAAGGTCCGCGAGGCCCTGCGGCACGTCGAGGGCACGTACGGCATCGCCGTCCTGCACGCCGACTTCAACGACCGCATCGTCGTCGCCCGCAACGGCTCGCCCGTCGTCCTCGGCATCGGCGAGAAGGAGATGTTCGTCGCCTCGGACGTCGCCGCCCTCGTCTCGCACACCCGCCAGGTCGTCACCCTCGACGACGGCGAGATGGCCACCATCAAGGCCGACGACTACCGCACCTACACCACCGAGGGCTCGCGCACGACCGCCTCGCCGACCACCGTGGAGTGGGAGGCCGAGTCGTACGACATGGGCGGCCACGACACGTACATGCACAAGGAGATCTTCGAGCAGCCCGACGCGGTCGACCGCGTCCTGCGCGGCCGCATCGACGACCGTTTCTCCACCGTGCACCTCGGCGGCCTGAACCTGGACGCGCACGACGCCCGCAAGGTGCGCCGCGTCAAGATCCTCGGCTGCGGCACCTCGTACCACGCGGGCATGATCGGCGCCCAGATGATCGAGGAGCTGGCCCGCATCCCCGCCGACGCCGAGCCGGCCTCCGAGTTCCGCTACCGCAACGCGGTCGTGGACCCCGACACCCTCTACATCGCCGTCTCCCAGTCCGGTGAGACGTACGACGTGCTCGCCGCCGTCCAGGAGCTGAAGCGCAAGGGCGCCCGCGTCCTGGGCGTCGTGAACGTCGTCGGCTCGGCGATCGCCCGTGAGGCCGACGCGGGCGTGTACGTCCACGCGGGCCCGGAGGTCTGCGTCGTATCGACCAAGTGCTTCACGAACACCACGGTCGCCTTCGCCCTGCTCGCGCTGCACCTGGGCCGCATCCGCGACCTGTCGGTCTCCGACGGCAAGCGGATCATCGAGGGCCTGCGCAAGCTGCCCGGCCAGATCTCGGAGATCCTCAAGCAGGAGGAAGAGATCAAGAAGATCGCGAAGGACTACGCGGACGCCCGCTCGATGCTCTTCATCGGTCGTGTACGCGGCTACCCCGTCGCCCGCGAGGCCTCCCTGAAGCTCAAGGAGGTCTCGTACATCCACGCCGAGGCCTACCCGGCCTCGGAGCTGAAGCACGGCCCGCTCGCCCTCATCGAGCCCGCGCTCCCCACGGTCGCGATCGTCCCGAACGACGACCTCCTAGAGAAGAACCGCGCCGCCCTGGAGGAGATCAAGGCCCGCAGCGGCAAGATCCTCGCGGTCGCGCACCAGGAGCAGGAGAAGGCCGACCAGACGATCATCGTCCCGAAGAACGAGGACGAGCTCGACCCGATCCTGATGGGCATCCCGCTCCAACTCCTCGCCTACCACACGGCGTTGGCGCTCGGCCGCGACATCGACAAGCCGCGCAACCTCGCGAAGTCGGTCACCGTCGAGTAGTCCCGCACCGCAGAAGTGAACGACCCCCCATGCGTGCCACCAAGCGCATGGGGGGTCGTTCTTTCAGGGGCCAGGGGCGCCCATTCCCCCGACCCGCGCCTGCATCAGCCGGTAGCCGTCACTCCACGGCCTGCAGGACGCCCGGGGAGAGCCGTGGGCCAGTGGGCCAGGGCCGCCGTCGCGCCGTACCAGGCGAGCAGGCCACCGACCGCGGCGAACCAGCCGCCCGCCTTCGCGAGTCCCGCGCTGTCGCCGAACCGCGCCACCGCGATCAGCACGAGGGCCACGAAGAGCAGCCCGTACGTCCCCCGCGCGAGCGCCGCGCCACCGGGTGCCCCCAGGGTCAGGCTGAGCGTGACCAGCGCGAAGAGCAGCAGGAAGAGGCCCGCGGCGTTGGCGGAGGCCTTGACCTCCGCCGTGAGGCCCCAGGTGAACCAGAGCGCGCCGAGCGCGGCGAAGGCCGTACCGGTGAACGCGTCGCTGTCACGGAACGCGAACAGGCCGGCGACGAAGAGCGCGACGCCGCCTACGAACGTCGCGAGGACGGCGGCGTCCAGCGCCGTCACCCCGTCGATCACTTCGGTGTGACCGATCCCGAAGGCCAACAGCGTGAGCCCCAGGGCGAGATGGCCGAGAGTCGAGGTGGTACTTCCCGCAGAGACGTCTTTGTCCACGGCGGGCTCCCTTCAGGTGCGGTGTGCAGTTGTTGTGCCACCTGTACGTACCCTTCACAAGGGCACAAACCACCTCTACGCACGAGTAGATTTATCTACAAGGGAGGGAAAGGGGAAGGAAGTTGACGCCCCATCGCTCTCATCTCACCTGGGACGACGAGACGTTACGGAATGACAACGACGGGTCGTTGCGCGCGGCGCGCGAGCCGGCCCGCGACCGAACCGAAGATGCGCCCCACGATGCCGTGCGTCGATCCGACGACGATCGCGTCCGCGGAGTATTCGCGGCCCACCTCTTCGAGTTCGTGACAGATGTCGCCGCCCCGCTCGACGAGGATCCAGGGCACCTCGGCCAGATAGTCCGCACAGGCCAGCTCGAGCCCGAGCACTTCCGTGCGGTGGTCCGGCACATCGACGAAGACCGGCGGCTCACAGCCCGCCCACACCGTGGTGGGCAGCCGGTTGGCGACGTGCACGATGATCAGGCCCGAGCCGGAGCGATGGGCCATCCCGATCGCGTACGAGAGCGCCCGCTCACTGGAGGTCGAGCCGTCGAAACCGACGACGACCCCGTGCCGGAAGGCTGGATCGCAGGAGTGACGTGGTTCTTCCGCCGCCTGGGGGGTCGCTGTCGGATCGGCGACCTGCCGCTTGCGGTCCGCGGGTTCGGAGAATTCGTGACCGGCCATGGGTGTCTCGGCGAAGGAGTCCTCTGTGGGAGGGTCGGCTTTGTTCGGGTCGTACGGCGCAGTATGGAACAAGATGGAACAAGTTCGGGCGGGGACGGGCGGTGAGCTGCGACGAGCACCGGAGCTGTGTCCGGGAATCATCTTCCCAACCCCATACCCCTAAGGGTACGGCGACACTCCTCTCCTGCCCAGAGCCTTCGACAGGCCCTGCGGGAGCCTCACGGCGTTCACCGGAGCATGCATGAGCGGCGCCCGTATGGCAATGGTTGCTGCCTCGTACAGGCGGTTTGGGCACCCGCCCGCGTGGGCTGTCATCGGCCACAAGGTTCACGCCAGTGACCGGCCGCGCGGCCACGCGTTGAACCTCTGAACGCCACCGCCACAGGGAGCACGCCGTGCCACGACCGCCGATCGCGTCCTCACCCGTCGCACAGAGCCGCCGCCGCACGCCCGAGGGGGCGCGCGAGCGCCGACGGGGCGGCGCGCCGGCGCCGCGCACCCAGGAGACGCCGTCCGCTCCGGCGCAGGACTCGGCGAGCGATGTCGTCCGCTGGGCCGCGTTCAGCTGCGTCCTGGTGCCCGTCGTCCTTGTGGGGTACGGGACGTCGCTGGCCGGGGCGGCCGGGTCTGCCATCGGACTCGCCGCCGTGACGGGGGTCTGCCGGGTGCTCCTGCGGCAGTCCGAGCGAGGGGCGGCGCGACTGATCGCCGAGCAGGGATGTGCCCACCGGGGGCGGCACGGGCGGACGGGCGCGGGGGCGCACAGGGGCGGTCGGCATGCTGGTGGGTCCACGCCGGGGGACTGACCGATTCGCGCACACGCGCCCGTAGCTTTTCAGCCAACTTCCGGCGGACGCGCATTCCTTGGCCGAACGGGTACTCAACCCCGGTCCCACCAGGGCTGAAAGGTGTGAAAAAGGCGCTGGCACCCTACGGGGACCGGCCACGGAGCCGAGGCGCACTTCCCTGCAACGCCCGTGAGTGCAACGCTTCGTGATCGAATGCTTCACGCCAAGTTGCCATGTCGACATAGTGCCGGGTCCTTAACTGGTCACCCCGGCACCACGGGACGCAGTAGATTCGATCATGACTGTATTACGGCGGGGGACTGGTGGAGGACCGAGGGGAAACGTGCAGGAGCGACAGGTCCGACAAGAGCGCCGAGAACACAGAACACGCAGAGCGCGCCAAGAACAGGGAGCCGCGACGACCGAGGGGGGCTTAGCGCCATGAGCCACGACTCCACTGCCGTGCAAGAAGCCGCGGCTCGGAAACTCTCCGGGCGGCGCCGCCGGGAGATCGTCGCGGTGCTGCTGTTCAGCGGGGGCCCCATTTTCGAGAGCTCGATACCGCTCTCCGTGTTCGGCATCGACCGGCAGGACGCCGGGGTTCCGCGGTATCGGCTGCTGGTCTGCGCCGGTGAAGAGGGACCGCTGCGCACGACCGGCGGTCTCGAACTCACCGCACCGCATGGCCTGGAAGCGATCGGGCGGGCAGGCACCGTCGTCGTACCGGCCTGGCGGTCGATCACATCGCCGCCGCCGCCGGAGGCGCTCGACGCGCTGCGCCGCGCGCACGAAGAGGGCGCACGCATAGTGGGCCTGTGCACCGGTGCGTTCGTGCTCGCCGCGGCGGGACTGCTCGACGGCCGCCCGGCGACCACGCACTGGATGTACGCGCCGACGCTGGCCAAGCGATATCCGTCCGTCCATGTGGACCCGCGTGAACTCTTCGTCGACGACGGAGACGTACTGACCAGCGCGGGAACCGCGGCCGGCATCGATCTGTGCCTGCACATCGTGCGCACCGACCACGGCAACGAGGCGGCGGGCGCGCTCGCCCGCAGGCTCGTCGTGCCACCGCGCAGGGCCGGCGGTCAGGAGCGTTACCTCGACCGGTCGCTGCCCGAGGAGATCGGTGCGGATCCGCTGGCCGAGGTCGTCGCCTGGGCGCTTGAGCATTTACACGAACAGTTCGACGTGGAGACCCTGGCCGCGCGTGCGTACATGAGCAGGCGGACCTTCGACCGCAGGTTCCGCTCGCTCACCGGGAGCGCTCCCCTGCAGTGGCTGATCACTCAGCGCGTACTGCAGGCACAGCGGCTGCTCGAGACCTCCGACTACTCCGTCGACGAGGTCGCGGGCCGCTGCGGCTTCCGTTCGCCGGTGGCACTGCGGGGTCACTTCCGGCGCCAGCTGGGCTCGTCCCCCGCCGCCTACCGGGCCGCCTACCGCGCCCGCAGGCCGCAGGGCGAGCGATCCCTGGAGGCTGCCGCGGCCGCGGCGAGCGCGCAGGCGGTGCCCGCCGCTGTCGTCGAGAGCGGTCCCGTACCGTCGCAGACACGGCGTACGGCGGCGGCGAGCGCCCTGGGACCGACGGCCTCGCTGTCGGCGGATCCGGGAAAGCCGAGCTCAGATGTGTACGCGCCAGGCCGTCCGCCACTGCCCGGGCAGAGGAGTGCGCCGTAGGGTAAGACGCATGAACGATCGCATGGTGTGGATCGACTGCGAGATGACCGGGCTCTCGCTGACGGATGACGCACTTATTGAGGTGGCCGCACTGGTCACCGACTCGGAACTGAACGTGCTCGGCGAAGGTGTGGACATCGTGATCCGCCCGCCGGACGCGGCGCTGGAGACCATGCCCGAGGTGGTGCGCAAAATGCACACCGCCTCGGGGCTCCTCGACGAACTGGCCGGCGGCACCACGCTGGCCGACGCCGAGGAGCAGGTCCTGGCGTACGTACGTGAGCACGTAAAGGAGCCGCGCAAGGCTCCGCTCTGCGGAAACTCGGTCGGTACCGACCGCGGCTTCCTTCTCCGCGACATGCAGACACTGGAGGAGTTCCTCCACTACCGCATCGTCGACGTCTCCTCGATCAAGGAACTCGCCCGGCGCTGGTACCCCCGGGCGTACTTCAACAGCCCGGACAAGAACGGCAACCACCGGGCACTCGCCGACATCCGCGAGTCCATCGCCGAGCTGCGCTACTACCGCGAGGCGATCTTCGTGCCCCAGCCCGGCCCGGACTCGGACACCGCGAAGACGATCGCGGCCAAGCACGTCCTGCCCGCGGAGTAACCTCCGCGGCAGCCTTGTGTACGGGGTCCGCGCTGCATCTCCCGGGGGGGGCGACCCCCGGACCCCCAGCCATGGGACAGTCGCGCGGAAGCCGACAATGCTCCGGGGACAACCGCACGGGACTCCGTGTTCCGCCCACCTCGAGAGCCCCCCTCGTACGGGGTCCGCAAAACGCGTGCGCGAGCACCCCTTCGGACCCTGTACACTTTTTCTCGGCCGGTCGGAAGAACGACAAAAGACCGGACATGGTGGGTGTAGCTCAGTTGGTAGAGCACCTGGTTGTGGTCCAGGTGGCCGCGGGTTCAAGTCCCGTCACTCACCCTGAATGATCAAGGCCCGACCTGCGAAAGCAGGTCGGGCCTTCTTCATGTCCGGACGCGTGGCCAAACCGTGGCCACACAGGACCCCCGAAATGGCCCTATCGTCCCTTCATGGCGAGCATCAGGAAGCGCGAGAAGAAAGACGGCTCCGCGACCTATCAAGTCCGCTGGATCCAGGGCGGACGCGGGGGGTCATGGGAGGACGAGAAGTTCGGGGACGAAGACAGCGCCGCGGCGTTCCGGAAACTCGTCGAGGCGCACGGTAACCAGTGGCCACACGGCTGGGTGCAGGGCCGCGGGTTCGTCGAGCCGGACGAGGTTGATGGCGACGAGCCGATCCTCCCCTGGGCACACCGCTACGTCGACCGGCTGACGGGAGTCGACGCGCGCACCAAGAGGGACTACCACCGCGACATCGACAACCACTTCGGCGGCATCTCGTACACCGGGGCGGACGGGGTGGAGCAGCGCCTCGGCGGCCTCGTGCACACACTGCGGGACGGCACCGTGCGGCCGGCCACGGTGTGCACCGTGACGCAGGACGATGTGACGGACTGGGTGACCAAGCAGGAGAAGCCCGTCAAGGACCCTGAGGACGGCACGAAGATCCTTCGGCGCAAGGCGAGCCCCAAGAGCATCGCCAACCGGCACGGTCTGCTGTTCTGCATCTTCCAGGCCGCGATCACCTGCGAGCCCTCGTTGCGCACGACGAACCCGTGCGCCGGCACCCGGCTCCCCCGCCAGGACGATGGCACCGAAGAAGAGATGACGTTCCTCGAGCACAACGAGTACGCGCACATCAGTGCCGAGCTGCGCGCCATCGACCCGGCCGCGGCCGACCTCGCCGACTTCCTTGTTGGGACGGGCCTTCGCTGGGGAGAGGCCTCGGCACTTCAGACGCGTGACGTGAACTTCAACCAGTCGACGATCAACGTGCAGCGGGCGTGGAAGCGGCAGGAGGACAACTCGTTCGAGCTTGGCCCGCCGAAGACGAAGAAGGCCCGCCGCGCCCTCGCGTTGACCGTCGACCAGATGGACATGGTGCGTCGGCTGACGACCGGTCGCGGGCCCGAGGACTGGGTGTTCCGAGGCGGGTGGGGCAAGGCGTGGCGGCACTCGAACTTCTACCACCGCAAGTGGGAGCGGGCAGTGAAGGCTGCCGTCGAGAAGGGGCTGACGAAGAAGCCTCGCCTCCACGACCTGCGGCATACCCACGTGGCGTGGCTGATCGCGAAGAACATCCCCCTGCCCGCGATTCAGCTCCGCCTGGGCCACGAGTCCATCACGACGACCGTGGACCGGTACGGGCACCTGGTGCGGGCTCTCGATGGTGAGATCACTGCGGCCGTGGAGGCAGCCATGCCGCCTCCCCCACGGGCGGAGCTGTGCTCCGTCAAGTCCGTCTAGGAAGGCGAGTCCTGGGGCGGCTTGCCGTCCCAGTTCTGCTGCCACATGCCGGTGCTGACGATGTGCTTGAGGTACTGCCGCATTTCGAGACTCGACCATGATTCGTCCACTGCTCCTCATTGACGTTGACGGCCCGCTCAACCCCTGGAACGCCAAGCCTTCTCGCCGCCCCGACGGCTACCAGACCCACCGCCTCCGCCCCACCGGCTGGCGCGAGCACGAGCGCCGCAAGCCGCTGCGCGTGTGGCTCAACCCCAGCCACGGACCCGCGTTGCTCACCCTGCCCTTCGAACTCGTCTGGTGCACCACGTGGGCGCACGAGGCGAACGAGATGATCGCGCCCGCCATCGGTCTCCCCGAACTGCCCGTCATCGAGTGGCCGACGACGCGCAGCGCCCCCGTATCGGACACCCCGACGGCACGTTCTGGAAGACCGAGCACGTCGTCAACTGGGTCCAAGGCAGGCCGTTCACGTGGATCGACGACGACATAGGCGCCCTCGACACCGATTACGTCCGTGCGCACCACGACGGCCCCGCCCTGCTCCATTACGTGAGCCCGCGGGCCGGCCTCCTGGAGCACGACTTCGACGCCCTCGCCGAATGGGCTCACAGCCTCGACGAGGAGCAGCCGTGATTCGCGTCGTCGCGTACGTCGTCCTCGTCGTGGCGACCGCCGGCCTTCCCCTCGCCCACTGGACCCAACTGCCCTGGAGACGCTCGTGACCCGCCTCGCCCGCGCACTGTGCAGCCTCCACGGCGCCGCACTCCTGTGGCTGGCCTACTGCGCCGTGCAGTCCGCCCGCAACGGCGCCACCTGGGCCGTCCTGCTGTTCGCCGCCGCCTCCGCCATGACCGTGATCGCCGTCATCCGCGAGACCGAGCTAGCTGACGAGCAGCGTGCCGCCGCGGTTCGTGCCGAGCGCCTGGCCCGCCTCCGCGCCCACGCCGACGAGCTCAACACCGCGTGCTGCGAACACTGGTGGACCGCCCTCGGCACCGACCACGACCCAACCTGCCCCAACCAACGTCGAAGGCACACCGCCTGAGACACGACGAAGGGGCGCCCTCACAGTCTCCCCAGACCAGGACGCCCCCTAGGTGCTGATCACCGTACCGCCCCAGACACAACAGGAGCAGCGATGACCACCACCGCCACCAACCTCCGCACCATCGCCCTGCACTGGGCAGACCTCCACGAAGCCGTAGGCGCCCCCGCCACCGTCGGCGCCTTCGGGGTCGGCCTCCGCGGATACCTCGCCGCGCTCGACCAACTCGACGCCGAACAGCTCGAGTACGACCGCCACCAGGCCGCACACCTCCGCTCCCTGGAACGCTCCACCGACCAACTCGGCGAACGCCCCGCACCCGTACGCCTCGCCATCCTCGACACCATGCGCGCCGTCGAGGCCGCCCTCGTCGACTGCGCCGACCAGACCGCCGCCGAAGTCCAGCGCTCCCCGATGGCGTACGCCCCGCGGTCGTGGCCGCCGGCCGACCGCGAGCGCCGTGATCAGCTCGCCCGCGCGGACGCGCTCGACGCCCGCCGGTGGCGCTACCGCGGACACCGCACAACCCCGCACGCCGCGCTGTGGCTCCTCGCCCGCGTCGAGCGCGCGACCGGCCCGTTCACGGTGCTCACGGATGGACAGCGGACCCGCATCGGCACCGTCGCGGAGGGCGCGGCCAGGCGAGTGGAGCGGGCCCTCGACATTGCCGCGCAGCGCCGCACTCTGGCCCAACGCCATGACTGCGGCGGCGCAATTGACGTCCACGGCGGCGAAGGACGGACCCCGCTCGCGCGCTGCACGGGGTGCGGGCGGATCTGGACGGAGGCTGGACTCGTAGCGACATCGACATACGCCCCTGATTGATCTTTGACATCACAGGTTGCCTCGATTTCAGGCCTGAGATCAGAAGGTTATGAAGGTGTAGCGCTGAGATTTGAGGAAGATCTGAGGCGGAATTATGGCTTCCACCACAGCTTGCCCCTTCTGTGCATGATGGAGTCGATCTTGACCGCAAGGCCCGGCTAACACCTCTCGCCCCTACAAGGGTTGAGGTGCGAGCAATGCCTGAAAAGCACGTTCAAAGGAGTACGGCGCGTGCAGAACAGCACTCACCGTCGCCAGTTCAGCAGGCTCTCCATAGCTGCTGTATCCGCCACTGCTGGGGCAGCGCTCTTCGCCTCCGCAATTCCGGCCAACGCCGACACCGCCACCCCGCACCGGGCAGGCGCGGCGCAGGCGGCCGCTGTCGTGGAAACCGCCACGGGAACGGCCGACATCGCTGCATCCACAGCAGCCCCGGGTACGCCGGCGAAGGCGATTACCGCTATGGACAGCGCTGCACTCACGGTCACCGCGCCGGACAAGGCGAATGGCGCCATCCACGCCGCTGACGACAGCGGCTCTTCGTTCGGCCTCACCCTGCCAGGCGCCCAGGCCGTGGATGGCGTCAAGGCTGGCGCGGGCACCGTGGTCTACCCCAACGCCGCTGCCGCCACCGACATCGCCGTGCAGCCGACCAAGGACGGCGGCGCCCGCACCCTGGTCACCCTCAAGGACAGCAAGGCCCCTGAGACTCACCGCTTCCGGCTCAACATCCCGGAGGGCGCGGACATCATCGAAGACGGACAGGGCGGCTTCGAGATCACCCGTGAGGTCGGCGAAGGCGTTCACCTCCCCGTCGCCACTATCGACGCCCCGTGGGCCAAGGACGCCAACGGTGAGGCCGTGCCCACCAGTTACAAGCTCGACGGCAACGACATCGTTCAGACCGTAGAGACCAACGACAACACGGCGTTCCCGGTAGTCGCGGACCCCAAGTTCACTTGGGGCATCGTCACCGGCACCGCCTACTTCAAGAAGAGCGAAACGAAGAAGATCGCGAACAATGGCGCGCTCGTGGCGATGGGCGGCTGGGCCCTGCCCCCGGGGCTGAACGGCTACGTGAGCGCGCACGCCGCGGCCATCACCAAGGTGGCGATGAGCGCCAAGAACAACAAGCGCTGCATCAAGATCAAGTTTGCCGCGGGGCTCTTCCTGCCGGGTGAGTATTCTGGCGGCTACTGCAAGTAGAAGCTGGGGTTCTTGATCATGTGGGTTCTGTACAGCGCCTGTATCGCCGTCGTCCTGTCCATCGCGATCCGGCTTATCGCGGGACGGAATTCGGTCGTGCCGCCGTGGCGTGATGTGACCTCGATCGCATCTGGCGTCCTCGTCGGAGCCGCCGTCTACATAGCAGCGACTGCCGCAGCGCATGTTGAGAGCCAGATTGCCGTCAGCTCGGCCCTGTTGTGGTTCACCGCCGCGATCAGCAGTGTCCACGCCATCAGGGAATCACGACGCTCCCACGGCTGAAAGGTCGCCGTACGACTGCCCGCGCCTCGTTGGGTTGGGCGCGGGCAGTCGTACGTATCGGGGCCAGGCATGGAGCCGGACCGTCGAGCAGATTCTCAGCGTCCGGCAGCCCGGCCCGGCGCAGGAACTCGATCACGTCCGCACCCGAGGGCGCGAGGCCGAGGATCTCCCCACGCACCGTCACCCGCCGGCCTCCCGTAGGGGACGGCACTGAACCCAGGGTGGGTGGGGTGCGCAGCGACGAACGCGGCGATGTCGTCGGTCATGCCTTCATCGTGCCGGTGCAGGGCGGCGATGGTGAGGGGTTTCCGGGATCAGGAAACAGGTGGGGCAGACCTGCAGTGCTCGCCAGGGCACCGTGCATCTCCCGCTCCGTTGTGAAGGATTGACGATAGCGGCCCTGCGTTGCCGCAACCGACATGTGGCGCGCGGTGAACGCCGACATCATGAGTGTTATGGGTGAGCTGCAACCGCGTAGTGGGCCGTCGGCAGATAACTCATCTGGCTCCGCAGCGGAAGATCTTCGGCTGCCGTGGAGCACGAAGCTGGGCATCGTGGCGGTCTACATCGGCGTTCTTGCCGCCTCCTACCCATGGGTGATTGGTGGGCCTGCTTGGCTGCGGATCCTGGCGGGTGTGATGATCTCGCTTGGCGTCGGCCTGCTGTACCGCGTCTTGGGTATGGACTGGGTGGTCGCCTCATTTGTAGCGATCGCCGTCTTCTACGTGCTGGCGCGATGCGCTTTGTGGGGCGCTGAGAGCGTGTTGTCTGACTGGCAGGAGCGACGCCTTGGGCCAGATAGTGCGCCTGAGGCTGTTGTTGCCATTGTGAGCCTCGGAACGATGATCGGTTTGCTCGCGAAGGCGATCCTCAGCGGGATAGCCGTATTGGTGCAATCGAAAGGAACGGCCGAAGCCGACAAGATGCGGGCACAGGCTCAATTGCGCTTGGCGGACGCGGAATACCTGCGGGCGCAGAAGGGCCTGCCGCCTGGCAGTTCGACCACGGGCACGGAAGGCGGGCCCGTACCTGCTCCCGCCGAGCCGGAGGGGGCGGGAGCGACCGACGCATAGGCGCCACGCGACGTATTGGATCTTGGTGGAGGGTGAGCCGTACAAATGGGGCCCCGTCGCCATGAGCACGCCTGTCACTGAAGAGGTCGCCTACGAACCCCCACTCCAGGGGGGCAGGCCCGTGCGCCAACGCAAAGTGCGAGCGGCAGGCGCAAAAGTACGGGCCCTCCAACGGCGGGCGCCCGTCGAGTCCGCTGTGCAACGTGTGCTTGGCGAAGGTCGAGGTCGCCCGGAAGTGCGTGGCAGGCACATAGGTCAGCTGAGAGCCCGAGCGGCGTCGCGCAGCGCAGTGTGAGCGTCTCGACTCCGCTCCCGACCCGCGGCAAGAGCACCTTCGATGTCGTCGCCGAACCGCCCGTCACGTACGTCTCCCAGCGGAATGTCACCCAGGTCGATGGCCGACCACGCGACCTCAACCGCGATGGCGGTCAGGTCAGAGTCGGCCGCAGTGAGCGCCATGCGGTCGAAAGCTTGCGTGACGGCCGAACGGGCTCGATACAGCTCGACCCGCGCTTCTCTACCCAGGGGCACGCCGTCACGCAGGTCGGCAACCTGAATCCAGTACTGCTGGCGGTACTCCAGGGCCGCGGCGAGCAGTTGCGCGGTGGCATCCAAGACCCGCTGGCGGTACTCGGCGTCGCGGGCGCGGCGGTCCGTCCAGTGCGCAGTGAGGCTGGCCAGGGCGGCGCCGGCGAGTGTTCCAAGCACGGCGATCAGAGTGGACCACATCGGAACCTCTCCTCTGGGGCAGATTCAGGCCCTGCCGACGGGAATGCGCGGCAGGGCTCTACGAGCTGATCAACCACCGCTACGCCTCCGGGTCCGCCTTCTTCAAGTCCGTGCGCTGCCCCTGCCTCGACTTCCTGTTGGCGAAGTAAGGGCGAGCCGCCCGGTAGTCGACCACGCTCGACCGGCCGACCGGCACGACCGGCGGAAAGTCCGCGTCTTCGCGCGCAAGCTGTGAGATCCGCTGGTGCGTGATCCGCTCGACGATGCCGTCACTGACCAGCCGTCGGGCCAACTCCCGGAACGACACCATGTCTGGCCCTCCTTCTTCGTTGGCCATGGGGCACCATCCTCCCGACTTCATTGCCATACGGCAAGGAAGTCGCTAGCGTCGTACGCGGTAACGGGAAAACCCCTCGGCCCATGTGGCGTGGGAGCGCCGGATCGAGGGGTGGACCTCTCTGACTGCGACGAAAGAGCAGGTCCGCCATGGAGCGTACCCAGCCGCCCGACCCCGCAGTAGCGGTACGTGCCGCCGGAGGGGCCCGGTGAAGACACGCACTGTCCGCCGGACACGACTCGTCCCGCACACCGTGAACGGCATCACCGAGATGGTGCTCGACCGGTACGAAGTCGAGGTGCCCGTGCCGCCCCGCGACTGGGACCGCACCATCCTGAACGCGGTGACCGCTGCGGCCGGCCTCCTCGTCGCCGTCGCTGTCGTCTGGTCCACCGCTTCGATCGGCGATCTCCTCGCCCGCGTCACCGTCGCCCCTGCCGCGTACGCGGCCGCTGTCGCCTTCGACCTCGCGTGGATCCTGTGCATGGCCGTCGAGTGGCTCGCCCGCTACGACCCCGCCCGCGCCGAGCAGCCCCGCAACATGGGGCACGGCGCCCTCGCCGTGGCGATGGTCGCGGTCGGCGCGCACGGCTGGCTCGCCGGACAGGAAGCGATCGGCATCATCGGCGCCGTCGTCTCAGGCATCGTCAAGACGCTGTGGACCATCGTCCTGCGCCACCACGCCAAGCCACTGGACGACAAGACGCAGCAGTGGGTGGACAAGCAGCGTGCGGAGGCCGGCGGAGAGCTCGCCATGGTCGCGATCAACCGTGAACTGACCCGCGCGCGGGGCATGGTGGCCGCCGAGGAGCAGGTGCTCCGGACCGATCCGGACGCCGATCCGCGCGAATCCGGGCAAGACCCGGACAACGGATTCGGCAGCCCAGGGCCCAACTCCACGGGCCCGATGACCGTGAAGGACGCGGTCCGGACCGCCAAGGCCGCCGGGATCACCGATCCGGACAAGGTCCTGAAGTACGTCCACCAGGTCGCCGACGCCAACGCGAAGGCGGAGACCGTCAACCGCTACTTGCGGATGGGGGTCGCGTGCTGATCCTCGGTCTCCTCGTCTTCCCGCTGCTCGCGATCCTCGCCCTGCTCGGCCTCCTCGCCTGTGCCCCCGAACACGCCCTCGGCCGCTACGTCCTGCCCGCAGTGCGCACCGCCGCCGTCCTCACCGTCGCCACGGCGTTCGTCACGGTCGTCTGGAGCCACTGACCCGTGACCTACGTAACCCTCGGCGGTGTCACCGTCGGCATCTGCATCCTCGTCGCCACCCTCGTGCAATGGTGGCCCGGCTCCAAGACCCTCAGGAACGACCCTCTCCGCCAGGCCGGCGGACTCCTGCCGTTCCTCATGGCCTGGACGTACGGCGTTCTGGTCACCCTCGGCGTCGGGGGCCTCATCGGCTGGTTCGCCGACACCACCCTGTGGATCACGAACTGGCTCGGTGACGTGGCGTTGATCTGGGGCGTGGGAGGTCAGTCCGGCCAACGCTCGTCCGGGGCCGGGTACATCCCTCTCACGCAGACTGGCGGCGGCATCGTCCTTATCCTCACCGTCGCCGTGATCGTCGCCGTCAAGAAGTCGAGCCGGTACGGCCGCGGCCTGAAGATGGGTGCCTGGTGCGGCATCTGCCTCGGTACGAGCGCGGGCGTAGCCGGGCTCGCGGCCGTGCCGATTGCGCAGGCCGCGAACTGGCTCGGCGACACGGTGTACGGGGCCGTGGCATGAGCGAGGAGACTCCTGTCGAGGAGACCGAGCCGGATGAGCCGCCAAGCCGGATCGCAGGCGCGTTCGCGGTCCTGGTCCTCGGGGGCGCCGCGGTCCTCGTGGTGCGCCTGGTCGTGACTCGCGTGCCCTACATCGCGTACTTCGTCGCTGGGGTCATCGCGTGCGTCGTGTGGCAGCGGGCCCGCGCGTGGCTCACGAAGCGACGCGGCGGCGATGCCGAGGAGTCCGAGGAGCAGGAGCCGCCGGACGTCGGCGAGGCGCTCCGCGCGCTCGGCAAGGGCGGCAACCACGTGCTGCTGACCGCGCTCCGGAAGGAGCTCGGCGTGGACGACACGAAGGCCGTGCGCGCGCTACTGAAGACGGAGAAGATCCGCGTCCGCTCGGGTGTGCGCACCCCCAAGGGCAACGGTCCGGGCGTGCATCACGAGGACATCCCGCCCGCTCCCCCCGAGTCGAACCAGGCGCACGGTGACGGTTGTTGTTGCAGGTCAGCCAACAACACCAACAACGTCGACGAGGGCCCGTCTCAGAAGGGGTTGCGTGCAGAGCCCATCGGACAGGCCGGGACGCTCGTCCACGACCCGGCCGAGGAGATCCGTCACCACGAGGTGCGCGGCCAGTAGACCCCGGGGCGGCCGATCGCTGCCAGGTATCCCGACCGCCCCGGTTCCCCATCCCGATCACACGAGACAGGAGCACCACCATGCCGCGCTCACTCCGACGGCTCGTCGCCCGTATCGCTCCCACGTACTGCGGACAGTGCGGTTGGTGGGTCGACTGCCCACACCAATGAGTGCCGGCCGCACTGACCGCTATGCGTCGGGTAACGCCCGGTATCGCCCCACCGCGCATGCACCATCGCGGCGGCGCCATCATCGTGAGTCACGAAGCGCTGTAAAGTTGTTCGTGTTGGGATGTGGAAATTACACCTCCCTCCGCACGACAGAAGGGCCCGGCTCCTGCCAGAGCCAGACCCTTCCGCGTAGTTCACGAGCCCGGTCGCCTATCAGCAGACCGGGCTCGCTGCGTATGCAGCCCCGGTCGCGACCGTCTCATGCGTGGGCGCCCTAGCGGACGAACTGCCCCACTGTGGCGATGACCGCCACGAGCACCCCCAACAGTCCGACGCCAACCTGCCACCTCTCGGGGCCGGTCCACTTCCTGTCGGGCTTACTCATGTTCAGCATCGCCCCACCACCTTTCTCCTCTGTTCGCCCCTGACCGTCAGGGGCCGCGCCGAACTTGCAGCCATGTTCGGCGAGTTGCGGGGAGGAGCAGATGACGCAGTAGCAGCTTACTGGGTGACCACAGGAACACCTTCTGTGTTCCGCGCTCAATGCTGCCATGCAGGCCGAACACCAAACCGGGGGCGAAGTCGATAAGTCGCTTCGTGCTCGTGCCGCCCATCTCGGTCAGATTCATGATCACCGGAGTGCCCTCGCGGGAGTGTTCGCCGATGGTACGGGCCTCACTGCGCGCCTGCGGGTGCAACGAGGCGATGCCGCAGGACTCCTGCCCAGACGCAACCTTGGGCATGATCGCCGGTGCGTTCTTCTCCAGGCTCTGGTGTTCAGGTGTGATGGACACCACGGGGGCAATATGCCCCCCCTTGATGACCCTGCCTTCTTCTTCACCCGACAGAATTCACTACACCCGTAGTTGCTTTCCGCGCGATCATGTCGCACACTGAGCCGCAGATCCGGCACGCCCGGAAACAACAGGCCCGCCTCGTGCGGGCCTCTGTCGTTCCAGTCGCCGGAGCTCACCGAGCGTGCCACGATGTCGGCAAGAGCAACTGGGGCCATGCCATGATCAAAGTGAGCGGCAAGGGCGGACAGATCGAGTTCGACGGTGAGTACGTCACCATCACCCGCAAGGGTTTCCTCACCCGCGGGGGCGTAGGCAAGGGCCACAAACGGCTTCACGTCTCGCAGATCGCTGCCGTCCAGTGGAAGCCAGCGGGCCCCCTCGTGAATGGGTTCATCCAGTTCACCGTGCCCGGCGGGATCGAGCGACGCTCACAGTTCGGAAACCAAAGCCTGCGAGCGGCCCAGGATGAAAACTCCGTCATGTTCACGAAGAAACAGCAGCCGGAGTTTGAAGAGCTGCGCGTGGCGCTGGATGAGGCGATCGCAACTCAGCACGGAACACATTCGGTGCCCGCTACGCCTGCCTCAATCGCTGACGAACTCAGCAAGCTGGCGCAGCTTCGAGAGCAAGGCGTCCTGAGCCCCGAGGAGTTCGAGGCGCAGAAGGCGAAACTCCTCGGCCAGTAGCTCACCCCTCACTGCCCGACCACGCCCCCCGTGGTCGGGCTTTCGCATGCTCGGAGGTGTCCATGCCCAACCAGTACGGCAACCCGGTCACCGACGAGGACCGCGAGGCAGTCCGCCGTCTCCACGCACAAGGTCTCGGCCGCAACGCCATCGCCCGCGAGATCGGCCGCGCCACACGCACCGTGAGCGTCCTTGCCGCCGAGCTGCACCTCACCTTCAACACCACGCTGACCGAGGACGCCACCCGCGCCCGCATTGCCCAACTCGCCGAGAAGCGCGTCATCCTCGCCGACGCCCTCACCGACGATGCCCTCCGCCTCACCGCGCAACTCTGGATGCCCTCCGTCGTGTTCAGCTTCGGCGGCAAGGACAACACCTACGCCGAACGCCACGTCGACGAGCCGCCGGCGCACGACAAGAAGGCACTCATGTCCGCCGCGGCCACCGCCGCCGCCCAGTCGCTGCGCCTCGTGCCGCCGATGGATGACTCCGGTGCGGATGACGCCCGCTCGATGCTCGGGAAGCTGTTCCAGGGGCTCGCGGAGGTCGTCAAGGAGGGCGAGGCGGAGCAGCGCGAGGAGGCGGAAGGTGAGTCTCCTTGATGCGCTGCCGCTGTCCCGCAAGCAGATCGTTTCCATCGTCCAGGCCGAGGCGCGCATCAACGTGTGGGAGGGCTCGGTCCGCTCCGGCAAGACCATCGCGTCTCTGCTGCGCTGGCTGATCTACGTAGCGGACGCGCCCCCCTGCGGATCCGCTCCACCGGCACGGTGGCCGAGTGGTACCTCCAGCAGCAGAACAACGGGGCCCGCATCCTGGGCCGCAACGACGACGGCGGTACAGTCGTCTCCCCGTGGACGGCACCCGCGGCATCATCACCCTCGCCGCCGCCCCCTCGACGCTGCGCTTCCAGACGCTCGGCATCGGCGACAAGATCCGCATCACCGACCTGCCGCCGTGGCTGCCGCCCGGACCGGTCGACCGGCCGATCGGAGACTGCGAGGTCCGGGTGCGGATGGCGGTCTCGCAGGTCGCCACGGGCGCCTCCATGGTGCCCGCGGTCCTGCTGCGCTACGCCGACCAGAGCACCTACTACCGGGCGCGGATCCACTTCGCCACCGGCGGCGGCATGTTCGCCTCCATCACCCGCGACACCACCCAGATCGGCGGCACACCCCAACTTCCGTACAGCTACACGGCCGGCGCCCAGTTCGAGCTGCGCGTGAAGCTGACCGGGCAGCTGATCCAGATGCGGGTGTGGCCCACCGGCACGGCCGAGCCGACCGTGTGGCACCACGCGGAGACCATCGTCACCAACCCGATCGCCTCGGGTGCGGTGGGCCTGTCCGCGTCGGCGTTCGCGGGCATGACCAACGTCAACCCCCAGCTGCTCTACGACGAGTTCGCCCTCGTCACCCCGCAGCGCTTCACCCTCGACCGCAGCGTCAACGGCATCGTCAAGGCCCACACCGCGGGCACCGATCTCCGGCTCGCGCAGCCCACGATCGTCGCACTCTGAAGGAGGCAGCATGGCGTACGCCCTGTGGCAGCCCGGCCAGCGCATCACCGCCGCACGGCTCAACGCCATGGCCGGCCTCTGGCAGCCCTACACCCCCGTGTGGTCGGCCGATTCGGGCACGACGACGCTCGGCGACGGCACGCTCCTGGGCCGCTATCAGGTCGTGGGCCCCACGGTGAACATCGCGATGCGCTTCACGTGGGGTGCCACCTCGACGCAGTCCGTCACCGACGCCAACTGGTCGTTCTCCCTGCCGGTTGCTCCGTACACCGCCGACGGCAACACCTGGCAGCCACTGGAAGCCTGGATCTTCGACACCTCCGCCTCGGCACGCTGGCAGGCCTCGGCCTACGTCAACGCCAGCACGCAGACCCTGACCGCGATCGTCGTCAACGGCGACGGCGGGTTCATGGACAGCCAGGAGATGCCCTCACAGACCGCCAGCAGCACGACCACCGTGCAGCCCGGCAATACCGCGTGGGCCGTCGGCGACCGCCTCAACATCTGGGGCTCCTACGAAGCCGCGTCCTAGACGCAGCCGGGCTCCCACGAACGGACGGCTCGGTTACCGCAGACGGCCCATGATCGCTTTATCCGAATGTCGGACTGGTGAGGCCTGGTACCCGGAAGACCCGTTCCCTCACCAGGAGGTACCCCATGCGCATGCGCACGATCTTCGCCACAGCCGCCCTCGCCACGGCCACCGTCATCGGCGGAGCCGGCGCGGCCGCCGCCGATCCCTTCCCCGGCGCCCAGGCCGTTGGCGCCACGCAGTACTCACCCGGCCGCGTCAGCGGCAACGTCCAGGTGCCCATCAACCCGGGTGCCAATGCGTGTGGGAACACAGTCAGCGCTATCGGACTGTTCGAACCTGGATCTGACCGCTTCTGCTTCAACAAGTGAAACGCCCCGCCAGGACACTCCTTCTGTCCTCATAACCAGACCGTTCCGCCTCACCGCCGAACGGCTCCCCGCCCCCGTCGCGTGCCGGATGCGACGGGGTTTCCTCATGTCTGGAGACCCCATGGCCCCACCACTGTCCGCAGGATCGTTCCTCGACGCGCTCCGCGACGAGGGCGTCACCGTCGTCGAGGTCGGCGCCTGGGAACACCGCAACCGCAACCACAAGGGCCCATGGGGACCCGTGCACGGCGTGATGATCCACCACACCGTCACGAAGGGCAGCGCGGCCACGGTGAAGATCTGCCGCGACGGACACGCCTCCCTGCCCGGCCCGCTGTGCCACGGCGTCATCACCAAGGACGGCCGCGTCCACCTCGTCGGATACGGCCGCGCCAACCACGCCGGCCTCGGCGACGACGACGTGCTCCGCGCCGTCATCGCCGAACGCGCGCTGCCTGCGGACAACGAGGCGAACACCGACGGGAACCGGCACTTCTACGGCTACGAGTGCGAGAACCTCGGCGACGGCAAAGGCCCGTGGCCCGCCGCGCAGGTCGAGGCGATCGTGCGGGCCTCGGCCGCGATCTGCCGCCGCCACGGCTGGACGGCCGCGTCCGTGATCCGCCACCTCGACTGGCAACCCGGCAAGGTCGACCCCCGCGGCGTCGACTGGGCCAACATCCACAAGCGCGTCGCCGAGCGGCTCAAGCACCCCGCGAGCTGGTCGCCGGGCGGCACCTCGACGTACACCGTCCGCAAGGGCGACACCCTCCGGTCCATCGCCGCGGCAAAGCTCGGCGACGGCAAGCGCGCGCAGGAGATCGCCAAGCTCAACAGCCTCCGTGACGCCGACGCGATCACGCCCGGCCAGACCCTCAAGCTTCCCAAGAAGTGAGGTAGACCACGATGACTTCCGCCTTCTGGAAGGCCACCACCGAGCGCGTCGTGCGGACCTTCGCACAGTCCCTCGCCGCCGTACTCACCGCGGGCGCAACGGACCTCCTGACCGAGACAGTAAGGACACAGGAGTGACGGCGCCCGGTGACGGCGTCTACATCAGCTCGGCACAGATGTACGGAGAGATGAGATCCCTGCACGACGCCGTGACACGGGTCGACGCCAAGCTCGACGGCCTATCAAGGGCAGGCCGCCTCTATCCAGGACCACGAGACCCGCATCCGGGCCCTGGAGCGGGGCCGGTGGCCGCTGCCGACGATCGCCACCCTCGCGGGCGTGGCCGGCGCAGCGACGGGTGCGGTCTCGCTATTCGCCCGCTGACGCGTGCTCCACCGGGTCCGTCGGCCAAGCGCTGCTCGGACGGTCTGAGCAGACCGCCTCAGGGCACAGGGGGCACCCGTCGACGTCGTGGCGCAGGATTGGGGAGTGCAGCCAATACGCGCCAAGTAGCTGCGCCTCCGGCTGGAGAGTGGCTGTAGCGACTTGATCCATGCATTCCTCAACGAAGCGTGGTGCACAGCGAGTTGAGGCAAACCTCCCCATCACGCGATGGTGGGGCATTCGCCTCAGACGGGTTTGACCTGAACTCCCCACAGTTCACCACCTTCAAGGCAGTAGAGGCCATCTACCGCAAGCAGGAGGAAACTGACAGCAGGAACGGCCGCGACGAGCTCCCTTGGACACGGCCGTTCCGCCTCAACCTTGAAGGTCGACGATGCGGGAGTGCGCCTACCTTCATGGGAGCTCCAGGCCGGTGACATCGTCGGCGATGAACCAGGCGGCCCGATGTCACCGGCTCTCTACGCGCCTGCCCGCGGCACTACCGCTGACACAAGTTGAAACGTGAACACCCCCTCTCGCCTTCGGGTGGGAGGGGGCCTTCGTCATGCCCGAGGCCCTCTTGCGCCCGGCCGCGGGGTAGCTACGGTCGATCGACCACACACCCGGAAAGGGACGCTCATGACGCGACGCCTGTGGAAAGTGGGCACGAACAGCGGTAACAACGGATGCCCCACTCTGTACGAGATCCCTGGCACTGACCAATACGTCGTCCAGGGCAACCGCGTGACGGATTCAGCCGAGCTCGACCAGCTCGATAACCTCACGGTCGACGAGGGCGCCGTCACGGTGCCTCGCGAATTGCTCGCCAACTTCGGCCCCAAGGAGCCCGAGTACGTGCCCCAGTTCATTACCTTCGACGAGTTCGACGGCATGTTCACCAGCTTCAAGCACTCCGCGTGGAGGCTGGAGACCCGCCGCCGGTACGCATCGGACGAGGTCACCGAGACGTACGCGCAGTTTGTGCGCGGCGAGCCCGTCGACTGGGACCTCGACGATCCGTGGTGCGTCGAGCGACGCGAACAGACCGCTCTCGGCAAGCGGTTCGAGCGTGTGCGCGTTCTCGATGAGCCGCCCACGGAGGGGCAGCGGTACCTCCTCGGCAACGCCCGCCGCAACACGGCCGCGGGCGAGCGCATCCATGTCCTCTCGCGCGGCAAGGCTGAGGAACTCCAGCTCCCTGAACTGGACTTCTGGATCTTTGATTCGCGGGTTGTGGCACTGCTTCACTTCGACGCCGCCGACAGCATGACTGGCGTCGAGCTGGTCACCGACCCAGTGGAAGTCGTCCGATACGCGCAGGTCCGCGAGGCCGCTGAGCACCACGCCATGCCGTACGACCAGGTGTAGCCGGTACGTTCGCCATGTGAGTACCGACTACCAGCAAGGACGAGCGACCCTCGGCGCCCGGCTCCGTGAGCTCCGCGCCGGGGTCTCACAACGCGTCCTCGCTGACCGGCTCAACTGGCCACAGTCCAAGGTCAGCAAGCTGGAAGCCGGTCGACAGACTCCGAGCCTTGAAGATCTCGCAGCTTGGGCGCACGCAACCGGGCAGCCCGCCGCAGCTGAGGAACTCGCCGCACGACTACAAGGGCTTGAGTCGCATTCCCGGTCATGGAATCGCCAACTCCGCGCAGGGCACAAGCCAGTCCAGGACGCGCTCACTGTCGAGTACGAACGCTCCACGGTGCTCCGCGCCTGGGAGAGCGCCATGGTCGTAGGCATGCTCCAGACCCCGCAGTATGCCCGCCACATCTTCGCGCGATACACCAAGTTGCACCGCTCTCCAAGAGACCTCGACGCGGCCGTACGCGCCCGCATGCAGCGGCAAGAGCTGCTCTACCAGCCCGGCCGCGTCTTCCACATCGTCATGTGGGAGGCCGCACTCCACGCCGGTGTCGCGCCGTCGCACGTACGCACAGCCCAACTCGATCGTCTGGTCGGGGCCATCGGCCTGGACACCGTAAAGCTGGGCATCGTCCCGCTCGGGGCCGACGTCGACGTGCCACCTGCCAACGGGTTCTGGCTGTACGACGACCGACTAACGATCGTCGAGGACTGGCACGCGGAGCTGTGGCTCGACGACGCCCCGAGCCTGACCTTGTACCGGCGCGTCTGGGACTCTCTCTCACAGTCCGCGGTGTACGGATCCCACGCGCATATGTTGCTTGCCCGAGCGCGGGCGCACCTCGACATGGCGTGAGAATTCCGGAGAATCACACTGCGGACCCCGCGAATATCCGAGAATCAACGACTGCCGTGATTCTCGGGATTCCCTAACGTCCTGGTCATGGCCGCAAGCACTAGGAAAACCGCGGAGCCCGAGCCGGGTGACACCTGGCTCGCGAACTGCGCCCGGCGCCCTCAACTCGCGTACGAGGTCTGGGAGATGGGTGGGCTCGCGCCGATCCATTGCACGCGGTGGCTGGCTGCCGAGACACAGCTCGTGACCGCTCTCCAGGCCGTCCGGCGCCTGCCCACCCGCGAGAGCGGCCCCCTCCTCATGGACTTCGGACTCGACACCGCATGGTGGCTGGTCCCCCTCGATGCCGCCGAGCAGCTGGCGGACGTCCGGCTCATCACCCTGCGCCCTCACGGCTGGCCGCTGCACTGCCCTCCCACGCACCGCGCTGCCGCCGGCCGAGTCTGGCTGGAGGCGCCGGACGGATCCGGACGCGTCATCGATCCCGTATACCTCGCTGCCGTACTCGGCCCCGGCGGCGGCCCTCGACTGCCCGCGGAGGCATTCGGATGAACCAGGTGGCAGAGAGAGCCGCGTTCGATTGGCTGGCGCGCGCACAGACCGCCCCGGAGCAGGCGCACCGTGAGTGGACGGATCAGAAGGTGGCGTTACTTCCGCTCGGCGAGCGGTTCTGCGCCATCCGTCTGCCCACCGCGCTCGTTCACGGGGCGTTCGCGTCCGACGACGTGGAAGCGATGGCCGCGCCTCTGACCGACCTGCTCAACGGCCCACTGATCCGCGACCACTTCGGCCAGTATTACTACTCCTTGATCGAGCCCACGCCCAAGGAGCGGTGGGCGTACAACAACGTGGCCCCGCTCCTGGGGGCGGGCACGTACTTGGGTGTCCCGGCCGCTTCCCGCCGGGAGGCGCCCGGCATCTACTGGGTTGTGCCGCCGCGCTTCGCCGATGATCTGTGCGCGCCCAAGTCCGTCGCCGCACTGATCGCCATCGGCCGCAACCTGTCGGGCGAGGACGAGCAATGAGCACGCAGCCTCTGCCTGCCTCCAAGCGTGCCGTCGAACAGGCCTACGGCCGCTACCTCCAGCACCTCTGGGGCTGCCACCGATGCCGCCGCGAAGCACCCTGCCAGAAGGGAGCCCGGAGGCGCCACATATGGCGAGCAGCACGCCGAGACTCCGCGACCACCCCTGTCGCCGGGCCGGCCGCGGGAAGGAGGGCGGCCGCTCTGATCTGAGCGCGGGAGCGGCCGCCTACCCCCTGTCATCGAGTGGAGACCCATGACCACCTCAGCGGGCCCTATGCCGATGGTTGCCCAGACCGCTCCGTGCCCCGAGCCGTTGCCCGTACCGTGCGGGCCGTGCCTGCGGCAGTTACTCACCGCGGACCTGGCCGACCCACATCACTGCACCCTCGGCACCGCGCTGGGCATCGACGGTGACCGGCTCGTCCTGGTACGCGAGGACGGGTGCCCGTGCCCGTGCCAGGAACAAGAGGAGAGCGACGCACTACGGAACGCACGTGCCGCGGCCCGCGCCACAAGCCCGGAGTGAGCCCGCTCGCACGAGTCGACCATCCTCGTCCGCGTGAGATCAGGTTGTCGTCGTTGAAACCGACCGCGAGGTCTGGTGAGTCTGTGTAGGTGCCTCTGGCACATCCACAAACGGCCCTCTCTGGTCAGCCCTCCAGGCCCCGGAGAGGGACCGCGACGCCCCTGCCCCTACGGGGCGGGGGCGTTGTCGTGCGGCTGCGTACCGCGGTAAGGGGCGTCTGCACTCACCGCGGAGGGGGACTGCCGCTCGACGTCGCGCACGTTTGGCCGTGGCCAAACCGTCCGGTGGATACCGTGATCAGCTGGCATCCAGTGGCATCGAAGTGAGCAGGTACGGGCCGATTTCCGGCATCGTCGCAGGTCACAGTACGGTCAATTATCTGGTTCAAGTCCCGTCACTCACCCTGAATGATCAAGGCCCGATCCGCGAAAGCGGGTCGGGCCTTCTTCATGTCCTGATCTCTGGGAACAGAACGGGAACCCCAACGGCTATCCCTCCGCCGCCTTCGCGTACTCCTGTGCCATGCCTCCCGCGAAGTCGTAGACGACGGCTGGTTCATCGCCCACGACCCATGCGTCGTGTCCGGGCGGGACCACGAAGACATCGCCCGGTCCGACTTCGGCCTCGCCTCCGTCGTCCATGCGGACGTGCATCCGCCCTTCGACGACATAGCCGTTGTGGTGGATCTCGCAGCTCTTGGTCCCCGCGATCGGCGCCACGGACTCGGACCAGCGCCAGCCGGGCTCAAATGTACCCACGGCGAAGTCGAGCCCTGTGAGATGGACGGCTTCGAGGTGGCCGCGGGGGAAATCACGCCGCTCGTCCGGCTTCTCGACCGCCTTGACCTCGATCATGACGAATGCCTCCATTCGGGCCGTGCCCACACTCCCCCTTCATTCCATGGTCTGCCTGTCAACCGGGGGACGCCACTTGGGGGACCGCTGTGGGGCGGTGACGTCTTCACGTGATCATCGTTGTCAGCCCATGAAGAAGATCACTGCGATCGCTGTGCTCAGCATCGCCACCCTGGCCTTTGCCTCCCCCGCCCACGCCGACAGCGGCGACAACTTCGGAAGAGGCTTGAACCCCGCGAACATCTGGAACCTCACCGCCGCCGCCGTCTGCTTGCAGGAGGTGGCCATCGTGCCGGTCCTGGGCGACCACGCCGACAACTGCTTCAACGGCAACGTGATCCACCACGCGGGGAAGGCCCTGGCGCCCCTCCGCTGAGCTCCCCTCCAGCTGCCCCGCACCCGATCAGGTGCGGGGCTTCGTCACTTCGGAGGGGCCGTCTAGTCGCCGTCGCCGCCGGACGACGACCGGCTCGAACTCCCGCTCTTCCCGGCGTGGCTCACCAGCTCGCCCGCGAAGCGCGTCACCGCGGCCACTCCGCGGACCCAGCGGGGCCCGCCGCGCTCCGCCCACACCACACAGACGCATCCACCGACGGCCAGCGCCAGGATTCCGAGCAACACCACATTGACCATGGTCCCCATCCCCGTATTCGTATGCGTACGTATGCGTAAAGGCCTCAGGACGAGGCGCGTGGCACCAGTTCCGTGGGCAGGACGATCTGCGGGCGGTCCAGGCGGCGGGAGGCCGCGGGGCGGCGGTCGGATATCTCCGCGAGGAGTACGTCCGTCATCGTGCGGCCCATCTCCGCGATCGGCTGGCGCACGCTCGTCAGGGGCGGGTCCATATGGCGGGCGATCGCCGAGTCGTCGAAGCCGACCAGGGCCACGTCCTCCGGTATGCGGCGGCCGGCGGTGCGCAGGATCTGGCGGGCGCCCGCCGCCATCACGTCGGAGCCTGCGAAGACCGCGTCCAGGTCCGGCCTGCGGTCCAGCAGCTCGGTCATCGCGCGGCGGCCGCCCTCCTCGGTGAAGTCGGCGGGGGCGATCAGGTCCTCGTCGGGCGGCGTGCCCGCCTCCGTCAGGGCGTCGCGGTAGCCGTCGAGGCGGCGCTGGGCGCCGTACACGTCGAGGCGGCCGGTGATCGTCGCGATAGTGCGGCGACCTCGGGAGAGCAGGTGCTGCACCGCTTCGCGGGCGCCCGCGAAGTTGTCGGAGTCGACCGAGGCGAGCGTCTCGTCGGCGGACCTGCGGCCGCTGATCACGGCCGGGATCTCCAGCTGTTCCAGGAGGTCCGGCAGCGGGTCGTCCGCGTGGACCGAGACGAGGAGTACGCCGTCAACGCGGTGCGCGGCCAAGTACTGGGCCAGGCGTCTGCGCTCCCGGTCGCCGCCCGCGAAGGTCAGCAGGAGCTGCATCTCCGTGTCGGCGAGGGCCGCGCCCACGCCGTGGATGATGTCGGAGAAGTACGGCTCGGCGAAGAAGCGCGACTCCGGCTCGGGGACGACCACCGCGATCGAGTCCGTGCGGTTGGCGGCCAGTGCGCGGGCCGCCGTGTTCGGTACGTAGCCGAGCTCGGCCACCGCCTCCTCGACGGCGACGCGGGTGTGCTCGCTGACCCGTGGCGAGCCGTTGATCACGCGGGACACGGTGCCGCGGCCGACACCGGCACGCGCGGCCACCTCTTCGAGTGTCGGACGTCCCCCGCTGCGGCTCTTGGGCTGACGACTCCCCATCAATGCCTCCCCACCTCGCGCAATCTAACAGCCGGCCATGGTTGCAGGTCGCACACATCTACGACTTCCGCCACGGAAGGACCAACTCCCGCCGTCGGGTGCCTTGACACCCCCGGGCCGAGCCGCGACTCTTCAAGACATCACACATGGGAGCGCTCCCACCGTACCTGGCTCTTACACGACCCGCACGTACCCTGCCCCGATTCACACTCCACGCACCGCAGTTGACCAAGGGCGGCCGGCACGTCGGAGCACGAGGAGGACGCAATGCGCTTTTCACCTCGCACGTCCCGCAAGGCGGTGGTCCTCGCGGCCGTCGCCGCACTGGGCGCCGGGCTGCTTGCCGGCTGCGCCGAGGACAAGGAGGAGCCCGGCGGCTCCTCGGGCGGAGGCGGCGGAGGCGGCGAGGGCAAGACCACGCTGACCGTCGGAGTCTTCGGGGCTTTCGGTCTCGAGGAGGCCGGGCTTTACAAGGAGTACGAGAAACTCCACCCGGATATCAAGATCAAGCAGAACTCCGTGCAGCGCAACGAGAACTACTGGCCCGCGCTGCTCACCCATCTCAGCAGCGGCAGCGGCCTCTCCGACATCCAGGCCGTCGAGGTCGGCAACATCGCCGAGCTGACCGGGACCCACTCCGACAAGCTGATGGACCTCGGCAAGGTCGCCGGAGTGGACGAGAACGACTTCCTGGACTGGAAATGGCAGCAGGGCACCACCGACGACGGCAAGACGATCGGCCTCGGCACCGACGTCGGACCGACCGGTATCTGCTACCGCAAGGACCTCTTCGAGAAGGCCGGCCTTCCCAGCGACCGCGAGGACGTGGCCAAGCTGTGGGCGGGTGACTGGAACAAGTACCTCGACGTCGGCAAGCGGTACCAGAAGAAGGCCCCCAAGGGCACCTCCTTCGTGGACGGGGCGACCGGCGTGATGGCCGCCGTGCACGCCTCCGGCAAGGAGAAGTTCTACGACAAGGACGGCGAGCTGATCTACAAGGACAGCGCCACGGTGAAGGAGGGCTGGGACATCGCCGCCCAGTTCGCCGAGGCGGGCCTCACCAGCAAGCTCCAGCAGTTCCAGCCCAGTTGGGACCAGGCGATCTCCAACGGCGCCTTCGCCACCATCACTTGCCCGCCCTGGATGCTCGGCTACATCAAGGACAAGGCCGGCGACAAGGGCGAGGACAAGTGGGACGTCGCCGCCTCGCCCAGGCCCGGCAACTGGGGCGGCTCCTTCCTCGCCGTACCCGAAGCGGGCAAGAACAAGGAGGAGGCGGCCAAGCTCGCGGCCTGGCTGACCGAGCCCAAGCAGCTCGCCAAGCTCTTCGACGAGCGGGCCAGCTTCCCCAGCGCCGACGCCGCATACGCCCTGCCCGAGGTGAAGGACGCCAAGAACCCCTACTTCGGCAACGCGCCCGTGGGCCAGATCTTCTCCAAGGCCGCCGAGGGCGTGCCGGTCCAGCCCATCGGCCCCAAGGACGGAATCATCTCCCAGTACCTGGCCGACACCGGAATGCTCGGCATCGACCAGAAGGGAACCGCCCCCGACAAGGCCTGGGACAAAGCCGTGAAGACGATCGACAACGCACTGGACCAGTGAGCCGGAATGACCAGTGACGCACACGCCGCCGCGCCCTCCGAGCGGGAGGAGGGCGCGGCCCCCCGCGCACGGGCCGCCGCCCTGACCGATCCCGCCGACGAGCGCCGCAGGGAACGGCAGAGGGAACGCCGCAGCCGCCGCTACCGCTGGGACGTCAAATGGAGTCCCTACGCGCTGATCGCGCCGTTCTTCCTCTTCTTCATCGCCTTCGGGCTCTTTCCGCTGCTCTATACGGGGTGGGCCTCGCTGCACCGCGTGGAGCTGGGGACGCCCACCGACATGGAATGGGTGGGGCTGCGCAACTTCTCGCGCCTCATCGACGACGAGTTCTTCTGGAACGCGCTGCGCAACACCTTCGCCATCGGCCTCATCTCGACCGTGCCGCAGCTGCTCATGGCACTGGGCCTCGCGCACCTCCTCAACTACCGCCTGCGCGGCTCGATGTTCTTCCGCGTCGCGATCCTCACCCCGTACGCCACATCGGTGGCCGCCGCGACGCTGGTCTTCGTCCTGATGTTCAGCCGCACCGACCACGGCATGATCAACTGGGCGCTAGGGCTGGTCGGGGTCGACGCGGTCGACTGGCAGAACGGCGACTGGACCGCCCAGTTGGCGGTCTCCTCCATCGTCATCTGGCGCTGGACGGGCTACAACGCGCTGATCTATCTCGCCGCGATGCAGGCCATCCCGAACGATCTGTACGAGTCGGCCGCGCTGGACGGTGCGAGCCGCTGGCAGCAGTTCCTGCACGTCACGATCCCTTCGCTGCGGCCGACGATCCTGTTCACCTGTGTCGTCTCGACCATCGGGGCGACCCAGCTCTTCGGTGAGCCGCTGCTGTTCAGCCAGGGCGCGAGCCCCACCGGCGGCTCCGACCACCAGTTCCAGACCCTTGGCCTCTATCTCTACGAGCAGGGCTGGTTCAACCAGCACCTGGGCCGTTCGTCGGCCATCGCCTGGACGATGTTCCTGATTCTCGTGCTGATCGGCCTCGTCAACTGGGCCATCAGCCGCCGGATCCGCAAGAGCGCGTGAGGGGATGACGTGACGACCACTCTGTCGAAAAGCGCGAAGAAGCGGGGCGCCGGGCGCCATCTGCACGGCGGGAAGCTGACGTACGCCGTGCTGATCGTCTTCACCATCGGCTCGCTCTTCCCGCTGGTGTGGACCGCGATCGCCGCATCGCGCAACAACACCCGGCTCGCCGAGACTCCCCCTCCCTTCTGGTTCGGCGGCAATCTCTTCAAGAATCTGGAGATCGCCTGGACCGACGCCAATATGGGCACGGCCCTGCTCAACACTCTGGTGGTGGCCGGCACCATCACCGTCGGCACGGTGCTGTTCGCCACCCTCGCGGGCTTCGCCTTCGCCAAGCTCCGCTTCCGGTTCCGCAACACTCTGCTGCTCCTGGTGATCGGCACGATGATGGTGCCGCCCCAGCTCAGCGTCGTCCCCCTCTTCATGGTCGTGGCGGACCTCGGCTGGACCGACCAGCTGCAGTCCGTCATCCTGCCCACCCTGGTCAGCGCCTTCGGCGTGTTCTTCATGCGGCAGTACCTCAAGGAGGCGCTGCCCACCGAACTCCTCGAGGCCGCACGGGTGGACGGGGCGAGCAGTCTGCGGGTGATCTGGCACGTGGTCTTCCCGGCCGCGCGCCCGGCGATGGCGGTCCTGGGCATGCTGACGTTCGTCATGGCCTGGAACGACTTCTTCTGGCCGATCATCGCCCTGACCCAGGAGGGCCAGCCCACCGTGCAGGTCGCCCTGGCCGGCCTGGGCCGCGGGCAGATCCCGGACCAGTCCGTGATCATGGCGGGCGCGCTGCTCGGCACGCTGCCGCTGCTTATCGCCTTCGTGCTGTTCGGCAAGCAGATCGTGGGCGGGATCATGCAGGGCGCGGTAAAGGGCTGACCAGGCCGCCGCCCGCGCCCTCTCCTCGCTTCTCCTTTCAACTCCCCCTTTCCGTACGAACCTTGGGAGCGCTCCTATGGCACGTGAGAACCTGCGCTTTCCGCCCGGCTTCCTGTGGGGCGCCGCGACCGCCGCGTACCAGATCGAGGGGGCCGCGCGGGAGGACGGCCGCACCCCCTCCATCTGGGACACCTTCAGCCATACGCCGGGCAAGGTGCTCGGCGGGGACACCGGGGACGTCGCCGTCGACCACTACCACCGGTGGCGCGACGACGTACGCCTGATGGCGGACCTGGGCCTGACCTCGTACCGCTTCTCGGTCTCCTGGCCGCGGGTGCAGCCCACCGGGCGCGGGCCCGCCGTCCAGCGCGGACTCGACTTCTATCGCGGACTCGTGGACGAACTGCTCGCCCACGGCATCCAGCCGATGGTGACCCTCTACCACTGGGACCTCCCCCAGGAGCTGGAGGACGCCTTCCCCAGCGGATCCGCGGCGGGCGGCGGCTGGCCTGAGCGCGACACCGCGTACCGCTTCGCCGAGTACGCCGGGATCGTGGGCGAGGCGCTCGGTGACCGCGTGGAGATGTGGTCGACGCTCAACGAGCCCTGGTGCAGCGCCTTCCTCGGCTATGGCTCGGGGGTGCACGCCCCGGGCCGCACCGACCCCGTGGCCGCCCTGCGCGCGGCTCACCATCTCAACCTCGCGCACGGTCTCGGCGCCCAGGCGCTGCGCGAGCAGCTGCCGGCCCGCGCCCGCATCGGCGTCAGTCTCAACCCGAGCGCGGTGCGCCCGCTCACCGCGTCGGCCGGCGATCTCGACGCGCGGCGCCGGATCGACGCGCTGGCCAACCGCGTCTTCACCGGGCCCATGCTCCGTGGAACGTACGACGACGATCTGGTCGCCGACACCGCACGCCTCACCGACTGGTCCTTCGTCCAGGACGACGATCTGCGCATCACCCGGCACCCCCTCGACTTTCTCGGCATCAACTACTACTCGCCCGCCGTCGTCTCGGCCGCCACCGGAGAAGACGCCGCCACCGGCCCGCGCAAGGACGGCCACGGGGCAAGCGAGCACTCCCCCTGGCCGGGCGCCGACGAGCATGTCTCCTTCCACCGGGCGCCCGGTGAGCTCACCGCGATGGACTGGCCGGTGGATCCGACCGGCCTCACGGACCTTCTGCTTGAGTACACCGCTCAGGCTCCCGGGGTTCCGCTTTACGTGACGGAAAACGGCGCCGCGTACGACGACAAGCCCGGCGAGGACGGCCAGGTCCACGACCCCGACCGGGTCCGCTATCTGCACTCCCACATCGCGGCCGTGCACCACGCGATCCTCGCCGGCGCGGACGTACGCGGCTACTTCCTCTGGTCGCTGCTCGACAACTTCGAGTGGGCGTACGGCTACAGCAAGCGGTTCGGCGCGGTCCACGTCGACTACGAGACGCAGGCCCGCACCCCGAAGTCGAGCGCCCACTGGTACGCGAAGCTCGCCGCGAGCGGCGAGCTGCCACGGGAGTACGTCGCCGACTGACCGGACGCAAAAGTGCGCCTCGACCGGGTGGGGGGATGCCGGTCGAGGCGCCGTTGGGGGGTGGTTGCTCAGGTGCGGACTCTGTGGACTCTGTGGACTCTGCGGGCTTTCCTCGTTACTTGTTGTACGCGCCGAACGCCTTCGTGAAGGCGAGCGGCTCCTGCTCGATCGATGAACAGGTCGGCTGCGCACCGTTGTTGGCGCCGCCCTCGCACGCCTTGTCGCGGGTCGACGACCACATGGCCAGCCAGCCGATGCCCTTCTCCTCGGCGAACTTCACCAGCTGCGTGGCGTCCTCCACCTTGAAGATCTCGGTGGTGACGTCGTTGACGCCGATCATCGGGGTGACCGCGACCGCCTTCCAGGCCTCGGCGTCGGACAGGCCGAGGGCGCCCTTGATCTGCTTCTGCGTGGCGGTGGCGGCGTCGATGGCGTACTGGCCCATGTCGCCGCTGTAGGACGGCCCGTAGTCCATCGCCATGATGTTGACCGCGGATACCTTCACGCCGTTCTTCTTGGCGTCGGCGACGAGGTCGACGCCCGGCTGGGTCAGCCCCTCGGGCATCACGGGCAGCGTGAACGAGACGTCCAGGCCCTCGTGTTCCTTCTGCAACTGCGCTATGGCCTGTGCGCGGCGGGTGTTGGCGGCGGTGTCGGGCAGGGCGGCGCCCTCGATGTCGAAGTCGACCTTCGTCAGCTTGTACTTGTCGATGACCTTGCCGTACGCCTTGGCCAGCGCGTCGGCGGTGTCGCACTTGAGGCCGAGCTCGGATCCCGCGGCGCCGCCGAAGGAGACGCGTACGTCACCGCCCTTGTCCCGCAGGGCTCCGATCTGCGAGGCGACCTTGTCGTCGTCGAGGCCGGTGGTGCCGCCCCACAGGGGCTCGCAGCCGCCGCCGGAGGTGATGAAGGCGAGGTTGAACTCCTTCACGCCGGTCTTGGTCGCCGTGTCGACGAGGTCGTACGCGGGGGCGAGTGAAGTGTCCACGAACGGGGCGAAGTTCGCCTGGGCGGCGGCCTTGGCGGTGCCCTCGGCCTGGGCGGTGTTCTCAGCGGGGGCCTTGGTCGCCTGGGCCGTTGCGGAGAAGGCGAAGGCTCCGCCGCCGACGAGGGCTGCTGCCGCGAGGCCGCCCATGACCTTGGCCTTGGTGCTTACCGTGCGCCGGTGCGTTGTGCTCATCGCTTGCCTGCCTTGGGGGTGCGGGGGGTGGGTGCGTGCAGCACGTTAACCCCGCGGGGGCGCGGCATTTGGGGCATAGCGGGTGGAGGGCTGGATCTTAGGGTGGGCTTAAGGGAGCGATCGGGGGTGGTTAATTGTTCGCTGTCTAGTGCGGGCCGTGGGTGGATTTCCGCGCTCCGCGCGGGGTTTCCCCAGCCACCCGCCCATTACCCCGAAGCGGGTAGGTGAATTTCCGCGCCCCGTGGGCGGGACCTACCCCGCAGTGGCCCGCCCTCCGCGACGACCGTGGGCGGGACCTACCCCGCAGTGGCCCGCCCTCCGCGACGACCGCGGGCGGGACCTACCCCGCAGTGGCCCGCCTTCGGCGGCGTACCGAACCCCGGTGGCCCCGGCCCCCGGGCACGGGCCTGCGGCCGTCCAGTTGGATCCAGATGCGGACCTCGGTTCCGCCGAGGACGGACCGGCCGATGCGGACGTCGCCGCCCGTCGACTCCGCCAACTGCCGCACGATGTCCAGGCCGAGCCCCGTCGACCCGTCCTCCCCGGAGCCGCCGCCCCGCGTCAGGGCAGCCTGCGGATCGGCGATGCCGCCGCCCGCGTCCGAGACCAGGACGATCACCGCGTCCTCGGCGCTGTGCACGTCCACCGCGAACGCCGCGCCCTCCCGCGTGTGCCGGAAGACATTGCCCAGCAACGCGTCGAGCGCGGCGACCAGTTCGGGGCGCGCCACCGGTATCCACACCGGCAGGTCCACCCCCGCCACCCGCACCTCGCGCCCCTCGTCCTCGGCGAGCGCCGACCAGAAGGCCATCCGCTCCTGGATCACTTCGGAGGCGTCGCAGCCCGCGCCGGGCCCGACCGTGGCGGTCTGCGGCTTCGCGTCCCGCGCCGTGCGGATGATCGTGTCGACCTCGCGCTCCAGCTTCTCCACGGCCATGCGGGTCTGTTCCGCCACCGGACCGTCCCCCAGCGAGGCCGCGTTGAGCCGCAGCACCGTGAGCGGGGTACGCAGGCGGTGCGAGAGGTCGGCCGCCAACTCGCGTTCGTTTGCGAGGAGTTGGACGACCTGGTCGGCCATGGAGTTGAACGCCACCGCCGCCAGGCGCAGTTCGGTCGGGCCCTCCTCCACCACCCTCGCCCCCAGCTTCCCCTCGCCGAGGTCGTGCGCGGCGCCCACCAGGCGCTTGGCGGGCTGGACCATGCGTACGCCGAGCCGGTCCGCGACCGCCACGGACCCGATGACCAGCGCGATGCCGACGCCCGCGAGCACCAGCCACGTCGTGGTGACACCGTTGCTGACCGCGTCCTCGGGCACGAAGATCTCGACGACCGCGATCTTGCCGGAGCTGAGCGCCGTCGGCTGGAGCAGTGCGAAGCCGCCGTCGACCGTCGCCGTCCGCGCCCGGCCCTCCTTGCGCGTGGTCTCCACCGCCGCCGCCTCGGCGCGCCCGTCGCCGATCTCCAGGGCGGGCGTCTTGTCGATCGCCGGTACGTAGACGGCCATCCGCCCCTCGCCGCCCGCCTCGGACGTGGCGACGGCCCGCATCAGTTGATCGCGGTCGGTGGTGATGGAGAGCGTGGGGCCCATGCCGGCCGCGTGCCGCTCCGCGTTCGAGAAGGCCCGGTCCCGCGCCATCTCCTGGATGACGAGCCCGAGCGGTACCGCGAAGGCCACCACGACCATCGTCGTGACGGCCAGGCAGACCTTGACCAGGGCCCATCTCACAGCGGTGGCTCCGTCAGCGGTGGCTCCAGCTTGACGCCGACCCCCCGCAGCGTGTGCAGATAGCGCGGCCGCGCCGCCGTCTCGCCCAACTTCCGCCGCAGCCACGACAGATGGACGTCGATGGTCTGGTCGTCGCCGTAACTCTGCTGCCACACCTCGGCGAGGAGTTCCTTGCGCGGTACGACGACTCCGGGCCGCCCCGCGAGGAAGGCGAGCAGATCGAACTCGCGCCGGGTCAGATCGAGCCGCGCCCCGTCAAGCTCCGCCTGGCGCCGCAGCGGATCGATGGCGAGCCCGCCCACCCGGATCTCCTCCCGGCCGGCCGGCGCCTCGCCCGCCGTCGCGCGCGAGCGGCGAAGGACGGCGGCCATCCGGGCCGACAGGTGCTCGACGGAGAACGGCTTGGTCAGATAGTCGTCGGCGCCGTCGTTCAGGAGCCGTACGATCTCGGTCTCGTCGTCCCGCGCGGTCGCGATGATCACGGGTACGTCGGTGATCCCGCGCAGCATCTTCAATGCCTCGGAACCGTCCAGATCGGGCAGACCGAGGTCAAGAATCACCACGTCAAAGCGGAAATGGGCGACCTCGCGCAGCGCCTCGAGGGCCGTGCCGACGCTGCGCACGGTGTGCGATGCCTCGGTCAGATGCCGGATGAGGGCGGAGCGTACGAACTGGTCATCCTCGACGACGAGCACACTTGCCATGGGCGGCACCGTACGCCATACGGACGACACCGGTCCTCCTGGGACGCCTGTGCGGTGCGTGGTGCAGTATGGCTGGCGATGCGCAGAGGACTCGTACACGCAATGGCTTGGTCGCTCGCCACCGGCGCCGCGGTCACGCTGTCCTGGTGGGGTGTCCACACGGTGATGGCGGGCACGGCGTACGACCCGCCGCGGGCCGTCCCGCTCTCCGCCGACGGCGGCGACGCCGAGCCGCTCTCCTCCTCGACGCACCGCCCCGATCCGACGCCGACCACCGGCGCCACGCACTCCTCGAAGCCCTCAAAGCCGTCGAAGTCGCAGAAACCGTCCAGGTCCCCCGAGAAGGATCCGCCGAAGCCCCCGCCGAGCGGTTCCTCCGCCCCCGCCGCCACGGCGGGCAACGTGAAGAGCTACTCGACCGACGGCGGCCGGGTCGTCTTCGACCTCGGCAAGGACTCGGCGACGCTGGTCTCGGCGACCCCGGCGGCGGGCTGGTCGGTCCAGGTGTGGAAGCAGGACACCTGGATCAGGGTGGAGTTCACGTCGGGCGCCGACCGGGTCTCCGCGTTCTGTACCTGGCACGACCACGCCCCGGCGGTCGAGATCAACAAGTACTGAGGCCTGGCCGGTTCAGCGGAAGACCGACGGCGGCGGCGCGGGCGACGCGACCGCCCCGGCGTCCGTGACGGCGGCCGCTCCCCCGCTGAAATCGGCGAGCGCCCTGCCGTGCTCGACCCGCGCCGGATGCGAGTCCCCCGCGCTGCGCCGGGTCAGCTCGGCGATCGGCAGCGGCTGATCGCGGCCGACGAGCACCGCGTTGCCGAACCGCTTGCCGCGCAGCACGGCGGGGTCGGCGATGAGCGCGAGCTCCGGGAAGACGGCGGCGGCGGTGGAGAGCTGGCCGCGCAGATGCGCGAGCGGCGGCCCGTCGGCGAGGTTGGCCGCGTAGTACCCGCCGGGCTTCAGGACCCTGCGTACGTCGGTGAGGAATTCCGTGCTGGTGAGGTGTGCGGGCGTCCTTGCCCCGCTGAAGACATCGGCGATGACGAGGTCCGCCCAGCCGTCCGCGATCTTGGCGAGGCCTTCGCGGGCGTCGGCGCCGCGCACCCGTACCCGGGCCTGGGGGTCCAACGGCAGTTCGCGGCGGACGAGTTGGATGAGCGCCGTGTCGCGCTCGATGACCTGCTGGGTGGAGCGGGGGCGGGTCGCGGCTATGTAGCGGGCCATGGTGAAGGCGCCGCCCCCGAGGTGCAGGGCGTGGACCGGCTTTCCGGCGGGCGCCACGAGATCGGCCACGTGTCCGAGCCTGCGCTGGTACTCGAAGTCGAGATACGCCGGGTCGTCGAGGTCTACGTGGGACTGCGGGGCACCGTCGACGAGCAGCGTCCAGGCACGCGGCCGGTCCCGGTCCGGCATCAGCTCGGCGAGCCCGCCGTCCACTTCCTCGACAACGGCCTCGGCCGCTTCCCGCCCCCGCCTGTTTCTTGCCATCAGCCCATTATCCGCGCAGAACAGCACCCCTGCCCGCGCTGCCGTGGGCAGGGCCTCAGCGACAGCTGTCCGCGGCCTCGATGGTCCGGGCGGCCTGCCCCAGCGCGGCCCGCAGCACAGCGGGATCAGTCACCGGATCGGCCTCGCCGGACGGCGGAAGCAGCCACCCCGTCCCGGCAACAGGCGGCGCAGGCACCGGCTCCGGCTCGGCGCCGTACACACTCACCCCGTGCCCGAAGGTCTGCGTACAGGCGCTCCCCGGCAGATCCCAGCCGTCCGCGGTCCCCGGCGGCACCAGAAAGCCCAGGGTGTCGCAGCTCCCGTCGTGCAGCACGGGCCCGACCCCGTCGCCCTCGCCCGCGGCCCGGCGCAGGATGTCGACGGCCTCGAGGCCCTGCCGGGCGGGCACCGTCACCAGGTCGCAGCAGTCCGCAGGCCCCGGCGGCGAGGCGGGCGCCGCACTGTGGTCCTGGCTCGGCAGATGGGCAGCCGTCGTCGACGATGCCCGCGAAACAGCGTTCTCCGTGCCGATCTCCAACATGGGGACCCCTCCTCGCAAGGGTGGAAGCCGCGTCGCTCCCTCTCCGCATGGTTCAACGCGAGGCGGCGTCAACGGCTACGGCGGCACGCCGCCGCAAAGGATGGCAGTTCATGGCAGATCGTGGGTGAGATATCCCGTTTGTAGCCAAACTCCGCGTGGCGCCCCGGTCACAGCCGGTACGTTCGTGCTCCGCCGGAACAGGGGCAGCACCGCCAGATCCACGAGATGCGGCACACTCCGGCACGATCCGCACGAGAGGGTCAGGCCATGGCGTCGTCACCGATGACATCGTCAACTCAGTCTCCACGACGGAATCTTCTCTTCCGGCAGCTGCGCGGGCAGCGCTCGCCGGGTGAGTTCGCCGCCGCGGTCCGCCGGGCCGCTCGTGAGATCGGCGAGCGCGTCAGCTGCGACGCCCGTTACATCGGGCGCGTGGAGGCGGGCGAGATCCGCTGCCCCAACTACGCGTACGAGCGGGTGTTCCTGCACATGTTTCCCGGCCGGACGCTGACGGACCTGGGGTTCACCCCCCGCTCGGCGGTGCGCGGGCGGGGGGCGCGCAACGAGTCCGAAGCGCCCGCACCACACACCACGATCCAGCTGTATGAGTCCCCTCCGTCCGGGCCGCCCGGCTCCGAGTCCCACGAGTGCGACCCGTACGAGATCCAGAGTCACGAGGAGAGCGACGTGCTGCGTCGCGCATTCATGAGCGGCACGGCCACCGTGGCCGCCGCCTCTTTGGGCCCCTTCGGGCTCGCCGCCCAGGACCCGGCCGAAGCCGCCGCACAGCGCGGCAGCCGCGTGGGCGAAGCGGAGGTGAGCGCGGTCGAGGAGGCCGTGCGGAAGATCCGGCTGCTCGACGACCGGCACGGCGCCGACGGGCTCTACCGAAGGGCCTCCGCCCCGCTGAAGACGGCCTACGCCCTGCTCGACGCCGGAACCACCCGGCAGTCGACGGCGGACCGGCTGCACACCGGCGCCGGTGAACTGGCCATCTCCGTGGGCTGGTTGGCGCATGACTCGGGGCGCTTCGACGACGCGCGCTCGCACTACGCCGAGGCCCTCGCGACCGCCCGGATGGCCGGCGACCCGGCCCTGGAGGCGCATGCCTTCTGCAATACGGCCTTCCTGGCGCGCGACGCGGGCCGGCCCCGGGAGGCGGTGCGTGCGGCGCAGGCGGCGGCGCGTGCCGCCCGGCACCTCTCGTCGCCCCGGCTGGTCTCGCTGATCGCGCTGCGCGAGGCCGGGGGCTGGGCGGGGCTCGGCGACCGTGCGGGCTGCGAGCGGTCGCTGGCCCGTGCGCACGCGCTCTTCGACCGGGGCCCTTCGGACGCCGACCCGGAGTGGATGAGCTTCTACGGGGAGGCCGAACTCGACGGGCTCGAGGCGCAGTGCTGGTCGGCGCTCGGCGACTGGGAGCGGGCGGCCCGGCACGCCCGGCGCGCTGCGGGCGTGGCATCGGCGCAGACCCCGCAGTTCACCCGGAACATCGCCCTCTACACCGCCGAGCTCGCCGACGACCTGGCCCGGGCCGGCCGCCCCGACGAGGCGGCGACCGCGGGCCTGCGCGTGCTCACGCTCCTGGACGAGGTGCAGTCGTCCCGTATCCAGTCGATGCTCGCGACGACGGCGCGGGTGCTGCTGCCGCACCGGCGGGCTTCGGGGGTCGGCGGCTTCCTGGAGCGGCACGCATCGCTGCCGCGGGCCGTGTAGCCGCGGCCGCTTTCGGCCTTCTGTGCCAGGTGCCCGGTTCTATGTCAGGTGCCCGCTTCTACGCCAGGTGCCCGGTCTCGTTCCACGACTCGATGGCCGGTTCGCCATAGGCCCAGCCGAGGGTCGAGATCGAGGTCGGGTTGAGCCGGATGCGGGCGGCGAAGTCGATGCCGAGGCCAAGCCAGCGTGCGCCGATGGACCGCAGGATGTGTCCGTGCGCGAAGACCAGGACGTCGCGGTCGGCCTCGCGCGCCCAGGCCACCACCTCGTCCGCGCGGGCGGTGATCTGCTCCAGGGTCTCTCCCCTGGGGACGCCGTCGCGCCAGATGAACCAGCCGGGGCGGACCGCCTGGATGTCGGCCGGGGTCATTCCTTCGTAGGAGCCGTAGTCCCACTCCATGAGCGTGTCCCAGGTGGTGGCCCGGTCCCCGAAGCCGGCGATCTCGCAGGTCTCCCGCGCGCGGGAGAGGGGGCTCGTGCGCACCTCGACGTCCGGGAGGCCGTCGTAGGGAGCGCGGTGCAGTCGCTCGCCCAGGAGCTTCGCGCCGCGGCGGCCCTCTTCCAGAAGCGGGACATCCGTCCTGCCGGTGTGCTTTCCGGACAGGGACCACTCGGTCTGTCCGTGCCGGGCCAGCAGGATGCGCGGTGCCATGACGAGCCTTTCCGAGTCGGCGGCCATCGGCCGCCAAAGGACGAATTCTGCGGACAGATGGCTGTCCGTACCCTCCATCATCACCCACGCGCGAGGCCCCGATCACTCGTGCCCACAAGGAGCAACCCGTCCGACGATCTCAGCGTCTAAGTCCACTGGAGGTCGCCTCCGGGGGGTATTCGCGTACGCCGTAAAGTGAGTCGGCCAGTACTGGAGTACGAACGCGGAACGACCACTGGGCGACCGCAAGACAATGGATGGGGGACCGGCCGGATGCCGCAGACCGACGCTCCGGGCATCGGGGGGAGCAGCGGGCAACGGCTTCGCTGGTGGACCGAGTTGCCGTTGATAGCCCTGGTGTACGCCGCGTACTCGGCGGGCCGGCTGCTCGCGCGCGGCGATGTGTCGACCGCCGTCGACCACGGTCTGGCGCTGCTGCGTGCCGAGAAGTTCCTGCACATCAACGCCGAGAGCCCGCTGAACCGTCTCTTCACCGCGAACTCCTGGATAGGCGTCCCGGCCGACTTCTGGTACGCCTCGCTGCACTATCTGGTGACCCCGGCGGTCCTCATATGGCTCTTCCGCAGCCGCGCGGTCCACTACCGCGCGGCACGCGCGTGGCTGATGATCTCCACCCTGATCGGCCTGGTCGGCTTCACCCTCCTTCCGACGTGCCCGCCCCGCCTGTTGGCCGAGGGCCACGGCTTCGTCGACACCATGGCGCAGTACAGCGACTTCGGCTGGTGGGGCGGCGAGGCGAGCGCGCCGCGCGGCCTCGGCGGCATGACCAACCAGTACGCGGCGATGCCGAGCCTGCACGTGGGGTGGGCGCTGTGGTGCGGGGTGCTGCTGTGGCGCCACGGACGCACTCCGCTGACCAGGGCCGTCGCGGTCGCCTACCCGCTGCTCACCACGATCGTCGTGATGGGCACCGCGAACCACTACCTCCTCGACGCGGTCGCGGGGATCGCCGTGATGGGCGTGGGCCTGCTGCTCGTACGGCCGGTGCTCGGGCTCGCGGACCGGGCGCGGGAGCGGTTCGGGCTTGCGCCGGTGGGGGCGTGGCAGCCGTCGGCCGTGGTCACATCGCACTCCGGCTCGGCCGCGGCGGGGGCATCGGGCACGGGGACATCGGGGGTCGGGGCATCGGGAGCGGGGGCGCTCAGTGGCTCGTCCACCGCGCGGCGCGGTGCCTCGCACGCCCCAGAATCCTCAATTGTCAGTGGCGAGTGCCAGACTTCGACAGGTGAGCGAATTCCCCGACCGCGCAAGCGGCCTGCCGAGTCAGGAGCCGAGCCGGGTGCCCAGTCCGCCGACGCGGGGGACAGCACTGCGACAGCGGCTCGCTGAGCTGCGGGGACCTGACGTCCCCGCGAAGCCGCTCGACGCCCGTGCGCTCGCCGCCCTCGCCGCGAATCCGGGATGCCAGAGGCGAGCGCTGCTCGACGGTGCGGGGGTGGACAAGGCGACGCTGGCGCAGTCGCTCGGCTCTCCCGGCTCCTTCGGGCAGTCCCAGTTCGCGTTCATGCGGGGCAATGCCTTCGAGGCGCGGGTCAAGGCGGACGGCGGCGCGGAGCTGCTTCGCCTCGCGCATGCGCGGCTCGGGGGCGGTCCTGAGCCGGTGCCGGGCGAGTCGTCGGTCCCCGACCTCGCCGCGGTGGGCCCCGAGGGACGGGCCGCGCGTACGTCACTTGCCCTGCGCGAGGCGACGTCGGCGGAGGGCTGGACGCTCCTGGACCACCCCATGCTGGCGCTGGACGTCGCGGGGACACCGGCGTTCCTGGAGCCGGACGCGGTGGTGATCCATCCGGACGGCACCTGGACGGTCGTCGAGATCAAGTCCTTCCCGATGATCGACGGTTCGGCGGACGCGTCGAAGGTGGGCGCGGCCGCACGCCAGTCGGCGGTGTACGCACTTGCGCTCGAGCGCGTGGCGGCCCGCATGGAGCCCGCGCCCCGGGTCCGGCATCACGTCCTGCTCGTCTGCCCCAAGGACTTCTCGAACCTCCCCGCGGCGTCGGCCATCGACGTCCGCAAGCAACTCTCGGTGACCAGACGCCAGTTGGCGCGCCTCACCCGTATCGAGGACATCGCGGCAGCGCTGCCGCCGGGCACGACGTTCGACGTCAACGGCCCTGCCGAAGCCCTGACGGCCGCGGTCGAATCCGTCCCCGCGACGTACGCCCCCGAGTGCCTGGCCGCCTGCGAACTGGCCTTCCACTGCCGCGAACGCTCCCGCGAGGAAGGCGCCGTCACGTCCCTGGGCCGGGCGGTTCGCGGGGAGCTGGGCGGCCTGACGACGGTGGAGGGAGTCCTCTCGGCGGCACACGGCGTGACGGGCGATCCGACGGACCCGGCGGTGGCGGCGCTGCGGAGGGCGGCGGCGCTGCGGGCCGAGGCGCTTGCTGGCGTGGGCGCCTTGGCTGGCGGGGGCGCCTTGGGCGGTCCTGCCGGGGGTGGGGAATGCTGACCCCCCTCGCTGCGCGGCCCGCCGACTGCTCTCCCACCCACCCGCCCGTTTACCCGGCAGCGACCGTCGGCGGCCCCCTCACCCTGCCGCGCCTATCCCCTGCCGCAGCCAACCGCTCTCCCATCCACCCGCCCGATTGCCCGGCAGCGGTTGGTTGGCTGCGGGTGGGCAATCCGCCGCGGAGCGGCGAGGGCGGCGGGCGCGGTCCGCAGCTGGAGGAGGCTCCCGTCTCCCTGATCGACGGCCTCAGCCGCCCTCGCCGTCGGTCGGCGGCGAGCGTCCGATGCCGGGTGAACGGGTGGGTGGGCGGGGAGGATCCGCCGCGGAGCGGCGGCGTTGGCCACCGCGGTCCGCAGGCGAAAGAGGAGGCCCCGTGTCACTGATCGACAACCTCGCCCGTCTGGAGGCGGTGACTACCGGGCGCGCACAGCCGCGGGCGACCGTGAGACACCGGCACCTCTCCCAGCGCCCCCTGGTCCTCGTCCCCCTCACCACCGCCGGTGAAGCCGGTGCCCCCCTGGGCGCCCTCGTCGGCACGGAGCGCACCGCGCCCCGCCTCATCGCCGTACCCCAGCCCCGCGACCGCGACCTCCGGTTCACCTTCCTCTCCCAACTCGCGGACACCGTCCTGGAGTACGTCGATTCGTACGCCGAAGAGGTCGAGGCGGCGGAGCGCAGCGAGACGGATCCGGAGACCGGCAAGCGGGTGAAGGTGGAGGTCGAACTCTGCGCGGATGCCCCGCAGTTGATCGTCCCGAGCCGGGCCGGCATCGACTTCGTACGGCTCATCGGCCGTTCGACCCGCTTCCGCCGCACCGCCGAGCAGGACCCGGACGCGCCCTACCCCGCGCCGCCCCGCGTCCCCCTCCTCGGCCGCTGGCTGACGCACTTCGGGGAGCGTGCCCGTGTCCCGGGGTCCTCGCTCCTGACCGCCATGACCGATCTGCTCTCACGCCACTGGGCCACCGGCCAGAGCAGCCTGGAGGACCAGCACCTGGGCGCCCTCCTCGCCTGGATCGAGGCCCCGGACGGCACCTCCGGAGCCGACGCCGCGCTCCGCGCGGAGCTGGCGCGGGACAAGGACGGCCAGCTGCTCTGCCCGCCCGCGGGCCCCGCCACGGACCCCGCGTTCGACAACCGCCTGCTCGCCCCGGCCATCGAGCGCTACGACCGCGCACGCGGCGTCCTCGCCACCGCCGAGGACGGTGTCGAGGCAGACGCCCGACTCGCCGAACTGGCCGCCGCCGAGCGGGAGATCCGCGCCCTGATCGACAGCAGGACCCGTCCCACCTGGGACGCGGTGTGGCGCGGCCTTGACGCGCTGTGCACGCTCCCCGAGGCGCCGCACGCGGCGGACCGCTGGACCCGTGACCGCTGGTCGTTCACCGGCCACCGGGACCGCGTGACCGCGGGCGAACCCCCGCAGCCCCGCGTCGACGACGCGGTCACGGCGGCCAACAAGCTGGCCACCCGCGAGCGCGAACAGGCCAGGCTGGAGGCCCAGGAGGCGCTCGACGACCCCCTGGTGATGGCGGGCCGCCGGCTCGCCGGAGAGGCCTTCACCGGTGAGGTGACGGAGGTGGTCATGGCGTACAGCGAGAGCAAGAACCCGAGGCCGCGCCCCCTGGTCACGATCCGGACGGACGACCACCCGCACCTGGCCGAGCGCGCGAAGGTGTACCGCTCGCTCCAAGGCAAGCCGCAGACCGCCGAGTTCGTCGCGTACGAAGGTGGAGGCGCCGTCATCCTCCGCGTCACCGACAAGATGGGGCGCGGCAAGGAGCCCGACGCGGGCTCGGTGCCGGAGAAGGGCGACCGGATCTGCTGGACGCTCTTCGAGCACGAGCAGCGCGGCGGGCCGAAGCTGCCCGACCCCGAGGAAACCCCCTGGACGCATGGCGGCCCGCCGGGCGACGCCGCCGAGAGCCCCGATCCCGTGACTCCGGAGGACACCCTGTGAGTCCCGTAGCAGCCCCCTTCGACCCCGGCGCGGCAGCGGCCAGGGCCACGGACGCGATCCTGCACGACACGTTGCACGGCGCGCACCGGGGTGTCGTGGTCGACTCACCGCCGGGCGCGGGCAAGTCGACCCTCGTGGTCCGCGCGGCCCGCGAACTGGCCGCCGCGGGGCGCCCGTTGATGGTCATCGCGCAGACGAACGCGCAGGTCGACGACCTGGTCCTGCGGCTCGCCGAGAAGGACCCCGAGCTCCCGGTCGGCCGGCTGCACAGCAGCGATCCGGACGCGTACGACAAGGCACTGGACGATGTGCCGTCCGTGCGGACGTCCACGAAGGCCGCCGATCTTGCCGGGCTCGACGTGGTCATCTCGACCGCGGCGAAGTGGGCGCACGTCGAGGTCGCCAAGCTCGACGGCCCCTGGGGGCACGCCATCGTGGACGAGGCGTACCAAATGCGCTCGGACGCGCTGCTCGCCGTGGCCGGGCTCTTCGAGCGTGCACTGTTCGTGGGCGACCCGGGTCAGCTCGACCCGTTCTCGATCGTCGGCGCCGAGCAGTGGGCGGGCCTCGCGTACGACCCGTCGGCGTCCGCGGTGACGACGCTGCTCGCACACAATCCGGGGCTGCCGCAGCACCGCCTGCCGGTGTCCTGGCGCCTCCCGGCGTCGGCGGCGCCCCTCGTGTCGGCGGCCTTCTACCCGTACACGCCGTTCCGCAGCGGCACGGACCACGGCGAGCGGAGGCTCGACTTCGGGGTGCCGTCGGACGGTTCAGGGCCCGACCGGGTGATCGACGAGGCGGCGGAGTCGGGCTGGGGCCTGCTCGAGCTGCCCGCGCGGAACACGCCGCGTACGGACCCGGAGGCCGTACGGGCGGTGGCCCAGGTCGTCCGCCGCCTCCTGGACCGGGGCGGCGCGGCCACCTCGGAGCGCGGCCCGGACCCCACGCCGCTGACCGCCGACCGCATCGCCGTCGGCACCGCGCACCGCGACCAGGCGGCGGCGGTGCGCGCGGCCCTCGCGGACCTGGGGGTCGCGGACGTCACGGTGGACACGGCGAACCGGCTGCAGGGCCGCGAATTCGACGTGACGGTGGTCCTGCACCCGCTCTCCGGCCGCCCGGACGCCACCGCCTTCCACCTGGAGACGGGCCGCCTCTGCGTCCTGGCATCCCGCCACCGCCACGCCTGCATCGTGATCTGCCGCGCGGGCGTCAGCGAACTCCTGGACGACCACCCGTCGACGGAACCGGTCCAACTGGGCGTGACGGTGAAGTTCCCGGACGGCTGGGAGGCGAACCACGCCGTGCTCGCCCGGCTCGCGGAGCACCGGGTGGCGTGGCGACCGTGACCGGCACTTGGGCGCCCGCCCACCCGGCACCGACACATCCCGCCGCCCACGCCGGACGGAGTCCGGCACGCCGCCGGAGGCGGCCAATGAATACAGCCCGGACGGCTGGGAAGCGAACCACGCAGTCCTGGCCCGCCTGGCGGAGCACCGGGTGGCCTGGCGGCCATGACCAGCGCCCCGAAGGGGCGCGAGGAACTGCGCGACCAGCCACAAAGTACCCGCACACGAATCCGCACAGCCCGCGGAGCGAAAGGCCCTCTTGCGCGGCACGAGACAATGGAAGACGGCCCCATGGCCGGAAACCGTACGAGGAGGAAGAACCATGGCGGAGCCCGAGCGGCCCCGGTCCGAACAGCGTCTGCGACCCGCGCCCCTGCTCTTCGAGCCCACGGAGGCGGCCGCCGACCCGGAGCACTTCTTCGACCTGGAGTCGATGGAGGACCCCCGTGAGCTGCTCGACCGCGCCACCGAGCTGACCCACGCCTTCCGTGCCGCGACGGACCGGTCGATCGAGTTCCAGGCCATCGCGGCCGCCCAGCTCGCCGACCCGCGCCGCTTCGACCGCCTCACGCACGCGGCGATCGCCGAGCGCGCGCAGTGGACCGAGGACTACGCGAAGAAGATGGTCGAGTTCGGCCGGGACCTGCTGCGCGGGACCGGCGCGAGGGACGCCTGATCCGACGCCTCTCCCGCCAACAAGATCACGGGGCATATGCCAAGGGGGCAAGATACTCCCCTCGCCCCCCTCTTGTCCCGATTTCCCATAACTCTCAGAAATGGAACGCCCACTACCGGTAGATGTATCTGCCATGAGCAGCACGCATCTCCACCCGGCCCCCGTCAGCGACGTCACCACCGAGGGAGCTGCCTGGCTCGCCTCTACGGAAACGTATCCGCACAGCACGCTCATCCACTGGCGCGCCCGCCCCACCGCCCCGGCCGTACTCCCCTGCGGCACCGTTTTCGACGTGGTGAGCGTCCCCGCGGTCTTCGGGCGCCGCATGCTCGACCGCTTATGGGACGAGGGCCCCGGCTCGGGCCCGGTCGCCGAGCACCGCGGCCGCATGCTGCTCTTCGCCTCCCCCGGCACCGCCCACCGGCTGCCCTCGCTGCTCGAGTGGGAGGAGTGGGGCCGCGCCGTCCCCTCGGCGCTCTGCCACGGCACGGGCGACGCGGTGACGGTGCCGCCGCTCACCGCAGGACAGTGCGGTACGCCCACCGCGGGACGCCTCGATTCCCGCTGGCTCGTCGCCCCCGACACCCGGCATCCCTGGCTTCCGGGACCCGAGGTGATGCTCTGGGCCTGCGTCCGCGCGGCCCGCGCCACGGCGGGCTCCGCGGTCCGTATATCGATTTTTCCTGGCGGCGATCAGGATGCTAAGGTCTACGACGTCAGCAGGCGCCGCTAGCTCAGTTGGTTAGAGCAGCTGACTCTTAATCAGCGGGTCCGGGGTTCGAGTCCCTGGCGGCGCACAGACGGTGAGAAGCCCCTCGCGGAAGCGAGGGGCTTCTTGCGTGTCGGCGGACCGTGATTCACCGGACCGTGATCACAGGACCGTGATCACCGGGCCATGCTCACCGGGCCGAGATCTTCACCGTCCAGGCCCCCGTGGCCGTCCGCCCCTCGACCTCGATCCGCACGTCGGCGTCCGGCACCGTGAAGCTCTCCCCCACCCCCACCGGCGCGTCCGCGAGCGGCGGATACACCGAGTCGCCCCAGCAGGCCTCCGTGTCCGGGTGGGCGTCGACGACCTCGACCGGGCCGCCGCCGGACGGCGCCTCGTTGCGTACGTGATAGACGAGCACGCCCTCGCTGCAGGTCGCGTGGTCGTTGCCCTCGGCGCCCCGGGCCTCGATCGCGATCGCGCTGTCGCGGCCCGTGCGGACCACCGCCAGCTTGGTGCCGCCGACGCCACCGCGCGCCGGCCTGACCGACAGCGGCTCCAGGGTCAGCCGCCGCTCCCCGCCCGACACGCACACCACCTGCCGCGGGTCCAGCCAGCCGAGCTTCCACTTGTGCCAGCCGAAGAGGTCGGGGGAGAGCCCGAACTGGCTGCCCATGACGTCCCAGTCGCCGACGTACGTGTCCCAGTCGCCCTTGCCGTCGGTCGGCCGGTGGTAGAGATCGGGCAGGTCGAAGACGTGGCCCGTCTCATGGGCCAGGACGTTGCGGTCCGGCGGGTGCCGCTCGAAGACCGTCACGATGCGCTTGATGTCGGAGCCGTCGGCCCGCATCGGACGGTCGAAGTTGACGACCTTCGTCGCGTCCGAGTCGACGCCGGGCGCGTCCGGGTCGGCGACGAGGTAGACGACGTCGTAGCGGGAGAAGTCGACGCCCGGGTCGGCCGCGGCCACCGCGTCGCGCAGATAGGCGCTGCGCCGCGACGCGTTCCAGTCGCGCTCTATGGCGTACGAGGTGGAGTCCTCCGGCATCTCGACCCACTCGCGCCGCGGATGCGGGCGCAGCGCGAACTTGCCGTACGAGGCGCGGTCGAAGAAGTCGCTGGTGGCGGGGAAGTAGTCGGCCGCGAGCTCATCGGGCTCGGTCAGTGGCGGGGAGTCGGGGAAGGAGAGGAAGATCATCACCGCGTGGAGGGTCCGGTCCGGGCGGGGATAGGCGCCGTTCCAGCTGTCGAGGCCCTCCGAGTGGTGGGCCGATGTGCGCTGCAGGGCGCACGGACCCGCCGTGGTCTTGGCGGTGGCGGGCCCCGCGACCAGACCGGTGGCGGCAAGAGCGGTCAGGGACGTGAGGGCGGCGGCCGTGCTGCGCAGCCGGGGTCTCTCCCCTCCACGGGTGAGTCCCCAGGGGGGTAGCTGACGCGGCACGTCGACCTCCGGGTGCGGAATACGGGGCATCCCACCTACCCTGAGGTGCTTTAATCACATTCGCCCTGTTTGCCTGGACCAGCCGGGTGAGGAGTACGTCCGAGCGCTCACGGAACGTCACAAGTTGTCGTCGCGCGAAGGAAGCGACGCAGGGGCGAGCAGAAACGATCTGTCGCCCGGCGCGCCCCGGTACCGGCCCGGCGCTCGCACCGGCTCCGCGCACCCCACGGCCGCCACGCGACGCCATGCTGCGGCTGGAAGCGCCCGCTGGCCTGCCCCTATGATCGGCACTCTTTCCCGCGCGGGCCAGGCCTCGCCGACCCTGCGCGTGCCCGGCCTCGCCGAACAACTGCACTGCGGGAGCAAGCGGTGAACGGAACGTCTAAAGGCCCCCTGTCCACAGCGGTCACAGCAGTCACAGCGCCCGGCCTCGCCCGGGCGCCCCTCACGGAGCGTGGCCGCCGCGAGCCGGCCGATCACCGGGCCGCCTTCGCCGCCGCCCCGCTCGCCCTCGCCGTGGTCGACGCCGAAGGCCTCGTCATGGACGCCAACGACGCGCTCGCCGAACTGCTCGGCGAGTCCCCGGACGAGCTGAGCGGCCGCCTCGCAGCCGATCTGGTGGATCTGGCGTCGGACGCCCGCACCTGGCACGCGTACCGCGAAGTGCTCCGCGGCCGCCAGGCGAAGCTGCGCTGCACCCGGCGCCTGAAGCACCCCGACGGGCACTCCCTGTGGGTGCAGCTCACCGTCTCCCCCATGCCCGGCGGCCGCACGGTGCTGCTCGCCGCCACGGACATCAGCGCGCGCCGCGAGCTCCAGGCGCGGCTCCGCCACCTCCAGATGCACGACCCGGTGACCCGGCTGCCCAACCGCAGCCTGTTCTTCGAGCGGCTCGCCGGGGCGCTGGAAGCGGGTGCGTACGACGACACGGGCACCGGACGGGTCGGCCTGTGCTACCTCGACCTCGACGGGTTCAAGGCGGTCAACGACACCCTCGGCCACCGGGTCGGCGACCGGCTCCTCGCTGCGGTCGCCGAGCGGCTCACGCGGTGCGCCGACGACGCCGGGTACGGCAGGACCGCGGCGCCGCTGGTGGCGCGGCTCGGCGGCGACGAGTTCGCGCTGCTGGTGGAGGACTCCACGGGCACCGACCAGTTGGCGGATCTCGCCGACACGGCGCTCAAGGCGCTCCAGGCCCCATTCGACCTGTCGGGCCAGCGGCTGTCCGTGTCGGCGTCCATCGGCGTCGTGGAGCGGCGGGCCACCGGGACCACGGCCACCTGCCTGATGCAGGCTGCCGACACGACGCTGTACTGGGCGAAGGCCGACGGCAAGGCCCGCTGGACGCTCTTCGACCCCGAGCGCAACGCCCACCGCATGACCCGCCAGGCGCTTGCCAGTTCACTGCGTCCCGCCGTCGACCGGGGCGAGTTCGTCCTGGACTACCAGCCGCTGGTGGGCCTCGACGACGGCCGGCTGCACGGGGTGGAAGCGCTCGTGCGGTGGCAGCATCCGCAGTTCGGACTGCTCACGCCGAATCGGTTCATCGGATTGGCGGAGGAAGACGGTTCGATCGTCCAACTGGGCCGCTGGGTACTGCGTACGGCGTGCCGCCAGGCCCGGCAGTGGCAGCTGGACCACCCGGAGCGGCCGCCGGTCTTCGTGAGCGTCAATGTCGCCGTGCGCCAGGTGTGGGACTCCGACCTGGTCGCCGACGTCGCGGAGATCCTCGCCGAGACGGGGCTCGCCCCCGAACTCGTACAACTGGAGCTCACCGAGTCCGCCGTGATGGGCTCGGCGGGGCGGCCGCTTCAGGCGCTGCAGTCGCTCAGCGACATGGGAGTGCGCATCGCCATCGACGACTTCGGCACGGGGTACTCGAACCTGGCGTATCTGAGCCGGCTCCCGGTGTCCGTCCTGAAGCTGGACGGATCTTTCGTACGGGGTTTCCAGTACGACGCGGAAGCCGGCGAGGCGCACATCAACCCCGCCGACGAGATCATCGTGGAGGCCCTGGTGCAGCTCGCGCACCGGCTCGGGCTCACGGTGACCGCGGAGTGCGTGGAGACCGCGTCCCAGGCCTCGCGGCTGCGGGGGATCGGGTGCGACACGGGTCAGGGGTGGCTGTACTCCCGGCCCGTGGCGCCGGATCGTATCTCCGCGTTGCTCGCCGGGACGTGACGGCTATCCCTTGGGCAGTCCGTACTCGTCCGCGATGAGTTCGTAGCTGCGCAGGCGGAGTTCGCCGCTGTGCGCGTTGGCCGTGATCATCAGCTCGTCGGCGCCGGTGCGCTTGGCGAGGTCGTCGAGGCCGGTGCGGACCTGGTCGGCGGTGCCGTGGATGACGTTGGAGTTCCAGCTCCTGACGAAATCCCGCTCCATCTCCGTGAACTCGTGCGTCTCGGCCTCCTCGGGGGTGGGGACGAGGCCGGGGCGGCCGGTGCGCAGCCGGACCATGTTCAGGGCGGCGGCCATGATCTGGCGGCGGGCCTCCTGCTCGTCGTCCGTGGCGAGGGCGGATACGCCGATGAGGGCGTACGGGGCGTCGAGGACCGCGGAGGGCTTGAACGACTCGCGGTAGAGGTCGAGCGCCGGGACCGTGTTCTGCGCGGAGAAGTGGTGCGCGAAGGCGAAGGGCAGGCCGAGCGCTCCGGCGAGGCGGGCGCTGAAGCCGGAGGAACCGAGCAGCCAGATCGGCGGGCGGTTCGGGGACTGGACGCCGCCGGGCGAGGTGGCCTGAACGGGGCCGGGTACGGCGTGGATGCGGGCGTAGGGATGCCCGTCGGGGAAGTCGTCGTCGAGGAAGCGGGTGAGCTCGGCGAGCTGCTCGGGGAAGTCGTCCGCGCCTTCGTTCAGGCGGTCCGTCCTGCGGAGCGCGGCCGCGGTGGCGCCGTCCGTGCCGGGGGCGCGGCCGAGGCCCAGGTCGACGCGGCCCGGGGCCATCGCCTCCAGGGTGCCGAACTGCTCCGCGATGACCAGGGGGGCGTGGTTGGGGAGCATGACGCCGCCGGAGCCCAGGCGGACGCGGGTCGTGTGGGCCGCCAGATGGGCGAGGATCACCGCGGGCGACGAGGAGGCGACTCCCGGCATGGAGTGGTGCTCGGCCACCCAGTAGCGGTGGTAGCCGCGGGTCTCCGCGAGGCGGGCGATGTCCACGCTGGTCCGCAGCGCCTGGGTGGCCGTGCGGCCGGCGCCCACGGTCACCAGGTCCAGGACGGACAGCGGAACGGGGGCGGTTCCCTGCCGGGTGCCTCGGATGTCGTCGGTCGGGTCCACGGTCACGGTGCCCTGCCTCCTGCTGGGGTGAGTTCTTGCTCCGCAGGGTGCGAACAGGAGGGTGGCTCCGGTTTATTCCTTCGGCTTTCCGTGGGTGGGGCGGAAAGATTTTCCCGCCCACCCACCCGATTGCCCCGCAGGGAGAGCGGGGAGAGCTAGCCCTTCACCTGGACCAGCGGCTCCTTCGTGAACAAGGCCCCCAGCGTGGGCGCGTTCACCCTTCGCGTCGCCAGGCGCAGGGCCTCCCAGACCGTCACCTGGTTGGCCGTCAGGACCGGCTTTCCGATTTCCTTCTCCAGGTCACGGACGTACGCCGCCGTGTGCAGTGCCGTGTCCGGGAGCAGCACCGCCTCCGCATCGGGGTGGTCGCCCGCCAGGGCCATCGCCTTGACCTCCTCCCAGCCCCACGTGCCGACCTCCGCCGCCGTGATGATGCCGCTCCCGCGCGTCGAGACGACCTCGATCTTCGCCGCCTTCAGGAACGCGGCGAAGTGCCCCGCCACGTCCTCCGGATACGTCGCCGCGATCGCGACCCGGGTCGCGCCCACCTCACGTACCGCATGGGCGAAGGCGAACGACGTGCTGGACGCCGGGAGACCCGCCGCCCGGGCGAGCGCGCGGACCTGGTCGTGCGCGCCCTCCCAGCCGAAGACGAAGCTCGCGCTGGTGCACGCCCACACCACCGCCTCCGCGCCGGACAGGCGCAGCTCCTCGACGCCCGCAGCGAGCCGCTTCGGCGAGCCCATCTCCAGGAGCGCGTCGACCCGGTGCGCGTCCTCTCCGATGTCCGTGTGGACGACCTGCAGACGGATGTCACTGCCCAGCATCTGCTCCATGCGGGGGTAGTCGTCCTCAGCCGAGTGACCCGGGTAGAGGAAACCAAGTGCGGTCACTTCCAGCCTCCTTCAAGGCAGCGGTGGTGGTCCTTCGGGCAGCCCCTGGGGCGGGTCGAGCGGCATGGCGTCCGGCACCGCGCCGGGACCGGGGACGGTGCCCGCGCCCGGCCTCGCGCTCGGGGTGATCAGCGCCTGGTAGGGCCCTACCGCATGCGTACCCAGCCGGCGGAGGGCGGACCACATCGTCACCTGGTTCGCGGAGATGACCGGAACCCGCAGCTCGGCCTCCAGCTGCGGGATGACGTCGTACGTGGGGAGGTTGGTGCAGCTGATGAACAGCGCGTCGACGCCGCCCTGCACCGCACGCCGCGCCATGTCGGCCACGTCCCGGTAGGGCACCTTCCAGATGTGCCTGGTCAGGCCCAGATAGGCGCGGCCGATGACGGTCACCCCGGCCTCGGCCAGATAGTCCTCGAGGGACTGGGTGACCGACCAGGTGTAGGGCGTGACGAGGGCGATGCGCCGCGCCCCCAGGTCGTCGAGCGCTTCGAGCAGCGCGCCCGACGTCGTGACGGAGGTGACCGCGCCTTCGCGGGTCATCGCCTCGCACATCGCCCGCTCACCGGCGATGCCGCCGACGAAACTGCCCGACGTACAGGCGTACGCCAGGACTTCCGGCTCGGCGGCGCTCAGCGCGCGGACCGCCTCGCCGAGCGTCTCGTGCTCGCTGACCAGGCGCGCCAGGTCGAGGCTGACCTCGACGGGCACGTACGGAGTGCGTGTCAGATGGAGGGAGACCTCGTCGGGAACCCAGCGCCAGAGTTCCCGGTCGAGGGCGAAGTCGAAAGGGGCGACGACACCTACACCGCGCTGAGGGTGTGGTCCGCCGAGGAAGGAGACGTCCATGAGCAGGCCCCAAGTTCGTGCGTGCGTGCATTGGAGGGACCGGCCGGGGGCCGGGAGATGATGCGGAACCGGCGACGCGCCGGGACGTCGGGACGGGGCAAGATGCGCCGAGAAAGCGCTACAGAGAGTGCTACGACCTCGTACGGAGAGTACTCAGTAATGGGGTGCTTGTGATAGAGCACCTCTGTTGACGAAGGTAGTTTCAGGTGCGAGCGTGGTCAATCCGCGCATCTCAGACGGCCCTGGCCGACACGTATCTCAGGGAAGCGGACTCTCATTGCGAAACGGTTTCTCCCGGATGTCCGATTCGACACCCGATGCGGCGGCTGATGCCGCGGCCGCCACTGTCCTCGTCCTCGACGCCCCCTCCCCCGCCCCGCCGCCCCGCCTCGGCAGCCTCACCGGGCGCGCCCGGATCCTGCACGCGGACGCGGACACCCTCGCGGAGCAACTTCCGCTCGCCGATGTGCTGCTGGTGTGGGACTTCCTCTCGGACGCGGTGCGCGACGCCTGGCCCGGCGAGGGCCCAAGACCCCGCTGGGTGCACACCGCGAGCGCGGGCGTGGACCGCCTCATGTGCCCCGAACTGGCCGCATCCGACACCGTGGTCACCAACGCCAGGGGCGTCTTCGACCAGCCGATCGCCGAGTACGTGGCCGCGCTCGTCCTGGCGATGGCCAAGGACCTGCCGCACACCCTCCGGCTCCAGGGCGAGCGGACCTGGCGGCACCGCGAGTCCCAGCGGGTGGCCCGCACGCGCGCGTGCGTGGTGGGTTCGGGCCCGATCGGGCATGCGATCGTCCGTACGCTGAAGGCGCTGGGGATCATCACGGCGCTGGTGGGCCGCAAGGCGCAGCACGGCGTGCACGGCGCCGAGGAGCTGGACCGGCTCATGGCGCGCGCCGACTGGGTGATCTGCGCGGCGCCGCTGACGGACGCCACGCGCGGCATGTTCGACGGGCGGCGGTTCGGCATGATGCAGCCCTCCGCGCGCTTCATCAACATCGGGCGCGGCGCGCTCGTCGTCGAGGACGATCTCGCGGCGGCCCTGGCGAACCGGTGGATCGCGGGCGCGGCGCTCGACGTCTTCGAGCACGAGCCGCTGCCCGCGGACAGCCCGCTGTGGACGGCACCGGGGCTCATCGTGTCGCCGCACATGAGCGGGGACACGGTGGGCTGGCGCGATGAACTGGGCGCGCAGTTCGTCGAGTTGTACGAGGAGTGGGCGGCCGGGCGGCCCCTGTCGAACGTGGTCGACAAGAAACGTGGGTATGTACCCGGGCATTGATCCACGGCCCCATCCCCTCTGCACCGAGGAGCGTGCATGACCGAGCTCACGGATCTCTCCGCCGGGCAACTCGTCGACGGCTATCGCAAGGGTGAATTCAGTCCGGTCGACGCGACACGGGCCGCGCTGCGCAGGGCCGAGGAGGTGCAGCCCGCCGTGAACGCGTTCGTGCGCATCGACGCCGACGAGGCGATCGCGGCGGCCGACGCAAGTGCGGAGCGGTGGCGGCGGGGCGAGCCGCGGGGTCTGGTCGACGGGGTTCCTGTCTCCGTCAAGGACCTCCTGCTGCAGCGCGGCGGGCCCACGCTGCGGGGCTCCAAGACCGTGCGCATGGAAGGAAGTTGGGACGAGGACGCGCCTTCGGTGGCCCGGCTTCGGGAGCACGGCGCGGTGTTCATCGGCAAGACGACGACGCCCGAGTTCGGCTGGAAGGGCGTCACGGACAGCCCGCGGAACGGGGTCACGCGCAATCCGTACGATCACTCGCGCACCGCCGGCGGATCGAGCGGCGGCAGCGCGGCCGCCGTGGCGTACGGCGCCGCGCCGGTGTCCCTGGGCACGGACGGCGGCGGCTCGGTGCGTATCCCCGGCGCGTTCTGCGGGATCTTCGCGCTGAAGCCGACGTACGGAAGGGTGCCGCTGTATCCCGCTTCGGCGTTCGGCACCCTCGCGCACGTCGGGCCGATGACTCGGGACGCGGCGGACGCGGCGCTCCTGATGGATGTGATCAGCGGCCCCGACTGGCGGGACTGGTCGCAGCTGGGCCCGGTCGCCGGCAGCTTCCGGGCGGGCATCGAAGGCGGCGTACGCGGTCTGCGCATCGCCTACTCGCCCTCGCTCGGCGGCCAGGTGGCGGTGCGGCCGGCGGTCGCGTCGGCGGTGCGGCGCGCGGTGGAGTCGCTGGCCGCGCAGGGTGCGTACGTCGAGGAGACCGACCCCGATTTCTCGGACCCGGTGGAGGCTTTCCACACCCTGTGGTTCAGCGGCGCGGCGCGGGTGACGCAGCATCTGTCGCCCGCACAGCGGGAGTTGCTCGACCCGGGGCTGCGGGAGATCTGTGCGCGGGGCGCGCGCTACAGCGCGCTCGAGTATCTGGCGGCGGTCGACGTACGGATGGAGCTCGGCCGCCGGATGGGCCGTTTCCACTCGACGTACGACCTGCTCGTCACTCCCACGCTGCCGATCACCGCGTTCGAGGCGGGAGCGGAGGTACCGAAGGGTTCCGGCCATCGGCGGTGGACGGGGTGGACGCCGTTCACCTACCCCTTCAACATGACGCAGCAGCCGGCGGCAACGGTGCCCTGCGGGGTGGACGGCGAGGGTCTGCCGGTCGGGGTGCAGATCGTGGCGGCGCGGCATGCGGACGCGCTGGTCCTGCGGGCCGCGCATGCGCTGTACGAGGCGGGCAGCGCGGGAATCGCGCCGCCCGCGGTGAGCTGACCTTCAGGCGCGGCCTTCAGGCGCGGCCTTCAGACCCGGCCTTCAGACCCGGCCTTTCAGGCCCTGCGGAAGTTCAGCGTCTCCCCCTGCGCGCCCCCGCGCCACAGGTCGTTGCAGGCCTCGGCCATCTGGTCGAGGCCTTCGACGACCTGGCCCCAGACGATGCCGGGGACCCAGCCGACGTCGCCGTTGAGGAGCAGGTTGTTGCGCTCGTAGAAGAGGGCGAGGTCGACGACGGTCGCCCCTGCCTTGACGTCGGCGGCCGGTTCGTACCCATAGGCCTGGGTACCCAGCTGCGTACCGTTGAAGGAGAAATAACAGAGGTCTCCGGGGATGGGCGTGACGGTCGGGTTCTCCAGGGGCGGCTCGCGGTCCGCGAAGGCCGGAAAGAGGGCGTAGATCTCATTGCGGGCGTACTTCGCGTGATAGACGTCCTCGCCCAAAGGGAGTGCGTCCCACACCGCCGCGCAGGTGATCGGCGCCCGGTCGTCGAGCAGCTTTGCCGTGCACTGAACTCCCCGCTTGGCGAGGGAGACTTCGATGTATCGGTCTGCCATGTGTCCCATGCTCCTCCCAGGGTCAAGAGGACAACGATTGCATCAGGGGCCGAAATTGGCCCGCATATCTCGTGTCGAGTCGGGTAGCCGCGCGCCCATGGCTCCACCACTTTGGAACGACGCAGAGAGCAATGAGACAGAGGGCGCCCGGACACACGGCACGGGAGCGAGTGCGGTACCCAAGAACGCCGGGGTCCGACGGCGATCGCTGCTGTTCGGAGCGGCTGCGGTCGGCGCGGTGGGCGCGCTCGGCGCCGCGGGCTGCAGCAAGGTGCCCACGGGCGACACGCTGGCGCGCCTGAAGTCCCAGGGCACGGTGCGCCTCGGTATCGCGGGTGAGGCACCTTACGGGTACATCGACGAGGACGGTGCGTTCACGGGGGAGGCGGTGGAACTCGCCAAGTTGATCTTCAAGCGCCTCGGGATCGACAGTGTGCAGCCCGTGGCGACCGAGTTCGGCTCGCTCATCCCGGGCCTGACCACGCAGCAGTTCGATGTCGTCTCGGCGGGGATGTACATCAACAAGGAGCGGTGCCAGCAGGTCATCTTCTCGGACCCCGAGTATCAGATGCTGGACTCGTTCATCGTCCCCAAGGGCAACCCGAAGAAGCTCTTCAACTACCAGGACGCCTTCAAGGCCAAGGCGAAGATGGGCACGGGACCCGCGTACGCGGAGATCGAGTACGGAGTCGCCGCGGGCTACAAGCGGGACGACATCTCCATCTACCCGGACCCGGTCGCCGGCATGAACGCCGTCGAGGCCGGCCGCATCGACTTCTTCGCGGGCACCGCGCTGACCGGCCGTGGCGTGGTCCGCAAGAGCAAGAAGGCAGAGGCCACCGAGGCGTTCGCGCCGATCGTCGACGGCGAGAAGCAGATCGACGGCGGCGGCTTCACCTTCCGGCCCACCGACACGGAACTGCGCGACGCCTTCAACGTGGAGATCCACAAGATGAAGAAGAGCGGCGAGCTCTTCCGCATCCTGAAGCCGTTCGGCTTCACCAAGGACGAGATGACCACGCTGACCGCAGAGGAGCTGTGCAAATGACAGCGGGACTGTGGGAACACTGGGTTCTGCCCGGTATCTGGATCACCATCCAGCTGACGATCTACAGCGCGGCACTCGCGACGGCCGTCGCCTTCGGCGTCGGCATGGCGCGCACCCACCGGCTGCGCACGGTGCGCTTCCTGGCCGGTTTCTACACCGAGGTCTTCCGCGGCACCTCTTCCCTGGTGCTGATGTTCTGGATCTTCTTCGTCCTGCCGCAGCTGATCGGCTGGGCGCTGGTCCCGATGTGGGCGGCCGTGCTCGCGCTCGGACTCTCCTACGGTGCGTACGGCGCCGAGATCGTGCGCGGCTCGCTCAACTCGGTGGCACCGGCCCAGCGCGAGGCGGGGGTCGCGCTGAGCTTCTCCCCGTGGCAGCGGATGCGGCTGATCCTGCTGCCGCAGGCCATCCCGGAGATGATCCCGCCGTTCTCGAACCTGCTTGTCGAGCTGCTCAAGGGCACCGCCCTGGTGTCGCTGCTCGGCATCGGTGACGTGTCCTTCGCCGCGAACCTGGTGCGCCTTGCGACCACCGAGAGCCTGGAGATCTACTCGATCACCCTGGTCATCTACTTCGTGATCGCGTTCGTGCTGACCCGCGGGATGCGCTCTCTGGAGCGCAAGACCAAGGCGGGGATAGGGCAGAAGCCCGAGTCCCGGGGCCTGATGTCCAAGCTCAACTGGCGTCAGGAGATGCAAGTTTCACAGATCCCGAAGGGCGGGGGAACGGGCGCATGAACAACGGTACTGACAAGTGGGACTGGGATGCGGTCGCCGACTTCATGCCGCACTTCTGGGACGGCCTGCTCACCACCCTGCAGATCCTCGCCCTCGGCTCGCTGATCTCCTTCTCGGTCGGCCTGGTGTGGGCGCTCGCGTTCCGCGCGCCCAGCCGCTTCGTGCGCTGGCCGGTCGGCATCATCACCGAGTTCATCCGCAACACTCCGCTGCTCGTGCAGCTGTTCTTCCTGTTCTTCGTGCTGCCGGAGTGGGACATCCAGTTCTCCGCGCTGACGACCGGCATCATCGCGATCGGCCTGCACTACTCGACGTACACCGCGCAGGTCTACCGCGCGGGCATCGAGGCCGTGCCCGCCGGGCAGTGGGAGGCGGCCACCGCGCTGAGCCTGCCCTACCGCCACACGTGGACCGCGGTGATCCTGCCGCAGGCCATCCGCCGCGTGGTCCCAGCGCTCGGCAACTACGTCATCGCGATGCTGAAGGACACCCCGCTGATCGCCAGCATCGGCGTCCTGGAGCTGCTGCAGCGCTCGCGCCTGCAGGCCGCGGAGACCTTCCAGTACACCGAGCCGCTGACCGTCATCGGCATCGCCTTCATCCTCATCGCCTATCCCGCCTCCCTCCTCATCCGAGCCCTGGAGCGTCGTCTTGTCGTCTGAGAACACCACCAACAAGGAATCGGCCAACCCGGCGGTGGACGGCAGCGAGCTGATCCGCTTCGACAAGGTCACCAAGAGGTTCGGTTCGAACACCGTCCTGGACGAGCTCGACTTCTCGGTGGACTCGGGCAAGCACGTCACGCTGATCGGCCCCTCCGGATCCGGCAAGACCACGATCCTGCGGCTGCTCATGACCCTGATGAAGCCCGAGGAGGGCACGATCAAGGTCGGCGGGCGTTATCTCACCCACGAGGAGAAGAACGGCAAGCTCGTCCCGGCGAGCGAGAAGTACGTCCGCGAGGTCCGCAAGAACATCGGGATGGTCTTCCAGCAGTTCAACCTCTTCCCGAACATGAAGGTGCTGCGCAACATCACGGAGGCCCCGGTCACCGTGCTCGGCCTGTCCAAGGACGAGGCCGAGGAGCGGGCGCGCGGGCTCCTGGAGCTGGTCGGGCTCACCGAGCACATCGACAAGTACCCGAACCAGCTCTCCGGCGGCCAGCAGCAGCGCGTGGCCATCGCGCGCGCTCTCGCGATGCGCCCGCAGGTGCTGCTCCTGGACGAGGTCACGTCCGCGCTCGACCCGGAGCTGGTGGCCGGTGTCCTCGACGTCCTCAGGGACATCGCGCACACCACGGACATCACGATGCTCTGCGTGACCCACGAGATGAACTTCGCCCGTGACATTTCGGACCAGGTCCTGATGTTCGACTCGGGCCGGGTCATCGAATCCGGGACGCCGGAGAAGATCTTCACCGAACCCGAGCACGAGCGGACCCGGGAGTTCCTGAGCGCAGTCCTGTGACTCCCCGCCGTAATCGCCCAGGCTATGGCCTTGGGTGGTGACTCTGGCATATGTCAGGGTGGCGCGTTCCTGCTGAGAGGGCCGGAACGCGCCACCAATCTTCCCAACAGCCGCTCCTTATCGGCCTCTTGGCGGCTATCGTGGGACGGAGCCCAGCTGTCCGGAACCGTTCCACGCAGGGGGAAGCCGTGGCGCTGAAGCATGAGCCGACCACGCCGCAGCGCTCGGTGCAGAGCGCACTCCGAGTGCTTGAGATCGTCGCCCGGCGGGGAGCCGGAGTGACCGACACCGAGCTCGCCCGCCAGACCGGCCTTCCCGCACCGCAGCTGACCACCCTGCTGCGGATGCTGCGCCGCGAGGGTTACGTCGAGCAGATCACCGACGGTGCGTACGTCACCGGAGAATCCCTCAACCGCCTCGGCTCGGCCCACCGCCGTGACCAGGCACTGCGCCAGAAGCTCAAGGAGACCCTGGACGGCCTCCGTGACTCGATCGGCGCCGCCGTCTACATCAGCCGGTACGAGGACGGCGAAATCAAGATCACCGACTTCGCGGACGGCCCCGGCACGCCCAAGGTCAACGAGTGGGTGGACTTCCGGTCCTCCGCGCACGCCAGCGCGGTCGGCAAGAGCCTGCTGACCCAGCTCGACCTGAACGGCCGGCGCGATCATCTCTCCCGCCACAAGATGGCCCGCCTCACCTCGCGGACGATCACCAACGAGCGGGTCCTGCTCAACCACCTCGCCGCCCAGCCCGCCACGGTCCCCGTCCTCGACCTCCAGGAGTACGCGGTCGGCACGGTCTGCGCCGCCGTCCCCATCACCGCGGGCTCCGCGGTCGGCTGCCTCGCCCTCTCCCTGCCGGTGGAGCACGCGCACCGGCTGCGGGAGGCCGCGGACACGCTGAATCGCGGGGCGGCGCCGGTGCTGCTCTCGCTTGCGATCTAGGGGCGGCGCCGGAGCCGCCACCGGGGACCGTCCGGCGCGGTCCGGAGCACCCTCCGGGACCAGGTATTATTTTTGAGTCAGCAGGCGCCGCTAGCTCAGTTGGTTAGAGCAGCTGACTCTTAATCAGCGGGTCCGGGGTTCGAGTCCCTGGCGGCGCACAGACGGTGAGAAGCCCCTCGCGGAAGCGGGGGGCTTCTCGCGTATATCCCTCGCATATCCCTCGCACCGGTGAGGACAGCTCCCGGCGGGCGTCGCGATACTGGCACGGCCTCCTGCCCCGAGGAGTCCGTCATGCCGAGCTTCAAGGCTCAGTGGTCCGCTCGTCCGTACGTCGTCGACACCGCGCTCGCCGCCCTCGTGCTCTGCGCCGTCTCGCTGCAGTTCCTCTTCCCCGAGGAGGGCGGCGACGAGCTGACCTGGGGCGGGTTCGCGCTCGGTGCGGGGACCGCGGTGCCGCTGGTGTGGCGGCGGCGCGCCCCCTTCGGCTGCGCCGCCGTGATCGCCTTCTTCACGCCCGCCATGGCGCTCCACCACCGGCCGCCGCCCGACGTCTGCTTCGGCGGAATGGTCGCCCTCTACACCGTGGCCGCCATCGGCTCGCCCTGGAAACGGCGCGTCATGCTCGCCGGCTGGCTGACGGGGGCCGCCGTCACCATGGCCTTCAAAGAGCACGCCGAGCCGTACGAGTACCCCTTCCACCTGCTCACCCTCATCAGTGCGTACGCCCTCGGAGCCTTCGCCCGCGTCCAGCGCGCCTACACCGCCGCGATCGAGGACCGGGCCCGGCGGCTCGAACGGGAGCGGGCCGGCGAGACGGCGCGGGCGGTCACCCAGGAGCGGGCCAGGATCGCGCGCGACATGCACGACATCCTCGCCCATGCGGTGAGCCTGATGGTCGTCCAGGCGGAGGCGGGGCCCGTCGTCGTCCGCAGCGATCCGGCCCGCGCGGAGGGGGCGTTCGACGCGATCGCGGGGGCGGGGCGCGACGCGATGGTGCAGTTGCGGCGCATTCTGGGGGTGCTGCGGGAGCCTTCCGTTCCCGGCGGGCTCGGGCCGCAGCCTACGCTCGCCGCGTTGCCGGAGCTGGCGGTGGTGGTCGAACAGGCGGGCGTGCAGGTCGAGTTGGGGACGAGCGGGGCTCCTCGGCCGTTGCCACCGGACGTCGAGGTGGCCGCGTACCGCATCGTCCAGGAAGCGCTGACCAACTGCGTCAAGCATGCGGCGGCCCAAGAGGTTCGTGTCCAACTGGGGTGGGGGGATGAGGAGTTGGTGATCACGGTCGTCGACGACGGGACAGGAACTGCCGCCGCCGACGGCCGGTCCGGGGCGGGGCACGGGCTCATCGGGATCCATGAACGCGCCGCCGCCTGCGGAGGCACCGCCGAAGCCGGGGACGGACCCGACGGCGGATTCCGTGTCGCCGCGCGGCTGCCCACGGCATCCTTGGGGGATGAGCATCCGGGTGGTGGTCGCCGACGACCAGGAGCTGGTGCGCAGCGGCTTCTCGATGATCCTCGAGGCACAGCCCGACATCGAGGTGGTGGCGGAGGCGGGTGACGGCGCGGAGGCGGTGGCCGCGGTGCGCCAACACGCCCCGGACGTGCTGCTGTTGGACATCCGGATGCCGGGCACCGACGGCATCGAGGCGGCCCGTCAGGTGTGCGCGCGGACCAGCTGCCGGGTCGTCATGCTGACCACCTTCGACCTTGATGAGTATGTGTACGAGGCGCTGTACGCGGGAGCGAGCGGCTTCCTGCTCAAGGATGTCCGCAGGGACGATCTGGTGCACGCGGTGCGGGTGGTGGCCGCGGGGGACTCGCTCCTTGCCCCCTCGGTGACGCGGCGCCTGGTGGCGGACGTGGTCCAGCGGCGGCGGGCCGCGCTCGGCGCCGCGCCCGTGTCGCCGTCCGAACGCCTCGCGGTCCTCACCGCGAGGGAGGAGGAGACGCTGCGGTTGCTGGCCCGTGGGCTCTCCAATGCGGAGATAGCGGCGGCTTTCGTGGTGAGCGAGCACACCGTGAAGACGCACGTCAGCAATGTCCTGTCCAAGCTGGTGCTGCGGGATCGGGTGCAGGCTGTCATTTGCGCGTACGAGGTGGGGCTGGTGGTGCCGGGGGAGGGCTAGCCGCGGCCGTGGCTCGGCACCAGGGCTCCGCCTCGGATCCCGCTCAAAACCGCCGCTTCGCGGCGGATCTTTCCCGCCCACCCACTCGATTGCCCCGCAGCGGCCCGGTCTGCCCACGCGCCGTCGTCGGCTGCGCCGCCGTACCGCCGCTTCGCGGCGAAAGCTTTCCCGCCCGCCCACCCTTTCAGCCCGTCCGGCGTTTGAGGACGAACTCGCCGAAGGCGGTGATCTACGGCCACCTCGCGGAACGCTCCTCCCCCGCCCGACCGACACCTAGCCCCCGCGAGGGACCCCGCAAGACCACCCCCCGCGGCGATCCCCCGCCGCGTCGGCGCCGCGACTCTGAGGGACGGTAACCCGGACCGCCCCAAGGAGAGGCCATGCTCGCCACCCTCGCCCGCACAGCCACCCGCCGCCCCCGCACAGTGATCCTCACCTGGCTGCTCCTCCTCGTCCTGGGCCTCGGCTTCGGGACCCGGGTCTTCGGCGATCTCACGTCGACCGTCGAGGACGTCCCCGGCAGTGAATCCGTCGTGGCGGACGAACTGCTCGGCAGGCTCACCCCGGACGGCGACTCCATCAACGCCGTTCTCTCCGGAGCCGACGTCGAGTCCACGGGGGTCCGCGCGCAGGTCGCGGACGCCGTCACCGACGTACGGAAGCAGCCCGGCATCGCCCGGGTGCCGGACCCCTACGCCGCCCGCGGCCTCGTCGCCGAGGACGGCAGGGCGCTCCTGATCCCCGTCACCCTCAAGGGCGGCCTCGACGACGACGCCGAGGAGGAGGCGGTCGGCGACGCGGCCGACCGGATCCGTGAGATCGGCGCCGCCGATGTCGCCGTCAGCGGCGGCCCGCTGCTCGGCGAGCAACTCGGCGGCCGGGCCCAAGAGGACGTCGCACGGGCCGAGTTGATCACCCTGCCCGCCGTCCTCATCGTCCTGCTGCTGATCTTCGGCGGGCTGCGGGCCGCCGGACTTCCGCTCCTGGTGACCGTCAGCGGCGTCGCCGGCGCCTTCCTGACCCTCTACGGGTTCAGCCAGTTCACCGAGATCTCCGTCTACGCCATCCAGATCGTCACGATGCTCGGGCTCGGACTCGCCGTCGACTACGCCCTGTTGATGGTGATGCGGTTCCGTGAGGAGCGCGGGAAGACCGACGATGTGGCGCGGGCCGTGCACGCGACCGTCGCCCGCGCCGGACGCACCGTCCTGTTCTCCGGGCTCACCGTCGCCATCAGCCTCTCCGGGCTCGTCTGGTTCGCCAGCCCGTTCCTGCGCAGCATGGGTCTCGCCGCCGGCGCGGTGGTCGTCGTCGACATGCTGGCCGCGCTGACCCTGCTGCCCGCGCTGCTCGCCCTGTTCGGCGGCAAGATCGCACGGCAGAAGGGCAAGCCGGCCGCCGGGTCCAGTGCCTTCTTCGCCCGTGTCGCGCTCTTCTCCGCGCGCCGTCCCGTGGCCGTCGGCACCGCCGTGATCGCCGTCCTCGCCGTTCTCGCGCTGCCCGCCTTCGGGATGCGGATCAACATCGGCGACGCGCGGCAGCTGCCGGAGAGCACCGAGGCGCGGCAGTTGTACGACACCGTGCGCGAGCACTATCCGGCGGGGACGGACACCGATCCGGTGCAGGTGCTCATCAGGCCGGGGGCGGAATCCGGCTACGACGGCGCGATCCGGGCCCTGCCCGGCATCGCCGCGGCCGAGAGCGAGCGGCTCCCCGACGGGACCACGCTGCTCGAACTCACCCCTGCCGGCTCCGTCGACGGGCCCACCGCCACCCGCCTCGTGGAGGACATCCGCGACCTGCGCGGCGCCGATCCCGTCGAGGTCACCGGGAACGCCGCGAGCCTCGTCGACTTCCGCTCGATGCTCGCCGAGCGCGCGCCCTGGGCCGTACTCACCGTCCTGACCGGCCTGTTCGCCCTGCTCTTCGCCTTCACCGGGTCACTGCTGATTCCACTTCGTACGCTCCTGACCACCCTGCTCAGCCTGGGCGCGGCGCTCGGCGTCGTGGTGTGGGTGTTCCAGGACGGGCATCTGGCGGGGGTGCTCGGCGGTGAAGGGCTCGGTGCCCTTAGCCTGACCGCGCCGCCGCTGATCATCGCGATCGCGTTCGGACTCGCCATGGACTACGAGCTGTTCATCCTGTCCCGGATGCGGGAGAGCCGCCTGGAGACGGGGGACGACCGCGCCGCCGTCGTCGAAGGGCTGCGCCGCTCGGGGCGCGTCGTCAGCTGTGCGGCGCTGCTGCTCGCGATCGTCTTCGGCGGCTTCATGACCGGCGGGTTCTCACCGATCCTGCAGATCGGCCTCGGTCTGACGCTCGCGGTCCTCATCGACGCCACGGTCGTCCGGATGCTGCTCGTACCGGCGACGATGACGCTGCTCGGGCGCCGCGCCTGGTGGGCGCCGCCGTCGCTGCGGCGCATCCATCGGCGGTACGGGCTCCGCGAGGCGCCGCCCGCCGGCGAGGTGCCGGTCAGGCAAGCACCACCCAGTCCATGACGAGCGCCGCCACCAGGCCGACGGCGAGCAGATAGCTGCCGAGCCGGGTCCTGCCCCGCCTGCTGAGTTCGATCACCAGGCCGCAGAGGACGAGCAGCAGCCCGTACACCCCCACGACCAGGACGGACGAGCGGCTCGCCAGGCGTAGGGCGAGCACCACGGCCGCCGCGGCCATCAGTACCGAGGCCGCGGCGATCCGTATGCGCCGGGCCTGGCTCGGGGTGAGACCTGCCCTCATCTGGTCTGACGTGCTCATGGTTATGGATCGTAATCGACCATGCCGGTGGCCACTGCAAGGATCTGGACAGTGATGCCCTCGGACTACGCCCGCAAGTACGCAAGGACCGCAAGGACCCGGCGATGCGTTCCTTCCCCCGGCGGCAGCCCCAGCTTGCCGAGGATGTTGCCGATGTGCTTGCCCACCGCCGCCTCGCTGACGACGAGTTCGGCGGCGATCGCCCCGTTCGACCTGCCCTCGGCGACCAGGCCGAGCACCTCGCGCTCGCGCGGCGTGAGCTGCTCCAGCGGGTCGCGGCGGCGGCGCAGCAACTGCCGTACGACTTCCGGGTCCACGACCGTTCCGCCGTCCGCGACCCGCTCGACCGCATCGGCGAACTGCTCGACCTGGCCCACGCGGTCCTTGAGCAGATAGCCGACGCCGGTGCCGTCGCCGGTGTCCAAGAGTTCGGCGGCGTACGAACGCTGGACGTACTGGCTGAGCACGAGCACCGGGAGCTTCGGCCGCTCGGCCCGCAGGGCGACGGCGGCGCGCAGGCCCTCGTCCCGGAAGCCGGGGGGCATGCGTACGTCGGTGAGGACGAGGTCCGGGTCGTGCCGCTCGACGGCGGCGCGGAGTTCATCGGCGTCGCCGAGCGCGGCAGGGACCTCGTGGCCGAAGCGGGTGAGCAGTCCGATCAGGCCCTCGCGCAGCAGCACGCTGTCCTCGGCGAGGACGATCTTCAGTCGGCGGCTGCTGGTGCTTGCGCTGGCTGCGGCTGGGCTCGGCACGGGATCTCCATGGACAGTACGGTCGGCCCGCCGGGCGGACTGGTGACCGTCAGTGTGCCATCGAGCACCGCGATGCGGTCCGCAAGGCCGGTCAGGCCGGTGCCGCGGCCGGGGTCCGCGCCGCCCTTGCCTTCATCGCGTACGTCGATGCGGAGGACGCCCAGCTCGTGGCGTGCCCTGATGTGCGCGCGGGGCGCCTCGCTGTGGCGGGCGATGTTGGTGAGGGCCTCGCGGGTGGTGAAGTACCCGGCGGACTCTACGGGTTCGGGGAGGCGGGGCAGCTCCAGGTCGGTGTCCACGGGGATCGGTGAGCGGTCGGCGGCGTCCTCGATGGCTGCGGCGAGGCCGTAGTCGGCGAGGACTTGGGGATGGATGCCGCGGATGAGCTCACGCAGTTCCGTGAGGACGTTCCCGGCCTCGTCGTGGGCCGTGGAGAGCCGGGCCGCCAGGGGGCTGCCGGGGGTGGCGTCGAGCCTGGCGAGGCCGAGGGCCATGGTGAGAGCGACGAGCCGCTGCTGGGCCCCGTCATGCAAGTCCCTTTCAACGCGCCGCCGTTCGGCCTCGAAGGCGTCCACCAGACGGGCCCTTGAACGGGTCACTTCGGCGAGCCTGCTGCTGAGCTCGGCCTCGCGGGGCGCGAGGAGGAGGCGGGCGAGGGCGGCGCGGGCGGCGGCGTAACCGCCGAGGGGGTAGAGGAGCGGGGCGAGCAGGGCGAGGCCGAGCAGGGCGGCGGCGAAGGCGCTCGGGTAGTCGCCGATCAGCCAGAGCTTGGCGGCACGGATCTCGCCGCCGTCCAGGGCGAGTTGGGCGGGGGCCGCGATGAGCAGGGCGGGGACGCCGGCGGTGCAGGCCAGGACGAGCAGGTCAAGGGGCCAGAGCACGAGGGCGAGCAGCGCGGTGTAGGCGAGCTCCCGCCAGGTCGCCTGCTCCTTGAGCCGCAGCGTGAACCAGGCGGGGATGCCGGGGGCTTCGGGGGTGCGGTGGGGAGTGGGCGCGGGGCCGGGATCCACGGGGCGGAGGCGGCGGCGCTCCAGGGCGGCGACGGGGATGCCGGTGAAGGCGAGCAGGGCGAGGAGGGGAAGGCCGATGAGTACGAGGCTGAGCGCGACGCCGGCGAGGGCCGCGGCAAGACCACCGACGAGCACGACCACTCCGAGGACGACACCGCCCCCGAGGTAGCCGAGGGCCCGCCACGGAGCACTGCTCGCCAGGTACCCCCGCCGCCGCAGCGCGGTCCACACGCTCTCCTGGGCCATGGGGGCAGAGTATGGGAGCCCTCCCTGCGGAGGGACGAGGCAGCTATGACTCCGGGTCCCGCACGGGACTTGCTCCCCTGCACCCCGGGTCTGCGACTCCGGTCCCGCACGGGGCTTGCTCCCCTGCACCCCGGGGCTGCGACTCCGGGTCCCCGCGCGGGGGCTTGCTCTCCTTGCCCACCAGACCGCGACTCCGGGTCCCATCGCCCAACCTGCTCTGTCCCGCCGCTTCGCGGCGGATCTTTCCCACCCACCCACCCGATCACCCTGCGGGGCAATCGGGCGGGTGGGCGGGAAAGGCCTGTTCGGTGAGCCGGGGCTGCGGGGCAATCGGGCGGGCGGGCGGGAGAGGCCTGTTCGGTGAGCCGGGGCTGCGGGGCAATCGGGCGGGCGGGTGGGAAAGGTCTGTTCGGTGAGCGGGGGCTGCGGGGTGGTCGGGTGGGTGGGTGGGAGAGGGGTGTTCGGGGCCCGCGGCCGTGCGGGGCCGTTCAGCCGGGCGGCAGCAGGCCCTCGCGTGCGTGGGCGCGGTACTCGGCGAGGAGTGCGGCGACGTCCGAGGGCGCCAGCGGGCGGTAGGCGGCCGAACCCGGGGGGCGCCACCAGACCGGGTCGGGGCAACGGAAGCCCGCCTTCCGCAAAGCGCTCCGTGCAACCTTGTTCGTCGCCGTCACCGGCATCCGCCGGACCACCCGCACAAAACGGGGCGCCATCTTCGTCCCCAGGTCCGGCTGAGAGAGGAGAAACTCGGCAAAGGCGAGGGGATCGAAGTCCGCCCCGGGGCGGGGCGCGACCGCCGCCATCACCTGATCCCCGGCCACCGGATCCGGCACCGCGTACACCGCCACGGCCGCCGCCCCGGCATACCGCGCCAGGATGTTCTCGATCACCGCCGCCGCCAGGTTCTCGCTGTCCACCCGGAGCCGGTCGTCCGTGCGCCCCGCGAAGTAGAGGAAGCCCTCCGCGTCGCGGTAGAAGAGGTCCCCCGTCCAGTACCACCCGCCCCGCAGCCGCGCCGCATCCGCCTCCGCATTGCGCCAGTACCCCTCGAAGGGACTGCGCCCCTTGTTCACCAACTCCCCTATCGCCGCATCCCCGTTGAGCAGCCGCCCGTCCGAGGCGAAGACCGCGGGAGGACACTCCAGAAACGTGCCGGGGTCCACCACCGCGAGCTCGTCCCCCGGCGCCGCCCTGCCGATCGCCGCGGCCGGCGTCCCCGGCGTCCGCTGGATCGCCGCGCCGCCCTCGGACGACCCGTACCCCTCCACGAGCCGCACCCCGAACCGCTCCTCGAACCGCGCCGCGTCCACCGCCCCGGCCTCCGTGCCGAAGCCCATGCGGAGGGGGTTCCGGGCGTCGTCGGCCCGCTCCGGCGTCGCCAGGAGGTACTGGACCGCGCGGCCCACGTAGGTGAAGTACGTCGCCCCGTACGCGCGTACGTCGTCCAGGAACGCCGAGGCCGAGAAGCGCCGCCGCAGCGCAACCCCCGCCCCGGCCGCGAGCGCCGGCGCCCAGTCCGCGATCACCGCGTTGCCGTGGAACATGGGCATGCAGATGTAGTGGACGTCGGACGAATCGACCCCGAAGTGCGTGACCAGCGACTGCCCCGCCGCGGCAAGGCGGCCCTGGCTGCAGATCGCCGCCTTGGGCGCGCCCGTCGAACCCGAGGTGAAGTAGAGGAGCATCCGGGCGGCGGGCGTCGCGGCAGCGGATATCTCCGGGGTCGCGTCGGCGTAGGAGGAGAGGAGTTCGCCGTACGCGTCCGAATCCGTCACCAGGACGCGTACGTCCGGGAGTTGGAGGCCGTCGAGGAGCGGGAGGTGGGAGCGTTCGGTGATCAGGACCCTGCAGTCCGTGTGGACGATGTCACGGGCCAGCTCGGCGCCCCTGCGGGTGGGGTTGATGCCCGCGACCGCCGCGCCCGCGAGCGCCGCCGCGCTCAGCCACAGGGGGTACTCGGGGGTGTTGTCGAGCAGCACGCCGATGTGCGGCTCGACTCCCCTCGGCAGGAGGTCCGCGAGGAGCGCGGCTCTGGCCGCCGCGCCCGCCGCGATCTGATGGTGCGTCAATTTCTCGTGCTCGAAGTGCAGTCCGGGGCGGTGGTCACCCCAGCGCGCCCGCACGAGCTCCGCGACCGTGCTCCCCGTGCTCCCCGTGCTCTTCATGGCCATGGCCGCGCACCATAATTGATGCTCCGTCAGATGAGGAGAGGGTCACGGAAGGTCTGACGCGAACAGGTCGTTCGCCGTCACCATGAAGAAGACACAGAAGGCGAGCATGACGCCGAAGAAGCAGAGCAGGCCTATCGTCCCCGCCGCCATCTTGACGGGGCTCGGCGCGTGCGCCGTCGCCTTCTCGGGGCGGTCGGCCGTGTAGTGCACGGTGACGAAGTCACCCTCGACGGTCGTCGCCGGGCCGTTCTCCTCCTCGAAGCGGACCGCCCGGCCGCCGGATGGCGTGAACTCGTAGACGTGGTGGAGCGTGGTGGTGATGTGGCCGCTGTCGCCGCCGCGGCGGCTCGTCGTCGTGTACGTCCGCAGGCAGCGCGCCTCCGCCGTGAGGCCGCTCGACCAGGCCTGCCCGAGCTCCAGGGAGCGCTTGACCACCTTGACCGCCATGGCGATCACCACCGCCGCGATCAGGGTCGGTACGACGTAGAACATGAACTCCATGGCTGTCCCCCGATAGTTGATGCAAGTCGCACCAGCTGATGGTGCTGTTCCGCGCACGCCGTCCCGGTCATGGACGGCGTGCGCAGAACCTACCCGTGGGGAAAGCCGCAGGTCCTCAAGCCAAGCTCAGAATTTGACGTCCGAGCAGGCATAGAAGGCGTTCGACGTGTCGTGGACCGTCCACACCGCGACGATCACGTGGTGCCCGCTCCTGCCGCCGGGGATCGTCCCAGCGTGCGAGAGCGTGGCGGGCGGCTGCTGTCCGCCGTAGGGGACGTCGAGGAACGGGGTGGTGTCGAGCGCCGCCCGGGTCAGCGGCTTGCTCTCGTCCCAGCCCTGCTTGGTGATGTAGTACTTGAAGTCCGTGGTGCTGTGCCGTGCCGTGAACTGCCAGCGGAAGGTGTAGCTCTGCCCGCCGCTGACGCTGGTCGCGGGCCAGGCGCCGCCGCCCGGCGCGGTCGGCTGGTTGAGCGAGTCGAAGCCGCCGATGCCCGCCGAGCAGATCTTGCCGTCGGCGGGACCCGCCGCCGGGAAGCCCTTGGGGCCCTCGACGCTCTGGGGTTCGTACTGGATGGAACCGCAGCCGCTCACCGTGCCGTTGGCACAGTTGATCTGGCGGCTGGCCGGCAGGTCCGTGTAGCCGTGGCTGCTCGCGCCGCCGGACGAGAGCGCGAGGGCCCCGACCGTGGTGACGCCGAGCAGGGCCGCGTACGTCTTCTTGTTTCGCATGCTGCCGCTCCAGGGGGAAACGTGGGGGGAGTTCCGTGAGCTGTGCGCGCGCTGCGGGGCGAGTTCTGCGGTCTAGACCAAGTCCAGATTATGGCCGGTAGTTGAACATGTCCATACCAAGTGTGGAGAGGGTTCGGTCGCAGCGGTGGCGCGACCTCTCGACCAGGTCGCCGTTCGGGTCGTCGTTCGTCTCCACCCACGCACGGGCCTCGTCGGACGTCCGCCCGCCCGCCAACTGCCGCTCGAGCAGCCTTGGTTGACGCACCTCTCCCGGCGTCTGCACATACCAGCACTCCCCCATGAGCTCCCGGGCCGTACGCCAGCCGGGCAGATCGCAGGCGAGATAGTTCCCCTCGGTGACGACGAGCCGGGCGGCCGGCGGGACACGGTGCCGGGCGGCCACCGGCTCGTGGAGGGTGCGGTCGTAATCGGGTACGTAGATGTCCGCGCCGGTGTCATCGAGGACCCGGCCGAGCAGCTCGACGTATCCCCGGACGTCGAAGCTCGGCTCCGAACCCTTGCGGGAGGTGAGGGAGAGGCGCTCCAACTGGGCGTTCGACAGATGGAATCCGTCGAGCGGCAGATAGGCGGCGCCCTCACCGATCGCCGCCACAAGCGCCCGCGCCAGCGTCGACTTGCCGGCGCCGGGCGGCCCCGCGATCCCCAGGAGGGTGCGGGGCCGGCCTGCGGTCAGCCGCCAGGCGTCCTTGGCGAGGGCGGTCAGTTCGGGCGTGGCGGGGTCAGCGGTCTCCATGCCCCGTATAGAACGCCACCGTCAGGTCCTTGACCAAGGCCTTGCGCTCGTAGTCGTCGAGCTCGACCAGGCCCCGGGTGGTCAGCCGGGTCACCGTGTCCTCGACGGAGTCCACCACCGAGGTGAGCACGGTGTCGCGGTGCCGGGCGTCCAGGGCTTCGACCCGGCGGCGGTGTATGGCCTCCGCGACCTCGGGGGCGTACTCGATCCGGGTCGGCTGGGCCGAGAAGATCTCGATGCCGACCGGCTCGGCCTCCGCGGCGAGCATCCGGGTCAGCGCGTCGCCGACGGCGTCCGCGTCGCGCAGGGTCGGGGTGTCGTCATGGAAGGCGTCGGCGGGCAGCCGGGAGAGCACACGGGCCGTCGCCGCCTCGACGCACTCGCGCAGATACTCCTGGTGGTCGGCGACGCCGAGGGTCGCCCGCGCCGCGTCCTTGACCCGCCACACGACGAGCACGACGACCCGCAGCGCGACCCCGCCCCGGTCCACGGCCGGCATCGGTTCACTGCGCCAGTGCCTCAGGCGTACGTCGACGCGGCGGCGCAGCAGGAGCGGGTTCACCCACATCAGACCGGTGCGGCGGACACTGCCCCGGTAGCGCCCGAAGAGGGTGAGCACCCACGCCTTGCCGACCCGGCCCCTGGCCAGGCCCCCGAACCCGAACAGGGCGAGCGCCCCGGACCCCGCGAGCGATGCCCACTGCGCGAGGCCGATCCCGCTGTACTCCGCGGCCGCCGGCAGCCCCGCCGCCCCGGCCAGCGGCTCGGGCAGCACCCCGGCCCAGCACAGCGCGGCCGCACACCCGGCGGCACCCGCGGCCCCGCCGAGCACGCCGACCCCGCCGGGCAGCACCCGCGCGGGCCGCTCGGCGATGGCGGGGTCGAGGGCGGGCACGGGACGCGCCGCCGCGGGCCGCGGCGCCGGCCGCCGGGCTGTGGCGCGCGGCTGCTCGCCCGTGCCCTGCCGCCGCCGCACGACCGCGGGCGTCAGCGGGACCCCGGGATCGGCCGGGTCGTCCCGGAAGAGCAGATGCAGGGGGATCTCGGTGGTGGCCTCGCTGTGGATGAGCCGCTGCGAGCGGGCGGCGGGGTCCGGCTGCCCGTCGGGGTGGGATGGCTGCGGGGTCTGTGGCTCTGATGCCGCCGTCGCACTCATCCTTGCCTCCACTTCATTCGTACCTCGATCTCATACGTAACCGAGTCACCTTCGTGCCCGCATCTCATCCGAGCCCTCTCACGAGAACAGCCGCCGCCACGTCTCGGGCCCCGGATAGCCGTCCGCCGCGGCGCCCCGCCAGCCCTGGGCGCGCTGGAACGCCTCGACGTTGCGGCGGTCGCTCTCGCTCCAGCGCGGGCCCGGGCCCTTGGCGTAGTGCTTGCCGAAGCCCTTCTTCACCAGCTGTCTGCCGAGCTTCTCGATGGACGGGCTCGACTGGCCGGGGCGGAACACTCCCCTGCCGGGGTACGCGGGGACCTTGCCGTGGGCGCCGCCGGCCCCCGCCCCCGCCGTGGGGATGTCGCGCCCCTTGCCCTTCATCAGGTACGACCACGTCGTCGGCCCCGGCAGTCCGTCCGCGTCCGCGCCGCTCCAGCCCTGCGCCCGCTGGAACGCCTGCGTGGCCCTGCGGTCCGCGTCGCCCCAGCGCGGCCCCGGCCCCGTGCGGTAGAAGCGGCCGCCGCCCCGGCCGACCAGCGCCTTGCCGAGCCGCGTGACGTACTTGTTGTCCGCACCGGGGCCGAACGACCCCGCTCCCGGGTAGCGCGTTGCCGCGCTCGGGCCCGAGTCGCCCGGAACGCCGTCCGTCACGCCCTTGTAGCGGTAGGCCTGATAGCGGCCCGCATTGCTCCAATAGGCATAAGGAGTTGTCCGCTTCCGGGCGTACGGGCGGGCCTGTTCGTACGCCGTGTACCGCGTGCGCGACGCGTTCGTCCAGCCGCCGAAAATCGTCACGTGCGAGCCCTTCTCGGGGTTCGCCGGATTGTGGAAGAGAAGGATGTCCCCGGGCTTCAGCTGGGCCTTCGTAATACGGACCGCGTACGCCGCAAGGCTTCCCGTCCATTCATTGCCGCCGAGATTCCAGGCCATCGAGACAAAGCCCGAGCAGTCCTGCCGGTATCCGTCGGACCAGAAGGCGTTCATGCTGTACGGCACCTTCGCGGCGACCCACTCCCTGGCCCGCTGCAGGATCTCGGCCCGCGTCGTCGCCGGTACCGCCGAGCCCGCCGCCGGGCCCGGAGCGCCCAGTGCGCCCGGCGCTCCGTGCAGCGCGCTGGTGCCGCCCTGCGGGCCAGGACCGTCATCTCCGGGGACGGCGGGACCTGCCGGTGTCCGCGGCACCTCCGGCGCCGCCACCGCCGGCAGCGCCTGTCCGCCGCCGAGCACCGTGCCCGCCGCCGTGGCGAGCACGAGGGCCCGGCGAGCCCCGTGCGCCGCGGGGTGGCCACCAAGACGTACGGGAAGTCCGCGGGCCAGGTCCCTTCGCCGGTGAATGCATCCGGGGCAGTCACAGTCGCCATCGGGCTCGAATTCCTCGAATACCGGAGCACCGTCCATGCGATTCCCCTCACACTCCGGATGAGAATGTCCGCGTCGCATCTGCACGATCGTCAGTTTCTCAACTGTCCGGCGATATCGCATGTTGACGGTCCGAAAGGTGGATCCGCCCCGCATTCACTCCCCCCACCGCCCGCGGACCGGCCCCGAGGAAAGCGCGCTCGAAGCTCAGCCCAATGCCACCCCGAGCACCCGCAAGCTCCCGGATGGTCCGGAGCACCCGTCGGCATCCGGTAGAGTTCTCCAGGTCAGCACGCGCCGCTAGCTCAGTTGGTTAGAGCAGCTGACTCTTAATCAGCGGGTCCGGGGTTCGAGTCCCTGGCGGCGCACAGACTGCGAAAGCCCTCCGTTCACGCGGGGGGCTTTTGTCATGCCACCACTGGCACGGGTGCCGCTACCGTTGCGCCATGGCGCGCGACATCCAGGAGCGGATCAAGAAGCTCATCATCGACCAGCGGCTGCCCTCCGGCGCCTCCCTGCCCACCGAACCGGAGCTGATGGAGCGCCTCGGCGTCAGCCGGAACTCCGTACGGGAGGCGCTCAAGGCTCTCCAGGCGATGGGGATAGTGGAGATCCGTCATGGTTTCGGCACCTATGTCGGACCCATGTCGATGGCACCCATGATCGAGGGCCTCGCCTTCCGCACGGTGGCCGGCCACTATCGGGGCGAGGACAGCCTGCTCCAGCTCCTGGAGCTGAGGGAGGCCGTGGAGACCGGGCTCATCGCGCGCCTCGCGGGCGCCATCCCGGCCGCCGACCTTGCCGAACTGGACGCCCTCGTGGATCAGATGGAGGCCGAGGCGACGGCGCAGGGCACGCGGAACGGCCGGGACGCCACCGTCCACGCCGAGACCGACCGCGCATTTCACGCCACTCTCTACCGGTGTCTGCGCAATCCGCTGCTCGGCGAGGTCCTGGAGGCGTTCTGGGACGCCTTCCATCGGGTGCGCACCGACCTGGTGGACGTGCCGCACGATCCCAAGGTCACCTGCCGCCAGCACCGCGACATCCTCGACGCGGTCCGCTCCGGGGACGCCGTCCGAGCCGAGCGGGCAATACGGGAACACTTCGGTAATATTCGAACGCGATTGAGCTCTCCCGTCTCAGAGGTTTCCCCAAATCGCTCGTATGACCGGTAAACACCTTGTTTCGCTCTTGCGATCATGGCTAGGGGAAGTAGAACCTTGTGCTGGAGCCACTGGCTCTCATGAGGCAGGCGGTACGGGGCAGTTGGGGGGCCTCACCACCTACCGGAAAGAGCCACGGGGCGGGGGTCCCGTTCGATAACGGATGCCTAGGGGGGCATCATGCAACCGGAAGGTTGTCGTCCCCGTCTAAGGGGACGGTGGCCTGCCACTGATGCGTCCGTGAAGGTCGAGGGGGACCAGACCGGGCGGAAGGACCAACGAACACGCGGGTGACCGCGTGCGGGGGGATGACTCATGACGTCGACGCCGACGGGCGCGCGGCCGGACGACCCGTCACAGACGACCCAACTGCGGGTGCCATCGCACCGGACGGGCGGGTTCCGGCGTATCAAAAAGGCGCTGCCGAGATACGACTACGAGCATTACAGCCGTCTCGCGGGGCCGCTCACGCAGCCCGATCCGAACAAGCCGTACAAGGTGCAGTACCGCTCCCTGCTCTCGCAGGAGCCGCACCGGATCCGGGCCGCCCTGATGCTGGGCGCCGCGCCGCTGCTCTCGCTCGTGCTGCTCGCCTGGCTGCTCCAGCCGACGCACTGGACCGAGCGCGACTACGTGGCCAACGACTGGCTGCCCGTGCTCGACATAGTCATGCTCATATCGATCGGCCTGATCGAGTTCTTCCGCTGCATGAACGTGCTGTCGAACGCGCACGCCACGCTCGTCGCCCGTGACCCGATCCCCGTCGTGCCGGAGACCGGCACCAGAGTCGCCTTCCTCACCTCCTTCGTGCCCGGCAAGGAGCCGCTGGAGATGGTGACGAAGACCCTGGAGGCCGCGGTCAAGATCCGGCACCGCGGCCTGATGCACGTCTGGCTCCTCGACGAGGGCGACGACCCCGCGGTGAAGGAGGTCTGCGCCAGGCTCGGCGTGCACCACTTCTCCCGCAAGGGCGTCGCCAAGTGGAACCTGGCGAAGGGCCCGCACCGCGCCAAGACCAAGCACGGCAACTACAACGCCTGGCTGGACGCGCACGGCGACGACTACGACTACTTCGCGTCGGTCGACACCGACCACGTCCCGATGCCGAACTACCTGGAGCGGATGCTCGGCTTCTTCCGCGACGAGAACGTCGGCTTCGTCATCGGCCCGCAGGTCTACGGCAACTACGACAACTTCATCACGAAGGCCGCCGAGTCCCAGCAGTTCCTCTTCCACGCCCTCATCCAGCGTGCGGGCAACGCCTACGGCGCCCCGATGTTCGTCGGTACGAGCAACGCCGTACGCATCAAGGCGCTGAAGCAGATCGGCGGTCTGTACGACTCGATCACCGAGGACATGGCGACGGGCTTCGAGATCCACCGGGCCACGAACCCGAAGACCGGCAAGAAGTGGAAGTCGGTCTACACCCCGGACGTGCTCGCGGTCGGCGAGGGCCCCAACGCCTGGACGGACTTCTTCACGCAGCAGCTGCGGTGGTCGCGCGGTACGTACGAGACCATCCTCAAGCAGTTCTGGAAGGCGCCGTTCTCGCTGCCGCCGGGGCGGCTCTTCAACTACACGATGATGGTCATCTTCTACCCGATGTCCGCCATGAACTGGATCCTGGCCGCGCTCAGTTGCGCGCTGTTCCTGGGCATGGGCGCATCGGGCGTGAACATCGACCCGACGATCTGGCTGATGCTGTACGGCAACGCGTCGGCGCTGCAGATCGGCCTCTACATCTGGAACCGTCGCCACAACGTCTCGCCGCACGAGCCCGAGGGCTCCGGCGGTGTGGCCGGCATGGTCATGTCCGCGCTCTCCGCGCCGGTGTACGCGCGCTCGCTCCTGGACACCGTGCTGCGCCGCAAGAGCAAGTTCGTGGTGACCCCCAAGGGCGATTCGGCCAGCCCGGACACACTGTTCGGCACGTTCCGCATCCACCTGTTCTTCATCCTGGTCTTCGGCGGTTCGATGGCCGCCGCGTTCGTGTACGACCACGCCCACCCGGCAATGATCATCTGGGCCACGTTCGCCCTGCTGATCACGGCCGCGCCGATCTTCGCGTGGCGCTGGGGCATGCGGCAGGAGAAGAAGAAGCGCAAGTCGCGGCATGGGGCAGGACCTTCGGGGCCGCCGTCCGGCGGGGACCCGATGGTGCCGCAGCAGCTCGACGCCACGGCACAGCTGCCGCAGGCGCCGCACGCAGTACAGGCACCACAGACGCCACAGGCACCGCACGCGCCGCAGCAGAAGCCCAGCTGGGCGGCGACCGACCAGACCATGCAGATTTCCCTTGGGGGACGTAAGAAATGAAAGACCGTTCCAGCCGCCGCCGCGCCCGCCGCATCGCGATAGGCGCGGCGGTGGTCATAGCGCTGGCCGGGATGAACGGCCCGTGGCTGTGGCGCGTGGGTTCGGAGAAGTACCACGACTACAAGATCAACAAGCCGGAGTACAAGGCCGACAACGGCCACTGGCAGGTCGTGAACTTCCCCGAGGAGTACCGCCAGAACACCATCCACGCGGCGCTCCTGCACACCGGCAAGATCCTCCTGGTCGCCGGCTCCGGCAACAACCAGAAGAACTTCGACGCCAAGAAGTTCGACACGCGCCTGTGGGACCCGGTCAAGAACACGATCAAGAAGATCAAGACGCCCGTCGACCTCTTCTGCACCGGCCACACCCAGCTGGCCAACGGCAATCTCCTCATAGCCGGCGGCACCCAGCGCTACGAGAAGCTCAAGGGCGACATCACCAAGGCCGGCGGCCTGATGGTGGTGCACAACGAAGACCCGGACAAGCCGATCACGCTGCCGCCCGGCACGAAGTTCACCGGCAAGAAGAACGGCAAGACGTTCGTCTCCAAGGACCCGGTCGTCGTCGAGCGCGCCAAGAAGGTCTTCGACAAGGCGACCGGCAAGTTCCTGCGCAACGAGCCGGGCCTGGGCCGGGTGTACGTCGAGGCGCAGAAGAGCGGCTCGAAGTACGAGACGGGCACGCAGGACAACTACCGCGTGCAGGGCCTCAAGGGCGCCGCGACCCGTAACACGTACGGCATCGCGCAGAAGCTCGCCCTGGACAAGAAGGACTTCCAGGGGATCAAGGACTCCTTCGAGTTCGACCCGGTCGCCGAGAAGTACATCAAGGTCGACCCGATGAACGAGGCGCGCTGGTACCCCACGCTGACCACGCTCTCGGACGGCAAGGTGCTGAGCCTCTCCGGCCTCGACGAGATCGGCCAGCTGGTCCCGGGCAAGAACGAGATCTACGACCCGAAGACCAAGAAGTGGACGTACACCAAGCAGGTCCGCCAGTTCCCGACCTACCCTGCGGTCTTCCAGCTGGAGAGCGGCAGGCTCTTCTACTCGGGGTCGAACGCGGGCTACGGCCCTGACGACGTCGGCCGCAAGCCCGGCACCTGGGACCTGGAGAAGAAGGGCAGCTGGAAGACGATTCCGGGGATGAGCGACCCGGACCTCCTGGAGACCTCCAACACGGTGGAGCTGCCGCCCGCGCAGGACCAGAAGTACATGGTCGTCGGCGGCGGCGGTGTCGGCGAGTCCAAGAAGTCCAGCAAGAAGACCCGCATCGTCGACCTCCTGGACGACAACCCGAAGTTCGTCGACGGGCCCGAGCTGGAGAAGGGCACCCGCTACCCGCAGGCCTCGACGCTGCCCGACGACTCGGTCCTCATATCCGGCGGCTCCGAGGACTACCGCGGCCGCAGCGACTCGAACATCAAGCAGGCGCGGATCTACGACGCCAAGACCGGCAAGATGCGCCGCGTCGCCGACCCGGAGGTCGGCCGCAACTACCACTCGGGCTCGCTCCTGCTGCCCGACGGCCGCGTGATGTTCTTCGGCTCCGACTCGCTCTACGCCGACAAGGCCAACACCAAGCCCGGCACCTTCGAGCAGCGCATCGAGATCTACACGCCGCCGTACCTGTACCACGGCTCGCAGCCGACGCTGAGCGGTGGCCCGGAGGAGATCAGGCGGGGCGGGTCCGGCACGTTCAAGTCGAAGCATGCCTCGTCCATCAAGACGGCCCGCCTTATTCGGCCGAGCGCGTCGACGCACGTGACGGATATCGACCAGACGTCGGTGGCCCTGGACTTGAAGAAGTCCGCGGACGGCGTCACGGTGACGATCCCGAAGGAGCGGAGCCTGGTGGAGTCGGGCTGGTACATGCTCTTCGTCACGGATGATCAGGGCACGCCGAGCAAGGCCCAGTGGGTCCACGTGCCGTAAGCAGCGCCCCGTAGGGGGCGCGGGGAACTGCGCGAGCAACCAGCGAAAAACCGCAGTCGCGTCTGCCAGGTATCTCGGCAGACGCGACTGCGGCTTTTATGTGGCTGGTCGCGCAGTTCCCCGCGCCCCTAACGGGCCGCCTTCGCCAGGCCCAGTGCGTACTCGGGCCACCACTCTCCGGCCTTGGGGCCACCCCGGCACGTGCCGTCCGACTCGCCGGGCCGCTTGACCCACAGGTACGCGTCGACCAGCGGGTCACTCGTCTTGGTGGACGGAGCCTCGCCGAGCGCGCGGCCAGGCGGATTGCACCAGGAGTCCTTGCCCTTGGTGTACGCGCCGTTGCCGTTGCGCGCGGTGTCGATGACGAACGGCTTGTTGCCGATCTTCGCCGACAGCTTCTTGCCGAACTCCGTACTGGCCTCGGTGGTCTGGAAGTTGGAGACGTTCACCGAGAAGCCGTCGGCCTGCTCGACGCCGGACCACTTCAGGGGCTCCCAGAGCGAGTCCGGGTTCTTCCAGCCCGCGTTGCCCGCGTCCAGGTACACCTTGGTGTTCTTCAGGGACTTGAGCTTCTCGATAGCGCCCTTGAGCAGGTCGTAACGCTCCTCGTGGAACTCCTCCGGCGTGCAGTTGTCGACCATGTGGAGCACCGCGTCGGGCTCCAGGATGACCGTGGTCTTGCGGTCGCCGATGCCCTTGGCGACCTGGTCGATGAACTTCCTGTACTCGTTGCCGTCGGCCGCGCCGCCGCCCGAGTACTGACCGCAGTCGCGGTGCGGGATGTTGTAGAGGACCAACAGGGCGTCCCGGTCGGCCTTCTCCGCGGCCTCGGTGAAGCCGCGGGCCTGCTCCTCCGCGTTCTCCGGGACGATCCATTCGGCGACCGGCTGCTCGGCGATCTGCCGGATCAGCTCCGCGTCGTCCTTCTTGCCGTCCTTCTCGTACGAGGCGACCTGCTTGGCCGCGTTGCCGTCCGGGTTGACCCAGTACGGGTCGGTGCCCTTGGGCTGCTGCTTCACCGGCTGTCCCGACGACTCGTTGTCCTTGCCGGAGTCATCGGAGGAGCACCCCGACAGCAGCAGCGCAGCCCCCGCAAGCGCCGCCGCAGCCTTCACCCCCCTGGCCGCGAATCCGTGTCCGCGGCCGGTGCCTTTGTGGTACATCCACTCCCCCTTGGGTGCACTGTCCGATTCTCAATCCTGACATACGCACTCCCTGCCCACGAGGCCCGCCCGTCCGCTGCCGGGAGCTGTTGGAGACCTGTTACAGCGCGGCGCCAGAGGGTAGGCGCAGGCTGCGGGGTGCCCCTCTGGGAGGAGATCATGCGGGACCACACCTCTGAACTACGGCTGGCTGAAGTCCTGGTGGAAGCCTCGGACACACTCGCCGACGACTTCGATCCCGAGCTCTACCTCAGCCGTGTCGCAGGCCACTGCGTCGAGTTGCTCGAAGCGACCGCGGCCGGGGTGCTGGTCGACGGCGACCACCTGCCCGCCCTCGTCGCGAGCGGTCACCCCCGGCCGCTCGCCCTCGACCTGCTCAAGACCCAGCAGGGCGGCGGCCCGTGCGTGGACAGCCTCGGCACGGGGCGGGCCGTGCCGCCCGTCCGGCTCACCACCGCCGAATCGGCACGCCGCTGGCCCGAGTTCACGGCGCAGGCCCGGGCGCACGGCATCGGGGCGACCTACGCGGTTCCGCTGCGGCGGCGCGAGACGACACTGGGCGCGCTCAACCTCTTTGTGGCCGACGCGTCCCACGGTGGTGCCGCGGACGGTGAGTTGCGCCTTGCTCAGGCGATCGCCGACATGGCCGCGGTCGGCCTGCGCAACCACCGCACTTACACGGAGTATCGAACGCTCACCTCCCAGCTCCAATCGGCCCTGACCAGCCGTATTCGAATCGAACAGGCCAAAGGCATACTCGCCGAGCGCTGGCATACCTCAGTGGACGAGGCCTTTGCCGCTTTGCGACGGTACGCACGTCGAGAACGGCTGGTCATAGCGGTGGTCGCCACTTCGGTGATCGAAGGCTCGCTCGACGACGCAGCGCTGCGCGACGGCTGGTCCGAACCTTCCGGGGAAGCGCCCTGACATCCACCGCCACCTGCGATGATCACAGAGGGGAAGCGGATCACAACATGGCGTCAATCGACCTCTAGGCTCCCGGGCTCATCCGTTCTAAAGTCATCTCCAACGGCCCAAGCCCCCGGCCGGACCGAACCGTTCCGCACAGTCGGAACGGCCTCCGAACCTCCCGCGCCGGCGCCGGGTTACTCCCGCAGCTCGTGCGCGCGCGGTCGAGGACCAGCCCGGTCGACGGCTCCGGGGGGAGCGGGCCGCCGACCGGGCCAGGTTGTTCACGTACGCATGATCTGGCTATGACCTGGTGCCGGTGAGGTAGGCGGACACCACCACATTCGCCGAGTACGTCTTGGTCGCCCGGTCGAAGGTGCCGCCACAGGTGATGAGCCTGAGCTCGGCGCGGCCGTCCTCGTGGGGGCCGTACGCCTTCTTCGCGTCGAAGCGGTCGCGGCCGAGCACCTGGACGTCGTCCACGGTGAACTCGGCGACCGAGCCGTCGTCGCGGGTCACCCGGATCTTCTCGCCGGGGTGCATGGCGCTGAGGTCGTAGAAGACCGCGGGGCGCGTCTCGGTGTCGACGTGGCCGACGAACAGGGAGGTGCCCGCCGCACCGGGGCGCGTGCCGCCGCCGTACCAGCCGACCGTGCCCGACTGTTCGAAGGGCGGCGGGTCGATCGCACCGTCCCGGTCGAGGCCGCGGGCCACCACGGGCGCGCGCACGCCGAGCGAGGGCACATCGACGCGCTGCGGTTTCGCGGGGGCCAACGGCTTGTGCGCGTCCGGGAGTTCGACACCGATGGGGCGGCCCACCGCCGCGACGTCGCCGGTCGTGGGGCCCGAGTGGCCGCCGCTTCCGTCCGTGATCCCGCTGCCCCACAGCCAGAGCCCGACGAGCAGCATCGCCCAGGCGAGGCCGGTGAGGAGCCCGCTGGTGCCGGACGGACGTTCACCGCCGGACATGGCGTTCGGCGCCGTCACTCGGAGCGGCGCCGGCGGACGCTGCGGATCGCCACCGCCACGGCCGCGACCCCGGCGAGGACCAGGCCGATCACCGCGTGCAGGGTGCCGGGCCCCTCCTCCTCGGCGGTGACGGCCAGCTGCGCGGCGCCGCCGCCGCCCGCGCGGACCGGCGCCACGGGGGCCTGGTCGTGCTGCCCGACCTGCACGGTGCCGGCGCCCTGGTGGGGGTGGCCGTCGCAGATGACGGTGACGTCGTACGTACCGCCGATATCGTGCTTGATCATGGCCGAGCCGTTGAGGGAGTACTTGTCGCCGTCACGCCCGGTGAGCTTGGCCTCCCCCGTGAAGGCTCCGGAACTGGCGGCCCCCGTCGTCCCCTCACAGCCCGTGACGCTGACCTCCACCCGGCTGCCGGGCTCGGCGCTTGACGGCGTGATCGTGGCGTGCACTTTGCCCTGGTCATGGGCGTAAGCGGGGGCCGCGGCGGCGACGAGGGCGACCGCCACGGCTATGCCACGCAAGGTGAACAAGCCTCTACGCATCGTAAACCTCCTCATAAGAGGTTCACGCGCAGAGCCCCACGTCGCATCTTGATGCGGGGCAAACGGGTGGGCGGGCGGGAAAAATTCGCCGCGAAGCGGCGCTAGATCCGCTCAACAAGATCAGCGATGGAATCGACAACATTAGAGGGCTGAAACGGATGCCGATCAATATCGGCCCGGGACGTAAGTCCCGTAAGAACCAGAAACGTCTCCATCCCCGCTTCCAGTCCGGCAAGGACATCCGTGTCCATGCGGTCACCGATCATCGCGCTGGTCTCCGAGTGCGCACCGATCGCATTCAACCCGGTCCGCATCATCAACGGATTCGGCTTCCCCGCGAAGTACGGGTTCTTCCCCGTCGCCTTGGTGATCAGCGCCGCGACGGCCCCGGTCGCCGGCAGCGGCCCCTCCGTGGAGGGCCCGGTCTCGTCGGGGTTGGTGCAGATGAACCGCGCCCCGCCGTTGATGAGGCGTACGGCCTTGGTCATGGCCTCGAAGGAGTACGTGCGGGTCTCGCCGAGCACCACGTAGTCCGGGTCGTGGTCGGTCAGGACGTACCCGATGTCGTGCAGCGCGGTGGTGAGCCCCGCCTCGCCGATGACGTACGCCGTGCCGCCGGGCCGCTGGTCCTCCAGGAACTTGGCGGTGGCGAGCGCGGAGGTCCAGATGTTCTCGACCGGGACCTCGAGGCCCATCCGGGTCAGCCGGGCCTGGAGGTCGCGCGCGGTGTAGATGGAGTTGTTCGTGAGGACGAGGAAGGGCTTGCCCGACTCCCGGAGCTTCTTGATGAACGCGTCGGCGCCAGGGATCGGAACGCCCTCGTGGATGAGCACGCCGTCCATGTCGGTGAGCCACGATTCGATGGGCTTGCGCTCTGCCATGGGGTGCACTCCTGCGGTGTACGGGTTGGCTGGGGCGCCGGGACAGCTCTGTGCCGACGCCCCCAGCCTAATCAGGAAGCCTTGATCTTGACCCCGTCGATCACCCAGTACCAGTTGTTGCCCCCTGTGTAGCGGAAGCGGACCTGGGCCTTGCTCGCGCCCGCGGGCACATCGAGCCGGACGCTCTCGACGACGGAGGGCGTGTCCGCCGTGTACGTCTTCACCGCGACCGGGGCGCCGCCGTCGTACGAGACCAGGACCTCGCCCTTCTGCGGGGCCTCCTGGCGGTAGTACGTCGTGTACGTGAGCGTGGCGGTGCGGCCGCCCGTCACGTCGTACGCGGGGCTGATCAGCGTCGAGTCGAAGGTGCCCGAGAAGGTCTTGTCGGACCACTCGTCGCCGTCGGCGACCGCGAAGACGTTGCGGGCCCGGATGTTGTTCTCGCGCTGCTGGTCGCGCTCGGTCTTCGTCCAGAATTCATCTGTCGTGAAGGACCAGCCGCGCCACTCGGTGATGCCGCCGGTGCCCATCCTGGAGTTGTCGACGCTCCAGCCGCTCGGCGGCGTGTGCGTGAAGCCGATGACGCCGGAGCCGATGCCGCCTTCGTCGACCGGGCCCGTCAGCTTGGCCCGCAGGGCGTCGAAGTCGTCCGGCGTGGGCTGCTGGATCGGACGGCCGTCCAGGCCCCAGGCCGGGTCGATCGCCACTCCCAGGTGAGCGAGCGCGCTCGCGGCGATGTCCGGCATGCGTACGTCGTGGCGAACCGAACCCGCGGCGACCGTGGAGCCGGTGGCGATCAGGAACGTCTGGCGCTCGGGCCAGCTGGAGCCGCCGTGGCCGCCCGGGTCGGTGTGCCCGTGGTCGGCGGTGATCATGATGAGCCAGTCCTCGTCGCCGTACGTGGCGCGGGACTTGACGGCGTCGAGGATCTGGCCGACCTGGGTGTCGGAACCATGGATCGCGTCGAGGTAGGCCTGGCTGGCGGCGCCGCTGTCGTGGCCCGCGTGGTCGATGTTGTCGAGCTGGACGAAGACGGCGTCGGGGTTGCCGTTCTTGACCTCGGCGACGGCGCGGCTCGTGGTGCCCGCGTCGTACTCGGCGGACGGTGTGGAGACGCGGGCGTCCACCTTCGCGGAGAAGATGATGTCGGTGATCGGGGCCCAGGACGAGACGGCGTACGTCCGCAGCGCGGGCTTCGCGGCCTCGATCCGGGTCATGAAGTCCGGGTACTTGGCGAGCTGGTGGCCGGTGAAGTCGTTGTTCAGCACCTTGTGCTTGTCGGGCCAGACGCCGGTGATGAGTGTCGACCAGCCGGGGCCCGACGAGGTGGGGGCGAGCGGGTTGGCGTAGATGGCGCTGGGGGCGGTGAGGCCGGCCGACATCAGCGCCTTGAGGGCGGGCGCGTCGGCGTCCTTGATGCGGTTGAGCAGGGCGCCGTCCAGGCCTATGACCAGGACCTTCGGGGTTTTGGCCGCCGCGTCGGCGACGGCGGCCAGGGGGCCTGCGGCAGCGGCGAGTGCGGCGGTGGAGACGAGGAACGAGCGGCGGGACATACGGGGCGACACGTGGTCCTCCAGTCGGAAGGGGGCGGGAGCGCAGACCAACGCCCCTGGAGAACCAGGGGCGTTGGGTCCATACCCGTTATCTTTTCGCTACCGAACGGCCGGGAACAGAGGCTCGGCGGTGAACTCTCGTGATTCCAGGTGAACTTGAGGTCAGCTGCCGGTGGCCGACTTCCAGTCCTCCACGTACGTCTGGAGGTTCTCGGAGATGTCCGCCCAGTCCGGCTCGAAGACCTCGACACCCTCGACGATCTTGTCGAGCGCGACCGCGTTGGCGTCGGTGGCCTTGATGTCCTTGCGCGCCGCGAAGCCGCCGCCGATCTCGCTGACCTGCTGCTGCGCCTTCTGGCTGAGGAGGTAGTCGAGGAACTTCTTCGCGTTGGCGCTGTGCGGGGCCTTGCTGACGAGGCCGGCCGCGTAGGGCAGAGCAAAGGTGGTGCGCTTGCCGCCCTCCTTGGCCGGGAACCAGATGCCCAGGTTCGGCATGTCCTTGGACTGCGCGTAGTTCATCTGGACGTCGCCGTTGGCGGCGAGCAGCTCGCCCTTGTCGACCTTCGGCGCGAGCTTGCCGGTGGAGGCGGAAGGACCGACGTTGTTCGTCTGGAGCTTCTTCAGATAGTCCATGGCGGGCTTCTTGCCGCCGAAGTCGTGCATCGCCTTGATGAGCACGGCGGTGCCGTCGCCCGCGACGCCGGGCGTGGAGTACTGGACCTTGTCCTTGTACGAGGAGTCGGTGAGGTCCTCCCAGGTCTTGGGCGCCTTGCCGCCGCCGAGCTCCTTCTTGTTGTAGATGAAGCCGAAGTAGTTGTTCACGACGGAGGTCCACTTGCCGTCGGCGGCCTTGTCGGCGCCGTCGACCTCCTCCGAACCCTTGGGCTTGTAGGCCTGCAACAGGCCCTTCTCGTCTGCCTGCTGGATGAACGGCGGCAGCGTGATGATGACGTCGGCCTGCGTGTTGGACTTCTCGCGGACGGCACGCTGCACCATCTCGCCGGAGCCGCCCTCGACGTAGTTCACCTTGATGCCGGTCTTCTTCTCGAAGTCCTTGAAGACCTGGTCGTACCAGCCGTCGCCGTTCTCGCCCTTGAGGCCGTCGGCGCTGTAGACGGTGACTTCCTTGGCGTCGGACGCGGAGGAGTCCCCGCCGCACGCGGTGAGCGATCCGGCGAGTACGAGGCTGCCGGAGACGGCGGCGAACGTTCTGATGCGCGTGGTGTGACGGGACATGACGTTTCCTACTCCTTGAAGAACCAGAAGAACCTTGAAGAACCTTGCGGGGACGGACAGTTCGGGGACGGACGGTTCAGCGATAGGAGGCGCGGGTGCGGATGCGTGAGACGGCGAAGAGCACGAGCAGCGTCGCCGCCATCAGGACCACCGCGACGGCCGCTCCGGTGAACAGGGAGCCGCGGTCGGTGGCCGCGTAGATCTGCACGGGGAGCGGCATCCAGTCCGGCGGGTAGAGCATCATCGTGGCGCTCAACTCGCCCATGGAGAGCGCGAAGCAGAGCCCGGCGGCCGCGTTCAGGGACGGCAGCAGGAGGGGCAGCTTCACCTTCCACAGGACGTACGAGGGCCGGGCACCGAGCGATGCGGCGGCCTGTTCGTACGCCGGGTCGAGACGCACGATGGCAGCCGCAACCGACTGGTAGGCGAACGCCGTGACAAGAATCGTGTGCGCGAGGATCACGATCCAGCGTGTGCCGTTGAGGATCATCGGCGGCTTGCTGAACGCGACGAGGATCGCGAGACCGACGACGACGGACGGCACGGCGACGGGCAGCACGAAGAGCGTGTCGAGCCCCCTCTTGCCGCCCTTCTTCAGCGAGGCGGCGGCGAGCGCGGCCCATGCCCCGACGGTCAGCGCGAGCAGGCTCGCGCCGACGGCGGTGACCAGGCTGGTGGTGAGCGCCTCGAGGGATTCCCCGCGGGTGGCCGACTCGTAGTGCTCGGCCGTGAAGCCGGACGGGAAGGCCCCCGACCAGTGCGAGGAGAACGACGCGGCGAGGATGACGAGCAGCGGCAACGCGAAGAGCGGCAGAAAGAAGACGAAGAAAAGAACCCAGGTGGCCCATTTCCCCTTGCGGCTATGCACCAACACGACGGCTCACCACCCGGTAGAGGCTGTAAAGGCCCACGGAGATCGCGATGTTGACCACGGCGACGACACAGGCCGCCGGATAGTCGGATTCGAGAATGGCCTTGCTGTAGACGAGCATCGGCAGGGTCGTCACACCCTTCGCCCCGGTGAAGAGGACGATCCCGAACTCGTTCAGACACATGACGAGTACGAGGCTGCCGCCGGCGGCGAGGGCGGGCAGCGCCTCGGGCAGGATGACCCGCCGGACGATACGGGCGGGCTTGGCGCCCAGGCTGGACGCGACCTCGATCTGCGCGGTGTCGATCTGCGAGAACGCGGCGAGCAGCGGGCGCATCACGAAGGGCGTGAAGTAGGTGATCTCGGCGAGGAGAACACCCCAGGGCGTGGTGAGGAACTGAAAGGGCCCGTCCGCAGCCCCTGTCGCATCCGTCCATATCCCGTTGGCCATGCCCTTGGTGCCGTAGATGAACAGCAGGGCGAGGGTGATGAGGAAGGACGGAAAGGAGAGGAAGACGTCGATGAACTTCGCGACGGCCTTTCCTCCCGGGAACGGCACGAAAGCAATAACGAGCGCGAGCGCGAACCCGAGCACCAGACACCCCACGGTCGACCCCACGGCCAGCCACACGGTGGTCCCGAGCGCTTCCCGAAACGCCTCCGATGCGAACACATCGGAGTACGGCTGAAGGGACGTCCCCCCGGTGTCGGGCTGCACGGACTGCTGGACGACGAGGGCGATGGGGTAGAGAAAGAAGACCCCGAGCAAGGCGACGGGGGGAAGGGCCCAGACGAAACGCGGCACCCCACGCCGCTCCCGCTGTCCCGGCTGTGGGCAGGCGTTCCGCAGGGCGGAACGGGTGGGCACAGCCTTCACTGCCGGGCCGCCGGAAACGAGGCGTCCACCAGAGCTACCCATGGGCCACCCCTGCACCGATCAGCACCGCGTCTTCCGGCGCGAAGTGCAGCGTGACCGAGTCACCGATACCAGGCGGGTCCCGAAGCTCCCGGACGTCCGCCTTCACCCGCCGGCCATCCACATCCACGTACAACCGATGAGTCGCCCCCCGCCACTGCACCTCGGCAACACTGCCCGTCAGGGCGTTGGGCCCATCCCCCAGCCCGACCAGATGCGGCCGCACGCACAGCGTGGCAGCCGCCCCCGCCACCGCCTCCCCCGTATCGACCTTCAGCGACGCCCCCGCAAAGGAGACGCCCCCGTCGGCAACCCGCACCGGCAGCAGATTCGCATTCCCCACAAAGGACGCGGTGAACTCGCTCCGCGGCGCCCGGTAAAGCTCCTGCGGAGTCCCGCAGTCCTGCAACCGCGCCCGGTCCATGACGGCAATCCGATCGGCCAGCGTCAAGGCCTCCACCTGGTCATGGGTGACGTACAGAATGGAGACGTCGGGCAACTCCCGGTGCAACCGGGCGAGTTCCGCCAGCATCCCCGACCGCAACTGCGCATCAAGCGCGGAAAGCGGCTCGTCGAGCAACAGCACCCCCGGCCGAATGGCCAACGCCCGCGCGATGGCGACCCGCTGCTGCTGCCCTCCGGACAGCTCGCGCGGAAACCGTTTCGCGTACGCCCCCATGCCCGTCATTTCCAGCGCCTCGGCGACCCGCCCGGGAATCTCGGACTTGGCCACCTTCTGCGCCTTCATGCCGAAGGCGACGTTGTCCGCGACCCGCATGTGCGGGAAGAGCGCGTACTGCTGGACGACCATTCCGATCCCCCGCTGGTGCGGCGGAAGACCGGTGACATCGCGCTCGCCGATGAACACCCGCCCGGAGGCGGGCCGCACGAATCCGGCGACGGCCCGCAGCGCGGTCGTCTTCCCGGAGCCGGAGGGCCCGAGCAGGGCCATGACCTCGCCCGGCTCGACGGTCAGGTCGAGCGCGTCGAGGACGACGTTCTTGCCGTAGGCGACCGAGACGCGCTCGAAGCGAATCCCGCTCCGCGCGGGTGCGGGGGTGCTGTCACTCATGCGTCAACACCCCTGATTATCCCGGGGAGTTCGGTGACGGACCCGAGCACATGAGTGGCCCCGGCGCCCCGCAGCGCGGCAGCGTCGTGCGCCCCGGTGAGCACACCGGCGACCACGCCGGCGCCGGCGCGCACCCCGCTCTTCATGTCGTACGCCGTGTCGCCAGCGACGGCGATCTGCTGGACGCCGTCCACCGCCCCCGTCCGCAGGAACGCGCTCAGGACCATGCCCGGATAAGGCCGCCCGCGACCGCCCGCGTCGGCGGGGCACAGGGTCAGCTCGACCAGGTCCCGCCAGCCGAGCGCGTCGAGGATGGCGTCCTGGGTGACGCGGGCGAAGCCGGTGGTCAGGACGACGGTCCGCCCCTCCCCTTTCAGCTCCTCGATGGCTTCCCTGGCCCCGGCGATCGGCGCGATGTGCCCGCCGTCCACCAGTTCCCCGTACGCCTTCTCGAAGGCCACGTTGGCCCGCTGGGCGAGGGCTTCCGCACCGAACAGGTGCCGGAAGACGGAGATCTTGGACTCGCCCATGGTGGCGCGCACATAGTCGAGCTTCGCGGTGTGGTCGGCCGATCCCGGCTGCACGCCGAGCTCCTGCGCGGCGGCGGCGAAGGCCTGCTCGACCAGGCCGCCGTCGGCGACGGTGGTCCCGGCCATGTCGAGCACGACCAGACCCATGCTCTTCGCGGTCAATTCACTCACCATCCCAGCTCGTCGGCGGTCTTCTCGGCGATCGCGGGCGAGCAGGTCATGCCGCGCCCGCCGGGCCCGGTGACCAGCCACACGCCGTCGCGCACCTGCTGGCGGTGGACGACACGGCTCGTGTCGACGCACTGCGCGTACACCCCGGCCCAGCGCCGCTTGATCTTCGGCAGCGGCCGCCCGAGGAAGCCCTCGACGACCTCGGTGAGGTGGTCGTAGGGGTCTTCGAGGGTGTCGAAGGCGAAGGGGTGCTCGTACTCGTGGGTGTCGCCGATGGTCAGGCCGCCGTCCGCGCGCTGCACCATGAGCAACTGCATCTTGTGCGCGGCGGCGGTCGGGGCCTGCGCCTGCCCGGCGTTGAGCGCGTCGAGGGCGTCCGACTTGTACGCCGGGTAGTAGCGGAAGCTGTCCGCGTCGGCGACGGACGTGGTGAGCGCCTCGCCGAGGGGCTCGGTCTGCATCATCTGCAGGCGCACGCGGCGCACGGGCAGATCCGGCCCCGCCAGCTCGCGCACGAGCCCGCCGAGCCAGGCGCCGGTGGCGAGCACGACGACATCGCCGGTGTGTACGTCACCGTGGTCGTCCCGCACGGCGCTCTCGCCGACGACCTCGCGGACCTCGCGCCCCGGCAGGAAGGTGTAACGCGGGTTCGCCAACAGGGCTTCCCGCAACCGGAGTTGAGCGGTACGCGGCTCCACGGCGGCGTCCCGCTCGCACCACAGGGCGGAGCTGAACTCGCCGCGCAGGGCGGGGTTGAGGTCGCGCGCCTCGTCGGCGGTCAGCAGCTTGTAGCCGCGCTCGGCCGCGTCGGGACGGGCCAGCGCGGCCTGGGCGACCGCGTGCTCGCGTTCGTTGCGTACGAGGGTGAGGGAGCCGTTGGCCCGGAAGCCGAGGCCCGGCACGCGCTCGCCGATGCCCTGCCACAACTCACGTGCCCGCAGCGCCGTTTCGAGCTCCTCGCCGCCGGCGCGGCCGCTCACCCATATCTGCCCGAAGTTGCGCAGCGAGGCTCCTCGGGCCTCGGTCTCTCGCTCGATCTGTACGACCTCGTGGCCGCGTTCCACTGCGTGCCAGGCGTGCATGGTTCCCACCACGCCGGCTCCTACGACGATGACTCTCACGACGGCAACGCTCCTGGGGACGGGTGACCCGCACGGGGATGGACGGCAACGGGACGGTGAACGGCCACCCAAGGTTGGCCTAGACCCGTTACGTTCTCGTTATCGTCGTGGATCGATCGCGGTTCGGGAGAGGGGAGGTTCAGCCGTTGTCGCTGTCGTTGTCGCTCTCGCTGTCGCCGCGGCCGCCCAGGTGGGTGGTGAAGGAGAAGCGGTCGCCCCGGTAGAGCGTGCGCACCCGCTCCAGCGGATGACCGGAGGTGTCCCGTGACACGCGGTGGATCAGCAGCATCGGGAGTGCGGGCGGCGTACCGATGAGCAGCGCCTCGCGAGGTGTGGCAAGCACCGTCTCGATGCGCTCGTCGGCGTCCCCGAAGGAGATGCCGAGCCGGTCGCGCAGATAGGCGTAGAAGGAGGAGTCGGGTTCGAAGTCACGGTCGATGTCGGGGACGCGGGCCACGGACACATACGTGCTCTCGAGCCCGACCCGTTCATCGTCGGCGAGCAGCACCCGCTCCATGTGCCACACGGGCTCCCCCTGCTTCACCCCGATTTCTGCGGCGAGGGGCCCGGGGGCGGGGAAACGGTCGAGTGAGATGAGATTTCGCCCAGGTGTACGCCCCTGCCTGCGCACCCCTTCGGTGTAGCTGGCCAGGGAGAGCGGCTGCTCCAGCTTGGGCCCGGCGACGACGGTGCCCCTCCCCTGCCTGCGCAGCCGCCCTTCGAGCAGCAGCTCACGCAGCGCCTGGCGCACGGTCTCCCGGGCGACTTCGTACCGCACGGCCAGATCCCGCTCGGTCGGCAGCGTCTGCCCGTCCCCCAACTCCTCTATCAGGGCGGCGATCCTGGCCTTGACGGCGTAGTACTTCGGGATGCGCCCGTGCTCGGGGATACCGGAGCGGATGGGCGCGCCGGGAGCCTGATCGAGCAGGTGGGCGGGCGGGTGCGGGGAGTTCGGGTTGTTCACGGAGGGATGTTCGCAGACGTCGGTGAACTGGGGGGTGAACGGCGGGTGCCGCCGGGCCCCGTCAGGGGCGCGGGGTGTCGGTCGGTGCCCCGTCAGGGACGCGGGGCGCCGACCGGCCCCGTAAGGGGCGCGGGGCTGTGACATGTGCGGCTCCGCCGCGTGGGCGCGACCAGCCACGGACGGCCTCATGACGACAAGCAGGCCCCAGTCACCAGGACGGTCGAACCACCCGTCAACGCCTCCTACCGGCGAGGAACCGCCGCGCCCCCACCGTCAAGCCCCAGCCGCAGGCGAACAGCACCGCGGCAACGGCACCGACACGGAGCAGCGTGCCCGGCCCGGTGGCGGCAAGCTCATCCGCGTACGAGAACCCGTCACCGGCGGACGCCTCGCCCTCACGACCACCGCCATCGCCACCCGCGGTGGTGTCGCCGCCGCCCTCGTCCCGACCCCCTTCACCGGCCTCCTCCTCGCTGATGGCGAACGCGTAGTCCCGCGACTCCCCCACCCAGTCACCGTCATCGTCCCGCCGCTGAACAATCGCGGCGGAGGCCACGGCGCGCTCGGAGCGGGCGTCGGACGTGAAGGAGAGCCGCACCTTGACGCTGAGTCGCTTTCCCGCGCCGACCGTGAATCCGGCGAAGCCACCCTTGCCTCCGTCACCGAAGACGCCGACGTTCTCGTCCCGGTCGGTCCGCTCGAACCGCACCGGCCGCCACCGTGCGCCGTCGTGGAACTCCAGCTGAATCTGCCGGGGCCGCAGCTGACGCTCCTGGTCGACGATGACGACTACGGGGTGGATGTTGCCGCAGGCACCGCGCGTGGTGTTGGCCAGTTCAACGGTGAAGCCGCGGAAGCCGCCGCCGGATTCATAGGCGCCGGGGCCACCCCCGATCTGCGTACCGATGGGAAATTCCCCGTGGACGGCGGAGGCGCAGGTGGGCCGCGGAACCTGGCCCTGAGGTCTCCCCGCCGCCTCCACGCCTGCTGCCGCCCCCGCCACCAACGCGGCGGCAGCGGCTGCGGTGACGCCGGATGCGAGATGGCGGCGGAGTCGCATAGGGGCCTTTGCTGAACACGGATCGGGCGGGTGGAAGCCACTGGCCATGGGCCGAAACCCTGCCACGCGGGCCCGTCCGCCCCCGCCCCCGCCACAGCCCCATGCGCCCGAGTGGCGGCGCCAACTCCCCTGATTCAGCGGATCTTAGGTCAAGTCGGATTGGCGCCCCGCAGGGGCGCGGGGCTGTGACATGTGCGGCTCCGCCGCGAAGGGGGTCCCCCCTGTTCGAGCGAAGCCGAGAACTTGGGGGAGCGACCAGCCACGACGCACCGACGGACAAGCACGGACCGAGGACCAGCCCGTCCGGCGCTTGAGGACGAACGCGGCGAAGCCGGTGATCCCCCGGTTCAGCAAAGCCCCCGCTCAAGCAAGGCGCAGCTACCCGCCCCGCCCGAACACCGGCGCAAGCACCAGCTGTGCCGCCCCCTCCGCCACCCCACGCTCCCCGCCCGAAGCCACCGCCACCGGAACCTCCGTATCGCCGCCGCCCCGTCGCACGCGCTCGGTGACGACCTCGCCCACTCCACGTACGAAGGACTCCGCGGCCGCGAAGACGGCCCGCCCGCCCAGCAGCACGCGGTCGATGTCCAGCAGGCCGACCAGGTTCGCGGCGCCGACGCCAAGCACGCGGGCGGCCTCGGCGGTGTCGCCGCGGGCCACCGCCGCGAGGCACAGTGCCTCGATGCAGCCGCGGTCGCCGCAGCCGCAGCGCGGGCCGTCCAGCTGGATCACCTGGTGGCCGAATTCGCCGGCGCCGGTCCGCGCGCCGCGGTAGAGGCCGCCGGAGAGGACGAGCCCCGCGCCGAGTCCCGTACCCAGGTGCAGATACGCGAAGGAATCCGCCACACCGCCGAGGGCCAGGCCGAGCGCGGCCGCGTTCGTGTCCTTGTCGACGACGACCGGCAGCCCCAGCCGCCCGGCGAACGCTTCCCGCAGCGGAAACCCGTCCCACGCGGGGAACCCGGTCACCCGGTGCAGCACGCCGTCCGTGTGGTCAAGGGGCCCCGGCAGCGCGATGCCGACGCCGAGCAGCCGCCCCGGATCCCCTGGGGGGCAGACCAGTTCCCGCACCACACCCACCGCCGCGTCGACCACCGCGTCCGCGCCCGCCCCGAAGTCCAGCGGAGCCCGCCGTTCCGCGACCACCCGTCCCGTCAGGTCCGCGAGCACCGCGGTCAGTTCGTCGCGGTCCAGGTGGAGGCCGACCGCGTGTCCTGCCTCGGGGGCGAGGCGCAGAAGCGTCCGCGGTTTGCCCCCGGTCGACGCGCGGCGGCCCGCCTCCGCCGCGAGTCCCTCCGTACGCAGCCGTGCGGTGATCTTGCTGACGGCCTGCGGGGTGAGCCCCGTGCGCTCGGCGATCTCCAGGCGGCTTATGCCGTCCGCGTCCGCCGTGCGCAGCAGGTCTAGCACGAGGGCGGCGTTGTGCCCGCGCAGCGCAAGGAGGTTCACCCCTGCGCCGCTCCCCCTGCCGCCGCCGACCACCCTCGCACCATCAGTCCTGTTCACACCCCCATTGTCGCCCGCGCTTGCGCTTTGGCAACAGCGTTGCTTAAGTGGAACGCATGACTGGTACAGGCTCCCCTCTGCGCGTGGCCCTCATCGGATACGGCCTCGCGGGCTCCGTCTTCCACGCCCCGCTGATCGCCGCCACCGAGGGCCTGGCCCTCGACACGGTCGTCACGTCGAACCCCGAGCGCCAGGCACAGGCCCGCGCCGAGTTCGGCGACGAGCTGCGGTTCGCCGCGACGGCCGACGAGCTGTGGGACCGCGCGGACGAGCTCGACCTGGTCGTGATCGCGTCCCCGAACAAGACGCACGTCGCGCTCGCGCACGCCGCCCTCAAGGCCGGCCTCCCCGTGGTCGTCGACAAGCCGATCGCCGGCACCGCCGCCGAGGCCCGCGAGCTCGCCGCCCTCGCCGACGACCGCGGACTGCTCCTGTCCGTCTTCCAGAACCGCCGCTGGGACAACGACTTCCGTACGCTCCAGAAGCTCGTGGCCGACGGCGAGCTCGGCGACGTATGGCGCTTCGAGTCCCGCTTCGAGCGCTGGCGTCCGCAGCCCAAGGGCGGCTGGCGCGAGTCCGGTGACCCCGAAGAGATCGGAGGTCTGCTCTACGACCTCGGGTCCCACGTGGTCGACCAGGCCCTGGTCCTCTTCGGCCCGGCGATGTCCGTATACGCCGAGTCCGACATCCGCCGCCCCGGCGCGGCGGCCGACGACGACACGTTCATCGCGATCACGCACGCGAGCGGCGTCCGCTCACATCTGTACGTGAGCGCCACCACCGCCCAACTGGGCCCGCGTTTCCGCGCGTTGGGTTCGAAGGCGGGCTACGTCAAGTACGGCCTCGACCCGCAGGAAACGGCTCTGCGCGAGGGCGGGCGCCCCACGGGCGAGGGCGAGGGCGCGGGCAACTGGGGCGTCGAGCCCGAGTCGCTGTGGGGCCGCGTCGGCTCCGGCGAGTCCCCGCTGACCGGCGGCGGCACCCCGGTCCGGACGCTGCCGGGCGACTACCCCGCGTACTACGCCGCCGTGGCCGCCGCGCTCCGCGGCACCGGCACCAACCCGGTCTCCGCGTACGAGGCGGCCGCGGCCCTCGACGTCCTGGAGGCGGCCCGCCGCTCGGCGCGCGACAGCGTGACGGTGATCGTATGACGACGCCCGCCGCACCGACGGTGGACGAGCTGGAGTCCCAGGAACTCCGCCTGGTCCTCCCCCAGTTCACGTACGAAGACGCCTGGGCGCTCGGCAGCCTCCTGGTCGACCTGGCCCGCGGGCGCGGCGCCCCGGTGGCGATCGACATCACCCGCGGCGGCCAGCAGCTGTTCCACGCGGCCCTGCCGGGTTCGACCCCGGACAACGACGCCTGGATCGCCCGCAAGCGCCGCGTCGTCGAACGCTACGGCTGCTCGTCCCTCCTGGTCGGCACGCGATTCCGCGCCAAGGGCACGACGTTCGAGGAGTCCTCACGCCTGGACCCGGACGCGTACGCGGCACACGGCGGCGCGTTCCCGATCGCGGTGAGGGGCGCGGGGGTCATCGGCACGGTGGTGGTGTCGGGCCTGCCGCAGATCGAGGACCACGCGCTGGTGGTGGAGGCGCTGGAACGGCACCTCACGGGCTGACAGCGCCTTGTTGGCGGATTATTGGCGGGAGTTCCTAAGCTCCTTCGCAGCCGGATCTCACCGGCAACGAAGGAGACCAGTACATGAAGAAGACGCGCATGAGCAGGATCGGAACCGTCACCGCGGTGGCCGCCGCCCTGTTCGCGGGGGCCGTCACCGTCGCACCGTCGGCAGGCGCGGTGGGCAGCGCCGCCTGCGCCAAGAACTTCAAGAACCACTACCGCCACATCGAGTGGTTCAACTACACGCAACCCTCCACCTGGCTGCGCAGCGGCCCCGGCACCACCTACAAGGCCAAGAAGGGCCTCCACTACCAGGACTACTACGTGGCCTACTGCGGTGGCTACAGCTCGCACGGCAAGTGGTGGGACTACGTGAAGATGCCCAACGGCCAGAAGGGCTGGGTCTACCGCGCCGCGTCCGCCAAGGGCCGCGGCTTCTAGCCGAAGGACACCACGGGGGGCCAGGGAGCAGCACGGCGAGAGGCCCGGCGAACAAGCACAGGGAGAGGCCGGGGCGTGACGGCGAACAGCCGTCACGCCCCGGCCTCAACAGCTATGCCCTCAGGCCGACTTCAGCTCCTGCCGCTGCCGCCCCAACCCCTCGATCTCCAGCTCCACGACATCCCCGGCCCGCAGATAAGGCTTGGGCTCGGGCTGCCCCATGGCCACACCCGCCGGCGTACCCGTGTTGATGACATCCCCCGGGTACAGGGTCATGAACTGGCTTACGTAGCACACCACTTCAGCCACGGGGAAGATCTGCTGCGACGTGGAGCCGTCCTGCTTCAGCTCGCCGTTGACCCAGAGCTTCAGGGACAGGTTCTGCGGGTCGGCGACCTCGTCCGCCGTCACGAGCCACGGGCCCAGCGGGTTGAACGTCTCGCAGTTCTTGCCCTTGTCCCAGGTGCCGCCGCGCTCGATCTGGAACTCCCGCTCCGACACGTCGTGCGCCACCGCGTACCCGGCGACATGCGCGAGCGCCTCCTCGTCGGACTCCAGGTAGCGCGCGGTGCGCCCGATGACGACCGCGAGCTCGACCTCCCAGTCGGTCTTGACCGACTTGCGCGGCACCAGGACGGTGTCGTCAGGACCGACGACCGTGTCCGCGGCCTTGAAGAAGACGACGGGCTCGGCGGGCGTCGCGGCCCCGGTCTCGGCCGCGTGATCGTGATAGTTCAGCCCGATGCACACGACCTTGCCGATCCGGCCCACCGGCGGCCCGACCCGCAGCCCCGCCGCGTCGAGCACGGGCAGCTCGCCCGACTCGGCGGCGGCCCGGATCCGGTCGAGCGCGGCGTCGTCGGCAAGCAGCGCGCCGTCGATGTCCGTGACGGTCCCTGACAGATCCCGCAGGGTGCCTTCGGCATCGAGCAGCGCCGGGCGCTCGGACCCCGCCGTACCGACTCGGAGCAGCTTCATGGTCAATCTCCCTTGGTCGAGCGCGCCCAGTACTCCCTGGCTGTCCGCGTGGCCCGGAATGGGGTCTCCCCTGCTCGAACGAAGTTGAGAGCTTGGGGAAGGGTTGCGGCCATCGGAGGTTTGGCCGATCCTCCAAGGTCAGGTGTCCACTCCGCAAGACCCTGTTCACAGGCCGGACCGTTACCCGGCAGTAGCAGCCAGCGCCCCGGCCCCGTACGGCATGTCCCGATAGAGCACGGCCCGCTCGACCGCGCTCCAGGTGGTGCTGGTGACGACGTACAGCGCGGCGGCCAGCGGCACGAAGGCGACGGTGAAGAGCGTCATGAAGGACATGAGGGGCATGACCTTGGTCATCGCGGCCATCGCACCCATACCGGGAATCTGCTGCCCCGCGTCACCACCGGGCGTGGCCGCCGCGCTCGCCGCCATCTGCTTCTTCGTACGCAGGAAATTGAAGGTGGCGACGGCAGCGACGATCGCGAAGAGCCCGAGATAGACGAGCCCCTGCGCCCCGAAGACCCCGCCGTCGCCGAGAGCGTCGGCCCACCGCCCGCCGAGGGGCGCGGCGAAGAGCTTGTGATCGAGCAGCGCGTTGGCCTCGCCGCCGATGCTCGTGCTGGAGAACAGGTGGTAGAGCAGAAAGAACGCCGGGAGCTGGAAGAGGCTGGGCAGACACCCGGAGAGCGGGGAAACCTTCTCCTTGCGGTGCAGCTCAAGGACCGCCTTCTGCAGCTTCTCGGGGTTCTTGGCGTGCTTCTTGCGCAACTCCGCGATCTGCGGCGACAGCTTGGCGCGCGCCTTCTGACCGCGGGCCGAGGCCCGCGACAAGGGGTGGACGAGGAGACGTACACACGCGGTGAAGAGCACGATGGCGGCGGCCATCGCGGAGCCGTGGAAGACCGGCTGGAGCAGATCGGCGATGGAGCCGACCAGGTCGGCGAAGAGGGACATAAAGGCGGACATGGAGGAACCCTCCGGGGGTCTCGTCGTACCGGGGAAGACATACGTTTCCGGCGTGACGGCCCACGTGAGAGGGGCACTGCTGAATGGTGGCTGTGCGCCCTACGCGGCCGTCGGGACGAGACGTCCCGGTGCTCGAGGACGCCTGCGCCCGGAGGCGTCGGGATCGCGCTGGGGCAGGAACGCGGTGCGCTGCTCGCGGTCGCGGATGGCCGTACGCACCCGGGTCGGGGGCACGGCGGGCGCGCAGCGCGCGGCGATCAGGGAGCAGAGGGCGAGCGCGGACCCGGCTGCGGCGGTCGCGGCGAGCGCGACGGCGGCGCTGAGGCTGCCGGCATCGAGGAGTACGACTTCGACGAGAAGGAAGAGCAGCAGCCCGGTGGGCCGAAGGGCGCCCTTCCACTTACGGAGTACGTCCTGCACTACGGGCCCCCTCTCCAGCTACTCACTCGCTCGCTCGCCGATACGACATATCGCGTACAGCCGTTATATCAGGGAGGTCACCTGGGCCGCATCGACTGCAGCTTCCCCCACACGATGAGCCGGTACTTGGAGGTGTACTCCGGGGTGCAGGTGGTGAGGGTGATGTAGTACCCGGGCGAGCTGTACCCGTGGCCGGGCTTGACGCGGCTGTGGGGCACGGGAGCGATGACGCCGCTGTCACCGGCGGAGGTCTGGGCGAGGGTCTTGTCGACGACGTACGTGTAAACGGCCCCCTTGGTCTCGACGACCAGCTCATCCCCACCCCTCAGCCGATCGATCCGCCGGAACGGCTCACCGTGGGTGTTCCGATGCCCCGCGAGGGCGAAGTTCCCGCCTTGGCCGGGCTGGGCGGTGCGCCCGTAATGCCCGACGTACCCCTTGTTGAGTACGCCGCTCTTGCTGACCCCTTCCGCGACGGGGACCCGGATCCCGATCCGGGGAATGCGGAGGACGGCGTAGGCCTGGTCCCAGCGGGGGGCGGGGGCCGGGGCCGGGGCGGCCTGTTGCTGCCGCCGGGGTGAGGGCGCCGGTTCGGGACCGGCAGCGGCGCTCGGCGGGCCCCCGGAGGGATCACTCTCTTCCCCCTCTTCCCCCTCTTCCCCCTCTTCCCCCGTGACGGAATCCCCGGAGTCATCCCCCGAGCCATCCCTCCCCCACTCCTCCTCAAGGGCATGAACTTGGCGCTCGGCGGCTTCCCGGGCCTGCCGGTTGGTCCACCACAGCTGGTGGGCGACGAGAAGAAGGAGTACGACGCCGAGGGTGACGGCGACTTCGGCAACGTTCCACAGCGCGCGGGCGGAGGAGCCCCTCCGCCGCCCCTGCACAACAACAGGAACCCGCTCCCGCACGCGCACCCTCCTCTTCAGGCCGCCCGCACGATAAGGCCAACGCGCCGAACAAGCCATGCCCACGAACCATGCCCCCGAGCCATGCCCCGAGCCATGCCCCCGAGCCGACGCCGATCGCCACGGCAACCCTCCTGCAATCCACCCCCTCGGCAGTACGGTGTCCCGTATGCGCCCCGACACGCCTGCCGACCACATCGCCGAAGCCGAGCGCCTTGAGCGCACGGCCGGCCTGTACCCCGAGGACGCCGAGCAGCTCCTGCTCCAGGCCGCGGCCCACCTGGAGCTGGCCGGCGAACGCGACCGAGCAACGACGCTCTACGACCGTCTCCTGTCCCCGGAGGCCGCCAGTCCGGCCTCGGCCCCGCTCCTCATCCGCGCCCTGAAGGCCTCAAACCTCTGGGAGTACGGCCACGAGGCGGAGGCACGGGCGATCATCGACGGAGTCCGGGCGGCGGCTCCGCGGGACCCGGCCCCGTGGGTGATCGTGGCGGAGTCCCTCGAATCCCACGACGAACTGACCCAGGCGCAGGAGACTTTCACCGAGGCGGTGGAACTGCTCCTGAGGGAGACGGACGTCAACGACCCGTCGTACGAGAAGCGCCCCCTGCTCTTCGGCCGCCACCGCGTACGCCGCCTGCTGGGCGCGGAGCACGACTCCTGGGACGCCCTGGCGGACGAGATCTCGACGTCCCCCGTCCCCCTGGACGAACTCCACGACCCCAAGCGCATCTGGTCCCTGGGCTCACAGGACCCCGCGGAACTGCGCGCGGAAATCTCCCGAATCCAGGCGGAGTTGGGCTCGTACAGGGAGGCGCTGTCCCGCCCGTTCCCGGTGGCGATCCTGCACTGGCCCGCAACGGAACTGGAAGAACTCCTGACGGCGTACCCGTCACTGGAATCGGAATACCCGTCCCACGAGGCGCACTTGTCGACCATAGAGTCGTCACTACGCGAATTGGCCGCTTCCGGCACCCCAAACCTGGGCATCGTGACGGGAACGGTCCCGTCGTACGAGGCGTTCGCGGCATCGGAGGGATCTGATCCGACGGATGTATCGCTGCTGCCGCAGTACGCGACGACGCTGGCGGCACGGGGGCGGGCCGTGGGGTGGCCGCCTCGGGGGGATGAGGGGTGTTGGTGTGGGTCGGGGCGGGTCTACGGCGAGTGCCATGGGGCGACGCAAGCCTAGGGCGATAGGTCGGTCGTAAGTAGGACACTGGGGGCATGCGCGCAGCACCCCCCTCCAGCCCCGACGTCTCGGCCCGGATGAGCCGGCAGAGCAACCGGGACACCACTGCCGAACGGGCAGTACGGAAGCTCCTCCACGCCTCCGGATACCGCTATCGGATCCACTATCCGGTGCCGGGCATGCACAGGCGAAAGATCGACATCGCATTCACACGTGCCAGGGTGGCCGTTCTCATCGACGGCTGCTTCTGGCACGGCTGCCCGGAGCACGCCACCAGCCCCAAGGCGAATGCGGAATGGTGGCGCCATAAACTCGATCGCAACATCGAGCGGGACCAGGAGACGAACGAACAGCTTCGGTCCGAGGGCTGGAAGGTTCTGCGTTTCTGGGAACACGAATCACCGGACGCCGTCATGCGTCGGGTGGCCGCAGCTGTCGACCTGGAAAGGGCAGTCAGGCGGAAACAACGGCAGAAGGGCGGGGGCCGATGAACAAACTACGATTCGTCGACGTGTGCGCGGGGGCGGGCGGGCTGGCCCTGGGGCTGGAACACGCCGGCTTCGAACCCGTACTGCTCCTGGACAAAAAATCAGTGGCTTGCGAAACACTGCGCATGAACCGACCGGCGTGGCAGGTACTGGAAACGGATCTGCTGGAATTCGCCCCTTCGCAGCACCAGGAGACCTACGACGTCGATCTCCTGTCTGCCGGGCTGCCCCGCGTGAAATCCAGCGCGACCGTCGCGCGGACCGAGACCGAGGCCGAGCTGCGCTTGCTGGAGGCGACCGTCTATCTGGCGCACGCCGTCCAGCCCCGGGCGTTGCTCATCGAGAACGTACCGGGGCTGGTGGGCGCACCCGACTTCGAGCCGATACGCGACTTCATCCGCAAGGAACTCGATCATCTCGGCTATCGCTTCCGGTGGTTCGTCCTGAACGCAGCCGACTTCGATGTGCCACAGGACCGGAAGCAAGGGCTTCTCGTCGCGCTGAGGAAGCAGTACTTTGACGCGTTCCGTCCACCGGAGCCGACAGTGCGCGAGCATCGGGCCGTCGGTCGGGCTCTACGCCGGTCCATGGCCATGGGCGGTTGGCGCGACGCCGACCGGTGGGCAGCCCAGGCTCTCAGCGTGGCCCCGACGCTGGTGGGTGGGTCGGACAGACGGGGAGGCGCGGATCTCGGTCCGACCGGGACGAAAAAGGCCTGGGCCCGGATGGGAGTCGATGGCGGCACCGTGGCCGACGACGTTCCTGGACCGGACTTCGCCTGGACTCCTGAGACAGGGCGCCACGGGATGGTCAGGATCACGGCGGACCAGGCCGCGCTCCTGCAGGGCTTCCCGCCCGATTGGAGATTCGCCGGGAAGAAGACGGCCCGTTATCGCCAGATCGGGCACGCCTCACCGCCGCCCGTCGGCAGGGCGCTCGGGCTGGCGATCCAAGCCGCATTGGGGGCACCCACAGCCTCCGTCGCCGGCTACACTTCAACCCCATGAACAGCCCAGAAACACAGGTTCACCATCTCGACGGTGTCCGGATCTTGGACCTCTTCGCAGGTCCTGGCGGCCTTGACGTAGCAGCGCACTTTCTGGGCTTCAAGAGCATCGGGATCGAGTGGGACCGGAACGCGTGCGAGACGCGCTACGCGGCAGGTCTCCCGACGATCCACGCCGATGTGAGCGTCATGCGCGAGACCCGCTTCGACGAGATCCCGAGATCGGTCGACGTACTCGCCGGGGGGCCGCCCTGCCAGTCCTTCTCCGTCGCGGGAAACGGCGCTGGGCGGCGAGCGCTGGACACGGTGAAGGAGTTCATCCACCGCCTGGTGGACGGGGAGGACGAAGCAAGGATCGACAAGGATCTGCATGCCCTCGGTGACTCACGCACCGCCTTGGTCCTGGAGCCGCTCCGCTGGCTCCTCAAGGCGATCGAAACAGAGGGCCGCGACCCGTACAAGGTGATCGTTCTCGAGCAGGTGCCTGCGGTCCTGCCCCTCTGGGAGGTCTACGCGAAGCTTCTGAGCGGCGGCGAAGGGAGACTCAAGGGCGTCAAGTACGAAGCGGATTTCTGGGAGTTGAAGACCGAGCAATTCGGGGTGCCGCAGACGCGCACACGCGCCGTACTCGTCGCTCGGCTCCCGGGGCATGGAGCCGTCGAACCGCTCGAAGCCACTCACCTGCCCTTCGAACTGCATCGAGGCAAGCGCAACGCTGCTCAGGCGGACATGCTCCCGACCGATTCGGCGATTCCCGAGACCAAGCAGCGCTGGATCTCCATGGCGGAGGCCCTCGACGCGGCGAGCAAGCTCCAAGGCTCCCCCGTGGACGTGGCCCGGCTCCGGACGGGAGACAAGATGAAGTTCTTCGTCGTCTCCAACTACGGCTCCGGAGGCGACCCGAAGAACCGCGGCAGGCGCCTGTCCTCCGAGCCGGCCTTCACGGTCACCGGGAAGATCTCTCGGAACAAGGTCTACAAGAGCATCGCGGAGTACGAGGCCGGCCGGTCCGACCGCTTCACCATCCCTGAATCCGGAGTTCTCCAGACTTTCCCGCACAACTTTCCCTGGTCCGGAAAGGACCAAGCACAGCAGGTCGGCAATGCCGTGCCCCCTCGGCTGGGCATGCACGTACTCGGCAGGGCGTTGCGCGGGAACGCCCCCTCCGACAAGGAATTGGCAGCCGCGAGCATTTGGCCGAGCGTGTCCCGGACCACCACGGAGGACCTGCGTCGCCTCGGGTGTGGTGATCAGAGCCAATGTCCTCCGGAATCGCACAAGGTCATTGGCTCTCGTCGGAAGTCCGCCCCCTGACCTGAGCGTCCACGAACAGTTCCTCGAAGTGACCGACCAGGCTCTCGACCGCCTCCTCGGGAGCCCTCTCCTCCTCCGGGCCTTCGGGTAGATGTTCTCTGGGCGACGGTAGGGATGATTCGGCAGCCGAGATCCAGTCGCGTAGCGGCTCCCCGTCACGTTCCACGTCCGGAGCGATGACGTCGTACATAAGGGTCGCCGCGGCAGCGTTGATCGCCGTTGTCAGGGCGTTCACCTCTCGACCGGTGCGCACGGTTCCTCGCTCCATCAGCCTGACGAGAGCCAGAGCGGTGGGACGATGATCGATAACATCCAACCGGAGGGCGGAGTTGAGCATGTCCTGGTTGCCACAGGCCACCACGGCAGTGCGGTAGTCCGAGCCGTCGCGGAAGAGTTCCGCCGCCCACCAGAGCCGGGCGAACGTCTGCTTGCGGTGCGGGCCGACGAACTTGTCGCGAGCCACGCTCCCGTGCGAACCGTCCGCCTTCGGTTCGGAAAGATGCCGCCACACCACGTAGTCCGGCGCCACGCCAAGGGCCAGATACGTCCAGAACCGCTTCTCGGCCGCTTCCCGTCGGGTCAGTCGAAGAGTCTCGTGCAGACGCGGTGCCAGCCAAGCGTCCGCAGCCGTGGGGCGCTCGTCCCGGAACCTGTCCAAAGCGTGGTCGATCAGATCCCGGACACGATGCAGTCGCATGCGCGCGTCGTCACCCGGAAGCGGCTCGGCGACCTTGTTCAGCGCGATGGAGGGGACGTCCTCTCGCCCCTCGAGCAGTCCGGCGGAGATGTACTCGGCGGCCTGCACATCCGAGATCAGAGCAAGCCGTTCCGGCAGATGCTCGGGGCGGGAAGTCACGCGTTGGTCTCCTGGTCGAGTCGTTCAATGTCACGGACTGTGGCGGCCAGCGCTTGGGGAACCGAGGCGCGGCGGCCGGCCGCGTACTGGATCCGCGGCTGAAGATCAGCCCAACTCCCCTCGCCCATACGCCGATTGTGCACATCTCGGAGAGCGTCGTCCTCAGACCGCCCGGGGACGATGTCCGGGAGCATCTCCCGGAGCACTGCACCTCGCCAGTCGGGAGGAAAGAGCGGAGTCCCGTCGTCCTCGATCTCCAGGTCGCCGATAGCGGTGTGAAAGACCGCAGTCCACACATCGGCGCACATCTGGGCGAGCAACATCTCGCCCACCACACCCTCCACCTTCGAACCCCGCCCGCTCACGAGCGGTACGAGGCCCTCGAAATCCGAGTTCAGGCGTACGGTGGGCATCCGCCCCGAGGTGTCCACGATCCAGGGCGCCTCCCGGAAGCTCCGCAGCCACTCCGCGCCTCGGGCGAAACTGACCGTGCTGACCTCGAGTTCACGATCTCTGAGGGGGGCGTCGGCCGTCACATCGATCAACCACTCCTGATCGGTGGAGGCAATGATCCGGCCCGATGTCCCCCCGACTGTTGCCACCACGTGCACAGCGAGGGACGCGCGGTCCAGGTGGTCATCCCGGTCGAGCTCGATCTCTCCACTCCAGTCCCTGCCACCGTCCGCCGAGGGTGCCAGCCTTGCGACAGTGCGCAGGTTGGTGGCCCCCTCCGTCAGAACGGCGACAACCGTGATGTCGGACCAGTGGCCCTTCGTCTCTATCTCACGAACCGGTACGTTCGCCTTCAGGGTGAGCCGTGCGGTCTGCCAGTCGTCGCGTTCGGCCCTGCCGAGTGCCACGACCTGCTCGACAACCGAATAGGCCGTGGTGTCCAGCTGCTCACGGATGTCACCGTGGCCACGAAGCCGCACGGCCGTGACCCGCGCTGTCACCGCGCCGGTCAGTCGGGGGTACGGGTAGACCCTCACGCCAAGCCCCCCTTGCTCTCGTGGAGTTCGACGACGAGACCTGTCAGCGCGGCCCTCACCGGATGCGTGGCCACATCGGTGACACCTCGAAAGACTGCGCGGCGAGTTCCAGGCGCGAAATGCAGTACCCCGTCGGACAGTTCGCAGTTGCTGACAGCGGCCAGCTCCGCCCACTTCACCACCGGGCGAGTACCGGAGCGAACCTCCAGCTTCGCCACAGGACTCATTCGCCAGGGCTCTTCCCCAGGCGTCACCTTGACCTCGGCGGTGATCTGCCACGCACCGGAGGGGTCGATCACGGCCTGCAAATCGTCCAGTTTCGGAGGTGTCGCAGTCCCCCTGACCTTCGAGGTGGGCTTGCCCGAGAGCTTGAGCCGCTTGCTGACCTTGCTCGTTCCGCTGGCCTTCTTCGCTTTGGGCACTGCCACAAGTTCGTGCACGGCCCTGTTGGTCTCCGACGTCAATGCCTGAATCCGTCGATAGGCCGAAGGCGAGTAGCGCATCCTCAACTCCTCGGTCTGAGCCCACTTGTTGTGCTCGGGTGGCTCGGAGAATCGGAGGAAATCCTCAGCCTCGGCTGCGAACGGCGCATCGGCTCCGGCCGCCCGGCCCGCAAGAAGGACCGCCTGGAACGGGTTGGTCCCCACAGGGAGACCGGGCACCCAGCTGGTCTTGACCGTCATGCGATTGCCACGCATCTGAGTCACCCGATTGATCGGCCCGTCGTCATCCGTGGCGTCGGTGACGAGGAGCACTGCCCGGTGCTCACCCGCTGTACCAGCAAGGCCATCCCTCTCCGGAACCTTCAACGGCACTGTTGTGAGGGCAACTTGGCCGGGCTCGGTGAGGCGCTCCACGGTGGTGCCGCTCAGGAAGGCCCGCAGAGCACGCGAGCGCGCGGGTTGATGAACATGTGGCTCGACCCGCTCCTGGGCAATGCATTCCACTCCATTGCGCAGAGTCCGTACCGATGCCTCCAACAGTGGCCGGCGGTCAGTTCCCGCTGTCATCGCGGCCCAGAAGTTGCGCCCGAGCGCCTGGACCAACCTCTGGTGCATGCGCTCCAGGCTGTCCTCGTCGTCGCCAACATCGCCTTCCTGGTCCTGCCCAGTACCGACGAGGCTGGCCACATCATGCGCTCCGACAATCAAGAAGGATGTGCCAGGATCATCCCCCTCGCGGGTCAAATGAAGATTTTCGACCGTCTCTTCATCAGCCCACCAGGAGCGGACCACTTCCCCGTTGGCCGCCTCGGTATCCGGCCGGCCCAGCCAAGCGGGACCGGCGAATCTCCTGCCGTCCACCTCCCGCCAGGGCAGATCGAGACGTCCGATCAGTCGTCGTCGGCTGTGTCCATGATGCGGTTCGGAGAGCGTGGAGTTCATGAGGACCAGTCCCAGTCGGCTGGTCGCCCAGAGCGTGGCCTTTCCGAGGCCGTATGAACCACCGGCCGCCGCATCCGACTTGCGGCTCTCCAGCTGACGCCGCACCACTGCGGCGAATCGACCGTCCTCGTAGTCGTCACCGGTGAGTCCGTTGGCGTTGTAGTCGTCTACACGAAGAAGGACCAGCCGATCCCGCTCCAGCATCTCCCGAAGACCGGCACTGATGACCCGTCCGACCTTCTGGTCCTGCGCGGCGGCCGCCTCATAGTGGGGATGGAGGTCGTGCCAGCGGATCGCGGTGCGGAACCGGGCCAGGGCGTAACCGGTCAGTTCGTGCAGGGTGTAACAGACCTTGACCGGACGGTCGTTCCTCCTGTCGCGTTCGTCGAGGCTGTTCTGGGTCGCCTCACGGGCCAGGACCTCCAGGTCGGCCTCGAAGGCGAACGCCGCCGCGTTGCCGAACTCCCGCCCGCCGTCGTCGTGCCCCGGACGGTGGTACCACACGACCGCAGCCGCCGATTCGTCCTGCTGATCCAGACCGAGCTCGGTCTCCTGCTGGGTTCCCTCCTCGGCTCCAAGGACGTCCTGCACCCTGGCCAAAAGGTCCGGGTGCGGCACAGAACGGTCGCCGAGCCAGGCTTCGACCAACGCCCGCGTCACTCCCAGGCGGTGCGCCAGTTCATTTTCGTCCGTCCCGTTTCCTTGCATCCGCTCGGCCAGCCACCGACCGAACTCCCTCTCCTGCGAGGCCACCGTTCCCTCATTCCCGTCGGAACTGTTCTCTGTCTCCGGTGCGCCGGCACCGCTGTGCGCCAGCGACTCTCCGGCCCCCGGCTCCTCCCACTCCTCCGGGACTCTGCGGAGTTCGGCTCTCTCAGCGGCTTCCCGAGCGATCTCTCGAGCGGCCTTCAGACGGCGGCGTTCCGCGTCGGGATCATCGGGCTCCAATCCCATTTGGATCCTCAGGTCCTTCAGCGCACGCTTCTCTATCTGCCGAATACGTTCGCGCGTTACTCCAAATTCCTTACCAATTTCATCCAACGTCCAAGATGTGCCATCGAAAAATCCATGCCGCAGCCGAAGGATCTTCCTGACCCTGTCCGTGAACACGCAAGCATCGAACAGCTGATAGAGCTCCTCGCGCTCAAATTTGGACCGCAGTTCCTGCTCCGGACCTGACATCGGCCGAACCGCGTCGACGACCATTTCTCCGAGAGTCGCGTTCTCGCCGATGGGTTGCGCGAGCGACAGAACCGCCCGACGCCCCAACCGCCGATAGACCTCAACCTTGGCGGGGCTGAGCCCACACGCCAGAGCAAGATCATCGGTATTGGGAATGCTGCCCTGCTCGAGAAATTCCCGCTCCCTCTTCCGAACCTTCTCCACATTGGTCCAGATATGCACAGGGAGCCGAATTGCCGCCTCTTCGTTGATCACGGCCCGAATGATGCGTTGCCGAATCCACCACGTGGCATAGGTGGAAAACTTGCATCCCACGCCGATGTCGAACTTCTCCACGGCGCGAATGAGTCCGAGCATGCCGTGCTGCGCAAGGTCGTCGTACATGGGATTGCCCTGGTTTCGCCCCAATCCACGCAGGATCTTACGAACGAGCAGTTCATTGTGGAGAACCATTGCGGATAACGCCCTGTGCGCCTCGCTGTCTTGCGCAAGTGTCGCCAGGTACCCATCGGGCAACGACTCCGATGGGCTTCTGTCGCCTCGGAACAAGAGGCAGAGCCCCACTTCCTCCTCGGCGCTCAGTAGGCGACGTTGCGGGTTCGCTCGCCTCCGATCGGAATCGAGCAGCTCCCGAGCGGCACGACGGGCGGCGTCCATGTCGTCGATACGCACCGTCCCGCGCAACGACTCGATGTCCGGGACTTCCTCTTCCTCCTCGGGGGAATCCAGGTCGTCGAGAACCTCGTCGAGGCCGGCCTCGCGGTCGGCAGTCGCGCGCTGCGCGAAGTCCGACTCTTCCTCGCTGTCCTCGTCTTCGACCGCCGCCGCCACCACAGCCTCGTACAACGCCTCGGTCTGCTGCGCGTCGAGGCGCGCGGCCTTCATCACCTGCTCCAGAGCTGTACGGCGGTCGAGTCCTTCGGCCGTGAATCGACGTATGAGTCCGACGAGCCGATCCCAGCCGGCGTCAGCCATCTGCCTGCTGGATCCGCCCCGCTCCGTGGTCATCACTCCCCCGCACCCTCGTTCCGTCGCTGCCCCCTCGTAGTCCATCATTCATCGGGCCGCCGCTGCCAGCACTTCTGGCCAGAGCCCGTGCCTTGAGGATGTGCCACTCGGTAGTTTGAGGGCGTCCTGGCTTAACCATGGGGAGAGTTGATGCGGATCATTCCGAGCGAGATCTCGAGCAGCACCACGAGCCGGGGCGAACGCAGCGTGTTCGCGGCGCTCAAGGCGATTCCCGATGACCAGAGCGTCGCGCTGCACGCGGTCCATCTCCCCCAGCACCACAAGAAGCGTGTCGGCGAGATCGACTTCGTCGTCATCATGCCCGACATGCTGCTCTTCATCGAGGTCAAGGGCGGTCAGGTCCGACAACGCGACGGGAAGTGGTACTACGGCCCGCCCGGTCGCGAGGAGGGCCCCAAGGAGAGCCCCTTCACTCAGGCCAGCGGGGGCATGCACGAACTCGACCGGGAAATCGGCGCCCTGGTCGGGAACTTGAGAGACCACGGCATCCCCAGCGGATACCTCGTGGTCACCACGGACATCGACCTCCAACGCACGACCGAGTTCGAGCCGCAACAGTATCTGGGCACCACCGCGTACGACGGCGGACGCGGTCTGGCACAGGGCATCGAACGAGCGACCCGCTTCTGGCTGGAGCGGAACAAGTGGGCACGCACCCCCGTCTCCGCCGCCCTGCGCAAACGGATACTCGATGCCATCCGTCCGAATTTCGACCTCGTACCCAATCTGCAATCCCGGCTGACGCATCTCGATGTCGCCTTCGAACGTCTCACCAACGAACAGCTCGACAGGCTGGACGAGTTGGAGTCCCACCGCCGCCTCATCTGGACCGGTGGCGCAGGCACCGGCAAGACGTTCCTCGCCGCCGAGGCAGCTCGTCGCAAGTCCGCCACCAGTAGCGTCCTGTTCACCTGCGCGAGTACCACGCTGGCTACCCACATGGACCGGATCCTGTCCGACGACGCGATCACCGTCCTGCCGTTCGACCGTCTCGACGAGGTGGAGGGACGCGCCTTCGACCAACTGATCGTCGACGAGGCGCAGGACTTGATGACCCTCGAGTGTCTCGACACCCTGGAGAAGCTGGTCTCGGGTGGTCTCTCCGAGGGGCGATGGCTCTTCATGCTCGACCAGAACAACCAGGTCCTGACCCCCGACGCCTACGACCCCGACGCCTGGGAGTACCTGCAGCCCCTGGGCTTCCCGTATGGGCCCATGAAGCGCAACTGCCGCAACACTGTGCAGATCGTCAAGCAGGTCCGCTCCTACACGGGAGCCAACCTCGGCGTCGCCTCCGCGGGTGAGGGGGAGCCTGCCCGCTTCACCGACGTGCACGATGCACAGGACGAGGCCACCGCCCTCGATGCCTACGTCAACGAACTTGTGCGGGACGGAGTCTCCCCGAGGGACATCACGCTGCTGTCCGCTTCCGGGGACTGGGGAACGAGCTCGGCTCGTCTGTCACAGCGAGCGTCCAAGATCGAGCGATTTGCCGACGTGGTCGGGACCGATCGGACGAAGCACCGTCTCACCTGGTCCTCCATCGTCGACTTCAAGGGCCACGAGAACCATGTCGTCTGTCTGATCGACCTCGAACCCGAACACCTCGAAGGGCGCCTCGACGCACTCTACGTCGCCTGGACCAGGGCTCGCGCCCAGCTCTGGATCGCCTGTCGTCCCGGCACCCGCCAGAAACTGAGGGACCTGGGTATGGCCGTACTGGCCCGGGAGGGGCACCTCAAGTGAACGACTCCGAATCGCGGCTCTCCGATCACCGCGCCGACTTCGTGGCGTACCTCCGCCGGCAGTTGGTCGGTCCGCCCGCCACCGAGGTCGAGACCCTCGTCGACCCTCCTGACCGGCGCTATCTGATGGGCACGTTGTATCCGCGTGGAGCTTCCTTGTCGGAGCACTCGCAGGAGGACGGCGAGCAGAATTTCAACGAAACAGAGGCTGGAACCGGCGAAGAGGACTGCTTTGCCGACGATCCGGTGGCGGAGGCGAATGCGTGGCTTCCGTCGTCTCTCGGTTTCTCCTTCTTCACCAACGCTCATCAGATCAAGGTGACTTGTGAGGCCTCTCGCTACTTGACGTCCCGTGAAGGCGGACGCCGCAGCTGGCAGAGACAACCGCGACTCTCCACAACGGAGACTGTCACTCCGGAGCAGAAGCTCCCCATCCGTGTCCTGGACGGTCACGGACGCCTCCATGTCCGGTGGCGCCCATTTGGTATCGGGCATCTCGTCACCTGCGTGCTGGCGAACGCCCACGACGAGGAGGAGAGCACCTACAAGGACCGCGATCTGATGCTCTTCCAGGCAGAGTTGGCGGCGACGACACTCGGCGGGACGATCCTCGAGTACCCGAGCACCCGACTCAACAGTCGCGACGAGGAGGAGCAAGAGCTTCGCGTCCAGTACAGGCACATCGTGAACCGGGCCGTGGGGCACGGATGTGCCGTGGAGTGGGACGCCGTATCCGACCACGTAACGACCGTACGAGCGCAGGTCATGCCTCAGCAGGTGGTCGAGCACATCAAACCCGATGGGCCGAAGGATCTGCCGGTACTCAACCTCGCGCACCTGTCCCGTCCCGGGCTCGAAGTGGACGATCTCCGGGCCGAACTGCACTCCTTCGTCCTGGGCTATCGCAAGTGGTTCGACACCCAACGGTCGGAGGCGGATTCCTTGCGGCCGTGGGCCGCAGCGCCCGCCCGACGCATCCTCGACCGTATCGAGGCCGCGCTCGACCGCATGTCGGCCGGGGTGGAGGCACTCACCGCGTCGACCCCGTCGGGAATCAAGGCACGCGAGGCATTTCGCCTGGCCAACCGGGCCATGGCGCTCCAGATGCTCCACAGTCGGCCGGAACTGGCTGGCAGCCGCCGCCGCAGAAACAGCGAGGTCGTCGAACTCACCGAGCCCAGTGACGACTATGCCTGGCACCCGTTCCAACTCGCCTACTTCCTGCTCGTGGTCGAGGGCCTGATGAAGCCCGAACACGAGGACCGCAAGACGGTGGACCTCATCTGGTTTCCCACTGGCGGAGGCAAGACGGAGGCGTATCTCCTCACCGCCTGCTTCGAGATTCTCTGGCGCCGGCTGCGGTTCAAGGCGGCCGGGGGCGGCACGGCCGTTCTGAGCCGATACACGCTGAGTCTGCTCACCACACAGCAGTTCCAGCGCACGGCAACGGCCATCTGCGCCCTGGAGTACATCAGGCGGGGAGACGACGGCCCGCAGCCCCATGATCTGGGGAAGGAGCCGATCTCCATCGGACTCTGGGTGGGCCAGGAGACGACGCCGAACAAGATCTCCGCTGCACAGGACGAGCTCGATTCCCTGAAGCAGATGAACGAACCCGACGACCGCTTTCTGTTGGAACGCTGCCCCTGGTGCGGCACCGAGATCGTTCCGGAACGGCACGGACAGGACCGGGACTTCGGTATCCGGGCAGACGGGGTCACCACCTCGTTCTTCTGTCCGCGCGACACCTGCGACTTCCACAAGTTGCTACCGGTTGCCGTCGTGGACGAACAGATCTACAAAGAACCTCCGACCTTCGTGCTCGGCACCGTGGACAAGTTCGCGCGGCTGGCATGGGAACCAGAGGCGGGGAACCTCTTCGGCCTGGACGGCAAGCGCGCGCCCTCACTGGTGATCCAGGACGAATTGCACCTGCTGGCCGGACCACTGGGAACAACAGTCGGGCTGTACGAATCAGCCATTCTCGAACTGTGCGCCTGGCGCGGCACCACGCCGAAGGTCATCGCGTCGACGGCGACGATCCGCCGCTCGCAGGAGCAGATCCGCAGCCTCTATGGTCGCCCCGCACAGCTCTTCCCTCCGGCGGGGATCGAAGCCGGTCACTCCTACTTCGCCTCGCCCGACAGGGACAAGCCCGGACGCCTGTACGTGGGCGTGATGGCACAGGGACACACTGCCTCGACCTCTACCGTCCACGTGGGTGCCGCAACGTTGCAGGCCCCGAAGGAGATCTGCGACGACGACACTCTCCGCGACGCGTATTGGACCGCGGTCGCCTATCACAACAGCCTGCGAGAACTCGGAAGAACCGTCACGATCGCGAGAGACGACATCCCCGCGCGTCTGGAGCATCTGACGAACGACGACACCCTGCGGCGCGAGTTGAACGACGACTCGGTCGTCGAGCTCACCAGCAATATCCCTCGCGCGGCTCAACCACGGCTCCTTGAACGCCTGGGCAAGAGCTTCAAGGAACGCGGCAGCGTCTCCTTCCTCGCCACGACCAACATGCTCTCCGTGGGCGTCGACGTTCCACGGCTCGGTCTCATGCTGATGAACGGGCAACCCAAGACGACATCGGAGTACATCCAGGCCACCAGCCGCGTCGGCCGTCGTCATGTACCCGGACTGATCGTCACGCTCTTCCGCTCGACCAAACCACGCGACCGGTCCCACTACGAGTCGTTCGGTGTCTATCACCGCTCGCTGTATCGGCACGTCGAACCGACCAGCGTCACGCCGTGGTCCATGCCGTCGCGCAACCGCGCGCTGCACGCGGTGCTCACCATCCTTGTGCGACACGGAATCGGCCTGAGCGCAGAGCGCAAAGCCGGGGACATCGTCGACCACATGACCGAGGTCGCACGAGTCCGCGACCTCGTGATGGATCACGTCCGACAGGCCGATCCGCACGAGGCCGACGACGCGGCCGAACGGTTGGACTCCCTGATCGCAGAGTGGGAACAGGAGGCGAACACCGCGCGTGGCGAAGGACGACCTCTCTTCTACCGATCTCAGGGGCGACCGCACACGTCGCTTCTCACCGACTTCGGAAAGCAAGGCGGAGTGTGGGAGACGGCTCAATCGATGCGCAACGTCGACCGTGAGTGCCTCGTCGCCGTAAGGGGAACGTGACAGCAGTGAAAGACATTCGACGCAAAGTCCGAAGGGCTCAGACCATCGTCCCCTTCGGCGTCGGCGGGATCGTCGACCTCCGAGGGGAATCGTTCGTGGCCGCCGATATCCGGAGTTGGCCGGCCAACGCCGAGGGGGTGGAATCACCACGACTCGCAAGGAAATTGGGAGTCGAGGCCTTCCGTGCGGCCCCGGTCATCCCTTCCGGGAGGAAAGCCTCCTTCGCGTACCGAAAAGGACCCTCGTATGTACGATTTCCCAAGTGGTTGTTCTGCCCTCAGTGCAGGGAAATGGTGCTCTGGCACACGGGTCGTGAAGTGAGGGACAAGCAACCCACGTGCAAGCAGTGCACGGCAAAGTCGCAGCTGGCCCCGATGCGTTTCATCCAGGTATGCAGGGCCGGCCATATGGCCGATATCGACTGGCGCCGATGGGCTCACTCCAAGGGCGAAGGGCATGATCAGCGTCAATGCCAGGTCCACCGACTGCGATTCGTCGCCACTCCCGAATCCTCCGGGCTCGAGGCCCTGCGCGTCGCCTGTGTCGCCTGTCGGGCCGCACGCAGCCTGGAAGGAATCAGCCAGAAGAACATCCTCAAACAGACGGCCCCACGATGCCCGGGAACCCACCCCTGGCAGGACGAGACCGACGAGGCGGATCCCTGCGAGGAAACACCACAGGCAGTACAGCGTGGCGCCTCCAACGTGTACTTCCCGATCACGCATTCGGCGATCGACATCCCTGCGCCCTCGGGCCTGTCCGAGGATGATGAATCGGCCCAGAAGGTCATCATTGATCCACTTTGGCTGGATCTCATCAGCGCGGATGACGGCCCGATCTCCGGTGCCCTCGTAACTCTGATAGCCAACCGATGCGATGTTTCCGAGGAATTTGTGGAAACTATGCGACGCCGCCATGCCTGCCAGGCCGCGTCGACGCCGCCACAGGCTGATTCGGACGATGACCTCAGCATCGCTGAATGGGCTGCCTTTTCTGTCCCGGAATCCGTAGCCGATTCCAAGACCTTCTCCGTGCGCCGGACCCACCTCGGAATCGGAGACGACGATCCTGCATCCATGCAGGAGCTGGCTGCGGGTATCTCTGCGGTCGTCGTAGCGGACCGAGTACGCGAAGTCCGTGCACTCGAAGGCTTCTCGCGGTACGAGCCCAGCTCCGGCGACAGCGAAGAGGACGAGGGCGGGCGCTTCGTGTCGGTCAACACGAAAAACCGTGCCAGGTGGCTGCCCGCCGTGGAAACCTACGGCGAAGGAATCTTCATCGCCGTCGACGAGCGCCGCCTGAGTACCTGGGAGAAGCTTTCGCCGGTACGGGACTGGACACGACGGATCGAGCGCAACCTGGACGCCTCCTTCAAGGTCGACCGGCTGAGAGGCAAATCGGGTCCGGAACTCCTCCCCCGATTCGTGATGCTGCACACTCTGGCCCATCACTTCATCCGCCAACTCTCTTATGACAGCGGATACAACTCTGCCTCGCTACGGGAACGCGTCTACGCCCGGAGCCATTCACCGGGCAGTGAACATCCGTCCCAGGCAGGCGTGTTCATATACACAGCCGCCGGAGACGCAGAGGGCACGTTGGGCGGGCTCGTCCGTCAGGGGCAACCACCGAACCTCGCCGAGACTTTGATCCGACTGCTCGAATCGGCCCAATGGTGCTCGCAGGACCCACTGTGCGCCGACTCGACCGGAAGGTCTCTGGCCAACCTCAACCGCGCCGCCTGCCACGCGTGCACGCTCCTTCCCGAGACATGCTGCGAGATCGACAACTCCCTTTTGGACAGGACACTGTTGATCGGCGACGGTGAGGTCCCGGGATTCTTTCGGGGGGTCGTCCAGGCAGCGCTGGAGGAATCGGCCGCGGCCATCGATCTGCCATGAAGATTCCTTCCCTCCTCGACCTCGAGATCGAGCAGCAGGTAGTCATCGACCTCCCGTTCCATGGAAGTCACGTCATCACGGGAGAAGCCGGCGCCGGCAAGACCGTGATGGCCGTCTATCGCGCGTGGGCGCTGGCAACCGCCGGGCGCGATGTCGCCCTCTTCACACGTTCCAATCTGCTGCATCAGTACCTCGTCCAATTGGCGCCGGACCTGACGGAAGCTCTCAACGTCACCTCGTACCATCGGTGGATCAAAGCTGTCTGGCGCAGGCGCTTCCAGACCGATCCCCCAAAAGTCGACGAGGACGGGTGGATCTACGACTGGACCGAGATGCAGCGGAACTGCATCCTGCAGGAGGTCACGCTGGCCACGCATCTGGTGATCGACGAGGGGCAGAATCTTCCCCTCGGCTTCTACCAGTTGTGCCGCATCCTCGGTGTCGGCGTCACCGTATTCGCGGACGAGCACGAGCGGATCGACGACGAGCAGAGCACTCTGTCCGAGATATGCCGCGCCCTCACCGTGCAGGGCGATCCGCTCGTGCTGCGCGAGAACCGCAGGAACAGTCGAGAGATCGCCATGCTGGCGTACGAGTTCTGCGAGAGGGCCGCGGGTGAGATTCCTCTACCCTCACAGGTCGGCCGCAGACCGACGATCCTGAGGGTGCCCTCCCTGGGGTATCTCCTCACCGGCGTTTCCCAGTACTTCAGCGCTCATCCGGATCGAAGCATCGGAATCATCTGCAGGTCGACCAATTTACTGCGGAACATCCAGAGCGAGCTCACGAACCTGGGGCTTGCGAAGCACACCCAGGCGTACGTGCACAACGATCGATACCGGGACGCCATCGACTTCTCCACGAAACCCATCCGGCTTGTCACCACTGCCAGCATGAAGGGCTTGGAGTTCGACAGCGTCTTCGTTCCGGACCTGGACGCGTACACAGAGGACCCGACCAGCGTGGACGCGCGTCTTCTCCTGTTCGTTCTGTGTACGCGTGCCCGCGAGGATCTCCACTTCGCCCACCGCGGCCCCCAAGAGCCCGCCATCCTGTCGAGCATCCCGGAGTCCCTGTTGGTCCGGCAAGCTGGTTGAGCCAACTAGCAACGTCTCAACGCGCCTCCGTAGCTTCGGCTTCGAAGTGCACCTGCGCGCGCTCCAAGGCCTCGTCCGGGTCACAGCCATGCGCCTGCAACCAATGCAGAAGGTCCGCAATTGCATCGATCGCGACTTTCTCCGCCATGGCGACGCCCAAACCCGAGCGAACCTCACTCCGCGGGTCAGCTCTCTCTCCGTAAAGACCGATCAGAGCCTCGGCACGATCAACGCGCAGTCCGCCTGTGTGCCCGGTCGGCGATCCGAGCCCCGTGGCCAGTTCGTCGGAAGTGCGGGAGAGGTGCGCGGCCGGTCCGGGGATGGGTGCCGGTCTCGTCAAGCGGCCGGCGGCCGGATCTTCCGGGGCGGCGGGAGGCGGAACGCCGGCCGTGGCCCGTCGGCACGGCTGGCGTTGTGGGCTGCTAGTCCCAGTACGTGACCCCGTCGCCGCCCTCGGGGTTCGCCGTCGAGAGCATGAACTCTGCCTTGTTGTTCGAGCCGTCCACGTAGTCGCCGATGTTCTTGAAGGTCAGGCAGCCGCCGTTGCTCCTCTTCGACGAGACCTTGCGGGACTCGGTCTTGTCGTACTCCCACAGGGCATACGTGTACGTGTCCGACGTGGGGTCGACGCATGCCATGAAGCTGCCACCGCCGGAGTGGACGTAGCTCCTGAACCAGAGGTGGAGTTCCACGTCGCGGTTCTTGAACGTGCTGGCGCCCCTGTAGTCCCAGCCCGACGAGGCATGTGCGAAGCCTGAACCGGTTGCTACCAGTGCAGAGGCGAAGAGTGTTACGCCGATCGCCTTGAGCTTCTTCATGTCAGTGCTTACCTGTGTTGCTGGTATTGCTGGTGTTGCGACGGGGGGGCGCGCGGGTGAGCCTGCGCCTTTGCCCGACATATACGAGCGTTTCATGAGAGGTCAACGTCTCCCCAACACGGCCTCAGCCTCAGAGGAGTTGCCTTGTCCCGCACCACCCCACCGCCCCTCCTCGACGTAGAGGCCCTCTTCCCCGCCATCGCGCCCCTCCGTCGCGAGGCCGTGCGGCTGCATCCTCGGCGCGGGCAGCCCGGGCCGGGGGACAGTTCCGTGGGTGGGGCGCTGGCGTGGCCGGCCGCCGAGGCCTGGCCGCACTGTGGGGACTCGCATCCGCGGACACGGTTCGCACCCACCGACGACGGAATTGCGCAGCCCATGGTTCCGGTGCTTCAGCTGTACGCGCGTGACGTTCCCGAACTGCCCTTCCCCGAGGGCACCGACGTACTGCAAGTCCTGTGGTGTCCCTTCGATCACGAGGCCGGGTATGTGCCTCGGCCCGAGATCTTCTGGCGGGACAGCGCGCGGTGTGGGCCGCTCGTCGAGGAGCCGCCGCGGCCCGTCGGTGCACGTGACGACTATCTGCCGGATCCCTGCGTGCTGCACCCCGAGCGTGTCGTCGAGTATCCGAGCTGGGATCTCGATGACGAGGTCGCGGAGGAGCTAGAGGAGGCGTTCGAGGAGATGGAGGATCGTGCCGAGGAGGACGGGAGTCCCTGCGCCTACTGGTCGCATCTCAGCGTTGCTCCCGGCATCAAGGCCGGCGGCTATCCGAGTTGGACCCAGGATCCCTACTGGCCCACCTGTCCAGGTGAGTGCGGGCAGCGTATGCGGCATCTCGTGACCATCAAGAGTGCCGAGTTCGACGGGGCCTCATGGCGGCGGTGGGTGCCTGTCGAGGACAGGTCCGGCGCGGGTGACGACGGGTGGAGCGTGTTTGCGCTTCCCTACGAGGAGCGGAACGCCCTGCAGTGCGCGCCCGGCATCATGCTCGGCGACATGGGTGGCATGTATCTCTTCGTCTGCGGGCACGGCTGTCCCGGCATGCCCTTCCGGTACCACTCCGACTGCGGGCTCTCCCCATGCGCTGCCCTCAGGATGAGGCGCCGTAGCGGGTCGCCATCGCTGCCGCCCGGTTGCGCAAGGCCGTGCGCAGCGACCGCGGCGTCAGGGCCTCCGCATCCGTGCCGAGTTGCCACAGCGCCCACTCGGCGTGACGGGGGTCCTGGAAGGTCACCTCCAGGCGCAGCCACCCCTCTGCGTCGGGGGCGGGTTCTTCCGCGCGGACTGCCAGGGCCATGTCCAGCAGCTCCTCGCGTCGTGTCGGGTTCACGCGTATCAGCACGGTGATGTGGTCGCTGTCGGAGAGGAAGCGCGCGGAGCGTTCCCGCCAGATCCGGTCCAGATCTACGCGGGTCGGTCGCTGTGCCGGTTCGGGGAGTTCCTCGGCGGCCAGCAACCGCGACAGGCGGTACGTACGGTCCGCGCCGGATCTCGTGGCCAGCAAGTAGCCCCGGTCTCGTACGGTGACCAGGCCGATCGGGTCCACCGTGCGCCACTGTGGCGGCCGGCCCGTGGCCGCGTAGTGGATGCGCAGTTTGTGGCCGGCTAGTACAGCGCGCCGGACCTCGACCATGGTGGTGGTGTCGGGTGCCTCCTCGGTGGCCGACCGGCGTGAGAGCAGGTCTGTCTCCGGGTCTACGAGGAATCGCTGGACCGCGTCGCTCGCGGTGGCCCGGTGGCCTTCGGGCAGCGCGTCAACCACTTTCCGCATGGCCGAAGCGAGTGCCGAGCCGAGGCCGAACGTCTGCTCCCCGCGGCCCGATCCGGCGGTCAGCAGGGCGAGGGCCTCGTCGTGATTGAGACCGGTGAGCTCGGTCCGGAAACCGGGCGACAACGCGAAACCGCCGTACCGCCCGCGTTCGGCGTAGACCGGGACGCCGGCCGCGGACAGCGCCTCGATGTCGCGCAGCACGGTGCGGGTGGATACCTCCAGCTCGCGGGCCAGCGTGTCCGCAGTCAGCCGGCCGCGCTGGCGCAGGAGTAACACCAGTGAGACCAACCGGTCGGCGCGCATGCGGGAACTTTAGCGAGATACGTGACCAAGGATGTCGTGATTAGTTGCGAGGCTCGTTGACGCGACAACACGGCGTCGAAGTACGGCGTCGAAATTTGGCGTCGAAATTTGGCGGCTACCGAGCCGATCGACGTGCGTACGTGCGTACGTACGCACTCCTCATGAACCGAAGAAGCGAATGGAGCTGACGTGACAACTGACGTGACAGTGGAGCGAACTGCGGTCAACCCGGTTACCTGGTCTGCGGAGTTGGGGTTCAACCAGGGTGAGGTCGTCTCCGGGCACACCCGGACCCTCTACGTCTCGGGGCAGACCGCGATGAGCGATGACGGCAAACCCCAGCACGACGGGGACATGGCGGCGCAGTTGGCGCTGAGCATCGACAACCTGGAGGCCGTGCTCGCCGAGGCCGGCATGTCTCTCGCCAACCTCGTCCGGCTCAACGTCTACACGACCGACGTCGAGCTGCTCTTCCCGCACTACGGCGTTCTGGCAGGGCGGTTGGGCGCCGCAGGCGTGGCGCCGACCAGCACGATGCTCGGGGTGACCCGACTTGCGGTCCCCGGCCAGATGGTCGAGCTGGAGGGCACCGCCGTCGCGTGATGCCCCCCCCGACGACGACTCCGGGGGCCGGGCCGCCCTAGTCCACCCGCTCATCCCAGTCGATCCGGTGGTCGAACTGCCACGTCCCCCATACCGAACCGGCTCCCACCTTCGTCGCCACCGGAAGCACCGCGTCCCGGAGCGCGCGGGTCAGGGGACCCGCCGGCTTCGGGGACGCCGTGCGGGCCGCGGCCGAGGTGGATGTCGGGGTGGACGTGGCGTGCTTGAGGATGCGGGACACCCGGGGGCGGCGCAGGGACTCGTACGCCCTGAAGGCCTTGGAAGGGGGCAAGTCCCGTAGGCAGCGGGCCAGTTGGACTGCGCTCTCCGAGGCGAGGGATGCGCCTTGGCCCGACGCGGGGGGTGTTGCGTGCGCCGCGTCGCCTATCAGGGTCATGCGGCCTCGGCTCCAGGTGCCGAGCGGGGGCATGTTCTCCGTGGGGCCCGTGATGAGGAGGGCGGGGGCCGGGGTGGAGTCGAGGAGTTCCGTTGCCGCCGTGCGGTCGTCCGTGAACGCCTCCGTCAGGCGGTTCAGCCACGCCGCCGGGCCGACCGAGCGTGCCTCCGCCGTCGTCATGGGTTCGCGGTGGGGCAGGGTCACGGACCATACCGCCGAGCCGTCGTCGAAGATCTGGTACGTCATGTACGCCCGCTTGCCGAGGCATTGGTGCAATACGCCGGAGGTGGAGGGGAGTTCGGTCTCCGTCACCCTCGCGGTGAAGGTAAGTGTCCCGCCGTAGTGGGGAGTTGGGGCCGAGGGGTCGATCAGGGGGCGGACCGTCGAGCGCAGGCCGTCCGCGCCGATCAGGATGTCCGCCCTCGCCAGCGAGCCGTCCGCGAAGCGGGCCGTGACGCCCGCGCCGGTGTCCGTCGCGTCCAGCAGGCGCTTGCCCCGGTGGATGGGGATCTCGCGGCGTGCCGCCTCCTCGTCGATCGCCTCGTGGAGGTCCGCGCGCCAGACGAAGCGGGTCGGCGGGAGGTCGGGGGGCGGGGTCAGGCCGGCGAGGTGCCTGCCTGTCCAGCTGCGCAAGGACGTTGACGTCACCGGGGTGCCGATCTCGCTCACCATGTCCGCCGCGTCGATCGCGGACAGGGCCTGCTGGCCGTTGGGGGCGATCGTCATGCCGGGGCTCGGGCCCACGCGCTTCGTGGCGTCGTACGCCTCGTACACCGTTGCCTCGATGCCCGCCTTGTGCAGCGCCATCGCCGCTACCGGGCCTGCGATGCCGCCCCCGATGACCAGGGCGGTACGGGCGCGGGTGGGGGTTCGCGCGGTCATTTCTGGTATCGGTCCCTCGTCGGGTGCGGTGTACCACCAAACCTATGCGGGACGGGGCCCCTCGCCGCAAGGCCTTCCAGGCGGCGCGTTAGCCTCGGCCGCAGACGTATTGAGGACGTATCGGCCGGAAGCAACGGACAACGGAAGCGAGGCAGGCATGGCGAAGGTACCGGCGGCAGCAGTGGCCGCCACGGGGCTTGTCGGAGGGTTCGCCGTCGCCCGGTGGACCAAGAAGCGGCCGCTCGGTGGCGTCGTGCTCGCCGCCGCGGGCGCCGTCGCCGCGAAGGAGTGGCAGGCCAAGGCGGGCGGCAGGACCGCCGCCGCGCTCAGCACCGCGTACGTCGCCGCCTTCGCGGGGTCGCACCCGCTGGCCAAGAAGGTCGGGGCGTGGCCCGCGGTCTTCGGGGTCGCCGGGGGCGTGGGGCTTGCCAGTTGGGCGCTTGTGGACCGGCGAGGCTGAACTGGGCTGGGGCGGCGACGGGTTCAGGCCTCGCCGCCGCCGCTGAGCGGGCAGGTCACGCTTCGCCGCCCCTGAGCGGGGCTCACGCCTCGCTGTCCCTCAGCGCGCAGATCACGCCCCGCTGCCCCTGAGCGGGCAGGTCACGCCTCGCCACCCCCGAGCCTCGCCACCCCCGAGCAGGCAGTTCACGCCCCGCTGTCCCTCAGCGGGCAGCTCACGCCCCGCTGTCCCTGAACAGGCAGATCACGCCCCGCCGCCCCCGAGCGGACAGCTCACCCCTCGCTGTCCCTGAACAACCGCGCGAAGCCCGCCACCGCCAAGACCCCCGCCCCCATCACCAGCGTGAAGAACGCCCACGCCACCGGCCACACCGCCGCGTCCGGCTCCGGGTGGCTGTCGAAGGACACGTACATCAAGGCCGCCGGCGGTCCGGCCACCAGGAGCAGCGCCAAGACGAGGCGGTCCCGGAAGCCGAAGTAGGCCGCGAGGGCCAGCATCGACACCGCCAGGAAGATCACTCCCGGCGCCGACACCGGTGACGTCTCGTTGATCGCGCCCGGCGTCTCGGGGCGATTGCGCAGGTCCCAGGGGAGACAGACGAGGTACGCCGCGGCCGCAAGCGCCGCCCCCGCGGCGCGGGTCGCCCAGCGCTCCAGCAGGGGGCGCTTCGGCAACTGGCTCAGCAGGTTCAGCCAGTTCAGCCGGCTCAGCCGGTCCAGCCGGTTCGCCGCGCCGTGCGGTATCGCGCGCATCGCGCTCATGTGCATCGACTTTGCCGTCATGCGTACGAGGCTGCCGGGCGGGGCGGCGGGGCCGACAGAGTACGCGTACTCAGATCGCCGGCGGGGCCGGCGGCGACCCGGCCCCCTTACGCGCCCCGCGTTCCCCTGAACGTCATCCGGTACGCGCCCGGCGACACCCCGAGCCCCGCCTGGAAGTGCTGCCTCAGCGACGCCGCCGTGCCGAAGCCCGCGTCCGCCGCGATGCGGTCGACCGTGTGGTCCGTCTCCTCCAGGAGCGCCCTCGCCCGGTCGATCCGGCGCTGGGTCAGCCACTGCATCGGGGTCAGGCCGGTCTCCTCGCGGAAGCGGCGGCTGAAGGTGCGTACGCTCATCGACTCCCGGTCGGCCATCTCTCGGAGCGTCAGCGGCTCGCCAAGGCGCGTCAGGGCCCATCCGCGGGCCCGGCCCGTCGACGCCGTGCGGGGTTCCGCCACCGGGCGGCGGATGTACTGGGCCTGGCCGCCCTCGCGATGTGGGGGTACGACGGTGCGGCGGGCCACGTCCGCCGCCACCGCCGCTCCGTGGTCGCGGCGGATCATGTGCAGGCAGAGGTCGATGCCGGCCGCCTCGCCCGCCGAGGTGAGGACCTCGCCCTCGTCCACGTACAGGACGTCCGGGTCGACCGTCACGGTCGGGAAGGTGCGGGCGAACAGGTCCGTGGAGAGCCAGTGCGTCGTCGCCCTGCGGCCGTCCAGGAGGCCGGCTGCCGCGAGGACGAAGGCGCCGGTGCAGATGGAGGCGATGCGGGCGCGGGCGCCGGCGCCTGTGGCGGACTTGAGCGTTGCGGCGAGGGCCGGTGGCAGGGCGCCCGGCAGGAGCGACTCGTCCTCCTCGTGCGAGGCGGGGACGATGACCGTGTCGGCGGTCGTGATGGCCTCGGGGCCGTGTTCCGCGTAGATGGGGAAGTCGGCGTCCGTGCGGATGCGGCCGGGGGTCAGGGCGCAGGTCAGGGGCTTGTAGAGGGGTTCTCCGGAGGGGGAGCGGGCGTTGCCGAAGAGCTGGTGGATCAGGCCCAGCTCCATGGGGAGTACGCCGTGTCTTACGAGGACTGCGAGCTTGTGGGGGCTGGTGTTGGTGGGCAGCTCGGCGCTCATGGGGTGATCCTCACAGCAACTTCCTTTCCCCAACCCCGCCCCTTCCCGAAAACCCGCTGGCGCGGGGGCCTTGCGCGCCGTCATCACCGGCTTCGCCGAGTTCGTCCTCAAACTCCCCCAAGCTCTTAAAGAGCAGGGGGGACCCCCTCGACGGGCTGGACTTATCGCCGGACGGGCTGGAAAGCCAAGGCAGGGCACGCCTGGCGAAACAGCAGCCCTCACGCCCCCACCCCCCGCGAAACCGTATAGATCACCAACCCCGCCAACGACCCCACCACCGTGCCGTTGATCCGAATGAACTGCAGGTCACGCCCAATATGCGCCTCGATCTTCTTCGACGTGTGCTCCGCGTCCCAGCCCGCCACCGTGTCCGTGATCAGGGACGTGATCTCGTTCTGGTACGTCGTGACGACGTACACCGCCGCGCCCTCGACCCAGCCGTCGACCTTCTCCTGGAGTCGCGCGTCCGTCGACATCCGCGCGCCCAGCGACAGGAGGGCCGCCCGCACCCGCAGGCGCAGCTCGCTGCGTTCGTCCTCCGCCGCGGCCACGATCATCTGGCGTACCGCGGCCCAGGCCGACGCGATCAGGTCCTGTACCTCGCCGCGGCCGAGCACCTCCCGCTTGAGGCGTTCGACGCGTTCGCGGGTGTCGGAGTCGGACTGGAGGTCGGCGGCGAAGTCGGCGAGGAAGCGGTCCACGGCGCCGCGCGCCGGGTGCTCCGGCATGTCCCGCATCTCGGCGAGGAAGCGGAGCAGTTCCTTGTAGACGCGCTCGCCGACCTTCTTGTCGACGAACCGCGGGGTCCAGCCGGGGGCGCCGCCCTGCACGGCGTCCATGACCGACTCGTCGTGCTCCACCAGCCAGTCGTGGGCGCGTACGCAGACCAGGTCCACGACGCGTTTGTGGCCGCCGTCCGCAACCACCTTCTCCAGCATCTTGCCGATGCCCGGCGCGATCTCCTGGGCGTCGGCACGGCGCGTGATGGCCTCGCCGACGACCGCCTGGACGTCGGAGTCGCGCAGGACCGTCAACGCTCCGCGCAGCGCCGTCGCCAGTTCGGCCGTCACCCGGTCGGCGTGCGCGGGCTCGGCAAGCCAGCTGCCGAGGCGGCCGCCGATGCCGACGGCGCGCAGCCGGTCGCGTACGACATCGGACGAGAGGAAGTTCTCGCCCACGAAGTCGCCCAGCGATGCGCCCAGTTGGTCCTTCTTGTTGGGGATGATGGCCGTGTGCGGAATGGGCAGGCCCAGCGGGTGGCGGAAGAGCGCGGTCACGGCGAACCAGTCGGCGAGCGCGCCGACCATGCCCGCCTCTGCGGCCGCGGCGACATAGCCCGCCCAGGCTCCGGCACCCGAGTTCTGCGCCCATTTCGCCAGGACGTAGACGAGTGCGACGAAGACGAGGAGGCCCGTCGCTGTGATCTTCATCCGGCGGACGCCACGCCGCTTCTCCTCGTCGGCGGGGCTGTATATGAAGCCGCCGCCGCGCGCCGGGCCGTCCGCGGCGCGTGAAGGGCGCGGCCCGCGGGCATGCTGCCCAGTGTCCGCTTCAGCCGACGGTGCCGCTTCAGCCGACCGTGCCGCTTCCGACACCTGCGCCGCCTGCCCCACCTGCGCAGCCCGTGCCGCCTCTGCCGCATCCTCCGGATTTGATGGTTCCGTACGATCCACTCAATCCACCTGGCCCGTTCGCGTCGTCCTCATCCGCATTGTCCCCATCTCCGCGCGTCCCTTCCTGGCGAGCGCGTCCCTTCCTGACGACTCCTGGAACGGACGACAAGTTCCCGGCGTCTCATTGGTCGGAGGGGGGCAGTGTCGGCCGCCTCACGGCCCATGACGCATCATGGGGTGATCACATCGGAGCCTCGGGCTCCCCCTGCTCGAGGAGACACAGCCCGCATGACCAAGCGTCACGGTTATGCCCTGCTAGCCGCGGTCCTCGCGGTGATAGTGGTGATTTCTGCCGCCATATACGTCGGTGTGTCGCGCACCGACGACGGTTCGCAGGACACCATCAGCGCGGGTCCGCGCTCTCCGCGCAACTCCGCGGCGCCTGCCTCCGCGGGCACCTGGGTCGGCACCTGGGCGGCGTCACCCGCGGCCGCCGAACCGAACACGCATCAGCGCGGCTTCGCGGGCCGCACGATCCGCAACGTCGTGCACACCAGCGTCGGCGGCGACAGCGCCCGCATCACTCTGTCGAACCTGTACGGCCGGCAGCCGCTGAGCATCACGCACGCCTCGATCGCCGTCGCCGCCGGGTCGAACAACCCGGCCGTGGCGCCGGACACACTGCGCCGCCTGAACTTCAACGGCAACACGTCGGTGGTGATCCCCGCGGGTGAGCAGGTGATGAGCGACGCGGTCCGGCTGCGGGTGCCGCACGACGGTGATCTGCTGGTCACGACGTTCTCGCCGACCCCGTCGGGCCCGGTCACCTTCCACCCGCACGCCCGCCAGGTCAGCTTCGTCGCCGACGGCGACCGTACGGAGGACCCGAACGGCCAGGCGTTCGCCCAGCAGAGCACGTCGTGGCGCTATCTGTCGGCCGTGGACGTCCTGAGCAACGAGTCGGACGGCACCGTCGTCGTCTTCGGCGACTCGCTCACCGACGGCATCTCCTCCACCATGGGCGCCAACGCCCGCTGGACCGACGCGCTCGCCGACCGGCTGCGCGACGAGTCGGGCGCCCCGCGCTACGGCGTCGTGAACGAGGGCATCAGCGGCAACCGCATCCTCTCGGACGGCAACGGCACCCCCGCCGACAACCCGAGCGGCCTCTCCCGCTTCGACCGGGACGTACTGAACCGAACGGGTGTCAAGGCCGTCGTGATCGCGCTCGGCGTCAACGACATCCTGCGCAACCCGCACCAGAACGACCCCGACCGGATCGTCGAGGGCCTGCGCGAGCTCACCCGGCAGGCGCACACCCGCGGCCTGCGGGTCGTCGGGGCCACGCTCATGCCGTTCGGCGGGCACCGGGGGTACGAGACGGAGCTGGAGAACGTGCGGCAGGCCGTGAACAAGGAGATCCGGGAGGGCAAGGTCTTCGACGAGGTCGTCGACTTCGACAAGGCCCTGCGGGATCCGTACGACCCCCGCAAGCTGCGCGGCCAGTACGACTCGGGCGATCACCTGCACCCCAGCGACGCCGGCTACCGCAAGATGGCCGAGACGTTCAACCTGGTGCACCTGAAGGGGTCCGCGGCCGCCGAGCTGTAGGCATGCCAGCCGGGGGTCCATCTGGCCCCCGGCACCCCCGGACGCTCACTCCAGCTCCCGGCCCGGCGCTCATCGCGCCTGCGCCGGTGCTACTCGCCGCCTCCGCCGCCGTAGTCCCCAGGCGACGGGTGCGATGAATCGCCCTTCCGGTGACGCTGCTCGATCCCTTGGCGCTTCCGCTCCGCCCGGTCCGCGTGCATCGCGCGCCACTCGTCGCGGCGCTCCAGGCGCTCACGGCGCCGCCGCTCCTTCATCCGCAGCTTCTCTTCCTTGAGCCGCAGCTTCTCCTGCCTGCGCACCTTGCGGTCCACGCCGACGCCGCCCATCAGGGCGAAGCCCTTGACGACCACACGCGGGGAGTCGGGGGTGCCCACGCCCGTCGCGTTGTCGTCGAAGCCGCCCATGATGCCGAAGCCCTTGACGACGACGTTCATCTCCGGCGGCACGACGACCTGCAGGCCGCCCATGATCGTGTAGCAGCGGATCTCGACGTCGCGCGTCGCGAACCGCGCCTCGCGCAGGTCGATCTCGCCGCCGCCCCACATCGCGAACGCGGTGAACGTCCGCCCGACCGTCCAGCCGCCCTTGCGGGTGAAGCCGCTCCAGAAGGCGAAGCCCCCGGTCGACGTGGCCTCGCCGCCCATCCGCTCGGCCCAGTCGATGGCGTCGGGGTCGTCGCTCACCGGCCGCTTCACCATGGACACCCGGCCGGGGTGCGAGGGGAGATCGCGGGTGATGGGCGCCAACTCACCGTACGTACGCGCTTTGTACGTCGCGTCGAGGCGCTCCTCGAACTCCGTCATGTCGAGGCGGCCCTCGGCCATCGCGTCCCGGAGTTGTTCGGCGACCCGCTCGCGGTCGGCGTCGGAGGCCCGGAGTTCGGGGAGTTCTTCACTCATGCGGAGCAGCCTACGAGACTCATGAAGGACAGCCTACGAAGTCACCTTCTCCGCGTACATCTTGGCGATGACCGCCTCGATGTCGGGCTCCCTGACCGAGAGGTCGGCCATCGGATACTCGGCCGCGATCCGCGCGACAAGCGGAGCCGCCGACTCCGCCGCCGGGAAGGCGAGCCACTGCCGCGGCCCCTCCACCTTCACCACACGCGCCCCGTCGACCTCGATGGGCAAAAGCTCCCGCTCCAGATCCACCACCAGGGTGCGCTCACTCTCCCCCACCTCGTGAAGACCCGCGAGGGCACCGTCGTACATCAGACGCCCGTGGTCGATGACCATCACACGCTTGCAGAGCTGCTCGATGTCGGTCAGGTCGTGCGTGGTCAGCAGGACCGTCGTGCCCGACTCGGCGTTCAAGTCCCGCAGGAACTCCCTGACTTTGGCCTTGCTGATGACGTCCAGGCCGATCGTCGGCTCGTCCAGGTACAGGACCTCAGGATCGTGAAGGAGCGCCGCAGCGATGTCACCGCGCATCCGCTGCCCGAGCGAGAGCTGCCGCACCGGGACGTCCAACAGGGCGTCGAGTTCGAGGAGTTCGACACACCGGCCCAGGTTTTCCTTGTAACGGGCGTCCGGGATCCGGTACATCCGGTGCATCAGACGGTACGAGTCGATCAGCGGCAGGTCCCACCACAGCGTCGTACGCTGCCCGAAGACCACGCCGATGCGCTGGGCCAGGCGGGTCCGCTCCCGGGACGGGTCGATGCCCGCGACGCGCAGCCGACCGCCGCTCGGCGTCAGAATCCCCGTGAGCATCTTGATCGTCGTCGACTTGCCCGCGCCGTTCGGCCCGATGTAGCCGACCATCTCGCCGCGCGGCACGGTGAAGGAGATGCCGTCCACGGCACGCACCTCGTGGTTCGCCCGCCGCAGGAAACCGGTCTTCTTGCGTACGTCGAAGACCTTCTCGACGCCGTCGAGCTCAATGAGGTCTGTTTCCACGGCAGTTCAGCTCCCTGTGCTGCGGTACGAACGAAGGCCCGCGCGCCAGGCGAGACCGGCCAGGGCAAGAGATCCCGCGGCCACCAGCGGCGGCGTGAACGCCACCCACGTCGGCAGGTCCAGCGGATAGGGCCGCCCCAGGACGTACAGCGCGGGCAGCCAGTTCACAAAGGCGAGCGGCAGCACGAAGGTGACGCCCCGCACCAGCTCCTTGGCGAAGACGGTCGGCGGATACTGCAGCAGCGTGGTGCCGCCGTACGTGAAGGCACTCTGCACCTCGGCGGCGTCCTGCGCCACGAACTGGAAGGCCGCACCCGCCACGAACACCGCCGCGAAGATCCCCGCACCGGCCAGCAGCATCATCGGCACCATCAGGACCTTCAGCGCGGTCCAGTCGATGTCCAGCACCACGAGCGCGTACCCGAGGACCAGCGCCCCCTGGGTGACCCGCCCGAGCCGGTGCAGCCCGAAGCGGTCGGCGGCGACCTGCGCTATGACCGGCGCAGGACGCACCAGAAGCGTGTCGAGCGTCCCGTCGCGGACCCGCCTGCCAAGACGGTCCACGGACCCGATCGCGAGATCCGCGAAGCCGAACGCCGTGCACGACGTGCCGTACAGGAAGGCGATCTCGGCGAGCGAGTAGCCGCCGAGCCGGTCCACCTGCGAGAACATCAGCAGGATCGCCACGAAGTCGAACGCGGTCACCGCGAAGTTGCCGAACGCCGTCATCGCGAAGGACATCCGGTACGCCATCAGGGACCGGATCCACATGGCCGAGATCAGCCGGTAGGCCCGCAGCCCGCTGCGCACCTGCGCCAGGTCAGCCACCCTGGACCACCACCCGTCGCGTCGCCACGGCCTGCAGCAGCCGCCCGGCCGTGAGCAGCGCCGCCGCCCAGCCGATCTGGAAGGCGTACGTCGCAAGAAGGTCGACGCCGGTGTGCTTGCCGAGGAACACGTCGGCGGGCACCTGGAGCAGCGCCGACCAGGGCAGTGCGCGGGCGAACTCGCCGAGCGCGCCCGGGAAGACGTTCAGCGGGAGCAGCATCCCCGAGAAGAAGGTGCCCGCGAGCAGCGCCATCTGGGACACGCCCGCGCCGTCCATCAGCCAGAACGCGGAGAGCGCCACCAGGAACCGGATCGCGAAGCTGACCACCATGCCGAGCACGACCGCCACCAGGAACGCAAGCCAGCGCAGGGCGTCCGTGGGCAGCGCAAGGTCGAAGACGAGCGCCCCGACCACCATCGGCACCACCCCGCGCCCGACCAGCTGGAAGAACGCCCGGCCCAAATCGCTCGCCAGCCACCAGGCCTGCAGGTCGGCGGGCCGGTACAGATCGATCGCGATGTCCCCGGTACGGATCCGCTCGATCAGCTCGCCCTCGAAACCGCCGCCCATCAACGCCATCACCGTGAGCATCGCCTGCCCCAGCCACACGAACGTCAGGGCCTGCGACTGGTCGTAGCCGCCGAGCCCCGGCCGTTCATCCCAAAGGGCGATGTAGGTGTACGCGAGGATCAGCCCGAAGACGGTATTCGTGAAGACCCCGGCCAGGGTCGCGATCCGGTAGGTGGCGTACCGCCTGAACCCTCCCCGGGCGACGGCCGCGTACAAGCGGAACCGTCCTGTGCGCACACGCATCCCCTTTAGCGAGAGCCTTGCCCCGTTCCGGGCCAAAGGGTCGGAGCCTAGTGCGGTCGATGGCGCCCGTGCCAGGCAATTTCCACGCCCGGCGCGTGCCTGGCGCGGAACGCGCGAATCGACAGTGTGCAATGGCTCGTACGAGGCGTACGTGACGTACGACGCGAACCGGGAGTTCCACCAGACATGAGCAGCGACGAGCCGCAGCAGCAGGGTGCCCAGGGGCCCAAGGGCTGGGCGCCCCGCGAACCTGTGGACACCCCTGGCGCCTCCGGCACCCCTGAAGGCACGGCGGACGCGCCGGGACCCGAAGGACAGGCAGGACAGGCAGGACAGGCAGGACAGGCAGGCAAGAAGGGCAAGAAGCCCAAGCGCCCCAAGCGCAAGGGCTGGCGGCGGATCTTCCCCACCTGGCGCATGGTCCTCGGCGGCTTCATCCTGATCGTCCTGCTCTGCGTCGGCGGCTTCGTCGCCGGCTACCTCATCGTCGACATCCCCCCGGCCAACGCGGCGGCCACCGCACAGAGCAACGTCTACCTGTACGCCGACGGCACCCAGCTCGCCCGCGACGGCGAGGTCAACCGCGAGAACGTCCCCCTCAGCCAGATCCCCAAGAAGGTCCAGCACGCCGCGCTGGCCGCCGAGGACCGCGACTTCTACAGCGAGTCCGCCATCGACCCCAAGGCGATGATCCGCGCGGCCTGGAACACCGTCACCGGCAAGGGCAAACAGTCCGGCTCCACGATCACCCAGCAGTTCGTCAAGAACTACTACCTGGGCCAGGAGCAGACGGTCACCCGCAAGGTGAAGGAGTTCTTCATCTCGATCAAGCTGGACCGCGAGGTCAGCAAGGACGACATCCTCGCCGGCTACCTCAACACCAGCTACTTCGGACGCAACGCGTACGGCGTACAGGCCGCGGCCCAGGCGTACTTCGGCAAGGACGTCGACGACCTGGACACCGCGCAGGGCGCCTACCTGGCGACGCTCCTCAACTCCCCCAACGCGTACGACGTCGCCACCCACCCCGAGAACAAGCCGCGCGCCGTGGGCCGCTGGAACTACGTCCTCGACGGCATGGTCAAGGAGGGCTGGCTCAGCCCGTCCGACCGGGCGAAGATCAAGTTCCCGACGCCCAAGGAGGCCAAGGGCGCCTCCGGCCTCTCCGGGCAACGCGGCTATCTCGTACAAGCCGTCGAGGACTATCTGACGACCAACAAGATCGTCGACGAGGACACCCTCGCCAGGGGCGGCTACCGCATCACCACCACGCTCCAGAAGGACCGCCAGGACGCCTTCAAGAAGGCCGTCGACGACCAGGTGATGTCCAAGGTCGACAAGGACGCCCGCAAGGTCGACCGGAACGTCCGCGCGGGCGGCGCGTCCATCGACCCCGACACCGGCAAGGTCGTCGCGATGTACGGCGGCATCGACTACACGAAGCAGTACGTCAACAACGCGACCCGCCGCGACTACCAAGTGGGCTCCACCTTCAAGCCGTTCGTCTTCACCTCGGCCGTGGAGAACGGATCGGTCACCCAGGACGGCCGCCTGATCACCCCGAACACGATCTACGACGGCACCAACAGGCGCCCGGTGCAGGGCTGGGACGGCGGGACGTACGCCCCCGAGAACGAGGACAACGTCGACTACGGCAACATCACCGTCCGCGAGGCCACCGACAAGTCCGTCAACTCGGTCTACGCGCAGATGGCCGTCGACGTCGGCTCGGACAAGGTCAAGGACACGGCCGTCGCCCTCGGCGTCCCGGAGTCCACGCCCGACCTGACCGCGTCCCCGTCCATCGCGCTCGGCCCGTCCACCGCCAGCGTCCTGGACATGACGGAGGCGTACGCGACGCTCGCCAACCACGGCAGGCACGGCACGTACACGATGGTCGAGAAGGTCACCAAGGGCGGCCAGGAAGTCGAACTGCCCGAGCAGAACACCGAGCAGGTGGTGAGCCGCGAGGCCGCCGACACCACCACGTCCATCCTGCAGAGCGTCGTCGACGGCGGCACCGGCACGGCCGCACAGGCCGCGGGCCGCCCGGCGGCGGGCAAGACCGGCACCGCCGAGGAGGACAAGGCGGCCTGGTTCGCGGGCTACACCCCGGAGTTGGCCACGGTGGTCGCCGTGATGGGCCAGGACCCGAACACCGGCGCGCACACCCCGCTGTACGGGGCGCTCGGCCAGGCCCGCATCAACGGCGGCGCCTACCCGGCGCAGATCTGGGCGCAGTTCACCAGGGACGCCCTGCAGGGCGAGCCGGTCCAGGACTTCGACCTGCGCCTTGCGGAGGGCGCCGACGTACCGGCGATCCCGGACCCCACGGACATCGGCGAGGACCCGACGCCCGGCGGAGAGACCACCGGCGGGGAGACCCCCGGCCAGGACCAGGGCCAGACGCAGGGGCAGGACCAGGGACAGACGCAAGGCCAGACCCAAGGCCAGGACCAAGGGCAGACCCAGGGCCAGGACCAGGGACAGACCCAGGGCCAGACGGACGGTGGCGCCACCGACGGCGGCGCCACGGACGGCGGGGCGGTCGACGGCGGCCAGACCGACGGCGGCGCGGCCCAGGGCGGCCAGACCGACGGCGGCGCCGCGGACGGCGGCGAGACCGACGGAGGCGCCCTGGGCGGCCTGACGGACGGCTCGACGGCCAGAAGCCGACCCGAGTGACCCCCTGATCCCCTAGTGCCCCGAGGTCGCCTTCAGCCCCACCACAGCGACCAACAACAGAACAACGAAGAAGATCCGGGCGGCGGTCGCCGGCTCACCGAGCACCATCATCCCGACCACCGCCGCACCGGCGGCACCGATGCCGACCCACACGCCGTACGCGGTACCGATGGGCAGCGTCTTGGCGGCGTGCGAAAGCAGCATCATGCTCGCGACGATCCCGAGTCCGGTGAACACGCTCGGCCACAGCCGCGTGAACCCCTCGGTGAACTTCATCCCGATCGACCAGCCCACTTCGAGCAGACCGGCGACGATCAACAGAACCCATGCCACGACGGCACCTCCGGCAACAGGAACGCGGAAACGCGTTCTTCTTTGGGGGTGCGTCGTCTTTGCGGAATCCCGGTACGGCGCGTCTCGTCGGGTAACTCCAAGGTAGCAAAAGACACACAAAAGGGGCTGGTGACGATGGTCACCAGCCCCTTGCCCAAGCTGCCCCAGGCGTCCTACAGATACAGGCCGGTCGAGTCCTCGGACCCCTCGAACCGATCGGCGGCCACGGCATGCAGATCGCGCTCGCGCATCAGCACATACGCCACGCCCCGCACCTCGACCTCGGCCCGGTCCTCGGGGTCGTACAGAACCCGGTCACCCGGCTCCACGGCCCGCACGTTCTGCCCGACGGCGACCACTTCCGCCCAGGCCAGACGCCTGCCGACGGCGGCGGTCGCGGGGATCAGGATGCCGCCGCCCGACTTGCGCTCGCCCTCGGCGGTGTCCTGCCGCACGAGCACACGGTCGTGCAGCATCCGGATGGGCAGCTTGTCGTCGTGGGAACCGCGTCCCTTGCTGTTGGCGCTCACGCCCCGAACCTACCTGCCGTGGGCACGCCCGTACGATCCCGGGTCAACCCTTGCGACGCCGCGAGGACACCGTCAGGACCCCCACGAGCGCCACGGCCACCAGCGCCACCGGCACGATGCGCTCGAGCCGGGGCGCCCCGTCGTCACGGACGAGATGCCCCTTCACATCAGAGACGATCCTGTTCGCCCCCACGTACACCCGCCCGAGGGAGTTGTCCACCTTCGCCGCGACCTTGGCCTTGGCGTCCCCGACGATCGTCTTCGGGTGGACCCGCACCCCGATCTCGTCGAGGGTCTCGGCGAGCGTCTCGCGGCGGCGCTTGATGTCCGCCTCGATCTGCGCCGGGGTCCTGATATCCGACGTGTCCGACACCGCGCTGCCTCCGTGGTCGTGTCCGGCTGTCTGTTCCTGCTGATACGTATCCCCGACAGTCTGTCAGCTCCACCCGCACCGCACCCCACGGCACCCCTATTACGCTCGACTCCATCACCACACGTTGTTACGAGCACCCCGCGCGAGGAGACCGAAGATGAGCGAGCGACTGCAGCCCGGCGACACAGCCCCCGCCTTCACCCTGCCCGACGCCGACGGCAAGGACGTCTCCCTCGCCGCCCACAAGGGCCGCAAGGTCATCGTCTACTTCTACCCGGCCGCGCTGACCCCCGGCTGCACCAAGCAGGCGTGCGACTTCACGGACAACTTGGACGTACTGGCGGCGGCGGGCTACGACGTGATCGGCGTATCCCCCGACAAGCCGGAGAAGCTCGCCAAGTTCCGCGAGAAGGAAAACCTGAAGGTGACGCTGGTGGGCGACCCGTCGAAGTCGGTCCTCGAGGAGTACGGCGCCTTCGGCGAGAAGAAGCTGTACGGCAAGACGGTGACGGGCGTGATCCGCTCGACGATCGTGGTCGACGAGGCGGGCAAGGTGGAACACGCCTTCTACAACGTGAAGGCAACGGGCCACGTAGCCAAGATCATCAGGGACCTGGGCGTCTGAGGCGCCTCCCCCTCCCCTCCGGAACGGCCCGCCCCACTTGCCCGCGCAAGTGAGGCGGGCCGTTCCGCATTCCGGACGTAACAGTCCGACTATCGGTTCGTTAGCCCGTGCGAGGCTGCGAACGCGCGGCCGGATACGGAGGGGAACGATGCCGGTCAGTCCGTACACCAGGGAACGCCTGGTAGTTCGACGCGGCGGTACATCCATGAGCGGATGAAGAAGCTTGGGGTGGATACGTCGCACTTCGAGCGGGAGGGGGCTCGGTGGACGCGGGAAGTGCTTGAGCCTGCGGTGTCGGCGTCCCTGAGCGTGAACGACGTGCTGCGATATCTGGGGATCGAGCTCGTGGGCGGCCATCACACGAACAATCAGCCGCCGCATCAAGGCATACGGCATCGACACGTCACACTTCGCAGCTCCGACGCGCACCGGAGACGCGATGCGTGACATCCGTAGGCGACAAGCACCTTCGGAGATCTTGGTCGGGGGCGCTACCCGCCGCGTGCCCAGCACTCGACTCAAACGAGCCATGGCCGAGCTCGGCGTGGTCGAGCAGTGCGCCATCTGTGGGGTGGAACCCCTGTGGCTAGGACAGCCATTGCCCCTTGAGGTCGATCACCTCGACGGCGACTGGCGCAACAACCGGATCGGGAACCTGCGACTGCTGTGCCCCAACTGCCACTCGACCACGGATACTTACCGCGGTCGCGCAAAGGGGCGGCGGCCGTGACCGAGCCCGTTCGCTACACCCGCGAGTTGCTCGCGAAGGCCGCCGAGAGCTGTTCGACGATCGAGGAGGTCATCGCATTCCTGGGAACACGCCCCTACCGAAATCTGCGCCGCCATCTTTTCAAGCGCTTCGACGACTTCGGGATCGACACCTCACACATGCCGCGTCGCCGTCGAGGCGTCGCGTGCCTCAAGCCCTCCTCCGAACAACTGCAACGGGCGGTAACGGAGAGCTCGTCCATCGCAGGGGCGCTTCGCACCTTGGACCGACCGGTGAGCAGCCGATCACGTTCCCTGTTTTCCCAGTGGGCAGCTGAGGACGGACTGGACGTATCCCATTTTCTCGGTCAGGCCCACCAGCGGGGTCGACGGGGGACAGTGCCTCGGAAGCGACCTGCGGATGTGCTGGTCAAGCATGACGGACAACGTCGCACCAAGACGTCCCACCTGCGCCGGGCACTCCGCGAAGTTGGCGTCCCCGACCAGTGCGACCAGTGCGGCACCCCACCGGAGTGGAACGGGAAGCCCATGACGCTGGAGATCGACCACGTCAACGGCGACTGGAGCGATGACCGGCGCGAGAACCTGCGGCTGTTATGTCCCAACTGCCACGCAATCACCAGCACATGGTGCAGAGGTGGCCGTCGACGTACAAGCAACTTACGCGGCCCAGTAAAGTAGGCGGAGCTGCGGGCCCGTATCCCAGCAGGCTAGAGGATGCCGGTTTAGATCCGGTATGTCGTGGGTTCGAGTCCCACCGGGCCCACCACGAACGAGGGCCCGCCTCGCGCACCCCGCGAGCCGGGCCTTCGTCGTACGTACGTCTCCTCAGCCCAACAACTCCCGAACCACCGGCACCAACGCCCGAAACGCCTTCCCCCGATGGCTGATCGCGTTCTTCTCCTCGGCGGAGAGCTCCGCGCACGTGCGCGTCTCGCCCTCCGGCTGGAGGATCGGGTCGTAGCCGAAGCCGTTCGTGCCGGACGGGGTGTGGCGCAACACCCCCCGCAGCTGGCCCTCCACCACTCGCTCCGTGCCGTCCGGCAGGGCCAGGGCCGCGGCGCAGGCGAAGTGGGCTCCGCGGTGGGTGTCGGTGTCGATGTCGCCGAGTTGGGCCAGCAACAGCTCCAGGTTCGCGCGGTCGTCGCCGTGTTTGCCTGCCCAGCGGGCGGAGAAGATGCCGGGGGCGCCGCCGAGTACGTCGACGCAGAGGCCGGAGTCGTCGGCGACGGCGGGGAGGCCGGTGGCGCGGGCGAGCGCGTGAGCCTTCAGCAGGGCGTTCTCGGCGAAGGTGACGCCGGTTTCCCTGACGTCGGGGATCTCGGGGTAGGCGTCCGCGCCGACGAGGTCGTGAGGCAGACCTGCGTCGGCGAGGATCGACCTGAGTTCCGTGATCTTGCCGGTGTTGCGGGTGGCGAGGATGAGGCGGGTCATGGCCACCAGTATCCGCGCCCGCTTTCCGTTACGGCGTGCAGACCTTGGTCAGTTCGCCGGCCGCGTCCACCACCGGGCCGACGTCCGGTGTCGCGTCGCCGTCCTTGATGGCCTGGCGGACGTTGTCGACAGCCTTGTCGACGTCGTCGACGGCCTTGTTCACGTCGGCGTCGTCGGTCTTGTCGCCGATCTCGTCGAGGTTCTTGCCGATGTCGTCGAGCGCCTTGTCGGCCTTCGTCGGGTCGTTGGCCGCGCCCTCGACGGCCGTCTTCAGGTCGTCGACGCTGTCGGCGATGGAGTCGGCGGTCTGGACGCAGTCGAGCGCCTTGTTGACGGCGTCGCAGCCGACAAGGCCGATGCCTGCCGGCACGGCGATCAGGACGGCGGTGACGGCGGTGGCGATACGTCGGTGGCGCGCGGCCATGGTTCGGTCCCTCCCCAGGGGGTGCGGACGGGCGCACGGCTTGGCCCGTGCGCCCGTACTCGTAAGAACGCCCCTAAGGGGCTTGATGGTTGCTTGCCGGATCGGTGACCCGTGCATTTACTTGATCGCTGCGGGCCCGCGGACGGCCTTGATGACCTTACGGGGTGCAGGCCTTGGTGACCTTGCGGCCCGCGCTCACGACGGGGGTGAGGTCCGGGGTCCTGTCTCCGTCGTCGACCGCTTCCTCGACGTTGTCCACTGCCTTCTTCATCTCGTCGACGGCGTCGCGGATGTCCTGGTCGTCGTTCTTGTCGCGGATTTCGTCGAGGTCCGATGTGATGCTGTCGAAGGATTCGTCGGCCTTCTCCGGGTAGAGGGCCGCCTCCTGGGCGGCCTTGCGCAGGGCGTCGGCGCCGTCGGAGACCGCGTCGGCCGCGCGGGCGCAGTCGACGGCGTCGCCCGGCTCGCAGGCGGCGAGTCCGAGGGCTCCTGGGACGAGCAGCAGGGTCGTGACGGTGGCGACGACGAGACGGCGGTGACGCGCGACCATGGGTGAAGCCCTCCCCGGGACACGGGTGAGCGCGCGGCCTGGCCCGCGCGCCCGTCGTATCCGTGACAACGCCGTCGGGGGTCGGACGGTTGACCGGCCGCCGTCAACCGGCGGCGCGGACAGCGCGATTCAGCCGTTCTGGAGGGTCGCTTCCAGTGCCTGGCGCTGGAGGGCGGCGAGTTCGTCGCAGCCGCCGACGGCGAGGTCGAGGAGCGCGTTGAGCTCCTTGCGGTCGAACGGCTCGGCTTCGGCGGTGCCTTGGACCTCGACGAAGCGGCCGTCGCCGGTGCAGACGACGTTCATGTCGGTGTCGGCCTTGACGTCTTCCTCGTAGCAGAGGTCGAGGAGCGGTACGCCGCCGACGATGCCGACGGAGACGGCGCTGACGGTGTCGGTGAGGGGCTTGCGGCCGTGCTTGATGAGCTTCCTGCCCTGGGCCCAGGCGACGGCGTCGGCGAGGGCGACGTACGCGCCGGTGATGGCGGCGGTGCGGGTGCCGCCGTCGGCCTGGAGGACGTCGCAGTCCAGGACGATGGTGTTCTCGCCGAGTGCCTTGTAGTCGATGACGGCGCGGAGGCTGCGGCCGATGAGCCGGGAGATCTCGTGCGTGCGGCCGCCGATCTTGCCGCGTACGGATTCGCGGTCGCCGCGGGTGTTGGTGGAGCGCGGCAGCATCGAGTATTCGGCGGTGACCCAGCCTTCGCCGCTGCCCTTGCGCCAGCGCGGCACGCCTTCGGTGACGGAGGCGGTGCAGAAGACCTTGGTGTCGCCGAAGGAGATGAGGACGGAGCCCTCGGCGTGCTTGCTCCAGCCGCGCTCGATGGTGATGGGGCGGAGCTGTTCGGGGGTGCGGCCGTCGATGCGGGGCGTTGAGGACATGGGGTTGAGCCTATCCGGACATGGCTGAGGGGCCCTTCCCCGTGGTCGGGTCGTGGTGGGGAAGGGCCCCTCTGCGGTGAGTTCAGTCGCTCACATCATGTCTTCGATGTCCGCGGCGATCGGGTCGGCGTCCGTGCCGATGACGACCTGGATCGCGGTGCCCATCTTGACGACGCCGTGGGCGCCTGCGGCCTTCAGGGCGGCGTCGTCGACCAGGCTCGGGTCGTTGACCTCCGTGCGGAGGCGGGTGATGCAGCCCTCGACCTCTTCGATGTTGTCGATGCCGCCGAGCCCGGCAACGATCTTCTCAGCCTTGCTGGCCATGGTGTTCTCCCTGTTCTTAAGGACGCGGCCTCACCACACCGTAGGTCCGCTTTGTCACGGTAACGCACGGTTGGAGCATCTTCGCGGGCGGATACGGCACTCGTGACCAATGATGACGATCAAGGTGTCGCCCCTCTCGGGATGGCGCCCCCACCCGTTCCGCAACTGGTCTACACCAGTTTTCCACGACCGCCAAACCTGGCTCGCTCCGGGAGGACACCCATGAGCGCGAACGCTGCCGCAGCACCCCGGCCGAGCCCTTGGAGCACCTTCTTCCAGGGGCTCCAGAAGATGGGGCGCAGCCTGCAGTTGCCCATCGCCGTGCTCCCTGCCGCGGGCATCGTCAACCGCCTCGGGCAGCCCGACGTCTTCGGCGAGGACGGCCTCGGCTGGACCGATGTCGCCAAGGTGTTCGCCGGCGCGGGCGGCGCCCTGCTCGACGCCGACCTGGGTCTGCCGCTGCTGTTCTGCATCGGCGTCGCGATCGGCATGGCCAAGAAGGCGGACGGCTCGACGGCGCTCGCGGCGGTGGCCGGCTTCCTCGTCTACCGGGGTGTGCTGCGCCAGTTCCCGGTGGACTGTCCGGGCGGATCGAAGGCGGTGGCGACGGGCTGTCAGGTCACGGACGGGACCGTCACCGCGTTCACCTACCAGAACCCGGGTGTCTTCGGCGGCATCATCATGGGCCTGCTCGCGGCCTTCTTCTGGGTCCGCTTCCACCGCACCCGACTGGTCTCCTGGCTCGGCTTCTTCAACGGCCGCCGGCTCGTCCCGATCATCATGGCGTTCATCGGCATCGTCTTCGCGGTGCTGTGCCTGTGGGTCTGGCCGCCGGTCGGTGACGCCCTGGAGAGCTTCTCCGACTGGCTTGAGGGTCTGGGTGCCTGGGGTTCGGGCATCTTCGGTGTCGCCAACCGCGCCCTGCTCGTGATCGGCCTGCACCAGTTCCTGAACGTCCCGCTGTGGTTCCAGTTCGGCTCGTACACCAAGCCGGACGGCACCACGGTGCACGGTGACATCAACATGTTCCTCAGCGGGGACCCGAGCGCCGGCATCTACCAGACCGGCTTCTTCCCGATCATGATGTTCGCCCTTCCCGCGGCCTGCCTCGCGATGTACCACTGCGCGCGGCCCGAACGGCGCAAGGCGGTCGGCGGCATGATGGTCTCGCTGGCGCTGACCTCGTTCGTCACGGGCATCACCGAGCCGATCGAGTACTCCTTCGTCTTCATCGCGCCCCTCCTGTACGTGGTGCACGCGGTCCTCACCGGCGTCTCGATGGCGGTGACCTGGGGCCTGGGCGTCAAGGACGGCTTCAGCTTCTCCGCGGGCCTCATCGACTACGTGATCAACTGGGGTCTCGCCACCAAGCCATGGATGATCATTCCGATCGGTCTGGGCTTCGCGCTGGTGTACTACGTCATCTTCCGCTTCGCGATCACCAAGTTCGATCTGAAGACCCCGGGCCGCGAGCCGGAGGACGAGGTCGAGGACGTCACCAAGGCCTGACCGCCCACCCTCCACACCCTCCGCGAAGGACCCTCGGATCCACGATCCGGGGGTCTTTTGCCGTTCATTTCGCGTTATGGCCGACCCCACAGAACTCGTGGGTTCCTTACGTCACCTTCACCGTGCTACAACAGGTCTACACCACTTAGTGGTGTAGACCACGCGGCCGTCCCGCCGCGGCCCCCGGAGACGCCGCCGTCCCCCACTTCCTTGTCCCAGGCGGCGCCTTGCCCTCCCCCAGCCTCCGGCCGGGGGTACCCCCTGGAGGAAGTTGTGTCCACGGCCAGTTCCGCTCCCGCGGCCGAGAAGAAGAAGGGCGCCGGCGCGATGGCTGTCATGCAGCGCATCGGCCGCAGCCTGATGCTGCCGGTCGCCGTGCTGCCGGCAGGCGCCCTGCTCGTCCGCCTCGGCAACCCCGACATGCTGGGACGCGAGTCGTTCCCGACCTTCGTCACGAAGATCGCCGGCTTCATGGCCGCGGGCGGCAACGCCATTCTCGACAACATGGCGCTGCTGTTCGCCGTCGGCATCGCGATCGGCTTCGCCAAGAAGTCGGACGGCTCGACCGCGCTCGCCGCCGTCACCGGCTACCTGGTCTTCAAGAACGTGCTCGCCACGTTCACCGACCCTAACCTGGACAAGATCGCCAAGGTCGTCGACGGCAAGATAGTCATGACCGAGGCACCCGTGGACGCCAAGGTCCTCGGCGGCGTCGTGATGGGCATCGTCGTCGCGCTGCTCTACCAGAAGTTCTACCGGACCAAGCTGCCCGACTGGGCCGGCTTCTTCGGCGGCCGCCGCCTCGTCCCGATCCTGTCGGCCTTCGCGGGCCTGCTCCTCGGCATCGTCTTCGGTTACATCTGGCCGGTCCTCGGCACGGGTCTGCACAACTTCGGCGAGTGGCTCGTCGGTTCGGGCGCCGTGGGCGCGGGCATCTTCGGTGTCGCCAACCGCGCGCTGATCCCGGTCGGCATGCACCACCTCCTGAACTCCTTCCCGTGGTTCCAGGCCGGTTCGTACGAGGGCAAGAGCGGCGACATCAACCGCTTCCTGGCCGGTGACCCGACCGCGGGACAGTTCATGACCGGCTTCTTCCCGATCATGATGTTCGCCCTCCCGGCCGCCTGCCTCGCGATCGTCCACTGCGCACGCCCCGAGCGCCGCAAGGTCGTCGGCGGCATGATGTTCTCGCTCGCGCTCACCGCGTTCGTGACCGGTGTGACCGAGCCGATCGAGTTCACGTTCATGTTCATCGCGCCGGTCCTGTACGCGATCCACGCGGTGCTCACCGGTGTCTCCATGGCCCTGACCTGGGCGCTCGGCATGAAGGACGGCTTCGGCTTCTCGGCAGGAGCGGTCGACTTCTTCCTCAACCTCGGCATCGCGAGCAACCCATGGGGCCTGGCCCTTGTCGGCCTCTGCTTCGCCGCGGTCTACTACGTGGTCTTCCGCTTCGCGATCACCAAGTGGAACCTGCCGACGCCGGGCCGCGAGTCCGACGAGGAGCTCGCCGAGCTCCTGAAGGCCGAGTCGAAGTAGCCTCAGCCGCAGTACATGAAGAAGCCCCTCGCCGTTGTCACCGACGGCGAGGGGCTTCTTCGTGTTCTGTGGGCCGCCTAGACCTCGTACGACTAGACCTCGTACGACCTGCCCGGCACCGCGATCTCCGCCGGGCCGCCGTACACCGCACGGGCGTCCGCCAGATTGACCTGCGGGTCCGTCCACGGCGGGATGTGGGTGAGCACGAGCCGCCGTGCGCCGGCCCTGCGGGCGGACTCGCCGGCCTCGCGGCCGTTGAGGTGCAGGTCGGGGATGCTCTCCTTGCCGTGCGTGAAGGCCGCCTCGCAGAGGAACAGATCGGCGTCCGCGGCGAGTTCGTCGAGCGCGTCGCACACACCGGTGTCACCCGAGTACGTGAGTGCCTTGCCGCCGTGCTCGACGCGGATGGCGTACGCCTCCACCGGGTGCCGCATCTTCTCCGTACGGACCGTGAAGGGCCCGATCTCGAAGGTGGCCGGCTTGACCGTGTGGAAGTCGAAGACCTCGCTCATGGAGGAGGCCGACGGCGTGTCCGCGTACGCGGTCGTCAGGCGCTGCTCGGTGCCTTCGGGGCCGTAGACCGGGATGGGGGCGCAGCGGCCGCCGTCGTGCCGGTAGTAGCGCGCCACGAAGTAGGCGCACATGTCGATGCAGTGGTCGGCGTGCAGATGGCTGAGGAAGATCGCGTCGAGGTCGTAGAGACCGACATGGCGCTGCAGCTCGCCCAGGGCGCCATTGCCCATGTCGAGCAGCAGCCGGAAGCCGTCGGCCTCGACGAGGTAGCTCGAGCAGGCCGAGTCCGCGGACGGAAACGACCCCGAGCAGCCGACGACGGTGAGCTTCATGGAGCTGGAACCTCCGGGGGCGAAACGGGGGTTGTGCGAGGGCCTAGCGGGGGCTCGCGAAGAAACCTGCCAGAGGCTCTTCGAGGAGTTCTGCGATCCGTCGAGCGTAAGGCGCAAAAGGGCCGGTCGCTCCTCCGTCGCGGGCCGTTGTGGGGGAACTCACCTGCGCTGTCACCGGTTCGGCTGCCATCTGGGGTCCAGTTGTTCGAGGTCGGGCCCGAGGGCACGTCCAGGGCACAGCACGCCGCGTTCCACCGGACGGCGCAGGGCGGCTCGGCTGCGCTCGCTGTCGCCCATCTGCGGATTTAGCGTCGGAAACCAAAAGCTGTCGCCAACTGTGAATCGAGGGATCCGCACATGGCAGTGCGGGTGGCTGGCAAGTCATCGACGTATGGGAGTCGGAAGACGCGTTCCGGCGCTTCCTGGACGGGACGGTCATCCCGGCGGCGACGGAGCTTGGAGCGCCACCGTTCGACACTGTGGTCGTCGAGCTTCACAACTCCCTGATCCCGACCGCCCCGTAGGTGCCGAGCGCGGGAGCGGGAGCGCGCCGGTACCGTCTGCGGTATGGATACGTCATGGTGGCTCGCCCTTGCCGCTGTGGTGGTGCTCGCCGTGGTCGCCGCGGTGGTGGACGGCCGGGGTCGCGGCAGCCGCGGCCCCCGCGGGCGGACCACCCGGCCGCCGGGCCGGCCGCGCGGGCCTCGGCGCAGGCTGCCCGCGCCGAAGCCGGCGGAGATCTGGTGGGCGAAGGTGCCGTACGAGGACGGGCCCGGGGGCAAGGACCGGCCCTGTCTCGTGCTGTCGGTGCGGGGCGAGAGCGCGGTCGTCGCGAAGATCACCAGCAAGTACCACGACGAGCGGGCCGGGGTGATTCCGCTGCCGCCGGGCTCCGTCGGGGACGCGCACGGCCGGCCCAGCTTCCTGGAGACGGACGAGCTGCGGGACGTACCGGTGTGGGAGTTCCGGAGGCGGGCGGGGATCGTGGACCCGGCGCTCTGGGATCAGGTCCGGCACTTGGCGGGGTAGGACGCACAACGGACGTACAACGGACGTACAACGGCGGACGGGCTGGAAGATCCAGCCCGTCCGCCGTTTGAGGGCAGGTCCCGCGGGGACCTGCCTACGCCCAGAGTTGCCCCTGCAGAGTCTCGATGGCCGCCTCGGTCGTCGGTGCGGTGTAGACGCCCGTCGACAGGTACTTCCAGCCGCCGTCGGCCACGACGAAGACGATGTCGGCGGACTCCCCGGCCGCCACCGCCTTCTTGCCCACGCCGATCGCGGCGTGCAGGGCCGCCCCGGTGGAGACGCCCGCGAAGATGCCCTCCTGCTTGAGCAGCTCCCGCGTGCGCGTCACCGCGTCCGCCGAGCCGACGGAGAAGCGGGACGTCAGGACGGACGCGTCGTACAGCTCGGGGACGAAGCCCTCGTCCAGGTTCCGCAGGCCGTAGACAAGGTCGTCGTAGCGGGGCTCCGCCGCGACGATCTTGATGTCCGGCTTCTGCTCGCGCAGGAAACGGCCGACGCCCATCAGCGTGCCCGTCGTGCCGAGGCCCGCCACGAAGTGGGTGATGGAGGGCAGGTCCGCGAGGATCTCCGGGCCGGTCGTCGCATAGTGCGCGCCCGCGTTGTCCGGGTTCCCGTACTGGTAGAGCATCACCCAGTCCGGGTGCTCCGCCGCCAGCTCCTTGGCGACGCGCACCGCCGTGTTGGAGCCGCCCGCCGCCGGGGAGGAGATGATCTCCGCGCCCCACATGGCGAGGAGGTCACGCCGCTCCTGCGAGGTGTTCTCCGGCATGACGCACACGATGCGGTAGCCCTTGAGCTTGGCCGCCATCGCGAGCGAGATGCCGGTGTTGCCGGACGTCGGCTCCAGGATCGTGCAGCCGGGCGTCAACCGTCCGTCCTTCTCCGCCTGTTCGACCATGTGCAGCGCCGGGCGGTCCTTGATGGAACCGGTCGGGTTCCGGTCCTCCAGCTTCGCCCAGATGCGTACGTCGTCCGTTGGGGACAGGCGCGGCAGACGGACCAGGGGCGTGTTGCCCACGGCCGCCAGCGGGGAGTCGTAGCGAGGCATCCGGGATCAGACCATGCCGCCGGCCACGGCCGGGAGGATCGTGACGTTGTCGCCGTCGGTGAGCTTGGTGGAGATGCCGTCCAGGAAGCGGACGTCCTCGTCGTTCAGGTACACGTTCACGAAGCGGCGCAGCTTGTCGCCTTCGACGATGCGCTCGGCGATGCCCGGGTGCCGCGAGTCGAGGTCGGCGAAGAGCTCGGCGAGGGTGTCCCCACCGCCCTGGACGGCCTTCTCGCCGTCGGTGTAGGTGCGGAGGATGGTCGGGATGCGGACCTCGATGGCCATGGCTGGGGGCTCCTGTCGGGAGAAGTCACGTGGTGGGCGCGCGGCGGCCCGGTCGTGCGGGTGCGTGGTGCTTGATGCGTAATGCGTGGTGCAAGGGCAGGACGCGGTGGTGGCGCCGCGGCTCACGGCCGTACGGCGGCAGCGGTCAGCGCGGACAGATCGCGCTCGAGAGCCTGCACAGATCGACGTGCAGACGCGCAACGAGCAGCATGCCCGGCATCTTGTCGCTCACGTCGTGGGGAACCATGCGGTCATCGTATCGATTCCCGGTCCGGGTTCTGGAATGTGATCTCGCATGGTGGACGGTTTACGTCCATCACGTGGATGGCGGGAGATACGTGACCGTCGGCGCCCCGGTCGCGGGGTGTACCGAGACCTCTGCCGCCACCCCGTACACCTCGGCCAGGAGCTCGCTGGTCAGGACCTCCTTCGGCGGTCCTGACGCGACGAGGCGGCCGGCGTCGAGAACGTACAGACGATCGCAGTAGTACGCCGCGAGATTCAGGTCGTGCAGGGCGAGGAGGTTGGTCGTGCCGAGGGCGCGGACCAGGCCGAGGATCTCCAGCTGGTAGCGGATGTCCAGGTGGTTGGTCGGCTCGTCGAGGATCAGTACGGCGGGCTGCTGCACCAACGCCCTTGCCACCAGGGCGCGTTGGCGCTCGCCGCCGGAGAGCCCGGCGAATGTGCGGTGCGCGAGGGCGGCCGCGCCGACCCGCTCGAGGGCCGCGCGGGCGAGACGCTCGTCCTCGGCCGTGTCCGCCTCCCAGAAGCGTTTGTGCGGGGAGCGGCCCATCGCGACGATCTGCCGGACGGTGAGCTCGAAGCCGCCGTGGCCGTCCTGCGGAACGGTGGCGATGCGGCGGGCGCGGGCCTTGGCCGAGCGCCCCGCCAGGTCGTCGCCGTCCAGGAGGACGCGGCCGCCGGTGGGCGTCAGCGTGCCGTACACACAGCGCAGGAGGGTCGTCTTGCCGCTGCCGTTGGGTCCCACGATGCCGACGGTCTCGCCGTCCGCGGCGTGCAGCGTGACGCCGTCGACGAGGAGACGGCCGCCGGGGGCCCGGTAGGAGAGGTTCTCGGTGCTCAGGGCGGTCATACGGCCGCCTCCCCGCCACGGCTCCTGCGCAGCAGCCACAGGAAGAACGGGCCGCCGGTGAGCGCGGTGAGCACGCCCACCGGGATGTCCTGCGGGGCGGCGACCGTGCGCGCGGCGAGGTCGGCGGCCACCAGGAACACCGCGCCCGCAAGCGCCGCGACCGGAAGGAGCGCGCGGTGCGATGCGCCGACCAGCATCCGGGCGGCGTGCGGCACCATCAGGCCGACGAAGCCGATCGCTCCGCTGTACGCGACGAGTACGCCGGTCAGGAGCGAGGCGAGGACGAAGACGGCGGCACGGAAGCGTGCGGTGTCCAGGCCGAGGACGGTGGCGCCCTCCTCGCCGACGAGGAGCAGGTCCAGGGGGCGGGCCAGGGCGAGCAGGAGCGCCGTGCCGACGATCAGTACGCCGGCGGGCAGGGCCAGCATGCCCCAGCGGGCGCTGCCGAGGCCGCCGAGCGTCCAGTACAGGACCTCCTGCAGGTGGTCCGTGCTGTCCGCGACGACCAGGATCAGGCTGGTCAGGGCGGAGAGGATGTACGAGACGGCCACGCCCGCCAGGATCAGCCGGCCGGTGGCGAAGCCGCCGCCGGCGCTTCTGGCCAGGGTGTAGACGAGGAGCAGGGAGAGGAGTGCCCCCGCGAAGGACGCGGCGGGGATGGTGACTGTGATGGACAGGCCCGCGCCGATGCCGAAGGCGCTGCCGAGGACGATGGCGGCGACCGCGCCGGCCGACGCGCCGGAGGAGACTCCCAGGAGGAAGGGGTCCGCGAGGGGGTTGCGGACCAGGGCCTGGAGGACCGTGCCTATGACGGCGAGGCCCGCGCCGACGGCTGCGCCGAGCAGGACCCTGGGGAGGCGGGCGTCCAGCACGATCGTGCGGAAGGGGGAGGGTTCCGCCCTGCCCGTGAGGATCTCCAGGACGTCGGTCACGGGGATCTTGACCGAGCCGAGGGCGAGGCCTGCGGTTGCCGCTGCGGCGAGGGCCACGAGGAGCCCGGCGATCACGGCTGCGTAGGGCGGCCTTCTTTCCCCGATCCCGCCCCTTCCCGAATGTTCCGGCTTCGCCGGCCGTGTGCTGACCGGAGAGTCACCGGCTTCGCCGAGTTCGTCCTCAAACGCCGGACGGGCTGAGATTTTCACAGCTGCGATGCCAGCTTCCCTACCGCCGCCGGGGCCCTTACCCCCGTCACCACATCCGACAGCGGCAGCACCGCGAACCGCTTGTTCTTGATGGCAGGGACGTCGGCGAGCACCGGGTCCTCCAGGAGGCGGCGCTTCTTCTGGGCGACCGTCGTGCCGCCGTAGTCGAGGATCAGGATCACCTCGGGGCTGCTGTCCACCACCGACTCCCAGGACGCGTCGCCGAAGGACTTGTCCAGGTCGGCGAAGACGTTGCGGCCGCCCGCGCGCTTGATGATGTCGTTCCCGATGCCGCGGCCGCCCGCCGTGAAGGCCGTCTTGTCGCCGCTGTCGTACACGAAGACCGGGAGCGGCTTCCTGTCCTTCAACTGCTTCTCGGTTTCGGCCAGTTGGCGCTCGGCGCCGCTCACCCAGCGGTCCGCCCGTGCCCGTACCCCGAAGGTGGAGCCGACCTCGCGGACCTCCCGGAAGACGTCCTCCATGGTCACCGGGCGCTTCGCGCAGCCCTCCACGTCGAGGCGGGTCCTGATGCCGGACTTCGCGAGCGCCGCGCGGCTGCGGCCCTCGCCCGCGAGGAAGGCGCTGGGGTAACCGCCGTACACGAAGTCGGGGTTGGCGGCGAGCAGCTTCTCGTAGGAGGGGTACTCCTTGGCCAGGACCGGGACGGACGCGTAGGCCTTCTCGTACGACGGAAGGACCTTGTCGTCCAGGAAGGCGGTGCCCGCCATGCGGTCCGCAAGGCCGAGCTCCAGCATCACTTCCGTCGTGTGCTGGTTCATCGTCACGGCGCGCTTCGGGGGCGCATCGTACGTCGTCTTCACGCCGCAGTTGGTGACGGTGTACGGGAACCCGGCGGCCTTCGCCCCCGGCGCGGAATCGGGCTCCGCGGAGCTCGTGCACGCGGCGAGCGGGGCGAGCAGGGCGGCGGCTATGAGTGCGCGCAGGGGGCGGGACATGGCTGGGCTGTGCCTCCTCCAGGGGATTCCGCGTCCCCTGTATCCGTGGGAGAAGGCGGCAGGTCAGTTCCTGACTGCCCCACCCGCGAAGGGTGGGGTCACAGTGGCGGGACCGTGCCGGATTCGCACCGGCTTCCTGGGTCCTGCCGCCTCAAAGGTGAGGCTCAGTATGCCTGGACGACCTTTACCTCTTCCTCGGTGACCTCGCCGTCGACGATCCGGTAGGAGCGGAACTGGAAGTCGCCCGCGCCGTCGGTGTCCGCCGTGGAGACCAGGACGTAGTGCGCGCCGGGCTCGTTCGCGTACGTGATGTCGGTGCGCGAGGGGTACGCCTCGGTCGCCGTGTGCGAGTGGTAGACGATCACCGGCTCCTCGTCGCGGTCGTCCATCTCGCGGTACAGCTTGAGCAGATCGCCCGAGTCGAACTCGTAGAACGTGGGCGAGCGGGCCGCGTTCAGCATCGGGATGAAGCGCTCGGGGCGGCCGGTGCCCGCGGGACCCGCGACCACGCCGCACGCCTCGTCGGGGTGGTCCTGGCGCGCGTGCGCGACGATCTGGTCGTGGAGGGCCTGGGTCAGGGTCAGCATGGGAGCCAGGATAAGCAGAGGGGCCGATCCGTACCGAGGGATGGTACGGATCGGCCCACATGCTGGGATCAGCAGGGATCAGACGGGAGTCAGGACTTGATCGCGTCCTGCGGCTCGGCGTCGCCGCCGCCCGTCGGCTGCGCGTTGCGCTTCTGCATGACCAGGTAGCCGACGCCCAGGATGAGCGCCCACACCGGGGCCGCGTAGAGCGAGATGCGCGCGTCCTTGTCGACGCCCATCATCACGATGACCATGCCGATGAAGAGCAGGGCGAACCAGCTCGTGTACGGCGCGCCCGGAGCCCGGAAGGTGGACTGCGGCAGCTCGCCGCGGTCGGCCTTGCGGCGGTACTTGATCTGGCAGACCAGGATCATGATCCAGGCCCACATGCCGGAGATGGTGGCGAAGGAGACGACGTAGTTGAACGCCTCGCCCGGCCACTGGTAGTTGATCCAGACGCCGACCAGCATCAGGGCCGCGGAGAAGGTGGTGCCGACCAGCGGCAGGCCGTTCTTCGTGAGCTTGGTGAAGAACTTCGGGCCCTGGCCGTTGAGCGCCAGGTCACGCAGCATGCGGCCGGTGGAGTACATGCCGGAGTTGCAGGAGGAGAGCGCGGCCGTCAGGACGACGAAGTTGACGATGGCGGCGCCGACGCCCAGACCCATCTCCTCGAAGGCCTTCACGAACGGCGAGACGCCCGGCTTGAAGGACGTCCACGGCACGACCGAGAGGATCATGATGAGCGCGCCGACGTAGAAGACGGCGATGCGCCACGGCACGGTGTTGATCGCCTTGGGCAGGGTCTTCTCGGGGTCCTTGGACTCGCCCGCGGTGACGCCGACCAGCTCGACGGCGAGGAAGGCGAACATCACGATCTGCAGTGTCATCAGCGTGGAGCCGATGCCGTTGGGGAAGAACCCGCCCTGGTCCCACAGGTGGCTCACGGACGCGGTGTCACCGGCGTCGGAGAAGCCGATGGTGAGGATGCCGGCGCAGATGAGGATCATGCCGATGATCGCGGTGACCTTGACCATCGAGAACCAGAACTCGAGCTCACCGAAGAGCTTCACGGAGATCAGGTTGGCGCCGTACAGGATGACCGTGAAGATCAGCGCGTACGCCCATTGTGGGATGGCGTTGTCTGTCCAGTACTGCATGTACTGGGCCGCGGCCGTGACTTCCGTGATGCCGGTGACGACCCAGAAGAGCCAGTACGTCCAGCCGGTCACGTATCCGAAGAACGGGCCGATGAACTCGCGCGCGTACTCCGAGAAGGAACCGGAGACGGCGCGGTACATGAGCAGCTCGCCCAGGGCCCGCATGATGAAGAAGATGACAAGGCCGGCGATGGCGTACGCCAGGATGAGGCTGGGCCCGGCCTTGTGAATGGCCTTGCCCGCGCCGAGGAACAGGCCGGTGCCGATGGCACCGCCGATCGCGATCATCTGGATCTGTCGGGCCCCGAGCCCGCGCTGATAGCCCTCGCCGGATGAACCGGACGAGCCCTTGGCCTGATCGGCCTCATTGCCGTCGTGATGCTCTTCGACCTGCACTGAGGTCATGGTGACGCCTTTCTCCACGCTGATCCGTGCCCGCAGTCTGCGAATGGCCACGGATCAGGTCCTGATCCCCCCGGATATGGATGGAGTGCTACCGGCGGTCTGCCGGCCCGAGCGCCATCGGTGACATGGGTGGCGTCACCGAGTGGTCGTGAAGATTTATCACGGTCGCAACAGTGATCGGCTCAGCCACGTGTGGCGCAGACCACTGGAAGAAGCGGACAAAATTCCCCCGCGGCGTCATACGGGGGCATTGAAGTGACGCGATCGTTATCCGGATTTGAGGATCCGCTGAGCGAACACCTGTTACAGGTGCCGTCTACATCGACTTTCGGCCCAAGTGAGCCGTTCCACTACACGATCAACGTGCCGACCAGCGTCTCCTGCAGACCGCCCAGCCACAAATAGGCCATCACCATCGGTTTGCGCGGATCCTCGTCCGGCAGCTGGTAGAGGAGGTCCGTGTCCTCCTCGTCAATGACGTCGAGGCGCGCGCCGATCGCGAGCCGGAGGTCGTTGAGGGCGCCGAGCCAGTGCCGGGACTCCTCCGCCGACAGCTTGAGGACGGCGCCGCCGTCGCCGGCCGCCGTCATGGAGTCCAGGCAGCGGATCACCACGAGGGCGTCGTCCCGCTTCTTGGCCCGCAGGTCGTTCTCGGTGAAGCGCCTGAACTCCGCGGAGTACGCCCGCAGTTCGTCGGCATCGGCGGAGCCCTCCTCACTGCCCGGTCCGCCGTACGCGTCGGGAAGCAGCCGCTGGAGCACCGGGTCGGTCGGCGGCTCACTGGGGCCTTCCGCGAACAGCTCGGCGAGCGGGTCGTCGGAGGCGTCCTCTCCCGGTCCGGGGCCGATCAGCTCCAGGAGCTGGACGGCGAGGGAGCGGATGATCGAGATCTCGACCTCGTCGAGCGCGACGGCGGCGCCGCCCCCGGGGATCGCTTCGAATTGTCCTGGCATCAGATGCGTCGCTGCTTCCGGTCCACTGCTGTCGGCCTGCTACTTGCGGTCCTGCTGGAGGGTGGCCCAAAGCCCGTACCCGTGCATGGCCTGGACGTCGCGCTCCATCTCTTCGCGCGTGCCGGTGGAGACCACGGCTCGGCCCTTGTGGTGCACATCCATCATCAGCTTGGTGGCCTTGTGCTTCGAGTACCCGAAGTACGCCTGGAACACGTACGTCACGTAGCTCATCAGGTTGACCGGGTCGTTGTGGACGAGCGTGATCCAGGGGACGTCCGGCTCAGGGACGGCGAACGTCTCTTCGGCCGATTCCGGGCGCGTGATCTCTGCGGGAGCCGTACTCACTTGTCCCATGCTGCCACCCGCAGGGGGCCATCGCACAAATGGACCCGGGAAATCGTCAGAGTGACGAGATGCGGGGTAGCATCCTTCGTATGAACACAGCGGACCTTGGGCTGCCGGTGGATGTTCCGTCGACGGCGCTCTTCACCGATCACTACGAGCTGACGATGCTGCAGGCCGCGCTGAAGGCGGGCACCGCCGACCGGCGCTCCGTCTTCGAGGTCTTCACGCGCAGACTGCCCGAAGGACGGCGCTACGGAGTGGTGGCCGGCACCGGGCGGGTCCTGGACGCCGTGGAGAACTTCCGCTTCGACGCCGACGTCATCGGCTTCCTGCGCGAGCGCCGTGTCGTCGACGAGGAGACCCTGCAGTGGCTCGCCTCGTACCGCTTCCGCGGTGACATCTGGGGCTATCCGGAAGGCGAGGTCTACTTCCCGGGCTCGCCGATCCTGCGCGTCGAGGGCTCCTTCGCGGAGTGCGTCCTCCTGGAGACGGTGATCCTCTCCATCCTCAACCACGACTCGGCGATCGCGGCCGCCGCGTCCCGGATGGCATCGGCCGCCGGGGAGCGCCCGCTGATCGAGATGGGCGCACGGCGCACCCACGAACTGGCGGCCGTCGCCGCATCGCGCGCCGCGTACGTGGGCGGCTTCACCACCACGTCCGACCTGGCGGCGGGCTTCCGCTACGACATCCCCACGGTCGGCACGTCCGCGCACGCCTTCACCCTCCTGCACGACAACGAACGGGACGCCTTCCAGGCCCAGGTCAACTCCCTCGGCCCCGGCACGACGCTCCTGGTCGACACGTACGACGTGACCGAGGCCGTCCGCACGGCCGTCGAGGTCGCCGGGCCCGAGCTCGGCGCCGTACGCATCGACTCCGGCGACCTGCTCCTTGTCGCGCACCGGGTGCGGCAGCAGCTGGACGAGCTCGGCGCGACGAAGACGAAGATCGTCGTGACGTCCGACCTCGACGAGTACGCCATCGCCTCGCTGGCCGCGGCGCCCGTCGACGCGTACGGCGTGGGCACCCAGCTGGTCACCGGGTCCGGGCACCCCACCTGCTCGATGGTCTACAAGCTGGTGGCCCGCGCCCACTCGGCGGACCCTCAAGCTCCGCTGGAGGCGGTGGCGAAGAAGTCCGTGGGCGGGAAGTCGTCCGTCGGCGGCCGCAAGTGGGCCGCCCGGCGGCCCGACGAGCACGGGGTCGCCGAGGCCGAGGTGATCGGCACGGGCCCGGTGCCGGTGGAGCTCGCCGACCACGAACTCCTCGTCGAGCTGATCAAGGGCGGTGAGGTGGTGGCGCGCGAGCCGCTCGACACGGTCCGCGACCGGCACGCCGCGGCACGGGCCCGGCTCCCCCTCTCGGCCACCCAGCTCTCCAAGGGCGAGGCGGTCATTCCCACGGAGTACGCCTGACGCCACGGGACGGCCGGTGGCCGCGCGCCGGGGCAGCCGAACGCCCCCTCCCGCAACGCAACGGAAGTCTCTACGCTCGGTTCATCCGGCCGAGTCCCCCGCACCTACCAGCCAGCCTTGCCGACCGAAGGACACCCGATGCGCCGCGCTCTGATCGTCGTCGATGTGCAGAACGACTTCTGCGAGGGCGGCAGCCTCGCGGTGGCCGGGGGCGCGGACGTGGCCGCCGCCATCACCGAGCTGATCGGCCAGGCCCCGGCGGGCTACCGGCACGTGGTGGCCACCCGGGACCACCACATCGAGCCGGGCGACCACTTCTCCGACCACCCGGACTATGTCCGCTCCTGGCCGCCGCACTGTGTGGCGGGGACCGAGGGGATCGGCTTCCACCCGAACTTCGCGCCGGTGGTCGCTTCGGGGGCGATCGACGCGGTCTTCGACAAGGGGGCCTACTCGGCCGCGTACAGCGGCTTCGAGGGGGTCGACGAGAACGACGTATCCCTCGCGGACTGGCTGCGGGCGCGGCACATCACCGAGGTGGACGTGGTCGGCATCGCCACGGACCACTGCGTACGGGCCACCGCGCTTGACGCCGTGCGGGAAGGATTCAGCACGGTGGTCCTCCTGGACCTGACCGCGGGCGTCGCGGAGGCGACGACGGAGCGGGCCTTGGAGGAGCTGCGGGAGGCGGGCGTGGAACTCACCGGGAAGCCGGTCGTCTAGGCGAGCTCGGGCGCGCCCCGAAGGGGCGCGAGGAACTGCGCGACCAGCCACGACGCACCCGCAGATGACGCACGAACCACTCAAACCCCGGACGACCTGACCCCCGGCCGCTGCCGCATCAGGGCGCGAATCGGATGCCAAAGCTCAGCCGCAGCGTCCGGTGCGGTGCGCCATATGAGGCCGTCGGGATGGTGCAGAACCGCCGTGATCTCATCCGGCGTAGGCGGCTCCGCGTTGCCCCGCAGATACACCGCCCGCAGCCCGAGATTCCGCAGCCGCGTCAGCGCCCTCGCCCGGTTCACCGCGTGGACGATCATCCGGACATTCCCCCCGCACACCGACGGGCTCGGCAGCGTCAGGGCCACCACCACGGTGCCGTTCGGCAGCCTGCTGAAACCTCCTGCGGACATGGTTGGGCACACCCCCGTGAGACATCGCACGAGGCCCCTGGCCGGACCTCGCGTCAATAAGAAATCCTCTGGACGCACCTAAACACGAACGGCCGCCGCCCGCTAGAGGGCGACGGCCGATCATGCTTTGACCTGCGGAAATGCGAATTACTTCACCGAGGGAGCCACCTGGATCGTGATCGACGAGCCATCCTTGGGCTGCTTGACGATCTTGATCTGCGTGTTGGTGTCAGTGACCTTCACGCTTCCCGTGGGGTTCTCCTTGAACCAGTAGGTGCCCTTGCGGTCGTCGAAGACCGGGACGCCCTTCTGGGACTTGATCTTCAGCGCCACGTCCGCGTTGTGGAGCGTGAACGCGTCCGTCCCGTACTTGCTGAACGGCGCGTCGAACGGCTGGATCTTGTTCCGCAGCAACGTGCCGTCCGCCCACTTCAGCGGCTTGGCGTGCGCGTCCACCGGCAGGATCAGACCCTGGCCGGGGTGCTTGCTGACGTTGTTGTCCTTCTGCGAGGTGTCCCACTGCCAGACCATCAGGCCGGTCTGGTACGGGTAGTGCTCGACCCAGTCCGGACGGGACTTGGAGAAGCCGAAGTTGTACGGGCCGACCTTCAGGGTCTTGTCGTACGACACGTACTGGCGGTTCTCCGCGAGGTAGTACTGGTCGTAGTCCTTGGTGAAGGACTCGCCGATGCGCGAAAAGCCCTTGGACGTCCAGCCGTTGTCGTCGCCCTCGGCGCCGTCCTCGAAGAGCTTCGCGCCGTCCGCCGTGACGGCGAGCTTGTCGGCCGCGAAGCCCTTGCCGGCGGTGCCGCCGTCCGTCGCGTACCGGAAACGGAGGTCGATCTTCTTGCCTGCGTACGCGTCGAGCGGGAAGGCGAGCTTCTTGTACGCACCCGAGACACCCGTCAACGCGGGCTTGTCACCGGCGTCGCGCGGGATGGCCTTGCCGTCCGCGGTGCCGTCCACGGGCGTCCAGTTGGCGCCGCCGTCCGTCGACACCTCGGTGTAGAGGTAGTCGTAGTTGGCCTCGATGTCCCACCAACCGTCAAGGGACAGCTCGGCCTTGGACTTGCCGGTCAGGTCGACCGACCGCGTCAGGGTGTTCTTGAGGTCGTCGCCCTGGTCGCTCCACCACTGCTTGGAGCCCTCGGTCGGCTTGACCACCGTGGTGGTGACGGCCTTCTTCGGCAGGTCGACCACGAGGGCCTGCTTGTTCTTGGTGTTGTACTCCGAAACACCCAGCTTGTGCGTCGACTTGGTCGCCGCCTTCGCCTTGGCGTAGTCGAGCCAGCCCAGCTGGAACTTGTCCCAGGCGGTCATGTCGCCCGGCAGGTCGCCGATGGAGTCCTTGCCGGTGCCGAGCCAGGAGCCCGCCGACATCAGCGACCAGAAGCCGACCGAGTTCTCGGCCTTGCCCGTGGTGTCGTACAGGTCGGGCAGACCCAGGTCGTGGCCGTACTCGTGGGCGAAGACGCCGAGGCCGCCGTTCTCCGGCTGCATCGTGTAGTCGCCGACCCAGATGCCCGAGTCGCCGATCTGCGTGCCGCCGGCCTTGTTGTCGGCCGGGCCCGTCTTGCCCGCGTCGTTGCCGTACGCGTACCAGCGGTGCGCCCAGAGGGCGTTGGTGCCCTCGGCGCCGCCGCCGGCCGACTCGTCCTCGCCCGCGTGGACGATCTGGAAGTGGTCGATGTACCCGTCGGGCTCGTTGAAGTTGCCGTCGCCGTCGAAGTCGTAGCGGTCCCACAGGTCGTACTTGGCGAGGTCCGCCTTGATCTGCGCGTCCGTGCGGCCCTGGGCCTTCTGGTCGGCGGTCCAGGCGGTGACGCCGTCCTTCACCGCGTCCCAGACATTGGCGCAGTTGGTGTCGCCGCAGTAATTGGAGCCGTAGCGCGCCTCGTTGTAGTCGACCTTGACCCAGTCGGAGACCTCGCCGTCGACCGAGTAACGGCCGGACGAGGTCTTCTCGTAGTAGGTCTTCAGCGAGTGCTTGGTCTTGCCCTTGGCGTCCTTGCCCTCACCGAAGTAGAGGTCCTGGAAGTGCTTCTGGTTGTAGTCCTTCTGCCAGGCCGTGCTGTTGTCCTTCGCACGGTCCGGCTCGGCTATTTTGTTGTGCGCGGGGCCGGGCTTGCCGCCGTACTTCTTGGCCGGCTTCTCGGGTCCTTCGGGACCGTCGGGGTCGTACATGGTGGTGTCGTCCACCTTGTCCCCGAACTCCACCAGGATCGTGAAGATCTTGTCGGTCCGCTCGCGGCCGAGCTCGACGTACTTCTTGTCGTCGAGCTTCACGACCTGCGAGCCGTCGCGCTTCTGGATCTTCGCGTCGCCCGCGACGACCTGCTCGAGGGCCGACTGGCGCTGCTGGGCCTGCTGCTTGCTGAAGGGGCCTTCGAGGTCGTGGTCGACCTGGGCCTTGGCCCTGCTCGGGTCCTGCCGGTCGATGGCGGGAGCCGCGTCCCCACTGCCTGCCCCGCCGTCCTCGGCCGATGCGGTGGCTGCCGAGAACGTGGCGGCGGCCGCGGCCATCGCCACGGCAGCCGCGGTGGCTCTGAACGTCCGTCTTCTGACTGTCACTTGATGCTGTCCTCCCCCGCGTCCGCGCGGGGGCGGACGAGTCCCGGTCGGAGGAGGTCCGCGCGCGAAACGCGTCACAAGTGACGACATTCGACCGGAGATACAGGAGAAAAGACAGACCTTGACTTGAACAGGCCAAGTGCATTATGCAGTCCCGGAGATCCGCTATCCGGACACGCGCGGGCGGCTGCCGGAACGCGCGTGGGCGTCCGCCGAGAAGGTCAACAGGCGCGTCCGGACGTCCACTTGGTGGACGCCATGAACCCGTGCGCCCCCTGTGCTGCCGCACCGTGGGTTAGGTCACGCTTACCGCCCGTTCCCGTCGGGCATGCAGCGGATTAGAGTCAATCGACGGTGTGCCACAGCGTGCGACGGCACTTCTCAAGTCGCCGTCGCCGGGCACCCTTTGATTCGTGTACAGCACTTCGGATCCACGGTTATACAGCACAACTCATACGGTTCGACACCCCTCCGCATCCGCTGTTTCCGAGGACGGATTACGCCATGCCTCGTCCCATGCCGCTGCCTCGTCCCACACCCGCCCAGCTGACGTACGGAACGGTGACCGTCGTCTTCTCGACGCTCGCCATGCTGCTGCTCTCCCAGACGAGTTCGGGGATCGGGGTGGCGGTCATAGTCTTCGCCGCGCTCGGTCTCGGGTTAATGGTCGCCATGACCGTTCCCCGGCCGAAGCCGGCCGCTCCGGCCGCGCGGGTCGCTTCCGTCGCACGCACCGCCGAGGAGCGCGTGCCGGTTCAGCGGGCCGCCGCCGCGCCTGTGCTCGCCGAGTCCGTACGCGAACCAGCGGGCCCGTGAGGATCACGAGCCCGCTGTTGTCACCGAGGCAGCCGCCGCCGCGTCCCGCTAAGTGGTGCTGACCACCACCGTCTTGGCCGCCTTGTCGTGCAGGCCCTGCTTGTAGGGCTTGTCGAAGAAACTCCAGCCGCCGCAGATGGCCGTCCAGATGCAGGCACAGCAGAACGCGAACGGGATCCAGAGGACGGCCGCGCGGGCGAGCGCGGCCTGCAGGGCGGGCGTCGCCCCGTCGTTGAGGTTCGCCACCCGCATCCCCAGCCACTTCTTGCCGAGGGTCTGGCCCGTCTTGGCGATCAGATAGGTGTCGTACGCGATGTAGAGCACGGCGGCGAGCAGGGACTGGCCGAAGCTCTTGCCGTACTCGACCTTGTCCGGGTCGACGTCGAACTCGTTGGTGTTGAAGAGCCAGGAGAGCAGCCAGACGACCACGCCGACGAGGATCATGTCGATGATGCGGGCGAGGACGCGTTTCCCGCTGTCGGCCAGGGGTGGCATCCCGGCGAGGGGATCCTGCGCGCCGTACCCGCCGCCGCTCCCGTAGGGATCACCGCCGCCTCCTCCGCCGTACGGCGGTGTGGTCGGCGGGGGCTGCTTCCGGAAGGGGTCGTTGTCGTCGTCGGGGGGCGGCGGGTACGGCGGCGGTTCGGTACTCATGGGGCGAGTGGACCCTGAGGGCGCGATGTCCGCATCCGGCGAGCGGCTGTACGGGTTAAGGGGGGCCGCTCAAGACCGCCGCTCCGCGGCGGATCTTTCCCTCCCGCCCACCCGATTGCCCGGCAGCGGCCCCGGTTTACCCACGCGTCGTCGTCGGCTGCGCCGCCGTACCGCCGCTTCGCGGCGAAAGCTTTCCCGCCCACCCACCCGATTGCCCGGCAGTTGCCCGCCCACCCTTTCAGCCCGTCCGGCGATTGAGGACGAACTCGGCGGAGCCGCAAATGTCACAGCCGGGAAGGGGCGGGGTTGGGGAAAGGGAAACGCTAGCCCGCCACGAACGTGCCCGCTGCCTTGTCGTGCCAGCACTGGCGCCACGGGCGGTCGAAGAGGCCCCACAGGACGCCCACGAGTCCGATCACCAGCACGCCCGGCACCGCATACACCAGCCACCGCTTCAACGCCGCCCCGAACGACGGCGCCTCGTGCTCGCCCATGTCCCGCACCTCGAGCCCCAGCACCTTCTTCCCCAGCGTCCGACCCCACTTGGCGGTCGGCAGCGCTTCGTAGAGGACGCCGAAGACGAGCAGGACCGCCAGGACCATGCCCAGGTAGCCCGCGGTGGTGCCGTCCAGGAGCCACACCGTGACCTTCTCGCCGGACATCTTCGCCGCGTCGATCTTGCTGTCGACGTGATCGGCGGCCTTCGTGCCGAGCGGCAGCGCGGCCGCACCGGTGACCACGGCGAGCACGACCGTGTCGATGAGCCGCGCCGCGAACCGCTTGCCCATGCCCGCCGGCCGCGCCGCCGCCTGGGCCTGCGCCGCCGCGAGGAACGGATCGTTGGCGACCGGCTTCCACGGCGCCACCGGCGGCTGCGCCCGGCCGTCGGACTCGGCGAGCTGGTGGACCTGCTGGGCCCACGAGGGCGAACCGCCGCCCGGCCCCGAGGTCACCGGCGACGGCACGCCGCCGTGCGCACCGCCCTGCTGCGGAACGGAAGGCTGCGCGGGCGCCTGGGCAGGGGCCGGTGCGGGCGAGGCCGCGGCCTGCGGAGGAACAGCGGCCTGCGGCGCGCCGCCGGAGGACTTCGGGCGCAGGGCCCTGATCGCCATGGTGCCTTCGGTACCGGCCGAGGGCTGCTCGTTCGCCGCGGCGGGCCGCAACGGCCCACTGGGCCTGCGGAACGTGACGGTGCCGTCGGTCGCCGGCGGCGGCTGCTTGGCGGGCGTACCCGATGCACCCGATGCACCGGACGTACCCGGCTTGATTGCGCGGATCTGCACCGTGCCGGGCCCCTCCTCCCCCGCAGAGGGAGAGGCGGAGGGGGACGGAGAAGGAGAAGGAGAAGAAGGAGAGGGAGATGGGGGCTCCGGCTGGGCCGCCGGGCGTTCGCTCGGTACGCGCGGGTCCCGCGGATCGCCCTGCCCCGCCGCACCCCACGACACCCGCCGGTCCTGCTCGCCGCCGAGTCCCGTCTGCTGCCCCGCGTCCGCCTGCCACGCCGACGCGGGCTCGGGCCTCGCCCCGTGCTGAGCGTCGGCGGCAGCGGAGGCCGCAGCTGAGGTGGCGCCGCCCGTCGCCTCCTGCATCGGCTCCTCGTCGAAGAAGACCGGACCGGTCTCCTCCGCGGCGGGCGCCGCGGGCTCAGCGGGCTCAGCAGGCGGCAGCGATGCCGCGGGAGCCGCCGCCGCACCCGCGCCGGGCGGTGCGGACAGCGTTTCGCCTTCGGACGGGGCGGGACGGCTCGTACCGGGCACCCAGGCCGCGCCGTTCCAGTACCGGACATATCCGGGAATGGACGGATCGGGGTAGTAGCCTTCGCGGGGCCTGTCGTCGCCTGGGGCCGGAGTTGGGGCGCTCATGTCCGTCGTCCCGTATCTGCTCGGGGGTCTTTTTGAGGCTCCACATCTATCAGACCTCCGCCGCCGGCTGTGCGGGTCCTGCTCTTCCGGCCCCCATCGGGGCACAGTTCAGCGGTGCCGAGGACACTCCGCGAACCCTCCGCGCACCTCCGCGAAAAAACTTTCCGGAAGTCGCGTAATGCTCCGGCCACCTCGCGCTCTCTCCTTGCACGGGTCCGCTCCCAGGGCCCCGAACAAGGAAGGAACGCACCGACATGCACACCGTGGTGGAACGCGAGCTTGAGCTCAAACTCGTCCTCTCTCCGGAACGCGCCATCCCCGTCCCGGCCCGCCTCACCTACCGCACCGACGATCCGTACGCCGTCCACATCGCCTTCCACATCGGCTCCGAGCACCCGGTGAACTGGACGTTCGCCCGCGAGCTCCTCGTCGAGGGAGTGTTCAGGCCCTGCGGCCACGGCGACGTCCGGGTCTGGCCGACCAAGGTCGAGGGGCGCAGTGTCGTCCTGATGGCGCTGAGTTCACCCGACGGTGACGCGCTCCTGGAGGCGCCCGCGGCCGCCGTCTCCGCCTGGCTCGAGCGCACGCTGCGGGTGGTCCCTCCGGGCTCTGAGGCCGAGCGGCTCGGCATCGACGACGGCCTCGCCGAGCTGCTCACGCCGACCCCGGCCGACGACCTCTGGCTGCGCGACCCGTGGCCGAGCGACGAGTCCAAGGACGGTGAGTGAGCTCCGCAGCCATGGGGGCGACAGCGGAGCCAGAGCTTTCGAAACCTCAGAAGAGCTTGCCCGGGTTGAGGAGGGACAGCGGATCGAAGGCCGACTTGATGGCACGCTGCATCTCCACGCCCACCGGGCCGACCTCGCGTGCCAGCCACTCCTTCTTCAGGACGCCCACGCCGTGCTCGCCGGTGATCGTGCCGCCGAGTCCCAGGCCGAGGGCCATGATCTCGTCGAAGGACTCGCGGGCGCGGCGGCCCTCGTCGAGGTCTGCCGCGTCGAAGCAGACGGTGGGGTGGGTGTTGCCGTCGCCGGCGTGCGCGCAGACCCCGATCGTGAGGCTGTACTTATCGGCGATGCGGTCGACGCCGGCGAGCATGTCCGCGAGCTTCGAGCGCGGCACGCACACGTCGTCGATCATCGTCGTGCCCTTGACGGCTTCCAGCGCGGTGAGCGACAACCGCCGCGCCTGTAGCAGCAGTTCGGACTCGGCGGCGTCCTCGGCGGGGACCACCTGGGTGGCGCCCGCGGCCTCGCAGAGCGCGCCGACGGCGGCGAGGTCGGCCGCCGGGTCCGGAGTGTCGAAGGCGGCGAGGAGCAGCGCCTCGGTGGTCTCGGGCAGGCCCATGTTGGCCAGCGCGTTCACGGCCCTGATGGTCGTACGGTCCATCAGCTCGAGGAGCGAGGGGACGTGCCCCCCTTCCATGATCTTGCATACGGCGTCGCAGGCGGCATCGGCCGAGCCGAACTCGGCGGCCAGAACCAGCTGTTGGGGCGGCTGCGGCTTCAGGGCGAGGACCGCGCGGACGACGATGCCGAGGCTTCCCTCGGAGCCGACGAAGAGGCGCGTGAGGTCGTAGCCCGCGACGCCCTTGGCCGTACGCCGCCCGGTGCTCATGAGCCGTCCGTCGGCAAGGACGACGTCGAGGCCGAGCACGTACTCCGCCGTCACTCCGTACTTCACACAGCACAGGCCGCCCGAGGCCGTGCCGATGTTCCCGCCGATGGTGCAGGTCTCCCAACTCGACGGGTCCGGCGGGTAGTAGAGCCCGTGTTCGTTGACTGCGCGGGAGAGGTCGGCGTTGACGACGCCCGGTTCGACGACCGCGATGCGGTCGACGGGGCTGATCTCCAGGATGCGGTCCATCTTGACCAGGGACAGCACGATGCAGCCGTCGCTGGCGTTCGCGCCGCCGGACAGGCCCGTGCGGGCGCCCTGCGGGACCACCGGGATGCGGAGCTCGGTCGCCGTGCGCATGACGTGCTGGACCTGCTCGACGGTGCGGGGCAGGACGACGACCGAGGGGGTGCCGGCGTCGCAGAAGCTCGCCATGTCGTTCGCGTACGAGGACGTGATGTCCGGGTCCGTGAGGACGGCGTCGGCGGGGAGGCCCTCGTGAAGGAGTTCGATGAGTGTGCGGCTCATGATCACAGCCTCGCACCCGGGGCCATCGGTGTGAACCCGTGTGCGACGCCGGTCCGCGTGCCGGGATGTGCTCTTCGTATTGACGCACAGTGTGCGTCATGAAGCCTTCGGTGAAGCGCGTACTGATCGCCTCCGTCGCCGGGTGTGCGGTGCTCGGCGGCGTACTCGTGGTGCTGCCCGACGGCGGCGGGAAGGCGGCGCCGCCCGCGCTGGGGCCCGCCGGACGGGCGATGGCCGCGGCGGGTGCCGGGGTGCCGGCCTCGCTGCCGGACCTCGCGGTGCTCATCGGGGAGCGGGAGGCGCATCTGCGGGCGCATCCCGCCGACGACCACTCGTGGGCGGTGCTCGGGGCCGCCTACGTCGAGCGGGGGCGGCGGACCGCGGACACCGCGTACTACCCCAAGGCCGAGCAGGCGTTGCGTACGTCGCTGAAGGCGCGGCCCGCCGGGAACGTGGAGGCGCTGACGGGGCTCGCGGCGCTGGCGAACGCGCGGCACGACTTCCGTGGGGCGCGGAAGTGGGGCGAGAGCGCGGTCAAGGCGTCGCCGAAGCGGTGGACGACGTACCCCGTCCTGATCGACGCGTACAGCGGCCTGGGCAAGGCGAAGGCGGTGGGCAAGGCGCTGGAGACCCTCCAGGAGCTGCGCTCGGGCAGCCCGGTGATGGTGCGGGCCGGGCAGGTGTACCGGGACCGCGGCTGGCGCGAGGACGCGGCGGCGACGCTGGCGGACGCGGCGGCGCTGGCGGAAGGGCCCGCGGAGAAGGCCCTGTGCCTGCACCGGGTGGGCGAGCTGGCGTGGGAGCGGGGTGAGCCGGCGGAGGCCCTGCGCTACTACGAGGCGGCGCTCACCGCGGACCCGGACCACCACCCTTCCCTGGCGGGCAAGGGCCGCGCGCTCGCGGCCCTCGGCCGTACGCCGGAGGCTCTGAACGCGTACCGAAGCGCCCTGACCCGTCAGCCCGCACCTGAATACGCCCTGGCCCTTGGCGAGTTGTACGAGTCGCTCCGCCTGACTCCGGCGGCGCGCGCGCAGTACGAGGTACTGAGGGCCCGGATTGAGCAGGAGGGGGTCAACGGCGTCAACGACGAGCGGATCCTGGGCCTGTTCGAGGCGGACCACGGTGATCCGGAGGAGGCGGTTCGGCGGCTTCGGGCGGAGTTCAAGCGGCATCCGAGCCCGGAGGTGGCGGACGCGCTGGGCTGGGCGCTGCATCGTTCCGGCGATTCCGAACTGGCCCTGAAGTACGCCACGAAGGCAACGGACAAGGGCCCGCGCAGTGCGGCCTTCGCCTACCACCGGGGCGAGATCGAGCGGGAGCTGGGCAGGTACGGCGCGGCTCGCCGCCACATCACCGAGGCCCTCCGCATCAACCCGCACTTCTCCCCACTGCTGACCCCCGCGGCCCAATCGGCCCTGAAATCCCTGGGCGACCCCCCGGAGGGCGGCCCGCCCCAGATGTACGCCCCTGCCCCAAGGCAGGCGGCACCGCCCGCACCGCCCGCACGGGCCACGCCCCAGCCCACCGCCCCATCCCCGAAGCCATCCCGGTCCCCGTCCCCGTCCTCCTCCCGGAAGCCTTCTCCCCTCCAGAGCTGACGCGCGCCGGAGCCGGGGGGCCTTGAGCTGACGCCCGCCTGGCCGACGGGCCTTGAGCTGATGCCCGCCGGGGCCGAGGAGCCTTGAGAGCTGACGCCCGCCTGGCCGACGGGTCCTTCGCCTGCAGGTCCGCACCTACCTGGCCCGCCGCTTCGCGGCGGATTCTTTCCCGCCCACCCACCCGATTCCCCGCAGTGGACGGCGAGGGTGCAGGGGGTGGGTGGGCAGCTACGGGGCAAACGGGCGGGTGGGCGGGAAGTCCCGCGCGAAGCGCCGGATCAGGTAAACGGTCGGCTGGCAGACAAACGGGCCACTGCCACAACGCCGGGCAATCGGGCGGGCGGGTGGGAAATCCCGCGCGAAGCGCCGGGACCACGGGCACGCCGCGAGCCGCCGCCGGCACGGGCAGGAGCAGGCACGCTGCCGGCCGGCAGACACACCCCCGGGCAAGCGGGTGGGCGGGAGATCCCGCCGGGGCCAAGGGGACCCCGCGAGCCACCGCCGGCACGGGCGGGAGCACGCCCGCCCACCGGCCAACGGGAAGCGCGGCGGCGGGCCCGGGCCCCGCTCGCCGCGCCCGGAGGGCGATCCGTACCGCTACAGATTGCCCCGCTTCTCCTGCTCCCGCTCGATCGCCTCGAACAGTGCCTTGAAGTTGCCCTTGCCGAAGCCCATCGAGCCGTGGCGTTCGATCATCTCGAAGAAGACCGTCGGGCGGTCCTGGACCGGCTTGGTGAAGATCTGCAACAAGTAGCCGTCCTCGTCGCGGTCGACGAGAATCTTCAGCTCGCGGAGGGTTTCCACGGGGACGCGGGTCTCGCCCGCCCACTCGCCGAGGGTGTCGTAGTAGGAGTCCGGGGTGTCCAGGAACTTGACGCCCGCCGCGCGCATCGTGCGGACGGACTCCACGATGTCGTTCGTGGCGAGCGCGATGTGCTGGACGCCCGCGCCGCCGTAGAACTCCAGGTACTCGTCGATCTGGGACTTCTTCTTCGCGATGGCGGGCTCATTGATGGGGAACTTCACCTTCAGGGTGCCGTCCGCCACCACCTTCGACATCAGCGCGCTGTACTCCGTCGCGATGTCGTCGCCCACGAACTCCTTCATGTTCGTGAAGCCCATGACCTTGTTGTAGAAGGCGACCCACTCGTTCATCTTGCCGAGCTCGACGTTGCCGACGCAGTGGTCGATCGCCTGGAAGGTCCGCTTGGCCGGCGGCTCGACGATCGGCGAGGCGGGCGAGAAGCCGGGCAGGTAGGGGCCGTCGTAGCCGGTGCGCTCCACCAGCGTGTGGCGGGTCTTGCCGTACGTCGCAATGGCGGCGAGCACCACCGTGCCGTTCTCGTCCTTGAGCTCGTACGGCTCGGTGATCCCGCGCGCCCCGTGCTCGACGGCGTACGCGTACGCCGCCCGCGCGTCCGGCACCTCGATGGCGAGGTCGACGACGCCGTCGCCGTGCTCGGCGACATGGCTCTCCAGGAAGTGGCCCCAGTCCGTCGACGCCTTGATGACGGAGGTGAGGACGAACCGGGCGGCGCCGTTGGTCAGGACGTAGGAGGCGGTCTCGCGGCTGCCCGTCTCCGGGCCGGAGTACGCCACGAGTTTCATGCCGAAGGCCGTCGAGTAGTAGTGGGCCGCCTGCTTGGCGTTGCCCACGGCGAAGACGACCGCGTCCATTCCCTTGACCGGGAAGGGGTCTGCCTCGCGCGCGGTGTTGGGGGTGCCAGAGGTGGCCGACGTGGGCTGGGTGTTCGCGGTAGCTGCCATATCCGCAGGCTCCCGCCGTATCGCAAGGTGCGCAATAGTTCGCGTTTTTGCTGGGCAATCTGACCAGTGACGGGTCAGTATGGCGGGGCTATCTGTACATGATGACCACCACCGCAGGGGAGACAGAGGCGACCATGGCGATCGATCATCTGGACGGCAGGCTCATCGTGCTGCTCGCCCGCGAGCCCCGTATCGGCGTCCTCGAGGCGTCCCGGCGGCTCGGCGTCGCGCGCGGCACCGTACAGGCCCGGATGGACCGCCTTCAGTCGAACGGAGTCATCCGCGGCTTCGGCCCGGACGTCGATCCGGCGGCCCTCGGCTACCCCGTCACGGCCTTCGCCACGCTGGAGATCAAACAGGGTCAGGGGGCAGATGTACGGGCGCATTTGGCGACCGTCGCCGAGGTGCTCGAACTGCACACCATCACCGGTCACGGCGACATGCTCTGCCGTCTCGTCGCCCGGTCGAACGCGGATCTCCAACGTGTGATCGACCGGGTGGTGGGTTTTGATGGCATCGTCCGGGCTTCCACGGCGATCGTCATGGAGAACCCTGTTCCGCTGCGGATCATCCCGCTGGTCGAACAGGCGTCAGGTGATGCCTGACGCGGGTAGGTAGGGATCGAACAGCGAGCGTCGTACGCAGCACGCGGGCGTCGGGAGCCTCCCGGTGCCGTCTGAACCGCGCCTGGGTGAGGTGAGCAGTTCAGTGAACTTCTGGGACTACCTCGGCAACCGCCACCAGCAGTTGCTGACGGACGCGTACCAACACGCGAGCGCGGTATTCCAGTGCATGGTCGTGGCGACCGTCATCGGCGTACTGATCGGCATCGTCACGTACCGCAGCGAGTGGGCGGGCAATCTGGCCACGACCGCCACCTCCGCCCTTCTGACCGTCCCGTCGCTCGCCATGATCGGTCTGCTGATCCCGATCGTCGGGCTCGGTGTCGCGCCCACCGTCATCGCGCTGACCCTGTACGGGCTGCTTCCGATCGTGCGCAACTCCATCGTCGGCCTGCGCGGCGTCGACCCCTCCCTGGTCGATGCCGCGAAGGGCATCGGGATGTCGCGGATCACCCGCCTGGTGCGGGTGGAACTGCCGATCGCCTGGCCGCCGATCCTCACCGGCATCCGGGTGTCGACGCAGATGCTGATGGGCATCGCCGCCATCGCCGCGTACGCGTCGGGCCCCGGCCTCGGCAACGAGATCTTCCGCGGCATCGGCTCGCTGGGCAGCAAGAACGCGCTCAACCAGGTGCTCGCGGGCACGCTCGGGATCATCATCCTGGCCCTGCTCTTCGACGCCGCGTACGTCCTGATCGGCCGGCTGACGATCCCGAGGGGTATCCGTGTCTGAGACCACCGCGACCGCCGAGGACACCGCGGCCCCGGCCGCCACGACCGGCGCGACGATCGATCTTGAGAACCTCACCAAGCGCTATCCGGGCAGCAGCGACCCCGCAGTGGACAGCGTGAGCATGGAGATCAAGGCGGGCGAGATCGTCATCTTCGTCGGCCCGTCGGGCTGCGGTAAGTCGACCACGCTGAAGATGATCAACCGGCTCATCGAGCCGACCAGCGGCCGTATCCGCATCGGCGGCGAGGACGTCACCGACATGGACCCGGTGAAACTGCGCCGCAAGATCGGCTACGCGATCCAGGCGTCCGGGCTCTTTCCGCACATGACGGTGGCTCAGAACATCGCGCTCGTACCGAAGATGATCGGCTGGGGGAAGTCGCGGATCAAGGACCGGATCGAGGAGATGCTCGACCTGGTCGGGCTCGACCCCGTCGAGTTCCACAACCGCTATCCGCGCCAGCTCTCCGGCGGTCAGCAGCAACGCGTGGGGGTGGCAAGGGCGTTGGCGGCCGATCCGCCGGTGCTGCTGATGGACGAGCCGTTCGGCGCGGTCGACCCGATCACCCGCGACCACCTCCAGGACGAGCTGATCCGGCTCCAGCACGAGCTGCACAAGACGATCGTCTTCGTCACCCATGACTTCGACGAGGCGATCAAGCTGGGCGACCGCATCGCGGTGCTTCGGGAGCGCTCGCACATCGCGCAGTTCGACACTCCGGAGGCCATCCTCACCAACCCCGCCGACGACTTCGTGTCGGGTTTCGTCGGCGCGGGCGCGGCTCTGAAGCGGCTCAACCTCACCCGCGTACGCGATGTGGAGATCGCGGACTTCGCGACGGTGACCGTCGACGACCCGCTCCAGGAGATCTTCGACAAGCTGCGGTCCAGCGGCACGAACGAACTGCTGCTGCTCGACAAGCGCCGCCGCCCCTACAAGTGGCTGCGGCGCGGCGACCTGATGCGCGCCAAGGGCTCGCTGGCCCGCGCGGGCACCCTCGTGCACGACACCGTCACCCGTGACGCCACCCTGCGCGACGCGCTCGAAGCGGTGCTCACGGACAACGCGGGGCGGGTCGCGGTCACCGGGCGGCGCGGCGAGTACACCGGTGTGGTGGACATGGAGACCCTGATGAACTCCGTGCACGAAATGCTGGAGGCCGACCGGCTCGACGCCGTGGAGCACCAGCACGAACTGGAGGAACAGCGCGCCCTGTTGACCCACCACGAGCAGGAGGGCGACGGAGGGGCGGCGAAGGCGTGAGCGGCATCCCCGGGAGCAACCCCCGGATCCCCGAGCACAAGCCGTCCCCCGGCAACGGCAACGGCATCGGCAACGGCAACGGCAACGGCGCCGACGACGACCGGCCCGAGGGCGAGCACGACGTCAAGGGTCACCCGTTCCGCGACTCCGGCGAGGGCGAGCCGGAGCCGGGGCCCCCGGCGGACACGGGCAAGGAGCGGCGGATCGGCTGGCTGAAGCTCACCTTCCTGCCCTCGGTGCTCGCGGTGATCCTGCTCCTCACCTGGTGGTGGTTCGAGCAGGCCGAGCTCGACTCGATCGCCACGAACGCCCTGGCGGACGGCAATGTCTGGCTCAGACTCCGCCAGCACATCCAACTGACGGCGATCTCCACCTTCTTCGTGCTGATCATCGCGATCCCGCTGGGCATCCTGCTGACCCGCAAGAAGCTGCGCAAGGCGGCGCCCGTCGCCATGGCCGTCGCCAACGTCGGCCAGGCGACCCCGGCGATCGGTCTCCTGGCCCTGCTCGTGATCTGGATCGGCATCGGCGAGAAGGCGGCCCTGATCGGCATCATCATCTACGCCGTGCTTCCGGTCCTGTCCAACACGATCGCGGGCCTGAACGCCAATGACCCGACCTTGATGGAGGCCGCGCGCGGCATCGGCATGTCGGCGTGGGGGGTCCTCGGCAAGGTCGAACTCCCGCTGGCCGTACCGCTGATCCTCGCGGGTGTGCGCACCGCGCTGGTCCTGAACGTCGGCACGGCGACACTCGCCACGTTCGGCGGTGGCGGCGGTCTCGGCGACCTGATCACCACCGGCATCACCACGCAGCGGATGCCGGTGCTCATGCTCGGCTCGATCCTGACGATCGCGCTCGCGCTCCTTGTGGACTGGCTGGCCTCCCTGGCCGAACTGGTGCTTCGTCCGCGCGGGCTGGAGGCGGGGTCATGAGGGTTACGTTGCGTACGGCGGCGGTCGGCGCCCTTGGCGTGGCCCTGCTCGTGAGCTGCGGGCTCACCAGCGGCAGCCCCATGGTGGACGACGTCAAGCCGGGCACGATCGGCGAGGGGCTTCCCCTGAAGGGCGCCGATCTGACCGTCACCTCCAAGGAGTTCACGGAGCAGCTGATCCTCGGCGCGATCATGGGCATCGCCTTCGAGGCGGCCGGTGCGGATGTCCTCGACCGGACGGGCATCCAGGGCTCGATCGGTGCCCGGGAGGCCGTCAAGAACGGTGACGCGGACGGCATGTACGAGTACACGGGCACCGCTTGGATCACGTACCAGGGCAACTCCGAGCCGATCGACGACCCACAGCAGCAGTGGCAGGCGGTGCGCGACGCGGACCTGAAGAACGGCATCACCTGGCTGGCGCCGTCCACGCTGAACAACACCTACGCCCTGGCCATGAACCAGAAGAACAGGGCCAAGTACAAGACGAAGACCCTGTCCGACGTGGCCGACCTCGCCAAGTCGGACCCGAAGGCGGTCACGCTGTGCGTGGAGAGCGAGTTCGCCTCGCGCGAGGACGGTCTGCCGGGCATGCAGAAGGCGTACGGGATGAGCATCCCGAACTCCAGCATCACCAAGATGGACACCGGGATCATCTACACCCAGGCCGCCAAGGGGACGTGCACGTACGGCGAGGTCTTCACCACCGACGGCCGCATCAAGGCGATGAACCTGACGCCGATGGAGGACGACAGGCACTTCTTCCCCAACTACAACGCGGCTCCGGAGATCAACAGCAAGGCGCTGAAGGAGCACCCCGAGATGGCGGAGGTCCTGGCCCCCATCACGAAGAGGCTGAACAACACGGTGGCGCAGGACCTGAACTCCAAGGTGGATGTGGACGGGCAGGATCCGCATGAGGTGGCCAAGGACTGGCTGATCGAGGAGGGGTTCATCAAGGAGTAGTCCCAACTCCTGGGATCATCAAGGGAGTTGCAAAGACTTCGTTGCAGAGAAACCGTTGCAACGGAGTCTTTGCATGTCTACGCTCACCGATATGACGGAGCACCCCGAGGGCCGGAAGGTCCGTACGCTCGACGCCCGCTCCCTGCGGGGCATCGCGCACCCCTTGCGGATGCGGCTGCTCGGCTCGTTGCGCATCGACGGCCCGGCCACCGCGTCCCAACTCGCCGCCAGATTCGGGGAGTCGAGCGGCGCGACCAGCTATCACCTGCGCCAGCTCGCGGCACACGGCTTCGTCGAGGACGCCCCCGAGCACGGCAAGGGGCGTGAGCGGTGGTGGCGGGCGGCGCACGAAACCACCGTGTTCAACGACAGGCTCGCCCGCGACGCGGACCCGGTGGTGCGCGGGGCGGCGGCGCTCTACATGCAGCACGTCGCGGCCTTTCACGCCGAGGGACTTGCCACCTGGGTCGGCACGAGCCATGAGTGGCCCGAGGAGTGGCAGTCCAGCGCGGACATCAGTGACCACACCCTGCGACTCACCCCGGCGCTGGCGAGCGAGCTGGACGCGAAGGTCCATCAACTGATCGAGAGCTACCGCGAATCGGCCCCCGCCGATGACGACCCGGAGGCCGAACTCGTACGCATCCACACCCACGTCTTCCCGACGCGACGACCCGACTGAGAGGGCTCCGCAAGCGATGCACGCAGACATCCATCTCCTGATGCACCACGCCCGCGCCGCCGAACTCCACAGAGCGGCACCCTTACGGAAGTCCCGACCCCAACTGCGTACTCAACTCGGCTGGCGGATGGTCGAGTTGGGCCTCTGGCTCGTCAACAGCTCGGAACTTTCCCGCCCTTATCAAGGGCCCGCAGGGACTCGATCGTGCCCTCAAGCGTCGTGACCGGAATCAGCTGAAGCCCCTTCGGCTTCTCCGCCTCCGCGTCCGCGCACTCGGCCTTCGGGACCAGGAAGACGGTGGCGCCGTCGCGCCTCGCGGCCTGTGTCTTCATGGAGACACCGCCGACCGGGCCGACCTTGCCGTCGGCGGAGATCGTGCCGGTGCCCGCGATGTCGCGGCCACCGGTGAGGTCGCCGCCGCTGCCGTTGCCGTCGATGAGGTCGATGATGCCGAGGGAGAGGAAGAGGCCCGCGCTGGGGCCGCCGATCTTGCCGAGGTCGACGTCGACCTTCACCTTGTCCGTGCCGTCCACGCCGCTCTCGTCGAGATAGGCGAGCGCGGCCCGCGTGGCGGTGTCCTGCGACTTCTTCATGTCGCCGAGGTTGTGCTTCTCGACTTCCTTCACGTCGTCGCCGGTGGGGTAGACCGAGTCCTTGGGCATCACGGACCGGTCCGTACGGAACCAGCCGTCCACCACGTCGCCGAGGCTGACGTCGGTCTCGGGGCCCGTGGCGACGATCGTCGTCATCCGCAGCTGCCCCTTGGGCTCCCGGGTGGGGGCGCCGGTGATCGTGATGACCCGCTTGCCCTCGCTCTCCCCGAGTACGTTCGCCGTCGACCCCGGCTGGGCCACGGCGAACGGCAGCGGCGCCAGGCCCGCGACGGCGAGCAGGGCGACCACGGGGACGGCGCAGACGCCGAGGGCCTTGGGGCGCGAGAGGCTGGAGAGGGAGAACACGGGATCAATCTAACGTGACGATCCAGGTGCCCAATATTTGAGCCTGTCGAGGGAGTCCCCCTGCTCTTTAAGAGCTTGGGGGAGGCTGAGGACGAACTCGGCGAAGCCGGTGATCGACGGTTCGCCCGCGCGGCCTCAGCGCAAGGCATCCGCCACTTCCCTGGCCGCGTCCACCACCCGCGGCCCCACCCGCTCCGGCACGGAGTCCGCCAGCATGACGACGCCGACGCTCCCCTCTATGCCGGTCACACCCACCAGCGGGGCGGCAGCCCCGCTCGCGCCGGCTTCGAGCTCGCCATGGGTCAGCGCATAGCCCGGATCGGTGCCCGACCCCTGCCGGGCGGCGAGGATGGCCCGCCCCGCGGCCCCGCGGTCGAGGGGGTGCCGGAAGCCCGTCCGGTAGGCCACGTGGTAATCCGTCCAGGTCGGCTCGACCACGGCGACGGCGAGGGCCTCCGTGCCGTCCACCAGCGTCAGGTGCGCGGTGGCACCTATGTCCTCGGCGAGCGAGCGCAACGCGGGCAGCGCGGCCTCCCGCACCAGCGGATGCACCTGGCGGCCCAGCCTGAGCACCCCGAGGCCCACCCTGGCCCGGCCGCCCAGGTCCCTGCGGACCAGCGCGTGCTGCTCCAGGGTGGCGAGCAGCCGGTACACCACGGTGCGGTTCACACCGAGCTTGTTGGACAGCTCGGTGACGGTGAGTCCATGATCGGTATCGGCCAACAACTTGAGGACACGCAGTCCTCGGTCGAGCGTCTGGGAAGTCTCCGCGGTCACGACGCCCACTCCTTAGGTGAGAGTCGACGGCCCCTTTACGCGGCGGTTGCGTCGCCGGTCCCGTGGGCGACGCGCGTCAGAGGCCGCCGGTCGGAACTCCGGCTGCGCTCCGCGGCGGCGCTGCCACGGGGCGTTTACGTTGCGGGGACAGTAGCGAGGCCGTCCCGCTCAGCGGAAGACTCCGTCCAGAATCCGGGCACCGCGATGGGAGCTGCGCCCCTCATTGCCCCATTACGCGGAGCGCGGGCAGTGTGGTGTGCACCACCTCTCCACATGGAACACACCCTTCCGTGGCGGGCCTGCGCAAGGACCTCAGCGAGCTCAGCGCATCCGCGTAGCCCACTCCCCGACCTTCGCGATGCGCTGCCGCAGCTGTCCCGCCGTCGCTTCCGCGCTCGGCGGGCCGCCGCAGGTGCGGCGGAGCTCCGTGTGGATCACGCCGTGCGGCTTGCCGCTCTGATGGACGTACGCGCCGACCATCGTGTTCAGCTGCTTGCGCAGTTCGAGCAGCTCCTTGTGGGAGACCACGGGCCGCCGCTCGGCCGGGAGTTCAAGAAGATCCGCTTCCTCGTCCGGCCGCTTCTTGCTGTGCGCGATCTGCCGGGCCTGCCGCTTCTGGAGCAGCATCTGCACCTGGTCGGGTTCGAGCAGGCCGGGGATGCCGAGATAGTCCTGCTCCTCCTCGCTCCCGGGGTGGGCCTGCATGCCGAATTCGGCGCCGTCGAAAAGCACCCGGTCGAAGACGGCGTCGGACTCGAGCGCCTCGAAGGAGAACTGCTCCTGCTCCCCCGTGTCCTCGTCCTGCTCCTTGTTCGCCTCGTCCATCTCCTTCTCGGACTCGGCGTAGGGGTCCTCTTCCCCCTCCTTCTTCGGCTTGTCGAGCGCATGGTCGCGCTCGACCTCCATCTCGTTGGCGAAGCCGAGCAGGTCGGGGACGGTGGGCAGGAAGACGGACGCCGTCTCGCCGCGCCGCCGTGAGCGCACGAAACGCCCCACGGCCTGCGCGAAGAAGAGCGGAGTGGAGATCGTGGTGGCATACACACCCACCGCGAGACGCGGGACGTCGACGCCTTCGGACACCATCCGGACCGCAACCATCCAGCGGTCGTTCCCGTCGCTGAAGTCGTCGATCCGCTTCGAGGCGCCCGTGTCGTCGGAGAGGACGACCGTCGCCTTCGTCCCGGTGATCTCCCGGATCAGCTTGGCGTAGGACCGCGCGGAGTCCTGGTCGGACGCGATCACGAGCCCGCCCGCGTCCGGGATGGCCTTCCTGACCTCGGTGAGCCGCTGGTCGGCGGCCTTGAGCACGTTCGGCATCCACTCACCGCGCGCGTCGAGGGCCGTCCGCCAGGCCTGCGAGATCGCGTCCTTGGTCATCGGCTCGCCGAGCCGCGCGGCGATTTCGTCTCCCGCCTTCGTCCGCCACCGCATGTTGCCGGAGTAGGAGAGGAAGATGACGGGTCGCACGACCCCGTCGCCGAGGGCACTCCCGTATCCGTACGTGTAATCGGCGGAGGACCGCCGGATGCCGTCGTTCCCTTCCTCGTACGTGACGAAGGGGATCGGGTTGGTGTCGGACCTGAACGGAGTACCGGTCAGCGCCAGGCGCCGCGTGGCGGGCTCGAACGCCTCAAGGCAGGCCTCGCCCCAGGATTTGCTGTCCCCCGCGTGGTGGATCTCGTCGAGGATGACGAGGGTCTTGCGCTGCTCGGCGCGGTTGCGGTGCAGCATGGGCCGCACGCCCACACCCGCGTACGTGACCGCGACGCCGTGGTACTCCTTGCTCAGCGGGCCCGCGCTGTACTCCGGGTCCAGCTTGATGCCGATACGGGCCGCGGCCTCCGCCCACTGCTTCTTCAGGTGCTCGGTCGGCGCGACCACGGTGACCTGCTGCACGACATGGTGGTGAAGCAGCCAGGACGCGAGCGTCAGCGCGAAGGTCGTCTTGCCGGCGCCGGGCGTCGCGACGGCGAGGAAGTCACGCGGCTGCTCCTGCAGATACCGCTCCATCGCACCCTGCTGCCAGGCACGCAGCTTGTTGGCCGTGCCCCACGGGGCCCGGCCGGGGAAGGCGGGAGAGAGGTGGTGGGAGGCGGCGGACGAGGAGGCGGCGGTGGTAGTCACGGTCTCCGTTTTTGACGATCGGGTACGTACGACAACCGGGCCACCTTACCGGTGATGTGTTGACGCGAGGCCGACGACAATGCGGAGTCCGGGCCGGGTGCGACGGGTGTCACATGACCCGCTCAGTCCATACGTTCCTTGAGCCGCGTCCCCACCCACGCCCCCACCAGGGCGACTGCCGCCATCGGCAGGAAGACGGCGACGAAGGCCGCCGGATGGGACCCGCCCGCCTCGCCCACGCCGTGCCCCGCGCCCACCATCCCGCCGCCCAGCGCGGCGAAGGCGGCCCCTCCGGCGGCGAGCAGCAGGGCGTTGGAGAGGCCGTCGGAGATCTGCAGGGCGGCGGAGTTGGCGCCCGCGTCCTGCGGCGCCGAGAGCCTGAGCAGCAGCACGCTGGTCGATGCGATGACCATGCCCATGCCGAAGCAGCCGAAGGCCCAGGCGACGGCGACGATCCACACGGGCACGGCATGGATCAGCACGCTGGGCGCGGCGACGATGGCGGAGGCGACAAGCACCATCCCCACCACCATCAGCTTGCTCCGGTGCGGCTCCATGCGCGGCCGCGACTGTACGTACGACCCGAGCGCCCAGGTGGCGCCGCCCACCGCCAGCGAGAGCCCGGCCATGGTCGGGCTGAGCCCCCGCTCGGTGACCAGCATCAGCGGCACGAAGGACTCGGCGGCGATGAAGGACCCCGCGGCGATGCCGCGCAGCAGCACGACGGAGGGCAGCCCGCGCACAGCCCGATAGGTCCCGCGGGGCAGCAGCCCGAGGACGGCCGGGACGAGTACGGCGGCACCGACCGCCGCAGGGAGCAGCGACAGCCAGCGCAGATCCTGCCCCGCGTACTGCAGGAGCCCGGCCCCCAGCGAGATCCCCAGGGCGAGCCGGATGCGCCGCCGGTCGAAGGCCTCGACGGGGGCGGCGGGGTCGACGGGCCCGGAGGCGGTGCGCCGGATGGCGGGCAGCGCGAGCGCGAGCGGCCCGACAACAAGAACAGGGATCCCGACGAAGACCCAGCGCCACCCCAGGTGCTCGGTGACGGTCCCGGAGACCAGCGGCCCGACGACGGACGGCACGACCCAACTGGCCGCGAACGCAGCGAGGATGGACGCCCGCAGATGCTCCGGATAGGCCCGACTGACAACGACGTACAGCGCAACAATGACAAGCCCGCCCCCGAGCCCCTGCACGGCCCGCCCGAGGATGAACATCCACATGGCCCCGGCGGTCCCGGCGAGCAGCAGCCCCGCGGCGAAGGCGGCGATCCCGCCGGCAAGCGGCCCGAGCGGCCCGCGCCGATCGGCCCACTGCCCGGCAAGCACCATGCCGAAGAGACTGGTGGTGAAGTAGGCGGAGAAGGCGAAGGCATACAGCGACACCCCGTCCAGCTCACGGGCGGCGACCGGCATGGCGGTCCCGACGGCGGTCGCCTCGAAGGCGATGAGCAGAACGACGGAGACGATGCCGAAGCTGAGCGCGCGATAGGGCTTGCGCAGCACTCCTCCACCCTTGGAGCCCTCGGGCGGCGATATCGGTGTCGGTACGTCGGGGGTGACGTCGGTGTCACCGGGTTCCAGGGCGGTCATGCCGGCCAGCGTAAGGGCCGTAGCGACCGGTGACCCCTGTCCGGAGGCGGTGATCCGCTGGTCCGTTGGTCGTACGCCTCCGACTCCCCGCGGATCAGCAAGTGCCGTCGGCGACCTCGGCGCTCACGAGATAGTCCGTGCGCGAGACGTGCATGCAGTAGACGTCCTTGGTGTGGGCGGTGCTGACTTCGTAGCGGTCGTCGGACGCCTCATGCACGCGGAGTCCGATCGCATGGGCCGGCCCCTCACCGGTGGCCTCGATGGCACGTTCTATGCGCCCCGCGTAGCCACTGCCGTAGCCGCTCTCGAGTCCCTCCGGACTGTCGTCGTAAGCGCCGTCGAGCTCGTCGGTGACCGCGTATACGGCATCACGGAGCTCACCCTCGCTCCACCGCGTACTCGCGTAGAAGTAATAGACCCCGCCACCGGCGAGGAGCAGCAGCACCACGATGAGGAACAGCCCCACAGGGCTGTTGGCGTTCAAGACGTACCGGCTCGTGCCCCAGTTGCTGCGGACGAAGACGGGCTCCTGGGCGTCGTTTGGGCTGCTCATGCCAAGAACTTTACGATCCCCCGTTCCCGGATGCGTACGTCATCGAGGCGACCGACGCGCGGGCGGACCGCCACCCGCCGGCCGAACCCCAACCACCCTCCCCAGAGGCCGAGTCGGGCAGAGGGCTGCTCCTGGTCGCGGCACTGTCCGACCGGTGGGGTACGGAACCGGGACCGGCCCCCTGCAAGACAATCTGGGCGGAAATCGGAACCGCCCCGCCCACCCCCCATTCATGAACGCCATATGGCAGTCCCGTTGCAGCCGTGGCTGACCCCTTGAGCGGCACCGACGGCCACGGCTACGTTCGAGGGGTCGAGTCAGCGACTTGGCCGTGTGCCCGAGTGGTTTAGGGACTCGCCTGCAAAGCGAGTTACGTGGGTTCGATTCCCGCCACGGCCTCAAAGAACCGGCCCAAGCCGGAGCGCGTACCGGCGCCTCCGAACGAAGAGGTGACTCCCTTGGAGTCACCTCTTTTTCATTCCCTTTTCCTTGCGCCGGGTTCCCGTGAAGCATCTCTCATTTTCTCCTGGGAACCACACGAACACGTAACTCCAACTACTCGTTCCAGTAACGGAGTTGGGCTGCCCCTCGCATTTCTCCACATATTCCGGAGACAGTTCTGCCACACCGATTGGCACCTCGACTCCAGGGGGAGAATTGCGTATTCACGCGAAGAGAGCGTGCACGGCCGCCATGGCCGCGGCCACCGCCGTTGCCCTCGCCTCGGGCATGACCGGCCCGGCAGCGGCGAAGGCGGATCGCGACCGCGAGCGTGCGGCGACAGCAACGGCAGCACAGGGCGAGGCGCACACGCCCGCCACCGCCAGGCATCGCATCACCCTCATCACCGGCGACCGCGTGAGCGTCGACGCCAAGCGCCGCGTCACCGCGATCGAACCGGCCGAGGGACGCGAGCGCATACCCGTACGGACGCTTCGTACGCCGACGGGCCACACACTGGTGATCCCGGCCGACGCACAGCGTCTGATCACCACTGGCAAGCTCGACCAACGCCTTTTCGACATCACCGAGTTGAGCAAGAAGGACAACCGCAGGGCCCAGCAGAAGGGCCTCAAGCTGATCGTCGACTACAAGGGCGCCGCCGGGTCCCGGTCCGATCTGCGGGCCGCCGGTGACACGACCGTCCGCCGGACCCTGAAGACCCTGAACGCCGACGCCATCACGACCCCGAAGCGGGACGCACCCGACCTGTGGAAGGCCCTCACCGCCGAGCGGGGCGGCTCCACCGCGTCCGGCATCGAGCGGATCTGGCTGGACGGCACCCGCAAGGCGAGCCTCGACAAGAGCGTGCCGCAGATCGGCGCACCCAAGGCGTGGCAGGCCGGCTTAGACGGCAAGGGCGTCAAGATCGCCGTCCTGGACACCGGCGTCGACGCACCCCACCCGGACCTCAAGAACCAGGTCGGCGCCGAGAAGAACTTCACGACCTCGCCCGACACCAAGGACCGCTACGGCCACGGCACGCACGTCGCCTCCATCGCGGCGGGCACGGGCGCCAAGTCCGGCGGCAAGCTCAAGGGCGTGGCACCCGGCGCCACACTCCTGAACGGCAAGGTCCTCGACGACGGCGGCTCCGGTGACGACTCCGGGATCATCGCCGGCATGGAGTGGGCGGCCGACCAGGGCGCCGACATCGTCAACCTCAGCCTCGGCGGCGAGGACGACCCCGATGTCGACCCGCTCGAAGCCACCGTGAACAAGCTCTCCAAGGACAAGGGCATCCTCTTCACGATCGCCGCGGGCAACTACGGGTATCCCGGCAGCGTCGACTCGCCCGCCAGCTCGGACGCGGCCCTCGCCGTCGGCGCGGTCGACGACAACGACAAGCTCGCCGAGTTCTCCAGCCAGGGCCCGCGCGTCGGCGACGGCGCCATCAAGCCCGACGTGACGGCCCCCGGCGTGGACATCACCGCGGCCGCCGCACCCGGCAGCATCATCGAGAAGGAGGTCGGCCAGAAGCCCGAGGGCTACCTGACAATCTCCGGTACGTCGATGGCGACCCCGCACGTGGCAGGGGCGGCCGCCCTGCTGAAGCAGCAGCACCCGGACTGGAAGCACGCCGAACTGAAGGGTGCGCTGACCGCATCCACGAAGGACGGCGGCCACAAGTACACGCCGTACCAGCAGGGTTCGGGACGCATAGCCGTCGACAGGGCCATGAAGCAAACCGTCGTCGCCAAGCCCGTGTCCCTCAACTACGGCACCCAGCAGTGGCCGCACACCGACGACAAGCCGGTCACCAAGAAGGTGACGTACAAGAACACCGGCAGCGAGGCCATCACCCTGGACCTCACCGTGCAGGCCACGAACCCCAAGGGCGATCCGGCCCCGGCGGGCTTCTTCAAGCTGGGCGCGAAGACCGTGAAGGTCCCCGCGGGCGGCACGGCGGCCGTCGACCTGACCGCCGACACGAAGCTCGGCGGCGCGGCCGTCGGGACGTACTCGGCGTACGTCGTGGCGACCGGCGCGGGCCAGACGGTCCGCACGGCGGCCGTGGTCGACCGTGAGATCGAGCGGCACGAAGTGACGATCAAGACGATCGGCCGCGACGGGAAGCCGGCGCCGCACTACGAGCCGCTGCTCACGGCCGTCACCGGAGGCGACAAGAGCCAACACTTCTTCCCGTACGACAAGTCCGGCACGGCCAAGGTGCGGGTGGCGAACGGCAGTTACCTCATGGACTGGTCGGTCTTCGTCGACCCGGACAACACCGCCAAGGGCACAGACTGGCTGGTCCGGCCGAAGCTGACCGTCGACAAGGACATGACGGTGACGCTGGACGCCCGCAAGGCGAAGCCGGTCGACGTCAAACTCGCGGTCCCCGGCGCCAAACAGATCTCCGCCAGCTCCAGCTATAGGTACCAGGACTACAGCGGGATCCCCATGGGCGAATCCGACAAGGGCCTGCGCACCGCGCACCTCGGCCCTGAGGCCCCGGACGGCTTCAACCAGCAGTGGCTCGCGACGTGGACGAAGGGCGCGGACACTCAGTACGACATGTTCTTCGGCGGCGAGGTCAAGAAGCTGGCGACCGGCTACACCAAGCGCCTCGAGCCCGCCGACTTCGCCACGGTGAAGGTCGGCATGGGCGCGTCGTCCCCCGGCCGGAAGGGTTCGGTGTTCCCCTTCGGCCACGTCCCGGGGGCGACCGGCACCGCGCGGATCCTGCCGGAGCAGAAGCTGCCGCGCACCAGGACGCTGCACCTGTCCGCGCTCGACGCGACGAAGTGGCACTTCGAATTCGAGCAGTACGGCGACAAGGACGAGCAAGGCGATCCGATGGTGGAAGGCTTCTGGGCGGCCTTCCCGCCCAAGACCTTCAAGGCGGGCAAGACCTACCGGGAGACCTTCAACACCGGCGTCTTCGGCCCCGCTCTCGGCGCCGGCACGGGCATCTCCCGCAAGGGCGACGAGCTGGGCGCCGACATCCCCCTCATCGCGGACGGCAAGGGCCACCTGGGCTCGTCCGAATACTCGGCAGGGAAGTCGACGCTGTACCGCAACGGCACGAAGATCGCCGAGAACGACGATCCGGTGACCGGCAGCAGGCCCTTCAAGGTCCCCGCGGGTGAGGCGGACTACAGGCTGACGACGTCCATGAAGCGCAGCACGAAGCTGTCGCGGGTGACAACACGCGTGGACGCGAGCTGGACGTTCAGCTCCGCAAGGGCAGAGAACGCACAACTCCCGGCATCCACGGTCCGCTTCACCCCGAAGCTGAGCCTGGCGAGCACGGCCCCGGCAGGCGCGAGGCAGTCGATCCCGCTGAAGGTCCAGGGTCCGGCCGCAGGCCCGGGGAACCTCAAGTCCCTCACGGTGTACGCCTCTTACGACGCCGGCCGGACATGGAAGAAGACCCCGGTCACGGAAGGGAAGATCACCGTCAAGAACCCTGCCGCAGGCAAGTCAATCTCACTCCGCGCAAACCTCACGGACAAGCAGGGCAACAAGTCAACGCTGTCGATCTACGACGCGTACTTCGGCAAGTAGCAAGCAACCAGCCCTAGGCAGGCAGCAGACAGCACGTCAAGCCCGGCGGAGGGCTCCCGGGCGTGACGTGCTGCCGTCAGACGGAACGGACCAATTCCCAAGTATCGGCGGCGAAGTCAAGCCGCATGCCATGCCGCTCGTACAGACCGAGCGCCCCGCTGCTGTTGTCGGTGTCCACGCCGAGGCCGATCCGCTCACGCCCCAACGCGGCGTAGTACCCGAAGGCGTGACGCAGCAGAAAGCTGCCAAGCCCACGCCCCCGGGCCTCGCGCAGAACGCCGAGATGACCGACCCAGGCCATCGACGACCGGTCATTGTGCGTACGCACGACAGCCGCGTCCCCCAGCCCCTCCACATGGGCGATCCAGATCAACGCCCAGTCGACCCGCTCGCCGTCAAGGTCGTCCAGCCACTGTTCATACGTCCGCGCCTGAAAGTCGAAGTGCTCGGCGAAGGACGCCTGGACCAGCGCATGGGCACGGCGCCGGTCGTCCTCGGCCAGGCAGGACCGCAATGTGACACCGGGCGGTGGCGCCACCGGCTGATCGGCCGAGACGGACAGAGGCCGGTCCATCACGTGGTAACGGCGGACCACGCGCCAGCCCCGTCCACGCAGGGCCTGCAGGTCCAGGGTGGGGTTGACGCTGAGGGTCATATGGACCACGGCCTGCTCCGCCCCATTGCCAGCGGCCTGCTCAACGGCCCGCGCCTGCATCAGATCGAGCAGATACAGGGCACTTTGCGGGTGATCAGGCAACGAATAGTGATCGATGTCGACCCGCTCACCACCGGACTCATCCCACATCAGCCCGTACCCGACCAGCCGCTCACCGTCGAACGCCACCCACGAGTCCCGATCCAGATCGGTCTCCGGATGCCTCAAGTCGGCCTGAACATCGACCAGTTCGGTCTCGGCTCGCCCGATTTCCAGCAGATCGATCTCATTGAGCAGCGCGCACACGTTCACCGCATCGTCATACGTGGCCGACCGCACGGTCAGCCCCGGCGGCAGAGCGATGGGGATACTCATGCCCCTCACTCTCCGCCGCCCATCCCCCACCCCGCAACGGACTTTCCCCAGGGTGCGCCTTACGCAACGCGTGCGCCCCCCTTGTGCCAGAGCACGCTGACCCGGCGGTTCATTGGCGCCGGGGCCGCCCGGTTGTCCTGAGGTTGGCGGTTCCGGGCCGGGTGTAAAGGGCGCTCCTTCGTCGCGTCGGCTGCGCCGATTCCGCTTCGCTTCACCCTTGACACCCACCCCTCCACCGCGAGAAGGAAGACGACCGGGCGGCCACGAAGCGGGGCTCACGGGGACCACCCGGCGGGTCATCCGGCTTGTCTGCCGGGTGCGGACTAGTTCGTAGCAGCGCTGCCCGTTGGAGGGGTGGGAGGGGTGCGCGGCCGGTCCGGGGACGGGTCCCGGTCTCGTCAAGCGTCTACCGGCCGATCTTCCGGGGTGGCCGTCGCTTGCGAGGTGACCATCACCCGTCTCGGGTGGGGGTGGGGGACCTACTTTGGAAAAGTAGTGTTCTGGCACAAGGGGGGCGCGCGGCACTGCGAAACGCAACTTTGCCGAAGTAGGTTCCCCACACCCCCCTCTCCCCCGGTCAGGGCCGGGCGATCCGGTCGGCAGACGCTTGACGAAACCGGCACCCATCCCCGAGCGGACCGCGCACCCCTCCCGCCCCTTCAGCCGGCGGCACGCTGCGACGAACTAGTCCGCACCCGGCAGCGAAGCCGGATGACCCATCCCCGCAGTCCCGAGAGCCCCGCTTCGTGGCCGCCCGGTCGTCTTCCTTCTCGCGGTGGAGGGTTGGGTGTCAAGGGTGAAGCGAAGCGGAATCGGCGAAGCCGACGCGACGAAGGAGCGCCCTTGACTCCCGGCCCGGAACCGCCAACCTCAGGACAACCGGGCGGCCCCGGCAAGAACACCACCACCGGCCCAGCAAAGCCCCCGCGGGATGCCCGGCAACAAACCGCCGGGTCACTAAGAGATCCGCGCCTCGTCCAGCCCCGCCAGAACCGCGTCCACGGTCTCGTCCACCGTCAGATCAGAACTGTCCAGCCACAACCCGACCCGCGGGGTCCCACCCCGCAGCCCCGCGTCCAGATCCTCAACCGTCCAGGCCCCGTAACCCGTCTTCCCACGCCCCGCCTCCCGCGCGGCGACCGCATCCGGCCGCGGGGCAAGCACGACAACGTACACAGGACGCGTACGCAACAGCTCCACGTACGCCTTCAACTCCTCGCCCAGAATGACGTCCTGGACGACCGCGACAAAGCCCGCATCCGCGTACGCGTCCGCCGTCGACGCCGACAACCGGTACCGCAACCGGAGTTGAGCCTCCGCCTCGCCCGAGGCGCCAGGCTCGTACTCCTGTCCCCCGGACACGATCATCCGGCGGTACACATCACCCCGCACATGCGCCGCCCGCGGCAACCGCTCAGCCAACGCCTGCGCCACCGTGGACTTACCGGAAGCCATGATCCCGGTAATGACGACGACACCGCCCGCCAAGGAGGAAGACATCACGTAGCCACCGCCGCCTGCGGCCGAATCGGCAGCCGGTTGACGGGACGGCCCGTAGCCGCCCGCACCGCAGAAGCAACCGCCGCCGGCGACGCAACAACCGGCACCGCACTGGCCGCCTTCGCACCGAAGGGAGCGACGACGTCCCGCTCCTCCACCAACTTCACGATGCGAATGTCAGGAATATCCAAGGCAGTCGGCAGCGCATAGCCCGTCAAATCCGGGTGACGAACAAGCCCCCGCGGCGTCCGCAAGTTCTCCGTCAACGCCGCCCCCACCCCCTGCGTAACACCCGCCTCAATACGCGTCTTCAACTGCGCCGGATTCAGAATGCGCCCCACATCCTGAGCCACCGCCAGCTCAACGACCCGCACCGAACCGATCTCTACATCGACATCGACCACCGCACGGATCGCACAGAACGCCATCCCCACAAAGGCATCACCCTGACCGGCAGCATCCAACGGCTCCGTCGGATGCGGCCGGCACTGCGCCGTGGCCCACAACTCCTTGCCGTCCATCGCCTCCGTCACCGTCGTCGACAACACCCCGTCATACGACGTGATCTTGCCGTCGGTGATCTGAAGGAGCTCAGTGGACATACCGAACTTATGGGCAAGAGGCTGCAGCAACTGCGTACGCACCATCTTCGCCGCACGCTCCACCGCACCACCCGAAACCCACGTGTGGCGACCATGGCAACTCGGCCCCGCAGGCGGCTGGTCAGTGTCCACCGGCGCGACCCGCACATCATCGATCCCCAGCGTCTCCTGAACGATCTGACGAGCCAGAGTCGTAAAACCCTGCCCCGTCTCGACCGCCGCACAGATCACCGTGGCGACACCGTCCTGGACCTTCACCGTGGCCGTGGAAACCTCGTCCGCACCCTCGGCGCCCAGGAGTTGAACCATCCCGAGGCCATAGCCGACGCCCCGCCGCACGGCCGCAGGATCCCCCGCACCCTCAGGGCCACCAGGCAGCAGCCACTCGTCCTCGGGCGTGTCCTTCGGCAGCTCGGGAAGCGGGAAGTCCCGTACCGCGGTGAGGAGTTCCGCGACCGGCGCCGGGCACGTCACGGTCTGGCCGGTGGGCAGGATGTCCCCGGTGGCCATCGCGTTGCGCAGCCGCACCTCGGCCGGATCGATGCCCAACTTCTTCGCGATCTTGTCCATCTGGGCTTCGTACGCCGCGCACACCTGCATGGCACCCTCGCCCCGGACATGCCCGGACGGCGGATTGTTCGTACGCACAGCCCAGCCTTCAATAAAGGCGTTCGGCACCACATACGGTCCACACGCAAACGAAACAGCCGCTGCCAACGCATCCGACGACGTGTCCGCGTACGCACCCGCGTCGAGCAGGACCTGCGCCTCCACCTTCACCAACTTGCCCTCGGCGTCCGCGTGATGGCGGTAGCGGAGCAGCGTCGGGTGGCGGTGGGCATGCCCGAGGAAGGACTCCTCGCGCGTCGCGGTCAGCTTCACCGGGCAGCCGGTGGTCAGGGCGAGCAGACCGAGCGGCAGGTGGAAGCTCGCGTCCTCGCGGTCGGCGGTCGCGCCGGGGACACCCGTCACGACGACCTTCACGATGCCGGGGTCGATGCCGTAGCAGGACGCGGCCATGTCGCGGTCGGTGTGCGGGTCGGTGGAGGCGATGTACAGCTCCACTCCCCCGTCGGGGCGCGGCACGGCAAGCCCCGCCTCAGCGCCGATCGGCGCTGGATCCTGACGGCCGATGCGGTACAGACCCTCGACGACGAGCTCGCCCGCAGCCTCCGGGTCGCCGTGCCGCAGCGGGATGTGCCGGATCAAGTTGCCGTCGGGGTGCAGGGGTTCGGCCGCGAAAGCCTTCTCCGGGTCGGTGACCGGCTCGAGCACCTCGTACTCGACGAAGATCGCCGCGGCGGCCATCCGCGCCGTGTCCGGATGATCGGCGGCGACGGCGGCGATGGGCTCGCCGTGGTGGCGTACGACATCGGAGGCGAAGACCGGACGGTCCGGGGTCTTGCGGCCCTGCAGCGCCTCGCCGGGCACGTCCTCGTGCGTGACGACGGACCGCACGCCCGGCATCTCGCGCGCCTGCGACGTGTCGATCGACACGATCCGCGCGTGCGCGTGCGGGGAGCGCAGGACGGCCGCCCAGAGCAGCCCCTCCGCCCACAGGTCGGACGCGTAGGGGAACGTGCCCTCGGTCTTGGCGCGGGACTCGGCGGACGGCAGCGATGCGCCGATGCCGTGCGGCAGGGGTTCCGGGCCGGGCTGCGGCTCCGCTGCGGTCGCGGTGCTCGCGCCCCCCGCGGCTTCGTTGCTCACGCCTGGCCTCCGTCCTGGCCGTATGGTCCCTCGTACGTTCCTGGTCCTTCTCCGGGGCCTTCGTACGCTCCGGGGCCTTCGTACGTTCCGTCGTACGCCGCCGCGTTGACCCCGCCGGCGCCGGGGCCCGCCTGGTGCGGGATGCGCGGGACGTCCGGCGGGTCGTCGGGGCCCGACGGCTCGGCGGCGGCCGCGGACGCCTCGCGCTCGGCCACCACCTCGTGCACGGCGTCGAGCACACCCCGGTAGCCGGAGCAGCGGCAGAGGTTGCCGCACAGGGCGCGGCGGGTCTCCAGGTCGGACGGGGCGGGGTTGCCCTCCAGGAGGTCGTGCAGGGTCATCGCCATGCCCGGTACGCAGAAACCGCACTGGACGGCACCGCAGGCGGCGAGCGCGCGCTGCACGTCGGATGGCTGACCGTCGGCGGCGAGGCCCTCGACGGTGCGCACCTCGCTGCCGGCGGCGGTGGCCGCGGGCACCAGGCAGGAAGCGACGAGGCGCCCGTCCACCTGGACGTTGCAGGCGCCGCACTCGCCCTGCGAGCAGCCGTCCTTGGCGCCCGCGAGGCCGAGGCGCTCGCGCAGCACGTAGAGCAGGGACTCGCCGATCCAGGCGTCGGTGACGGGGCGGTCGGTGCCGTTGACGCGCAGGACGTACGAGCAGAGGGGGTGCTCGTCGCCGAGGTCGGCGGAGGTCGACGGGGGGTCTTCGGGGGCGGCTTCGGCCTCCGCTTCGGCTTCCGCGGCCGGGGCGGCCGGGGCCTCGGGCGACTCCACGGGGGCGTCGTCGGTCACTTCGGCCGCTACGGGCTCGGGCACAGGCTCGGGCTCAGCGACAGGCGCGGGCGCAGGCTGAGGCGCCGGCGCGGGCTCGACCGCGACCTGGGGCTCCACCTCGACCTCGGCGGCGACCTGCGGCTCCGGCTGGGGCTCAGGCTGCGGCTGCGGCTCCGGAGACCACGGCTCACCCGCCCCGGCACCCCCCGTCGCCCACGGAGCGGCCGCCCCGCCCGGCAGCGTCGCGGGCGGCGTACCGCCCCACTGAGCAGCGAGCGAGGACGTCGTGAACTCGCCCGATTCATCCGGAAGATCACCATTGGCGACGGGAATCGACCACTGCCCGGTGACATCGACGGGCGCGGGCGCCGCCGCCTCGGCCTCATGGAAGCTCCACTGCCCGGTGGCCCCATGGTCGTACGCCTGCTCAGGAACGGACGGAGCGGATGAAACGGACGGAGCAGACGGAGCAGACGGAGCGGACGGCTCGGCCGGCACCTCACCGGCAACCGGCCACTGCACGTTCTGCACACCCTGCCCGCCCTGCACACCGGAAGCCGCCCCCGCCCCGGTCACATCAGCCGGCATGACCCAGGTCCCGGTGGCCGCCGGATCCGTCGCGTCGGCGGTCGTCGGCGTGACCGTTATCTGCGGCGGCACATAGCCGTGGCCGGGCGCGGCGAGCGGAGAGCCGTCCAGGAGGCCTTCCGGCAGCTGCACGAAGGCAGTGGCGTCGGAGTCGTACTCGCCCTGCGGGTGCGGCTGCCAGCCCCCGTTGTTGTCCTGGTCGTCACTCACGACAGCGCCCTCCCCAGTGCCCGTCGGGCCAGCGCGGCGACGGTGCGCCGCAGGTGCAGTACGGCGGGCGGATGCGGCTGCGGGGAGCCGTCATCCGCCGGTGGCTGGTCGGGGATGCACGCGGCGGCGACGTACTCGCCGAAGGCCGTCAGCGCCTCCGGCACGATCGCCCGCTCGCCGTCCCAGTCGATCAGCGAGGCGACCCACTGCTCGGCCTCCAGGGGCCGCAGCGGCATCGGTGCGACGGCGCCGACCGCGCAGCGCACCCCGCGCCGCGCGGGGTCGAGCACGAGCGCGACGGACGCGATGGCCCGGCCGGGTCCTGTACGTCCCGTCGCCTTCAGGAAGACCTGCGGCGCGTGCAGCAGCGGAAGGCGTACGAAGCCGATGAGTTCGCCGGGCCGGAGCATGTCCATCCCGGCGAGCAGATGCGAGACGGGCACCTCGCGGCGTGCGCCGCCGGGGCCCGCGATGATCAGTACGGCTTCCAGGGCGGCGAGGACGGGCAGCGTGTCACCGGTCGGGCCCGCGCTTGCGATGTTGCCGCCGAGCGTGCCCGCGTTGCGGATCTGCGGGGGTCCCGCGGCGCGCGCGGCTGCCGCGAGCGCCGGGAACAGGGCCGCGAAGTCGGGCCGCCCCACGCGGGCGTGGGTGAGTCCGGCGCCGAGCAGCGCGTGACCGTCCTGGTACTGCCAGCCGCGGATCTCGCTGATGCGGCCGAGGCCGACGAGCGCGGCGGGACGCAGGAGCCCCGCGTTGACCGAAGCCATGAGATCGGTGCCGCCGGCGACGGGCACGGCGGCGGGCATCGCGGCGAGTGCCTCCACGGCCTCGTCGAGCGTTCCAGGCAGCTTCGCCGTGTGCGCGGTGAGCGCCGCCTGCGGTGCGTGCGTGGTCAAAACCGGCTGCCCCTTCCCGATGCCCGGCGGCTTTCTCGCCGTTCCCACCGTTACGCCTGTTCCGCCGTACGGTACGTGCTCACTGCCCGGACGTGGCAACTCTGGCACATGTTCCCCGGCCCTCGGCGCGGGGGTCCGCTAGGAGACATTCATCCGCAGACCTGGGAGATGTGCCGGTTTCGCACGCCCTCACCGGTCGGGGGGAATTGCCACTCTTCGGTGAACCTTGTACGACTTTCTTCCGGCCGCCCACGGTCCCAGCGCGGGCGGCCCGACACACGCTCTCTGGGGTGCCTCTCACACGTTTGGGGGCGACCCGTCGATCGGGCGTCCGAGCACACCCGGGCGGCGCTGCCACGGCAACGGGCCACCGGGCGGCCGGTAGTCGACGCCGAGGGCATCAAGTCGCATGTAATGAGAGGTCATTCGCCGCTCGAAGTCCGCGAAGTCGCGCTCGGCGGGGTCGGGGAGCGCGCTCCAGGCGACCTCGGCGAAGGCGGCGAGACGCGGGAACACCTGGTAGTCCACGCGTGCGTGGTACTCCATCACTTCCGTCCACACATTGGCCTGCGTACCGAGAACATGCCCGCGCTCGTCCTCGGTGAGCTCCGGTGGCAGCGGCTCGAAGCGATAGACGTCCTCAAGGGTGCGGACGTACCCGATGGGGGCCGGCTCGTCGGCTCCGCCGTGCTGGCGGTGGTCCAAGTACACCTGCTGCTCGGGACACATGACGACGTCGTGCCCGGCCTTGGCCGCCGCGATGCCGCCCCCGTACCCGCGCCAGGACGACACGGTGGCGCCCTCCGCGAGCCCGCCTTCCAGGATCTCGTCCCAGCCGATGAGCCGACGCCCGCGCGCGGACAGCCACTTGTCGAAGTGCCGGATGAACCAGCTCTGAAGCCCGTCCTCGTCACCGACCCCCAACTCCTTGATGCGGGCCTGCGCGGTGGGCGACTGCTTCCACTGGTCCTTGGGGCATTCGTCGCCGCCGACGTGGATGAAGGTGGAGGGGAAGAGTTCGAGCACCTCCTCGAAGACGCCCTCGTAGAAGCGGAGGGTCTCCTCGGTCGGCGCGAGGACGTTGGGGTTGACGCCCCAGGTGTCCCAGACGCCGAGGGAGGAGGTGTCGACGACGTCGGTGTTGCCGAGTTCCGGGTACGCGGCGATCGCGGCCTGCGAATGCCCCGGGATGTCGATCTCGGGTACGACGGCGATGTGCAGGGCATCGGCGTACGCGACGATCTCGCGGATGTCGTCCTGCGTGTAGTGGCCGCCGTGCGGAGTCTCGTTCCACAGCTCGGACGCGCGGTGCCCCCACTTGGAGCGCGGCCGCCAGGACCCGACCTCGCTGAGCTTCGGGTGGCGCTTGATCTCGATGCGCCAGCCCTGGTCGTCGGTGAGGTGGAAGTGGAAGACGTTCAGCTTGTGCGCGGCGAGCAGGTCGAGATAGCGCAGGACGCCGTCCTTGGGCATGAAGTGCCGGGACACGTCGAGCATCATGCCGCGCCAGCGGAAACGCGGGGCGTCCTCGATCACACCCAGGGGCAGGGTCCACTGCCGCCCGGAGCCGATCGGGGCCCGCCGGAACGCCTCGGGGCCGAGCAGCTGGCGCAAGGTCTGCGCTCCCCAGAAGACGCCGGAGGCGGCACCTCCCCGGATCTCCACACCACCCTCGGCGACAGCGAGCCGGTACGCCTCGGGGGCGAGGGCGTCGTCGATGCGCAGCGCGACCGCGCTGCCCTGCACACCGGGGGCGAGCGGAAGCCCTAGTGCGGCGCCGAGGGCCGAGCGCAGCCAGCGCTCGGTGGACTCGGTGCCGGGGGAGGCGTCGAGGAGGGTCGACGCGTCGAGGACGAAGCCTTCGCCGTGCGGGCCGCGGCCCTCGGCGCGTGCGGGCGCCGGGATGAGTTCCTCAAAGGTCATGCGGCGAGACTTCCACGCGATTGCACAACGCAAAAGGGGCGTTGCGGCACACGCAACGCCCCTCCGCACAGCAGGCAGTGGACCAGGTCCGGACGCTACTTCTTGCCGTCCTTGCCGCCCTTGTCCTTGTCGCCACCGGCGCCCATGGACTCGTAGATCTCCTTGCACATGGGGCAGACGGGGTACTTCTTCGGGTCACGGCCCGGCACCCACACCTTGCCGCAGAGCGCCACGACGGGCGTACCGTCGAGCGCGCTCGCCATGATCTTGTCCTTCTGGACGTAGTGCGCGTAGCGCTCGTGGTCGCCGTCACCGTGCGACACCTTCGGCGTCGGCTCTACGAGGGTCCCCGTACCTGCCCCGCGCTCGGGCTCGGGCTCAAGAGTGCTCATGGCATCCAAGGGTACCTACGCCTGCCGGGTCCGGGCATCGGCTGCGCCCGTATCGGGCACGCGCACCGGTCGCGGCGTGCAGCAGCAGCCCCGCCGCCGCCACCGCGGCCGCCGCCCAGGGCAGCCGGTCGGCCGGGAGTCCCGCCGACAGGGCGAGACCGGCCAGAGCGGACCCCACCGCGCTGCCCAGGTACAGCGCGGAGTTGTTGAGGGCCAGGGCCACCGTCCCGCGTTCCGCCCGCAGGGCCAGGAGGCGGTGCTGCTGGGGGACTTGGAGCGCCCAGCCCACCGCGCCCCAGACGACGAGCGCGGGGAAGGCCGCGGCGCCGAGCAGCGGAAGCGTGCCGACGGCGACGACCAGGGCCGCCATCAGACCGCCGACCAGGGCGACCGCCCTTCCCGTACGGTCCACGAGCGGCCCGGCGGCGACGCTGCCGATGACCCCGCCGATGCCCCAGGCCCACAGGTAGGGCGCGACGTCGCCCTCCCCCACGCCGCCCGCAGCGTCGAGGACCGGCGCGAGGTAGGTGTACAGGCCGAGGCTCGCGATCGCCCCGAGGAAGGAGACACCGACGACGGGTACGACACCGCGGTCGGTGAGCGCGGCGAGCCGGGCCCGCACGGGCACCGGCGGGTCGGCGGGCACGGTCGGCAGCCACCCGGCGAGCCCCGTGAGCGCGACCATGCCGAGCACGGTCACGCCCCACATCGTGGCGCGCCACCCGGCGTGTCCGGCGAGCAGCACACCGAGCGGCACCCCGAGCACCGTGCCCGAACTCATCCCGCCCATCACCAGGGCGAGCGCACGGCCACGCCGCTCCCCCGGCACGAGCGCGGCGGCGGCAGCGGTGGACAGCGCGGAGTAGACCCCGGCCCCGACGCCCGCGACGGCACGGGACAGGAGCAGCACCGCGAGCCCCGGCGCGAGGGCGGTCATCGCGTTGCCGAGGGTGAAGACGCCGAGCGCGCCGATGATGAGCACCCGGGGGCGCACGCCCGACGCCATCCCCGCGACGAGCGGCGCGCTCACGGCGTAGGCGAGGGTGAAGACGGTGACCATCTGCCCCGCGAGGGAGACGCTCGTCCCCAGGTCGGCCGCCACCACCGGCAGCAGCCCGGCCATCACATAGGCGTCGAGCCCCAATGTGAAGGCCCCCAGCATCAGCAGCCAGATCTTGCGCACAACACCCCACCCATTCCCTCGTACGAAGCGGCCTGCGAGCCGCGGGAGGGAAACGTAGGCATCGTCGCGACGCCCGCGGAAATGCCCGCGAGCACCGATTTATGCTGGGGAAACATGGATGAGCAGGCACTACGCCCGGACCTGGCCTCGATCGACCTCCGCCACCTCCGCGGCTTCCTCGCGGTGGCCGACGAACTGAACTTCACCCACGCCGCGGCGGCCCTGCGCACCGGCCAGCCCGCCCTCACGCGCACCGTCCGCGCCCTGGAGCAGGCGCTCGGCACCCGCCTGCTCACCCGCACCACGCGCCGCGTGGAACTCACCGAGGCCGGCCAACGCCTGCGCGAGGAGCTCGCCCCGCTCCTGACCCGCCTGGACGCCGTGCTGCGCGCGCCCCTCGCCGAACCGCCCCTGCTCCGGCTCGGCTTCACCTCCGTGCTGCCCGAGGTCTGCGTCGCCCTGAGCTCCGCCTTCAAGGCGGCGACCGGCGCGGGCGTCCGCCTGGTCCGGCGCGACACCCCGCTGGCGGGCCTGGAGTCGGGCGCCTGCGACATCGCGGTCGTACGGGGCGACATCCCGCCCGGCGCGGCCGTCCACACCCGCGCCCTGCTCCACGAGCCGCGCATCGCCGTGGTGGCACGCGGCGCCGCGGAGCTCGCGGGCCGCCGCGTCGTGGACTGGACGGAGCTTGCCGACGTCCCCCTGGTGGTCAACACGGTCACGGGCACCACCCGCCCCGAGCTGTGGCCCGAGGGCCGCCGCCCCCGACTCGCCTGCACCGCCGACAACTTCGACGAGTGGCTGGAGGCGGTGGCGGCAGGTCACGGCGTCGGAGTGGCCCCCGAGCCGGTGGCCCGCCGGCACACCCACCCCGCCCTGCGCCACGTACGCCTGAAGAACGCGCCGCCGGTCGCGGTGCACTTGGCGGTCCCGGCACGGGACGCGCATCCTCTGGCGGCGCGGTTCCTGCTCAACGCGCGGGTCAGCCCAGGAACTTGTACAACGCCGCCCCGATGATGACGAGGATCACGGCCCCTTCCAGCCAGTCGGAGAAGGTGAACCCCTCCGTGAACTTCCCCGACTTCCCGGAGGACTTCGTCCCGTCCTGCTCCTCAGCGCTCAACTTCCACACCCGCTTCGACGACGTCTGACTGTCACGTACGCGTCAGGACGTTATCGGTGCGGCAGACAGTTCCCCGCCGCGGGGCCAGGGGCCAGGGACCAGTGGTCAGTTCAGCGACGGATCGTCCGGATACGTCGCCACCATCGCCAGCTCGCTCCGCTGTCTCCGCAGCACCGACCGCCACAGCCGCTCCGGGTCCGGGGACGAAACGTCCCCCGGCTCCGACTCGACGACGTACCAGGCGCCCTCGACCAGCTCGTCCTCCAGCTGGCCGGGGCCCCAGCCCGCGTAACCGGCGAAGATCCGCAGGGAGCCGAGGGCGGGGGCCAGTAGCTCGGGCGGGGCGTCCAGGTCGACCAGGCCGATCGCGCCGTGCACCCGGCGCCAGGCGATGGGGTCTCCCGCGGTCGAGCGGAGCCGAGAGCTCGGGGAAGGTCCCTCGCCGCCGGGGATCACCGCGATGCCGAGCGCCGAGTCGAGCGAGACCGGGCCGCCCTGGAAGACCACCCCGGGCGAGCCCGCCAGGTCGCCCCAGCCCTCCAAAATGTCCGCGACCTCCACCGGCGTCGGCCGGTTGAGGACCACGCCGAGCGAGCCCTCCTCGTCGTGGTCGAGGAGCAGCACCACCGCGCGGTCGAAGTTCGGGTCCGCCAGGGCAGGCGTGGCCACGAGCAGCCGCCCTGTGAGCGAGGACACCTCGGTCATGAACGACATGATCCCGCATCTTTGCCCCGCGGGGGGAGGCAATGCGCGTACGCGAGTGAATGCAGCTCAGGGCGCAAAGGAGCGCCGCGAGCGCACGCCGGAAACGGTGACCCGGAGTGTCCGGTTCCGAACGGTTCGTGTTGTCACGGACTTCTGACAGGTTTGGCACGCCCTTGGCCTTACGGAAGGGGGGTACACGCCCATTACGCTTGCCCTTTGGTCCACCCGTCCATCTCATCGGAACGCGAGATTCATGACCGTCACCGACGATGTACTGCTTGTCCACGGCGGAACCCCGCTGGAGGGCGAGATCCGTGTCCGCGGCGCGAAGAACCTCGTGCCCAAGGCCATGGTCGCCGCGCTGCTCGGCAGCGCTCCGAGCCGGCTGCGCAATGTCCCAGACATCCGCGACGTACGTGTCGTACGCGGACTCCTGCAGCTGCATGGCGTCACGGTCCGCCCCGGCGAGGAGCCGGGCGAGCTGGTCATGGACCCCTCGCACGTGGAGAGCGCCAACGTCGCGGACATCGACGCCCACGCCGGTTCTTCGCGCATCCCGATCCTCTTCTGCGGCCCGCTCCTGCACCGCCTCGGGCACGCCTTCATCCCCGGCCTCGGCGGCTGCGACATCGGCGGCCGGCCGATCGACTTCCACTTCGAGGTGCTCCGCCAGTTCGGGGCGACCATCGAGAAGCGCGAGGGCGGGCAGTACCTGGAGGCCCCGCAGCGGCTTCGCGGCACCAAGATCCGGCTGCCGTACCCGTCCGTGGGCGCCACCGAGCAGGTCCTCCTGACGGCCGTGCTCGCCGAAGGTGTGACGGAGCTCTCGAACGCCGCCGTCGAGCCCGAGATCGAAGACCTGATCTGCGTCCTGCAGAAAATGGGCGCGATCATCGCCATGGACACCGACCGGACCATAAGGATCACCGGTGTCGACAGCCTGGGCGGCTACAACCACCACGCCCTCTCGGACCGCCTGGAGGCCGCCTCCTGGGCTTCCGCGGCCCTGGCGACCGAAGGCAACATCTACGTCCGCGGCGCCCAGCAGCGCTCGATGATGACGTTCCTGAACACCTACCGGAAGGTGGGCGGTGCCTTCGAGATCGACGACGAGGGCATCCGCTTCTGGCACCCGGGCGGCTCGCTCAACGCGATCGCCCTGGAGACGGACGTACACCCCGGTTTCCAGACCGACTGGCAGCAGCCCCTGGTCGTGGCGCTCACGCAGGCCGCAGGGCTCTCCATCGTCCACGAGACGGTCTACGAGTCCCGTCTCGGCTTCACGTCCGCGCTCAACCAGATGGGCGCTCACATCCAGCTCTACCGCGAGTGCCTCGGCGGCTCCGACTGCCGCTTCGGCCAGCGCAACTTCCTGCACTCCGCGGTCGTCAGCGGCCCGACGAAGCTGCAGGGCGCCGACCTGGTCATCCCCGACCTGCGCGGCGGCTTCTCGTACCTGATCGCGGCGCTCGCGGCGCAGGGCACGTCCCGCGTGCACGGCATCGACCTGATCAACCGCGGCTACGAGAACTTCATGGAGAAGCTCGTGTCACTCGGCGCGAAGGTGGAGCTGCCGGGGCGGGCACAGCTCGGCTGACATCTCGTCACGTACGCATCGTCACGTACGCAGAAGGGGCGGTCACCCAGTGGGTGACCGCCCCTTCTAGCTGCTTGAGGCTACTTGCCCTTCGCGGCTTCCTTGAGCTTGCTGCCCGCGGAAACCTTGACGCTGAAGCCGGCCGGGATGTTGATCGGCTCGCCGGTCTGCGGGTTCCGGGCGGTGCGAGCGGCACGGTGGGTGCGCTCGAAGGTCAGGAAGCCGGGGATGGTGACCTTCTCGTCGCCCTTGGCAACGATCTCGCCGACGGTCTCGGCGAACGCCGCCAGCACGGCGTCGGCGTCCTTGCGGGTCACCTCGGCGCGGTCGGCCAGCGCGGCCACCAGCTCACTGCGGTTCATGTTTGTACTCCCGTGTTCTTCTTGCCGTTGAGGCGTGCCACGCGGCGGGGCCGCATGATGGGCACAGCGAAGCCGATGCTGCCAGGGTCCTCGGTCAGGCCCCGGACCCGGGTCCGTCATCCAGACCCTCGCGCCCAGAAAGGCATCCTGCCCCCACCTGCGGCGGGAAAGCCAATCCGGGGCCCGTGGGGGTCACCGAAAAGCTTCACCGCCCCTGGGAAGGTGGCAGTCGGGGGCGCGCTTCCACGCCACCCTAGAGGGCCTTTGAGGGCCCTGCGTTCCGCGACGCGCCGTACTACTGGGCCGTGGCGCCTGTCACAGCCTCGCCCGCGGCCTTCGCCGCCGCGCGCACGGCATCGGCCACCGCGCCCGCGACCTTGTCGTTGAAGACGCTGGGGATGATGTAGTTCGGGTTGAGCTCGTCCTCGGCGACGACGTCCGCGAGAGCGCCCGCCGCCGCCAGCATCATCTCCGTGTTGACGGTGCGCGACTGGGCGTCGAGCAGACCGCGGAAGACACCGGGGAAGACCAGGACGTTGTTGATCTGGTTCGGGAAGTCCGAGCGTCCGGTGGCCACAACTGCCGCCGTCTGGCGGGCGATTGCGGGCTCGACCTCGGGGTCCGGGTTCGCGAGCGCGAACACGATGGCGTCGTCGGCCATGGCCGCGACGTCGTCGCCGTTCAGGACGTTCGGAGCCGATACGCCGATGAAGACGTCGGCGTCGACGACCGCTTCCTTGAGGGTGCCGCGGGCGCCCTCGGGGTTGGTGTTGTCGGCGATCCAGCGCAGCGGCGAGTCCGGCGCGGCGTCCACGAGGTCCTCGCGGTCGGCGTGCACGACGCCGTGGATGTCGGCGACGACGGCGTGCTTGACGCCCGCCGCGATGAGCAGCTTGAGGATGGCCGTACCGGCCGCGCCCGCGCCGGACATGACGACGCGTACGTCGCCGATTCCCTTGCCGACCACGCGAAGTGCGTTGGTCAGCGCGGCGAGCACGACGATCGCGGTGCCGTGCTGGTCGTCGTGGAAGACGGGGATGTCGAGGGCCTCGCGCAGGCGGGCCTCGATCTCGAAGCAGCGCGGCGCGGAGATGTCCTCGAGGTTGATGCCCGCGAAGCCGGGGGCGATGGCCTTGACGATCTCGACGATGGCGTCGGTGTCCTGGGTGTCCAGGCAGAGCGGCCAGGCGTCGATGCCGGCGAAGCGCTTGAAGAGGGCCGCCTTGCCCTCCATGACGGGGAGCGCGGCTTTCGGGCCGATGTTCCCCAGGCCAAGAACAGCTGAACCGTCCGTTACGACCGCAACGGAGTTGCGCTTGATGGTGAGGCGGCGCGCGTCCTCGGGGTTCTCGGCGATCGCCATGCACACGCGGGCCACGCCCGGCGTATAGATCATGGAGAGGTCGTCACGGTTGCGGATGGGGTGCTTCGACTGCATCTCGATCTTGCCGCCGAGGTGCATCAGGAACGTACGGTCGGAGACCTTGCCGAGGGTGACGCCCTCGATGGTGCGCAGCTGCTCGACGATCTCGTCGGCGTGCGTCGTGGAGGTCGCCGCGATCGTGACGTCGATCCGGAGCGCCTCATGACCGGAGGCCGTGACGTCGAGGCCGGTCACCGAGCCTCCGTGGGACTCGACGGCCGTGGTGATCTGGGAGACCGCGGTGCCGCTCGCGGGCACCTCCAACCGGACCGTGTTCGAGTAGGAGACGCTGGGCGCCGTTGCCATGGCCGACTTCCTCTGCTTTCACCGTGTAGCTCTTGCCGTCCGATCGTCGCACCTACCACTGAGTACGTGGTAGCCGCCCCGGATTGCGAACGTTTCGTTCACGAGGTTTTCGGAAACTTGTTTCCACCATACGAGAAGTTGCGAGGCGTCGGTAGGGGGAAGGAGCAACAGGGTGCGGGAAACGGAAAGAGGTCCTCGTCACTGGGTGACGAGGACCTCTCCTACGTAAATGACACCGACCCGCCATGCTCGCCTCGCGGCAAGTGGTCGCTCGTAGCGACGAAGGTTGGGCCCGGGGGCTTGGATCGGGCCGGTGCCACATCAACGGTAACAAACGATCCCCGTAAGGCAATTCCCGTCCCGACAAGTCCCTGAAGTCATCCTCTGAAGTCAGTCTCGGAGCAGGTCGGGGACCCCGTCCGCGTCCGGCTCGTCGCGCTCGCCCGACAGGACCGTCAGCTGCTGGGTCGCGCGCGTCAGCGCCACGTACAGCACCCGCAGGCCCGCCGGGGACTCGTCCGCGATCTCCGCGGGCGAGACGACGACCGTCGCGTCGTACTCCAGACCTTTGGCCTCCAGGCTGCCGAGCGCGACCACCCGTTCGCCGAGCCCGGCGAGCCAGCGCGCCGCCTGCTCGCGCCGGTTCATCGCCACGACGACGCCCACCGTGCCGTCGACCTGGTCGAGCAGCCGCGCCGCCTCGTCCCGCACGGACCTGCCGAGGTCTTTGTCGCGTACGACGGCGAACCGTGGCTCCACACCGGTGGACCGGACGGCCGAAGGCGACTCGGAGCCCGGCATCGCGAGCGCGAGGACCTTGGCGGCGAGTTCGGCGATCTCGGCGGGGTTGCGGTAGTTGACGGTGAGCGTGAAGCGGCGGCGCGGGCGGGTGCCGAGCGCCTCGTCACGGGCCTCGGCCGCCTCGTCCGGGTCGGACCAGGAGGACTGCGCCGGGTCGCCGACGACCGTCCACGTGGCGTGCCGGCCGCGGCGGCCCACCATCCGCCACTGCATGGGGGTGAGGTCCTGCGCCTCGTCGACGATGACGTGCGCGTACTCGGTGCGCTCGGCCGCGAGCCGCTCGGCGCGCTCCCACTGCGTCTCCTCGCGCTGCGGCATCAGTTCGTCGAGGCCTGTCAGCTGGTCGAGGGGGTCGAGCTCCTTCTTCTTGCGGGGCCTGTGCGGCGTACCGAGAATCGCCTGGAGCTCGTCGAGGAGCGCCACGTCGTGCACCGAGAGCTCGTCGCGCCTGAGGGAGCGGGCGACCTTGCGGACCTCGCCGGGGTTCAGGACGCGGCGGGCCCAGCGGCCGAGGCGCCGCTCGTCGCTCATCGCGGAGAGCACCGCGCGCGGGGTGAGTTCGGGCCACCAGGCGTCCAGGAAGCGGATGAAGTCGTCCTCGGACGTGATGTCGTCGTCGAAGGACGAGCGGAGTTCGGCGGCGAGCTCCGGGTCGCTGTGCCGGCCCGCGGAGCCGGACTGGGACCAGAGGGCGTCCAGGAGGAGTTTTCTCGCGCGGGGGCGGAGGAGGTTGACGGGTGCCGTGCCGCTCAGGGCTGCGCGGCGGATGCGGGTCAGCTGGTCGGCCTGCAGCTCCAGGCGGCGGCCGAAGGCGACCACCCGGAGGCGGGTGGGCGTCTCGGCGGGGGCCCTGCCCCCGGTCTCTTCCTCCTCGCCGAAGGTGAGCTGCTCCGGCTCGGTGGGGGTGTTCGCCGTTCCAGTCTGCTGGTCCGCTTTCTTTGGGTCGGGATCCGCCCCAGCGGAACGACTGCCCACAGCTGGAGCGGCTTGAGGGGAACGCCTGCCCACAGCGGTGGCGGCTGTGCCTTCCAGCGCGCCCCGCGCCGCCCTCCGCAGGACATGCAGCATCCGCGAAGAGCCCTTGACCCTTGCCACCGCCGGGGAGTCGTAGACCGTGGCCTCCGCGCCCGGCTCGTCGGCCAGGGAGCCCACCGCGCGGATCGCGACCTGGCCCTCCTCGCCGAGCGACGGAAGGACTCCCTCCGTGTACGCCACGAGCAGCGGGGTCGGCGAGACGATGAGGATGCCGCCCGCGTACCTGCGGCGGTCCTGGTAGAGGAGGTACGCCGCGCGGTGCAGCGCCACGGCGGTCTTGCCCGTGCCGGGGCCGCCCTCGACGTACGTCACCGATGCGGCGGGCGCGCGGATCACCATGTCCTGCTCGGCCTGGATCGACGCCACGATGTCCCGCATCGTGTGGCTGCGGGCCTGGCCGAGCGCCGCCATCAGGGCGCCGTCGCCGATGACGGGCAGCGTCTCGCCCTTCAGGGTCGCCGTGAGCTCGGGACGCATCAGGTCGTCCTCGACGCCGAGGACCTGGCGGCCCTTGGAGCGGATGACCCGACGGCGTACGACACGGCCCGGGTCGACCGGCGTCGAGCGGTAGAACGGCGCGGCGGCCGGGGCGCGCCAGTCGATGACGAGCGGGGAGTAGTCCGCGTCCAGGACGCCGATGCGGCCGATGTGCAGGGTCTCGGCGATCTCGGCGGTGTTGTCAGCGGAGACCGCGTCCTCGGCCGGCTCGACCGACGTGTAGGCGCCGTCCGGGCCCTTCTTGCCGTCCTTGCCGAGCAGCAGGTCGATGCGCCCGAAGAGGAAGTCCTCGAACTCGTTGTTGAGCCGGTTGAGATGGACGCCCGCGCGGAAGACCTGCGCGTCCCGCTCGGCAAGCGCGCCCGGCGTGCCGACCTGGGAGCGCTTGGCCGCGTCGTTCATCAGGAACTCGGCCTCGTGGATCTTCTCCTCGAGACGCCGGTAGACCTGGTCGAGATGTTCCTGTTCGACGCTGATCTCGCGGTCGCGTACGTCGGCCACCGAGGCCCCTTTCCTGCGTGCAGCTGCCCTACCGAGCAGCCGTCTACCGTACGCGAAAGGGGGCTCCTATGTGCACTTCTCCTGCGCGACGATCACGCGTCGACTACGCGTCCACCTCCACCAGACGCTTGCCGTCGAAGGTGGTCACCTCGAAGTGGTCGATGTCGTTCCGGTCCATCGCGGCGCCCCCGTGGACGTACAGCGGATTGCGCGCCCACTTGTTCGAGCTGTCCTCGATGCCGTAGCCCCACTTCGGGACGGACCAGGTGGTGACCGTCTCCTTCTCGCCGTCCTTGCCGACCGCGATCAGCGAGCACTTGAGCGGGCCCTTCACGTTCTTCAGCTCAAGGACCGTGTGCGTGCCCCAGGCCTTCTTCTCCGTGCCGACGGTGGCGCTGACCTTGGTCGTCGGGTCGGTGGCCTTGATCTTGTCGTCCATGTGGTTGAAGAAGGCGTCCTCGGCGGGGCTCGTGGGGTGCGGATCGCCCGCCACGTCCTTCGTGCCGCCGCCGTCGTCGCTCACCGCGAGGACCGTGAGCGGACCGCCGATGATCAGCGCGGCGGCGGCCGCCACCAGGTAGAAGCCGCGCCTGCGCTTCTGCTCGCGCTTGAGAGCGACCTCGTCCACGAGCCGGTCCGCGAGGCGCGGACTCGGCCGGGCGGCGAGCTGCTCGCCGATCTCCGGTACGGGGCGTACGCCGCGGGCGCCGGGGAAGTCGGCGAGCGCGGCCAGCATCGGCTCCATGCCGGAGAACTCCTCCAGCTGGCGCGCGCAGTACTCGCAGCCCGCGAGATGCGCCTCGAAGGCGGTCGCCTCCGCGTCGTCCAGGATGCCGAGGGCGTAGGCACCGACGGTCTCGTGCACATCGGGAGCGCCGTGCCCGCCTGCCGACTCGTACGGGAACTCGTTCATGCCGTCACCCCCCGCTCCTCCAGCGCAAGCTTCATCGAGCGCAGCGCGTAGAACACCCGCGAACGCACCGTCCCACTGGGTATACCCAGCGTCTCAGCCGCCTCATTGACCGTACGCCCTTTGAAGTAGGTCTCGACAAGTACCTCCCGATGTGCGGGAGTCAGGTCCTCGAGAGCGTCCGAGAGAGTCATCAGCCACAGCGCCTTATCGATCTCGTCCTCCGCGGGGATGACCTCCAGCGGTGAGGGATCGACCTCCTGCGGCCGGGCCTGCCGGCTGCGGTGGCCATCGATGACGATGCGCCGGGCGACCGTCACCAGCCAGGGGCGTACCGAACCGGTCGCTCGGTTGAGCTGACCGGCGTTCTTCCAGGCACGGATGAGCGTTTCCTGTACGACATCTTCGGCGCGCTGCCGGTCTCCCGCCACAAGTCGGAGCACATAGGCGAGAAGAGGACCCGCGTGCTCGCGGTAGAGCGCGCGCATCAACTCCTCGTCGGGTCCACCACGTTGGACCAGGCGATGTCGGTGCGGTCGCCCCTGCGGGCGCTCATCGGCCACGGCGGAATCCTTGCGCACGTCTGCCTCCGGTGTCCGCACTTCGTCGGGCTCGTCTTGACTGGCTCACCCGGGATGTACGTACGGAGTGGTGCGGGTGTTCAACCGCGTGGCGAACTTTTCTGATCACGCCTTCGCGAGGCCTTCGGATCACGGCGTGGACGGAGTTTCGGATCACGCCCTCGCCAGCGCCGCCCTGCGCCGGTGTCTGGCCACCCGCTCGCGGTTGCCGCACACCTCGCTCGAGCACCAGCGGCGGCGCCGCCCGCGTGACGTGTCCAGATACACGATGGGGCAGTTGTCGCCCTCGCACTGGCGGAGGAGGGCGCGCGCCTCGGGGTCGGTGAGCAGGTCGACGGTGTCGCGGGCGACCGCCGCGAGGAGTGCCGCGCAGCCCGGGTCGCCGTTCAGTACGCGGGCGAGGGAGCCGTCGGGGCGCCGGATCGCGCGGGCGGACGGCGGGGCCGCCGCGGCGAACGCGTTGACCCGGGCGAGCGCGCCGTCGGCGGACCGCCCCTCCAGCTCGCCGCGCACCAACTGCCCGATGTGGCCGCGCAGTTCACGGAAGGCGATGAGCCATCCTGGGCCCGCGCCCGGCAGCGCCGTACGCTCCGGGACGAGCCCGGCGCCCGCGAGCCAGGCGCGCAGCCGGTCCACCGAGTCGAGCCGCTCCGTCGGATGGGTCGTCGCCACGAGATCCAGACAGCTCCGCCCGGAGTCGAATCGCAGCTCGTACGTGGCCGGGTCCATGCCCAACGCCATGCGCCTGTCACCGCCTTGTGGGGTTACCGGTGAGTGCTCCCCCTACAGTGCCTCGCCGCGGGCGGGCACGGAACCCGGCGTACCAGGTTGCGCCGCAACAATGCGCGCATGCATACTGCATGCATGGTGGCTCTGCAGATTCGCGACGTGCCGGACGAGGTCCGCGACATACTGGCCGACCGCGCACAGGAGCTGGGGCAGTCGCTCCAGGCGTATCTCCTGTCCCTCGTCACGGACGAGGCGGCGCGGGCGAACAACATCGCCCTGCTCCGCACCTTCGAGAACCGCACCGACGGCGCGGACGGCACCATGGAGCAGACCGTGGCGGAGATCGCCGCCGCCAGGACAGAGCGTGTGTGGTGATCGTCGTCGATGCCTCCACCCTCACGGAGGCGCTGACGGGCGACGGCCCCGCGGGGAAGTCGGCGCGCGCCCGGCTGATGCGTGACAACCACTGGGCGGCCCCGGAGCATCTCGTCGTCGAGACGTTCCACGCGGTGCGCGGGCGCCTCCTGGGCGGGAAGATCACTCAGGAGCGCGCGGACGCGGCGGTGGCCTCCTTGGCGGGGGCCGCCATCGAGACCGTGCAGGTACAGCGACTTCTGCCGCGCATGTGGGAACTGCGGCAGAACGTATCCGGCTATGACGCCGCGTACATCGCGGCGGCCGAGGCCTTCGCCTGCCCCCTCGTCACCGGTGACGCCCGCCTCAGCCGCTGCAAGATCGCGCGTTGCACGATCGAGGTCATCGGCTGACCGCGCCGCCTCAGTCGGCGTACTTGGACCCGGCGGCCGGATCCAGCGCGAGCCGGTAGCCGCGCTTGACGACCGTCTGGACCAGCTTCGGGGCGCCGAGCGCGGTACGCAGCCTGGCCATCGCCGTCTCCACCGCGTGCTCGTCGCGCCCGGCACCGGGCAGCGCCCGAAGCAGTTCGGCGCGGCCGACCACCCACCCCGGGCGGCGGGACAGCGCCCGCAGCAGCGACATGCCGGCCGGCGGCACCGGACGCAGCTCGTCGTCGACCAGGACCGCATGGCCGCGGATCTCTATGCGGTGCCCCGCGATGGGCAACGTACGGGCGCGGGAAGGCAGTTCCTGGCACAGGACCTGTACGAGGGGGCCGAGCCGGAAGCGCTCGGGCTGCACGGTGTCGACTCCGCGCGCCTGCAGCGGCAGTGCGGTGACCGGACCGACGCAGGCGGGCAGCACGTCGTGCTGGAGGGCGGCGAAGAGCTCGATGGACATGCCCCGCTCCTCGGCGCGGGCAAGGAGCGACGCGGCGGCGGGCGCGCTGGTGAAGGTCAGGGCGTCGACGCCGCGGGCGACGGTGGCGTCGAGCAGCCGGTCGACGGGCCCGAGGTCCTCCGGCGGCATCCACCGGTAGACGGGCACCCCGACGACGTCCGCTCCCGCGGCCCGCAGGGACTCCACGAAGCCGGGCAGCGGTTCGCCGTGCAGCTGGAGCGCGATGCGCCGCCCGGCAACGCCCTCCCCGAGCAGCCGGTCGAGCACCTCCGCCATGGACTCGGACGAGGGCGACCACTCCTCCGTGAGCCCGGCGGCGCGGATGGCGCCTTTCACCTTGGGCCCGCGGGCGAGCAGCTCGACCCCGCGCAGACACCGCAGCAGCGCGTCGCCGAAGCCCCACCCGTCGGCGGCCTCGACCCACCCGCGGAACCCGATGGCGGTGGTGGCGACAACGACATCGGGAGCGTGGTCGATCAGCTCCTTGGTGGCGGAGAGCAGCTCGCTGTCGTCGGCGAGCGGGACGATGCGCAGCGCGGGGGCGTGCAGGACGGTGGCGCCGCGCCGCTGGAGCAGCGCGCCGAGCTCGTCGGCGCGCCGGGCGGCGGTGACGCCGACGGTGAATCCGGCGAGGGGGCCGTTCTGCTGGCTCGCGTGCATGGCTGCTCTCGTCCCGCTAGTACTGCATGGTGTGGTGCTCCGTGCTCCGGAGCCGCTTCGCATCCGGTCCGGGGTTGGACGAGCCTGCCAAGGGCCCGTGACAACCCCGGATCACCACGATGTCGTACGTGTTACGCCAGGCTACGACCAAGCTTCGCTCAGACTTCCGCGTACGTGAGCTGGGGCTTTGCCTCGGCGTGCGGCTCGGCCGCCTCGGGGGCCGCGGTGCGGCGAAGGTATACGGCCCACGTGACGCAGAAGCACGCCGCGTAGAAGGCCAGGAAGGCGACGAAGGCGCCGGTCCCCGACCCCACGGTCTGGAAGGACTGCCGGAAGGCGAGGTTGATCCCGAGCCCGCCGAGCGCGCCGACGGCTCCGATGAGCCCCATCGAGGCGCCGGAGAGCCGCCGCCCGTAAGCCGCGGCTGCTTCCCCCTCGAGCCCCTTCTGGAGGGCCTTGGCCTGGAAGATGCCCGGGATCATCTTGTACGTGGACCCGTTCCCGAGCCCCGTGAGCACGAAGAGCGCGATGAACGCGCCGGTGAAGAGGGCGAGGGACTCCTGCATGGAGGCGATGACGATGACGCCGGTGGCCGCGCCCATCCCGACGAAGTTCCACAGGGTGATGCGGGCACCGCCGTACTTGTCGGCGAGCCAGCCGCCCAGCGGCCGGATCAGCGAGCCGAGCAGCGGCCCGATGAAGGTGATGGAGGCGGCCTGCAGCGGCGTACGCCCGAACTGGGTCTGCAGCACCAACCCGAACGCGAAGCTGTACCCGATGAAGGATCCGAAGGTCCCGATGTACAGGAAGGCCATGATCCAGGTGTGCGGATCGCGTACGGCTTCCTTGGCGGCCCCGGTGTCGTTCTTCACGGTCGCGAGGTTGTCCATGAAGAGCGCGGCACAGACGGCGGAGACGAGAATGAAGGGGATGTAGATCCCGAGCAGCACGCGCGGTCCGCCGTTGGCGCCGATGACGGCGAGCGCGGCGAGCTGCACGACGGGCACGCCGATGTTGCCGCCGCCGGCATTGAGCCCGAGCGCCCACCCCTTCTTCCTCAGGGGGAAGAAGGAGTTGATGTTGGTCATGCTGGAGGCGAAGTTGCCGCCGCCGACTCCGGTGAGCAGCGCACACACCATGAAGGTGGTGTAGGAGGTACCGGGCTCCATGACGATGAAGGCGGCTGTCGTCGGGACGAGGAGCGCGCTGGCCGCGATGATCGTCCAGTTGCGCCCGCCGAAGCGGGCGACGGCGAAGGTGTACGGGACGCGGACGACGGCCCCGACGAGGGTCGCCATCGACACCAGGAAGAACTTCCCGGCAGGGTCGATCCCGTACTCGGGCCCCATGAAGAGCACCATCACGGACCACAGGGTCCAGATGGAGAAGCCGATGTGCTCGGAGAGGATCGAGAACACCAGATTCCGCCGGGCGACCCGCTCGCCTTCCTCCTCCCAGAATGTGTCGTCTTCCGGGTCCCACCGCTGAATCCATGACATGACAGGCCTCCGCATCTCCCACACCTAGGGCTGATGGCCTCGAAGGTAGGGAGACCGGGTTTCAGCCCTGTGCCATGCGGTGACCGGCGGGGAACGTTGCTCTCACGTGGCGGTGGGGTGGGCGGTGAGGGGGCTTTCGCGGGGTGCCTGTGTCTGGGTGAGGGGGCTTTCGCGGGGAGCCTGTGTCCGGATGTGAGGCCTGGAGGCCTGGATCAGCCGACCCAGGGCAGGACGTCGGTCCCGCCCTTGTCCCACTTCATCGTCACCTCGTCGTCGGCTTGCGTGAGGTTCGCGGCGATGAACTTGGCGTCGTCGCCGGTGCCGCACTTGAGCGCGATACGGAAACCGGTGCCCTGCGCCTGGCCGAGCCCCATGCACAGACCCTTGCCTCCGGCATCGATGTACGACACCGAGTTCTTGCCCTTGCCCTCGCCGGAGGTGAGCTTGGCGCCGATGGTGAGCGTCTTGTTCTCGTCGTTCTGCCACTGCCCCTCGAAGCCGGTGTCCCCGGCGGGCCGGGTCGGCTCTTCTTCTTCGAGGGGGTCTTCGGTGGCGGGGTCTTCGCTGGGGGCCTCGGTGACGGGGCCCTCCGTGGCCGGGTCCTCGGAGGGCTCCGCCGATTCGGCGGGCGGCTCCGAGGGGCCGGCCGAGACGCTCTTGTCGGCCTTGGGCTTCTGATCGCCGTCGTCGCTGTCACCGCTGGTGGCGAGGAAGATGCCGCCGCCGATGAGGGCGGCGACGACGACTGCGGAGCCGATGACGATGCCGAGCTTCTTCTTGCCGGGGGCGCCGCCGGGCGGAGGGGGCGGCGGGTAGCTGGCGTATTGGGGGTCGGGGCGGCCGTAGGGGGCGCTCTGCGGGGGCTGGCCGTAGGGGCTGGCCTGCGGGGGCTGGCCGTAGGGCGGGTGAGCGGGCGGCGGCGGGGGCGGGGGCGGCGGTGCGCCGTAAGGACCGGTGGGCGGTCCCGGTACGGGCGACTCGGGCTCCTGCGGGGGGCCGAAACCGTCCTGCGGCGGCTGGCCGGGAGGCTGGGTCATATAGGTATGGGTCCCCTCGCTGTCCGGCCCCGGAACAGAGCCCGACGGAGACCCCTGCCCCCGCCCTCCCCCAACATCCACCACGGGCATCGACGGCACAAGCCCGTCCAAGGGGACGGGGAAACATGGAACGGGACAGTCCGCACGCGTATCGTGAAATGGGGCCGATTTAGTTCGGAGGGCGGTGCGCCCAGTGATCGAGCATCGGATATTGGGTCCAGAAGACGGCGAGCTCTATGAACCGGAGCCGGCACGCGGGGACCGTTTCCTGATCAACGGCCGCGATCAGGGCGGCCGCTTCGCACTCGTCGAGCATCGCCTGCCACCAAAGGTCCTCGCGGCCCCGGTGCACAAGCACACCCGCGAGGACGAGTTCAGCTTCATCCTCGAGGGGTCGGTCGGCGCGAGGTTCGGCGACGAGGAAGAAGTCGTGGCAAGTCCCGGCGATCTCGTGTTCAAGCCGCGCGGCGAGTGGCACACGTTCTGGAACGCGGGCGACACCCCGGCCCGGCTGCTGGAGATCATCTCTCCAGGAGGCCTGGAGGAACTGTTCCGGTGGCTCGACCAGCTGACCGAGGAATTGAGCCCGGAGGCTTTGCAGGAGAAGGCGGAGCTCTACGGCGGCTCGACGGACATCGAAGCGACGATGGCCCTGGTCAAGAAGCACGGCCTCATCTTCTAAGGCTCGCAGCCCTTCTAAGGCTCGCAGCCTTCCTAAGGCTTGCAGCCCTTCAGACCCCGCTCTCACGGGGTACGCGCGGACACCCGCACCCCCGGATCAAGACACCACTCCAGGACCGACGGCCAAGCTCCGTACCCCGCGTCCAGATCCAGATGCCCACCACCCGGTACGACATCGGTGTCGAGCCCGAGCGGCACGCCGTACCGCGCGGCGGCACCGCCGGGACAGTAGGGATCGTCATCGGCGGCCACGAGCCGGACCGCACCGGCAGCCCTCGCGACCTGCGCGGCGGTGACCTCGGGCCCGCCGAACCCGGCGACTTCCTCGTACCGCGCAAGCACGTCGCCGGAGGGCGGCGCGACCAACAACACCCGATCAGCCCGGCCCCCGCCACGGGCCACGGCGTGCAACCACAACAGAACGCCAAGACTGTGACAGACGACGACCTGCCCGCCATCGAGAAGCCCCTGAAGCCGCCCCAGCCACACCTCAAGATCCGGCTCATCGGGATCCGGAAGCTGCGGATAGGCCACGCGAGCGCCACAGGCGGCGAGTTCACCCGCCAGCCACCGCTGCCAATGCCCTTCGGGCCGGTGGTTCTGCCACCCGTGGAGGATCAAAAAGGAGGAGTGGGAGGCGGGAGTCACGGAGGCCGGAGTCACGGGGGTCGGAGCCATGACAGCGATCGTCGACGCACCGACCCACCAGGTCCAGTTAATGTTTCTGGATGGAACAGGTAAGCGGCACCTTCACGATAGACCTGCGCCGCCTAAGCGCCCTGCGTGAACTGGACCGCAGGGGCAGCCTGGCGAAAACCGCGGAGGCAATGCACCTGACCCCCTCGGCGGTGTCCCAGCAACTGACCGCGCTCTCCCGCGAATTGGGCGTACCTCTGATCGAGCGCCAGGGCCGCGGCGTCAGACTCACAGGCCAGGCACGGGTGGTACTGCAGCACGCGGACGCAATAGCGGCGCAGCTGGAGCGCGCCCGGGCCGAACTCGCCGCGTGGGGCCAGGGCCGACGGGGCGCCCTGACGATCGGCGCGTTCTCGAGCGCAATCTCAGGCCTGCTGCCGGCAGCGATGACAACCCTGTCCTCAACCCACCCCCACATATCGATCTCAGTCGTAGAAGCCGAACCCCCGGACCTCTTCACGCGCCTGGACGCGGGCGAGATCGACATAGCGGTGGCAGTGGACTTCGCACAAGCACCCCCGTTCACGGACCGCCGCTACACCCGGACCCCCCTCCTGACGGACATCCTGGACATAGCCCTGCCGGCCAAGCACCGCCTGGCGCATCTCCCCCGCATCCCCCTGCGCGAGTTGGCCGCCGACCCCTGGATAGTCGGAGACGCCCGGAGCTGCTGCGGCGCGGTGACCCGTTCGGTCTGCGCGGCGGGAGGCTTCACCCCGGAGATCCGTCACGCGGTGAACGACTGGCAGTCCCTGGCGGCGCTGGTGGAAGCAGGCGCGGGCGTAGCCCTGATCCCCCGCCTCCTCCAACCCCTGCACCGCCCCGGCCTGACCCTCCGCACCCCCGAAGGCGAACCCCCCGCCCGCCACGTCTTCGCGGCGATCCGCACGGGCGCGGAGCAGGACCCGCTGCTGAGGGCGACCTTGACCCACCTGACCCAGGCGGCAGCCACCTTTCAGGCGACAGCTCCCGCGCACTCCGCCCCCGCCCTCACCTCGAACCACAACAACTTCCCTCCACTGCCGAAGAGTTGATCTCCGAGCGGCCACCCGCCCCAAGCATCAGCACACTGCCGTACGAGGAAGAGCCCGCGCCCACCGTCGGAGTCGGTCGGCGGCACGGGAGCCCCGAAGGCACCAGGAGGCTTGTCGAAGGGAGCGGGAATGAGCGGACTGCTGTCCCACACCCCGACACGAAGCCGCCCGGCCCGCACGGACCGCAACCGCAGCGAGGCGGGACCTTTCGTATGCCGATAGGCGTTGGTCACCATCTCGGACGCCAAGAGCTCGGCCACGTCGAGCAGTTCACTCATCCCGTGCCCGGTGAGCGCGGCACGCAGAGTCATGCGGGCGACGCGGGGTGCTCGTGGATCGTGGGGCAGGTGAAGCGCGTACGACCAGCCTTGGGGCGGGACTACGGTGAGCATGAGTACCTCCTGGAGGGGCGGGACTTGGCTCACTCGGCGGCCGCAACTCAGCGGTGGCAGTACTGCAAGAATTTGCTGGGCATGCAGTGCTCTTCCGGCTTATGAGCCACGGCAGTTGGAGTGAGGTGAGATTCACCGTAGCCCCAGGAATGGCCTATATTCCATCGTCAGACAGAAAGGGAGGCCATCACCACTCCTGTGAGTGACACAGCCCCTCCTGTCAGACCCTGAAGGGAGTCCGATGCCGCCCAGCAAGTCACCCACCCTGCGGCAGCAGCGACTAGGCGCCGAGCTGCGGAAACTACGGGAGCGCGCAGGCCTCTCCACGGTCCAGGCAGCAGCCCTGCTGGGCGTCAACCAGTCGCGGATCAGCAACATCGAGGCAGGTCGGTACGCCGTGGGCGCCGAGCGCGTGCGGACCATCGCCCGCAACTACGCCTGCGCAGAGGAGCCATTGATCGACGCCCTCGTCGGCATGACGGGTGGGCGCACTCGCGGCTGGTGGGAGGAGTACCGCGAGCAACTCCCGAACGCCGCACTCGACCTCGTCGAGCTGGAACATCACGCCTCAGCCCTGCGCGTGGCCCAAGCGCTCCACATCCCCGGGCTGCTGCAGACCACCCAACACGCTCGCGCCCTCTTCGGCGACGCGGTCCCCTCTCTCCTGCCGCACGAGATCGAGCACCGGCTCTCCTACCGCATCAAGCGCCAGGCCGTGTTGTACGGGGACGAGCCACTCGCTTACACCGCACTCATCCACGAGGCGGCGCTGCACATGTGTGTGGGGGGTCCAGACATCGCGTCCGAGCAGCTCTCCCACCTCGCCGAGATGAGCGAACGCGACAACATCACGATCCTCGTCATCCCTTTCGGGCGGGGTGCTTTCCCCGGCTCAGGGCAAGGTGTCGACTACGCGTACGGCCCTATTGCCCAACTCGACACAGTGCAGCTCGACACCGACCATGGCAGCGAATTCCTGGACGCAGCCGCCCAGTTGGAACGCTACACAATCGTCTTGGACCGACTCGAGAAGCTCGCGTTGCCCGCCGAGGAATCCCGCCACCTCATCCAGCACACAGCCCACGACGCCTGAAGGGACCACACCCTTATGCCCGCCCCGCACACACTCGCCTGGCAGAAGTCCTCGTACAGCTCCGAGGCCTCCTCCTGCGTCTACATAGCCGCAACCCCGGACGGCACCATCCACCTCCGCGAAAGCGACATCCCAGACGTCATCCTGACCACCACCCCGGACCGCCTCCGCACCCTCATACGCACCCTCAAGACGACCCGACACTGAGGCTGCCCCATGCCCGAACTGCGTTGGCAGAAGTCGACCCACAGCCCCGACGGGTCCAACTGCGTCTACATAGCCGCCACCGCCGAAGGCACAATCCGCCTCCGCGAAAGCGACGACGACCCGGACGTCACCCTCACAACAACCCCCGACCGCCTCCACGCCCTGATACGCACCCTCAAGGCAACCCCCAACTAGCCCCCCGGCAGCGGGGACACCCCGCTCACCCCAAGTGCGTATCCCCGAGCGAGATCAACAACCGCCGCAACACCCCATCCAGCACCCGGCAGTCATCAGCCGACAACGCCCCCAACATCCGCTCCTCGTTGGCGACATGATCCACCACCGCCCGGTCGACCAACTCCAGCCCCGCCTCCGTCAGCCGCACACGAATCGCCCGGCGGTCGGCCGGATCAGGGTGGCGTTCGATCAAGCCCTTGCGTTCCAGCTTGTCCAGGCGGTTGGTGATCGCGCCTGATGTCACCATCGCGGACTTCAGGAGGCCGCCCGCCGTCAGTTCGTGAGGGGCGCCCACCCGGCGGAGGGTCGCCAGGACGTCGAACTCGGCGAACTCCAGGCCGTGTTCAGCGAAGATCGGTTTCATGCCTTTGCTCAGCAGGTGGTCCGCCCGCTTGATGCGGCCCACCAGGGCCATCGCGTCCAGGCCCGCGGCCGCCATGTCCGGGCGCTCGCGGCGCCACTGAGCCCGCAGCTCGTCGATGGCGTCGGTGGCGTCGGCGTCCGCCGCCTCGGGCCGTCGGTCCGTCTCCGTCTCCTGCTCAGCCGCCACGGCTGGCTCCTTCCTCGTCACCGAAGCCCCGGATCCGTCCACGCCTGCCGTCCACATATCTCAACGTTCAGATACTTGACGTTCGCAGACCCTGGGGTCCATATTTATCTCAACGTTGAGAATAACAGCGTTCAGGGGAAACGAGGGAACCGCTATGCCCACCACCGCCAGGACCATCAGCACCGCCACCACCACCCCCACCGGCAGCGCCGCCCGCGGGCCCCGCACCTCCGCCCTCGCCGCCGCGGGCCTCGCCGCCATCGGCCCCGCCACCTGGGGCACCACCTACGTCACGACCACCGAGCTGCTGCCCCCGGACCGCCCGCTGCTCGCCGCGGCGCTCCGCGCGCTGCCCGCCGGGCTCATCCTGCTCGCGCTCACCCGGCGGCTGCCCACCGGCGACTGGTGGTGGAAGGCCGGCGTCCTCGGCCTGCTCAACTTCGGGGCGTTCTTCCCGCTCCTCTTCTTCGGCGCCTACCACCTCCCCGGCGGCGTCGCCTCGACCATCAGCGCCGTCATGCCGCTGCTGGTCGCGGGATTCGGGATCGGGGTTCTGAAGGTACGGCCCACGCGTCGGACCCTCGCCGCCGGGCTCGTCGGAGTCGCGGGCGTCGCCCTCCTCGTACTGCGGGGCAACGCATCCGTCGACCTCGCGGGAATCGTGGCCATGCTGGTCGCCACGACGCTGATGGCCCTCGCCGTCGTACTGAGCAAGCGGTGGGGACGCCCGGAAGGCGTATCGCTGCTCGCCCTCACCGGGTGGCAACTGACCGCCGGTGGCTTGGTGTTGGCGCCCATCGCTCTCACCGCCGAAGGACTCCCCGACCACTTCACCGGCGCCAACCTCGCCGGCTACGCCTACCTCGGCATCATCGGCACCGCCATCGCCTACGCCCTCTGGTTCCGCGGCATCGAGCGCCTCCCCGCCTCGTCCGTGTCGTTCCTCGGACTCACCAACCCCGTCGTCGCCACCCTTGCCGGGCTGGTCCTGCTCGGGCAGACCCTCACCCTCTGGCAGGTGGGCGGGCTCGTCCTCGTCGTGGCGAGCGTCCTGGTCGGGCAGGGCCGCCGCAGCTCGGCCCGGCGACACCGGTAACCCCACCATCAAACCCACCACCCAAGGAGCAGTCCCCATGCGCATCACCGTCTTCGGAGCAGCCGGAAACGTCGGCAGCCGCGTCGTCACCGAGGCCCTCACCCGCGGCCACGAAGTCACCGCCGTCGTCCGCGACGCCGCCCGCTTCGGCGAGCTGCACCCGGGTGCCACCCACCGCACCGGCGACGCCCAAGTCCCCGAGCAGATCGCCGAGTTGAGCGCCGGCCAGGACCTCGTGGTGAACGCCACCAGACCCGCCCCCGGCCGCGAACCCGAACACGCCGCCATCAGCCGGGCGTTGCTCGCAGGACTCGCCAACATCAACGGCGTACGCCTGATGATCGTCGGCGGGGCCGGCAGCCTCACCGTGCCGGGCAAGGAAGGCGTCCTGGCGATCGACGACCCCGCCTACGTCCCCACCGCCTGGCGGCACATTGCCCTCGCCTCCAACGATCAGTACGACGCCGTACGCACCGCCGACACCGAGGTCGACTGGACGTATCTGAGCCCGTCCGCCCTGCTCGAGCCGGGCATCCGCACCGGCGTCTTCCGGCTCGGCACGGATGAGCTCATCGTCGACGCCGAAGGCAACTCCTCCCTCTCCATGGAGGACTTGGCGGTGGCGCTCCTGGACGAGGCCGAACTCCCCAAGCACCGGCGCACTCGCTTCACCGCCGGGTACTGAACGGCACAGAGCCCTCGGCCGCAGCCGCATGGTCAACCGCCGCGGCGGCCAGCGCCCGGATGATCGGGTGGGGCCGGGTGCCGTCGCCCGCGAGCTCGGGCTGGAACAAGGTGGCGAGGAAGAACGGGTGGTCCGGCAGCTCGGCCATACGCACGTCGCCCGCCTCGTCGACGCCGCTGAAGCGCAGCCCGTGCGCACGCAGCACATTCAGATAGGCCGGGCTGAGGCCATACGAGCAGTGGTACCGCTCGACAGTCCGCTCAGCGCCAAGGACATGCTCCGCCAACGAGCCTGCCACCACCTCGACCACGCCTTCGTGCCCGACCAGGGAGCAGGCCAGGGGGACGACGAGCAAGTCGTCCCCCTCCGGTCGGTTCTCCGCGTGGTCAACACCGGAGAGCCCGCACACGCCGCGCGCGAACTCCAGGAGCGCGTGCTGGAAACCACCACACGTGCCGAGGAACGGGATCCCCTGCTCACGCGCGGTGCGGGCCGCCGCGATCGCTCCGGCTTCGCTGCGATACGGACTTCCGGGCACAAGCCAAATGGCATCGAACCCGGTGAGGGCGTCGGCGGCTTCCGCGTCCTGGGTCGGGATCCAGTACGCGTCCAGGACCAGCTGGTCGCGCTGGGCCAGCGCGTCGAGAAGACCGGGGATACGAGTGTGGGCCCGCACGCCGGGCGAGCGGTCACCCACCAGCGCGAGGCGGGCTGTCGAAATGTTCACGTTCACGGGCTCAGGCATGCGAACATCCTGCCCCGGCAGGCGAGTTCAGCACCAACGATGATCCGTGACCCTCCCATTAGCAATACTGATGGCAATACTGATGGGCATGGATCCGCACCTTCTCCGTACGTTCGTTGCCGTGGCGCGCTGCGGTTCCTTCTCCGAGGCGGCTCGCGAACTGGGCTACACCCAGTCGGCGGTGTCCCAGCACATCGCCGCGCTCGAAAGCGACCTCGGAGCGGTCCTGCTGCAGCGGCGACCGGTCTCTCCGACAGGCGTTGGCGTGCGGCTCCTTGAGCACGCGGGGCCGCTGCTGTTGCGACTGGACGCCGCCCGCGCGGACATCGCGCGCCTCACTGCGGCGCCCGCAGCTGCCCGCATCGTCATCGGCGTCTCGCCTCTGGCCCTGACACCACAGCTCACCCGGACTCTTGCCGACATACGCCGGAGGCAACCCCTCTGGGAGATGACCGTACGCGTCGTGACCCGCGAGGTCATCACCCGCCAAGTCGCCACCGCAGCACTGGACATCGGCCTGGTCGACGGCGTGGCCGCGCCCAATGACCCACTCAACCTCCCCGATGTCGGCCAACTCACGACGATGGCTGTCACTGAGCAACGACCGGCCGTTGCTCTCCCCGCTCAGCACCCACTGGCAGGCCGGACCGGCCTCCGCCTGGTCGACCTCGCCGATGCCCGCTGGATCGACGCCCCCGACACCGCCATCCCACTGGCACAGCTGCGCTCCGCGAGCGGAACCGACGGCTTTCGCCCGTCCTTGCGCTACGAAGGAACCGACGTACGCGGCCTCCTCGCCCTCACCGCGGCAGGACACGGCCTAGCGCTACTGCCCCAGCCGACAATCGAGGGCATCCCCGGCATCAACGCGGTCCTGGTCTCCGCACCACGACTGGTACACCGCACCGAGGTCCTGCACAGCAACGCGGCGGACGGTCCCCCGTCACTCCTCGCGGCAGCGCTCAGGCGGGCCGCGGGATGACGTCGGCGAGCGGATCATCGAAGCTGACCAGCTCCGCGACCTGTCCGAGGATGGCGCGGTAGTGCTCCCGGTGATCGACTTCGGCGGTGGCCAGCGTGAGGATGGCAAGTCGCCTGCCCGCCGGGTGCGGAAGATGGGCGTGAATCTGGAGCAGCGGCTGCTGCGGGAGGCCGCTCCCGGGCGAGGGCGTGCGCACGGTCTCGCTTACGGACGCGGGCCCGCAGGGCAGTTCGACGTACTCGACGTGTGTGTGCCCCTCGGACGACGCGACGGCACGGGCGGCGGTGATGGCGGGCGGGGCGAGGGCGATGTCGCGCCAGGAGAGGGTGAGGAGGGAGAGCAGCAGCGGGCCGCCCGTTCCGCCGCCTACGTCGTCTCGATGCAGACCCACGGAGCAGTGGACTGTCCCGGCCTCGCGGAGTGCTTCCAATATCTGCCGCCCTGCTGAAAGTTGGGCGATGAGCTGCTGCCGCGCTGCGTCATCGGGAGCCGCGTCGAGGAGTGGGGCGAGGGCGGCGCGCAGCTTCTCGGTGGCTGGGGAGTCCTGCGGGGCCAGGAACACGTCGAGCGGGATGGCGTTGAAGCCGGCCGGTTCGACGAACCAGATGTCCGCGTCGGGGTCTTGGGCGGATTCGTGGAGGGTGAAGAAGGGGGTGGAGGTGTCGCTACTCATGGGGGCATGCCTCTTCAGGGGCTAGGCCGGGTAGATGCCGACGCGCCGGCCGCGCTCGATGTCCTCGGGGGTTGCGCCCCAGTCTGAGAAGTGGCGGCCGCCCTCGGCGCTCATCTGCTGGTGAAGGACTTGCAGACGCCGGGGTGCTTGGCCGCTGGCCGTTGGAGCGGCGATGAGCCCAATGAATCGGGGGTCACCGGCGAACCACACCACCTCGATCTGGGCCTTCAGCTTGGGCTTGGCGCGGAGGGCCAGCCTTCGGCTCCACCACTCCATACGCATGTGCTGGCCGAATACCAACGGCAGTTGCTGATCTGGATATGCCGGATTGGGGAACTCGAACCACCCGTGCTGACTGCCGACAACATCCGGGTACTTGGTCAGCCCATTCGGGACTCCCCGCAGTACCTGCCATGGGTACGTTCGGAGGATACGCAGCATGCGCAGCGCCGGGGGAAAGTACTTGAACTGGGTGTAGACACGGTAAAACCCGTAGAGGAAGTAGGGCATGAAGACCCAGACGACCCAATTGGGTGTGTAGGTCGAGATGCCCAGGAGCACGATCCAGCCTCCCGCCCAACCGATGAGTCCGAGCACGTTCATACACATGTGCCGCAGCCAAGCCAACCGGGTCGGCGGGTGGTCCCAGGCAGTGGCGAAGTCAGCAGGATTCATGAGGCGCTCTTTTCCGTCGAGAGAATCACGAGAAGGCATGGCGGGCGAGGCTCAGAACGCCACCGCTGTCGAGGCCCAGCCGTGCACCGTCGATCCCGGCGACGGCACCGTCCTTGACCTTGGTGTCGTCGCCGTCCATGGCGCTGTCGATCAGGCCGAAGTTCGCTGTGCCCACACCAATGGCCCCTGAACCGCCAGCTACCGCCTTGGCAGCCTTGGCTGGGTCACTCGCCCCCCGGACCATTCGCGCGATGAACCGGTTGTCCAGTGCTGCGATGGCCCGCGCCTCATCCATGGTCTTGCTGCCGATGGTGGCCATCTTCTGACCAAGGCTCATGGCTTGAGAGCCCCCACGCAGGGCATCCGCAGCCTCTCGACCTCCCTTCACGACAGCCACCAACCCCGGAACCATCCCCACCCCATCCGCCCCCACCGACACCGCATTGCTCCAAAAGTCCGCATCGAACTCCCGCTTGGTAACCCCGTCCATCAACGACGCCCGCACCTCCGGATCCGACACCCTCATCCCAAGCGCACCCGCACTCAACGCCGAAGACGCCAACATCAACGCCGCCACCATCGCGATCCCCAACGGACCGGAAAAGACGATCGCCACCAGGGCGACGACACCAGCCAGCGCACTAAGAATGTCCGGCAGGTTCTCCTTGACCCAGTCGGTCGCCTTGTCGAACCAGCCTGGTTCATTCGGCGCCAGCCGGTGCGTCGCGTCACGGATCTTGCCCGCCCGGTAATTGGCCCGCTTCTCGTGCTCGTCGGCCAGGTCCCGGGCCCGTTTCAGAATCCGGTCGAGTTCATCCTGAGCGTCCTGCACCTGCCCGTTGGCCCGTCGCAACGCCTTCTTCGCGTCGTCGTGCCGGGCCGCGCCCTCCTTGTCCAGGTCCGGGTCGTCACCCGCACGCTCGGCGCGCCCCTTCTCTGCTTCCAGGGCAACACGTGCGTCCTTCGCCGCCTGGTTCAGGCGTTTGGCCCGGCGCTGGAAATCGTCGAGTTCACCGTGCCAGCGGTTCAGGTGCCTGGCCGCTTTACCGATGGAATTGGCCGCGTCCTTAAGGTTTTTCGGGAGTGGACCATCCTCGATCTGCTCCCGGAAGGCGACGGCCGCGTCACCCTTCCAGTAGCTGCCGTCCATCAATCGAGTCACCACACCGTGCGTCTCATGGAGAGTCGCGGCGCAGTCGACCAGTTTCCGGCGCAGCGCCTTCACCGTGTCGGTGTCGCCCGGCACCGGGTTGAACCCGAGATCCGCGTAGTCAGGATTCGGGACCTCCGGAGAGGACTTCATGCCCTGCGGAAGCGGACCGTTGCGGCGGGCCGGCGAATTCGACGGGAGGGTCGTCGCGGCAGCGGGATCGTACGTCAAGCCACACCCCCAGAACCGCCACGCTTCCCCTTGCTCCTGCCCTTCTCCTTCAGGCACTCCTCCAGCGCCTTGTCGACCTCGCGGTAACTCTCCTTGCTCGCGTTGATGATCTTCGCGAGATCCTCGGTCTGCTCACCGATCTGTTCCGTGCCGTACTTCCAGTCGTCCTGAAAGTCCTCGCAGGCCCAGTCGAGGTCGTCCGTCCCGAGGCCCATGGTGGTCGCATCACCCAGCGCCCTGCTCATGCTCTTCAGCGAATCCCTCGATCTGTTGAGCAGCTTCATGAAGTGTTCGAGCTCATCACCGTCGACCACGAGCCGATCCGCCATCGCGCGCGCTTCTCCTCTGCTTGCGAATACGTAGACACTCACACTCACCGGTTGACGGACTGGATCTCCTGCACCACGACGTCCTGCGCCGCCCCGTACACCCCGTCCGGCAGACCGCCCCCGTCACCCGCCGTACTGGTCCAACTGATCTGCCAAGTCAGGGTGGCGTTCAGTTCGTACGAGCCGCCCTGCCCCGAGGCCCGCAAGTACCGCACGCCACACGGAGGCAGCGTCTGCGCCGACGTCCCCTTGGCCCGTGGCGCACCGATCCGCCCGCCTCTGATGGGGCACTCTCCCGAGGCCGGGAACGTCTCGGCATCCGCCGTGCCGGGATCGATCGTGAGGGAGACGGGCCGAGCGGTCGTGGTCGCGGAGAGCCCGGCCCCCGGAATGCTCGCGGTCACCGAGACCTTCTTGAACTTGGCCTTGTCCAGCCAGATCCAGGTCGGCAGATTGACCTTCGTGCCGCCGGGCGGCGCCATGGCGACTTCCGTGTCGGGGACGGGGAGTTCGTCGTACGCGTACGCGGCGAGAACCGCCGGGCTCACGGCGAGAGGCTCATCCGGCGCCTCCCCCTTGTCGACCCAGAACGGCGGCCGGTCGCAGGCCATCGCCTCGGGGTCGTCCTTGCGGTTGGGATTGACCACACGGGCCCAGAACATCCCCTCGCCCTGTTTGTCGAGGTTGTAATTCTTGTAGGGGTGACCGTCTTTGTAGTACGCGTCGAATACGTCCCCCAGAGCGGCGCCGATACCGACCATGAACGGGGCGCCGACACCGAGTCCACGCATTCCCTTGACCATCGCTTCGATTTCCTTGGGCGAGAACGCGGGCTCGTACCAGCACGCCGGAGGAGTCCAGTTGATGTCCGCAGAGGAGAGGTTGCCGGTCCTCCTGGCGGCCCTCGAATCTCCGTTGACGCTCGTCTGAATGCTCGTCCGGACAGTGATGGTCTTGCCCTGCGTGCCACCCCGAGCACTCCCGTGGCTTCCACCCAGGCTCTTGTCACCCGCGTACGCAAGATCGGACGACGCACCCGCAACCAGCGCCAGACCCACGAGCATCAGGGCCCGTCGAGGCAATCCGCTCAAGGCTGACACTTCTGCGCGCCTTCCTCGGAGGTCACGCTCGTCGCCTGCCAGACGCCGTTGTTGTTCTTCTCCATCCGCACGTTGTACGAGATGTAGTCATCCTTGTCGCCGGGGGTCTTCTTGACCGCCCCCGTCTTGCGGTTCGCGCTGTATGCCTTCGTCTCGTCGCCGCAGTAAGTGACAGCCGCGGCCCCGCCCTTGAGGAACGTGACTTGCTGGTCGTAGTACCGAGTCAGTCCCACCCACGTGACGCCTGCGTCATAGAACGACTGGACATACGTGGCAGCGCTGACGAGCGCGTCGCCCGCCGAGTAGAACTCCAGCGCCGGATGCTTCTTGGCATCGACGGTGATGGCCTCATCGATTGAGTTGATCACGCGCTCGTTGTCCGCAAGCACCGCATCCTTAACCGAATCCCCCGTCTCACCACCCTCGAAGACGTTGTCCACGCCCTTCGGCAGCTTGATCTCCGGCCGGTCGATGCCGTCGGCAGACGCTGTTGGGGACGGCGGCCTTCTCCCGCTCTCCCCCACGTCCGCCCCCGCGATCTTCTCCGCGCCCTTGTCCCCCTCGGCACCTCCTCCACACGCAGACAGCGAAAGCACCACGGCAACAGTGACGGCGGCCGCTGCGAACAGGTGGGGGCGACTGGGCATGTTCGGCTCCTGGCGAGGCAAGCGAGGCGAGGCGAAGACCCTCGGGAGCGAGCAAGCTATCCACGAGCCACTGCCGGTGCCAGCGGCATGTTCACCGGGCGTTAGGACATAACAGCACATTCAAGGGCCCCGAATTCACCCTTAGTTGGTAACTTCGCGCCGCCCTGAGCCCCGCACACAAAAGTGGCCGCACACCGCACCAAAGTGCGATCCACGGCCACCCTCACGCCGACGCGCGCGCTACCGAGCGGCCCGCCGCCCCTTCCCCGCCTTCGCCCCGTTCGGCCAGAGCCGAGGCCTCCGCTGCGCCGCCACATCCTCCAGCCAGCCCACGGCAACGATCATCAGCCCGATCAACGGCCACACCAGCACCGTCATCCACAGCATGTACGTCGAGTCCAGCGCCGAGCTCCACTGCTCGTCCTGCATGAACGGCAAGTCGTACGCCATGTCGATGATCGGCACCGTCGCCATGATCAGCAGGTTGTGCCAGAGGTAGATCGTGACCGCACGGTTGTTGGACAGCGTCACCAGCTTGTCCCATTTCCTCAAGCGGCCCGGCAGCTCCTGCCACGACGGCGAGTACTGGAACAGGATGACGACGAAACCGAAGGACCACGCCGCCTGCGCCAGCGGGATGTCGTTCAGGTCCCAGCCGTCCGGGCCCAGATGGCCCGACGCCCACCACAGGCCGAAGGCCATGATCAGTGCCGAGACGGACACCGCCACGTAGCGCGGCACGCGCGCCAGTACGCCCTCCTGGTGGGCGAAGCCAAGCACCCAGCAGCTGCCGTACACCGCGAAGTCCGACACCGCGTTGCCCGTCTCGCCGGGGATCTTCACGACGTCCGTGGCGAGCACCGCCGTCAGCGCCAGCGGCGCGAACAGCGTGACCCACGGGAGCCTGCGGAACGCCCACAGCAACAACGGCGAGGCGATCACGAACCACAAGTACGCGCGGATGTACCAGAGCGGGCCCGCGGCCTGCGCCGGCCAGGTGTCCTCCAGGAGGCCCGCCTTGTCCCCGATGTGCCAGGGGAACGGCGGGGCGCCTATCGGGAACACGTAATTGAGCATCGACACCAGGCCCCAGGTGTCCCCGTGGTCCGGGTCCTTGGTCACGTTCCAGCCGCCGTAGAACAGCAGGAACAGTGCCACCGCGCTGAACGCCCACATCGGCGGGAGCAGTCGGCGTATTCGGCCCCTGATCACGCCCCACGCCGGGCGCTTCAGCGAGCGTGCCATCAGCGCGCCCGCCAGCGCGAACATCACGCCCATCGACGGGAACAGGATCGTCAGCCAGGCCCAGCCGAACAGGTGGTAGATGACGACGCGGACCAGGGCCAGCGAGCGCAGTACGTCGAAGTAGCGGTCCCGGCCCGGCTTCTTGCCGGCAACGGGAGCGGATGCGGGAGCGGGCCCCGCAGGAGGCGCCGCCTGAGGCACCTGCGGCAGCGGTTGCGTGGGATAGGTCATGCGACGGGCCTCCGATCGGCGCCGCCCGCCCGCTGCTGCGGAATCGAGGGCGGCGATCCCAGCACTCCCGTACGCCGGAGCTTCTGCCAGCGCAGGCGGCCTCCGGTCAGGGCAGTGATCCAGGACTGCAGCAGCACGACGTACATCAGCTGCCGGTAGAGGATCTGCTGGAGGGGCAGCGAGATCAGATGGGTCATGCGCTCGCGGTCGAGCCGGAAGGCGTACGCCGCGCACACCGCCTGGATGGCGAGGACGCCGAGCCACGCGATGATCGTCTTCTGGGTGGGGCCGAAGACCAATCCGTAGAGGAGGAATACGTCGATCAGGGGCGCGAGGAGCGGTGCCAGGACCATGAACAGGGACACCAAGGGCATGCCGACCCTGCCGAAGCGGCCCGACGGGCCCGATTCGATCAGCGAGCGGCGGTGCTTCCAGATCGCCTGCATCGTGCCGTACGACCAGCGGTAGCGCTGGGACCACAGCTGCTGCACCGTCTCCGGTGCCTCGGTCCAGGCGCGCGCCTTCTCGGCGTACACGACCCGCCAGCCGTCCCGGTGCATCGCCATGGTGATGTCGGTGTCCTCGGCGAGCGTGTCGTCGCTCATGCCGCCGACCCGCTCAAGTGCCGAACGCCGGAAGGCTCCCACGGCGCCGGGGATGGTCGGCATGCAGCCGAGCATGTCGTACATCCGGCGGTCGAGGTTGAAGCCCATCACGTATTCGATGTGCTGCCACGCGCCGATGAGGGAGTCCCTGTTGCCGACCTTCGCGTTGCCCGCCACCGCGCCCACGCGCGGGTCGCCGAACGGCTGCACCAACTCGCGGACGGTGGACTGCTCGAAGACCGTGTCGCCGTCCATCATCACGATGAGGTCGAAGCGGGCGTTGGCGATCCCGCGGTTGAGCGCCGCGGGCTTGCCCGCGTTCTGCTGGCGTACGACGCGTACGTTCGGCAGGCGAAGGCCCTCGACGATCAGCGCGGTGCCGTCCGTCGAGCCGTCGTCGATGACGATGATCTCGATGGGGTGGTCGCTGGTCATGAGTGAACGGACGGTGGCCTCTATGCACTTGGCCTCGTTGTACGCCGGGACCAGGACCGAGACCGGTTCTGTGACGTCCGGGCCCCAGCGGAAGCCGCGTTTGCGGACCTTGCGCGCGTGCACCGCGGAGAGCAGCAGCATCAGGGCGAAGCGGGCCATCACGAGGAAGCCGATCACTGCCAGTGCGACGACGAGGCCGCCGGTGATCTGCTCCGAGGCGCCGACCAGGAAGACCCAGGCCTTGCCCTTCCACAGCTCTATGCCGGTGACCGGCGCGTGCGCGCTGCGCGTCTCCAGGGCCTCGGTGAGGTTGGTGAAGTGGTAGCCCTTGTCCTGCAGATCGGGCAGGAAGGTGTCGAGCGCGGCGACCGTCTGCGAGCGGTCGCCTCCGGAGTCGTGCATCAGGACGACGGCGCCCTTGCCGCCCTTGGGCGTGGCACGGCGGATGATCTCGTCGACGCCGGGGCGCCTCCAGTCCTCGCTGTCGGTGTTGTTGACGACGGTGAGATAGCCGCGGCTGCCTATGTACTTCGTGACCGGCCAGGACTTGTTGTCCATCGCGTCCGAGAAGGAGGAGTACGGGGGGCGGAACAGGGAGGTGCGGATGCCTGCCGCGCCCGCGAGGGCCAGCTGGTTCTGCGAGAGCTCCCAGTCGATGCGACTCGTGGACTGGTAGGAGAGGTCCGGGTGGTTGAACGTGTGCAGCCCGACCTCGTGGCCCTCGGCGACCATGCGTTCGACCAGGTCGGGGTAGCGCGACGCCATCGTGCCGGTGACGAAGAAGACGCCGTGCGCGTGGTGCTTCTTCAGTACGTCCAGGACCTTGGGGGTCCACTCCGGGTCCGGGCCGTCGTCGAAGGTGAGGACCAGGCGGTGGTCGGGGACGCTCAGCGTCTCCTCGTGACCGCCCCGGGTGTCGATGACCGGGCCGCCGCCTTCGAGGACCTCCTTGGGCACCTTGTCCGTGGCCGCGGGCGGGCGCACGCGGTGGTCGGCGAGGATCTCGCTGTGGGTGTACCCGCGCAGCATCAGCATCGCCATCAGGGCGACGAGAAGCAGCGAGGGCAGCAGATAGCGCAGGGGGAGTCTGCGCCGCCTGGTGACCCGCGCGGGCTTTGCGCGGCGGCGGCCGCCCCCGGACTGGGCGTGGCTGTTCCGGGCGCGGTTGGACCGGCCCCTGTTGGTGCGGGCGTTCATCGCTGTGCGGCCTCCGAGGGCTGCTGGTCAGCGCTTTGCGGGGACTGGTAGCCGACCGACTGGGCGCTCGTGGACTGCTGGTCGGCGGCGGGGTTCACCACGGGGACTTCGCCGCCGCCTCCCGCGCCGCCGCTGGAGGACTCGGTGGGGTCCGGATCCGTGGGCGGGTCCGTCGGCTCGGTCGGGTCCGGGTCGGGGTCGGGCGTGGTGGGCTTGTCCGTGGGGTCGGGATCGCCGCCGTCGTCCGTCGGGTCCGGGTCGGGCTTGCCGTCGTCCGTCGGGTCGGGGCCGGGGGACTCGCCGCCGGGCTTGGTGGTGTCGTCGTCCGGCTTCGTGGGGTCGGCGGGGTCGCTGCCGCCGGGCGCGGGCGCGGTGCCGCCGGCGTCCGTCGCGCCGGGCGACGGTGTCGCGCCGGGCGAGACCGAGGGGTCGGCCGAGTCCGCCGGGCCGTCGGGTGTGTCCACCTGGCTCGCCGGCTTGTCGTCCTTGGGCTTTACCGGCAGCCAGGGCGCGTTGGAGTTTCCCGAGAGCAGGGTGCTGACGATGATCACTGCGTAGACGGCGCAGGCGATGCCCACGATCACGCCTATGCGGCGGTACATCCGGCTGCGGCGGCCCGTCTCGTCGACGAAAACCGGCCCGTCCGGCGCGTCCTGGTCACTCTTGGCGGAGAAGTCCGCCAGCTGTCGCCCCACCCCGTCGATCTGAACGGTGACCTCGTTCGGATCATGGGTGTGTTCCGGTAGGGCATCTTCTCGCCAATTGTCCATGCGTACGCGCAACCCCCCACATAACCTGTCTCGGGCGCGCACGACTCCGGGCAACTCTGCCGTCCGGACCGGGCCCCCACCCGATCCGAGCGCCCCCCTATCACACCGTGCCCGGGCTATGAATGTAGCGCACGGCGGCGACAGTCGTACTAATCCGTCAGTCCAGACTCATCATGATGAGTGCATCTGTGGCCGGAACCCATCCGTCTTCGGGCCTTCGGAGCCATCCCTCGGCGGCGGCGAGCTCGGCGGCGGCCCTGCGCAGCGCGTCCACTCCTGGATGCACCAGGCCCTTCCGCCACACCAGCGACACCGGCGACAGGGGGACAGGGTCGGTCAAAGGCCGCAGAACGGCCCCGGGCATGGCCGGAAAGTCCACCACGGCGAGCACGGGGTTCCGGTTCTTGGCCATGATCCGCCCGAACTCCTCCTGGCCCACCGCGAGCGGCGCGGGCGGCGCCACCTCGATGCCGCGCCCCGCGAAGAGCCGGTGCGCCAGGTCGGTCCACTCCAGCGTCCGGTGATTGCCCGCCCCTGCATACACGCTCTCTCCGGCCAGCGCGTCCAGCGGCACCGCGTCGAGCTCGGCCAGCGGATGGCCGAGCGGCAGCAGCACCGCCATCGGCTCGTACCGCACGGGCTGCTGGTCGAGCCGCGCCCGCAGCGCCGGTTCGAGCCCTGCGTACCGCCCGAAGGACACATCGAGCCGCCCCGCGTCGATCTCCGCCGCGGCGTAGGTGAGGCCGCTCTCGAAGCGGGCCATCAGCTCGCATTCGGGGGCGAGTTCGCGGGCCCGCTCCAGGATCCGCCCGAAGACGAGCCCCGGGCTGTTCAGGTCCACCAGAAGGGGCCTGGCCGAAGCGGCCGCGCCGCCGCGGTCCCGGGGGAAGGCGGCCGCCAGATCGTCCTGCGCCTCCAGGACCCGCCGCGCGTACGGAAGCAGCCGTTCCCCCTCCGCCGTCAGCGTGACCTGCCGCGTCGTGCGCGCGAAGAGGCCGGCGCCCAACTCCCGCTCCAGGCGCCGCACATCACGGCTCAGCGCCTGCTGGGCGACGTACAGTCTGGCGGCGGCCCGGGTGAAGTGCAGCTCTTCGGCGACGACCACGAAGGCCCGCAGAAGGCGCGGGTCCACCAGGTCGCGTACGTCGCGCGAGAGCGGCCCCACCAGGTCATGAGATGTACGAGGCTCTCCGGTCACCCCGGGAACTTACAACGCAGGTGCGTGAATCGGCACCCAGAAGGTGTTGGACCGTGCGCCACCGCCCCGGTGATGGTGATCCCATGCCGCCCGCCGAACACCCCCGCCGCGTCCCCTACGCCCGCCTCTTCCACATACCCGGAGCCGTCGCCTTCACCGTCGGCAACCTCATCGCCCGCCTCCCCATGGGCATGTTCAGCGTGAGCGCCGTCATCATGATCGCCGGGGCCCGCGGTTCGTACGCGCTGGCCGGCGCCGTCACCGCGACGGGCCTCGCCGCGACCGCCGTGGTGGCCCCCTGGACGGCGCGCCTGGTCGACCGTCACGGCCAGGCGCGGATCGCCGTGCCGGCCACCGCGATCGCTGCGCTCGGATCGCTCTCCCTGCTGCTGTGCGTGCACTACGGAGCGCCCGACTGGACCCTGTTCGCCTCCTACATGGCGACGGCCACGACCCCCAACACCGGCGGCATGTCCCGGGCCCGGTGGGCGCATCTCCTGAAGGGCGACGCCAGGGCCCTGCACACCGCCAACTCCTTCGAACAGGCGGCGGACGAACTGTGCTTCATGCTCGGCCCCGTCGTCGCTGCCTTCCTGTGCGGGGCGTTCTTCCCGGAGGCAGGCACCCTCGTGGGCATCGTCCTGCTCCTGACAGGCGTGCTGCTCTTCGCCGCCCAGCGCACCACGGAGCCGCCGCTCCAGGAACGTACGGCCACGAAGGGGAAATCGCCCCTCCACGCGCGCGGGATGCCCACCCTGCTCGCCGCGTTCCTCGCCACCGGCGCCGTCTTCGGCTCGATGGAGGTCGTGACGATCGCGTACGCCGACGCCCAGGGCCACAAGTCCGCCGCGGGCGCGATCCTCGCCCTGCAGGCGGCGGGCTCCTGTGCGGCGGGCCTGCTCTACGGAGCCGTCGGACCGCGCGGTTCGCTGCGCCGCCGGCAGATCCTGTGCGCCGCCGCGATGGCGCTCCTGATGACCCTCCCCCTGCTCGCCGCCGCCCTCACCGGCTCGCTCCTGGTGCTCGCCGGGGCCCTTCTGGTCGCCGGGATGGCGACCGCCCCGACCATGGTCACCGGCATGACCGTCGTCCAACAGCTCACCCCCGAGGGGCGGTTGAACGAGGGCATGACCCTCGCCGTGACCGGCCTCCTCGGGGGCATCGCCTGCGGCGCGGCGGGCGGCGGCTGGGTGGTGGAGCACCTGAGCGCCACCACGGGTTACGCGGTCCCGGTCACCGCCGCGTGCTGCGCGCTGCTGCTCAGCATCGCGCGGGCTTCCGCCACGAGCACTCCAGATCGCCGCTCGGCTCGGCCGCACGCTTCGCACGCGGCTTGACCAGCACGGCCTTGTCCTCGGTCGACTTGGCGAGCGTCACCACGATCGCGTCCTCCAGGGCCTTCACCGAGGAGGGCAGGTAGTTGTTGAGGACGATGCTGAAGACGAGTTCCCGTCCGCCCGCGTCCTTCACGTACCCGGAGAGGGCGGACGCGCCCGTCAACGACCCTGTCTTCGCATGCGCGTTGAGGGCCGCCGGGGTCCCGCACATCCGCGAACGCAGCGTTCCCCCGACAGACTTGCCCGGGCCGCAGGCGACCGGCAGCGACTTGTACCAATCCCCGTACCAGGGCTCGCCCTTCGCCGAGAGAAGGAGCTTGATCAGCTGATCGGCGGGCGCGTTGTTCTTGCGTGAGAGTCCGGAGCCGTCGACGTGGCGCAGCTTGCCCGGATCGACTCCGGCCGTCTTCAAGTAGCCACTGATGGCGGCGATTCCGTCCGTCCAGTTTCCGGACCGACCGGTCGACTCGTACCCCATCGTCTTCGTGAGGTTCTCCGCGTGCATGTTGTTGGAGAGCTTCATGAAGGGGATCATCAGCTCCTTCAGCGGCATGGATTCGTGCTCGGCCAGCTGCCGCGCGCCCTTCGGGGTCGCGATCCCCGCCTTGGTGGGGCCGCTCACCCGCACCCCGTGGCCGGCGAGCGCGTCCCGGAAGATCGCGGCCGCGTAGCCGGTCGGCTCCCAGACGGCGATCCACTCCTTGGTGGCGTCGCCGCCCACGGGGACGGTTCCGGTGACGGTGATGGTGTTGGTGCCGTGCTCCCGCTCGATGGTGAGCGTGTCGTCGCCGCCCGCCGCGACCGTCTCGGCGCTGATGTCGACGTCCACGTAGTCGGTCTTCGGGGACACCGTCACCTTGGGCTTGTCCCCGGCCTTCGCTCCGGGCACGGCCTCGACGATGACCGTTCCGGTGTCGTAGTCGGTGTCCGGGGCGACGCTCAGCGCGGAGATCTGGGCGGCGTAGTACGCGAATTCGTCGTCACCCGCCCAGGTGTCGCCGATGCGCCGGTCGTCGAACCGGGTGTCGTCCGCGACCAGACGCCCCGAGACCCGCCGGACACCCGCGTCGGCGATCTTCGCGGCGAGCCGGTCGTAGTCCGCGACGAGCGTCGTCGGATCGCCGGTGCCGCGCAGATACAGATCGCCGGCGAGCACGGGTCCGTGCTGCTTGCCGTCGGTGAGGACATCGGTGGTGAAGCGGTGATCCGGGCCGAGCCGCTCCATGGCGGCCGCCGATGTGAGGAGTTTGGTGTTGGAGGCGGGCATCAGGCGGCCGCTGGGCAGGTGCTGGTAGAGCACGTCACCGGACGTGGCGTCGGCGACGACGACGCTCGCGGCGCCGCCCTCCATCCGGGGATCTCCGAGGATGGTGTCGATCGCCTCGGGCAGACCACTGCGGTCGGAGTCCGCCCCGGCCGGGGCACTCAGCGAGAGGGAGGCCGCCGCGAGGCCGAGCACGGCGGGCCAGATCCAGTGGCGCATACGGGTGTTGACGCGTCTCACGGGTCTACTCATGGCCCAGGAGCATCCCTGACTCCGGCGCCCGGCGACAGACCCCACTCCGCGGTCCTCCGCGGCCGGCGGCAGCGGACCTGCAGCGCGGCCGCCAGCAAGAGGGCCGGTGCCGGGTCGGCGGGGGCACCGGCAGCGCGGCGGCAGACCAGGGCGTCGGGGTCTTCGGGAGGCTGCTGAAGGCTGTAGCCCTCGGGGCAGGTGGGCCCCGCTTCCCCCTCGGGGCCTCGCTCGCCGGGAGGCCCGGCGGGTCCCGCTGGGCCCGCGGGTCCCGCCGGGCCCGCGGGACCCGAGGCACCGCCGTCACCCGCGGGACCGGGAGGGCCGTCGGACCCTGCCGAGCCGGCCGGCCCTTCGGGCCCCTGCTCGCCGTCCCGGCCGTCCACGCCCGGGGGTCCCGTCGGCCCTGGCTCTCCGGGTTCACCGGACTTCCCCGGCTCCCCGGGCTCGCCCGGATCTCCAGGGTCGCCCTGCTGCCCGCCGCTTCCGCGCGCGCCCTTCTCGCCCGGCTTCCCTTCCGAGCCGTCCGCACCGTCGGCCCCGTCCTCGCCGGGCGAACCGGGCGCCGTGACAGGCACGCGCACCCGGGCCAGCAGGTCGTCGATGGCGTCGGACGGGTCCGGCGCCGCGGGCGTGCCCCCCTGGGACCTGACCTGCGCACGCAGCGTGCGCACGTCCCGGGCGAGGGTGGACACGGCCTCGCCGCGCCGGTCCGCCTCCGCGGCGAGCTGGTCGGCACGGCGGTCACCCGCGTCGATACGGGCCCAGAGAATCGCCGCGACACCGGTGAGCGCGACCAGCACACAGACGAGAAAGACACTGCGCCAACGGCGGGCCAGGAGTCGCTCGAGCTGGATCACGGCGTGCCTCCGAGCCGTTGGTTGTCGATGAGAAGCCGTGCGATCTCGCTCTGGTCATGGGCGTGCAGGGCGTTTAACTCGGCCAGTTTCACGTCGCGTTCGGCGACCTGGCGCTCCAGCCGGTCCCGCTCGCTCTGGAGCTTCTCCGTCAGGCTGGAGAAGCCGGTGAGCGCGTTCTCCCCGCGCTTTCCGAGATACGCAGCCACAGCCGCGCCAAGCACCCCCAGACAGGCGAGAAAAGATCCGAAGAGAGTGACGGTGGCATCCAAAAGCGACTGCCTCCTGCTCTTGCGTACGCAGCCGTCCTCTGCCCCGCCGGCTGCTGTGAACCTCCACTCGGATGCAGTAACGAGTCACATGCCCAGAGGATGTGCCCCACCGATCCGTGCCCCGCACACGGAAAAAGCCCCCTGGCCGGTGGCCAGAGGGCTTTAACCTCACATGGGAATTGTGGAGATGGCGGGAATCGAACCCGCGTCCAACGGTGCTAAAGGAGGGCTTCTCCGAGCGCAGTTCGCTTCGATTTTCTCGGCCCCGGTGATCTCGCGAACAAGTCTCCGACGGGCCCAGCCACTGTTTGATTTCCCATCGAACCCCGTGACCGGGCTCGATGGTTTAGTTCCCTAGATTATGCCAGGATCCGGGTCGGGAACACTCCCGGGCTGACACCCATTAAGGGTCCTTCACTCACTGCTTATTAGGCAGCGAGGGCGAAGGACTGGGAATCGCTCTTAGAATTGGCGATTATTGGTTGCGACATATGGTTTACGAGATCATTGCCGCTTCCTCGGCTCGCTTCCCCTGCTTCGACATCCGCTGTCGAAACCGATCATCCCCATGTTGATTTTTCAATGCTTGCCCCTGCTGTGAGGAGCAAGGCCCATCGTACGTGACCAACGCACGACGATGCCAGCCAATTCCTGGCGACCTCAGGCGGCGAGCACCTCAGGCGCTCCGCTGGCGCCGCTTGACCGCCGCGATCGCGCGGTTCGTCTCGCGGGTGTCCTGCTTCTCACGCAGCGTCTGCCTCTTGTCGTACTCCTTCTTGCCCTTGGCAAGAGCGATCTCGACCTTGACCCGGCTGTCCTTGAAGTACAGGGACAGGGGCACGATCGTGTGACCCGTCTCCTGCGACTTGGACTCCAGCTTGTCGATCTCCGCCCGGTGCAGCAGGAGCTTGCGCTTCCGCGTGGCCGAGTGGTTGGTCCAGGTGCCCTGCACGTACTCCGGGACGTGGATGTTGTGCAGCCACGCCTCTCCGTTGTCGATCTGCACGAAGCCGTCCACCAGGGAGGCCCTGCCCATCCGCAGCGACTTGACCTCGGTGCCCATCAGGACGAGGCCACACTCGTACGTGTCGAGGATGTGGTAGTCGTGCCGCGCCTTCTTGTTCTGCGCGACCATCTTCCGGGCGGGGGCCTTCTCAGCGGCCTTCGCGGCCTTGCGCTTTACCTTTTCCTTCGCCATAGTGCGGCCATTTTCGCACTACGAGGGGGGTCCGAGGCCAGTCAATACTGTCTCGGCCCGGGTCTCCGCCCCGCCGTCGACCTCCAGGTCGGGGGTGATGCCCCGGCCGTCGACCGTTCGCCCCGAAGGAGTGCGGTAGTGCCCGACCGTCAGCTCGGCCACCGAGCCGTCGGGCAGCCGGCTCGGCATCTGGACCGAGCCCTTGCCGAAGGTCTTCGAGCCCACCACGACCGCCCGGCCGCGGTCCTGCAGCGCTCCCGTGAGCAGTTCCGCCGCGCTCATCGTGCCGCCGTCGACCAGCGTGACCACAGGTCTGGAGGTGTCCCCGCCCTGCTCGGCGTGGAGCGCCTTCTGCCGGCCGCGCACGTCGTACGTCGCCACCAGGCCGCCGTCGACAAGGCCGGACGCCGCGGTGACCGCCTCCGACACCAGGCCTCCGGAGTTCCCCCGCAGATCGAGCAGGATCCCGGCGCCCTCGGGGGCCTCGCGCACCGCTGAACGCACCCGCTCGCCCGACCCCTTGGTGAAAGCGTCGACCTTGATCAGTACGGCGCCGCCCGCGATCCGGGTGACCGTGACGGGGTCCGTGGAGAGGCGGGCCCGGTGCAGCGTCTCGCTCCACGCGCGCGTGCCCCGCTCCAGGTCCAGGGTGACGGGGGTGCCTGCGCGGTCGCCGCGCAGCAGGGACACCACCTCGGTGACGGGAAGCCCCGCCACGTGCCTGCCGTCGATGCTCGTGAGCCGGTCGCCCTCGCGTACGCCGGCCCGGTCGGCGGGGCCGCCGTGCTGGACGCGGGACACCTCGATGCGCCCGTCGGCCGCGCGCCTGGCCCACAGGCCGACTCCGGTGTAGGCGCCGTCGAGGGCCTGCTCGAACTCCTGGAACTCCCCGGGGGAGTACACCGAACCCCAGCGGTCACCGCTGCGGCTGACGGCGTCCTCCGCAGCCTTCTTGCCGGACTTGCCGTCGGCCATCGCCTCGGCGGCGGCGTCGGCCGCTTCGTCGGCGGTGTCGCCCGCGTCGCCGGACGAGGCGACGGAACGGGTCGCCGGGGAGGGCGACTTCCGGCCCTGCTGGGCGCCTTCGCTCCAGGATCCGGTGGCCGCGCCGGTGGCGAGGACAGTCGCGAAGACCAATGTCAGCGTGGCCCCACGGCGGATGCGGCGGGGCCGGGAGAGCCGGTCGCAGAACCGGTCGGGGCCTGACATGCCGGTGAGTCTAGGACAACGAAGGGCGCCGTACGGCCGGTTGAACCGTACGACGCCCTTACGTACAGGCGGGTCTTGTCACACCTTGAGGTACTTGCGCAACGCGAAGAACGCGGCCAGCGCGGGCATCAGCAGACCGATGGCGAGCACCAGCGGCAGCTTGGCCAGGACCGCGTCCCACCCGATGAAGTTGATCAGATTCAGCTTCTCGGAGAGCGCGAGACCGTGGTCGATGATGAAGTAACGGCCCACCAGGAGCATGCCGCAGGCGACACCGCCGCCGATGAGACCGGCGACGGCGGCCTCCATGATGAACGGCATCTGGATGTAGAAGCTGGACGCGCCGACCAGCCGCATGATGCCGGTTTCACGTCTGCGGCTGAACGCCGAGACGCGCACCGTGTTGACGATCAGCATCAGCGCGACGACGAGCATCAGCGCCATCACCGCGAGCGCCGCCCAGTTCATGCCGTTGAGCAGCCCGAAGAGGTTCTCCAGGATGCCCTTCTGGTCCTGCACGGACTGCACGCCGTCACGCCCGGAGAAGGCGGTCGCGACCACCTGGTACTTCTCCGGGTCCTTCAGCTTGATGCGGTACGACTCCTGCATCTGGTCCGGCGTGAGCGAGCTGGACAGCGGGGAGTCGCCGAACTGCTCCTTGTAGTGCTTGTACGCGTCGTCGGACGACTCGTACGCGACCTTCTCCACGACGGGCATCTTCTTCAGATCCTGGCGGATCTGTTCCTTCTGCTCGTTCGTGACCGCGCCCTTGGCACACTTGGGGTCCTGCTCGGCGTCGGCCTTGTTGCAGAGGAAGATCGAGACGTTGACCTTGTCGTACCAGTAGCCCTTCATCGTGCTCACCTGGTCGCGCATGAGCAGCGAGCCGCCGAACAGGGCGAGCGAGAGGGCGACGGAGACGATGACCGCGAAGGTCATCGTGAGATTGCGGCGGAGACCGACGCCGATCTCCGACAGGACGAACTGGGCGCGCATGGCTCCCTTTCAGTGGATCAGTGCTGTGGATCAGTACGGGTCGTCAGTGCTGGTAGCCGTATACGCCGCGCGACTGGTCGCGGACGAGACGGCCCTTCTCCAGCTCGATGACCCGCTTGCGCATCTGGTCCACGATCTGCTGGTCGTGGGTCGCCATGACGACGGTCGTGCCGGTCCGGTTGATCCGGTCGAGCAGCTTCATGATGCCGACCGACGTCTGCGGGTCGAGGTTGCCGGTCGGCTCGTCCGCGATGAGGAGCTTGGGGCGGTTGACGAAGGCTCGCGCGATCGCCACCCGCTGCTGCTCACCACCGGAGAGCTCGCCGGGCATCCGGTCCTCCTTGCCGCCGAGACCGACGAGGTCGAGGACCTGGGGCACGGACTTGCGGATCTCGCCGCGGGACTTGCCGATGACTTCCTGCGCGAAGGCCACGTTCTCGCCGACGGTCTTGTTCGGAAGGAGACGGAAGTCCTGGAAGACGGTGCCCAACTGGCGCCGCATGTGCGGCACCTTGAAGTTGGAGAGGCGGGCGAGGTCCTTGCCGAGGACGTGCACCTGGCCGTGGCTGGTGCGCTCCTCGCGGAGGATCAGCCGCAGGAAGGTGGACTTTCCGGAGCCGGACGATCCCACCAGGAAGACGAACTCGCCCTTCTCGATCTCCAGGGAGACATCCCGGAGAGCGGGCCGGGACTGCTTGGGGTAGGCCTTGGAGACGTTGTCGAATCGGATCACGGATGCACCACGGGTAGCCGGGGGTAGGTGTGCGTGACCATACGCGAAGGCGGTGCGCGAGCGCAGTCAGCGTCCTGAGTTGCGCGAATTGTCTCGGATATACCACGGAACAGATCAGTCGGAAACCGACTGTGCCGGGCGGGCCGCGCCGAAATCCGTGGAAGCTGGCACAGTGGAAGGGGAACGGTTGGGTTCCCCCTAGCGTTGGGCAGGCTGTGACTGTGCGGGAGGAGGAGCGCATGACCTATGACAGGTTGGTGTGCGCGAACTGCGCGGCGCCCGTCAGCGAAGGCCGCTGCCCCGTGTGCCGGGCCAATCGCGAGCGCATGCAGCAGCAAGAGGGGCCGTTCGGCGGCCTCAGCCCTGCGGCCCTGATAGGGGTTCTCGTGGTGCTGATCGCGGCGATGGCGCTGCTGGCGCAACAGACCGTTTAGCGCGCCAGGGGCGCGCCAGGACACCCAGAAGGGCCCGGAGCTGTGCTCCGGGCCCTTCTGACGTACGTCGCGTACATCACGTACGCATACCGCGTGCCCTGGATCAGGCAGCGGCGCCGCGGTTGCCGACGAAGCGCGGCAGAACGCGGAAGCCGATGCCGCCGGCGATCATCGTCGCGGCGCCGATCAGCAGGAACGTGGTCTCGGCGGCACCCGTCTCGGCGAGCTCGCCCTTGTCGGCCTTGTCGCCGCCCTGCTCGACCGGGGTGGAGCCCGTGTCGGTCAGGCTGTCCTTGCCCTTGCCCTGCTCGACGGGGTTGGAGCCGCCGTCAGGATCGTTGTCGTTACCGCCCGTGCCGTTGCCGTTACCCGGGTCGCTCGGGTCGGCGGTGGGCTCGTCCGTCGGGTCCGTGGGGTCCGTCGGGTCCGCGGTGGGCTCGGTCGGCTCCTCGGTGGGCTCCGTGGGCTCCTCGGTGGGCTCGGTCGGCTCCTCCGTGGGCTCGGTGGGCTCCTCGGTGGGCTCGGTCGGCTCCTCCGTGGGCTCCTCCGGGTCCGTCGGGATCTCCGTCGGCTCCTCGGTGGGCTCGTCGTCGTCATCGCCCAGGCCGACGTCGACGCCGATGCCGTTCTCGTCGGCGTTGGCGTGGACGCCCGCACCGCCGAGCTCGACGCCGACGTCCAGGGCCGAGGCGGCACCGGCAGCGGTCAGCGAAGCACCTGCGGCGATCACCGCACCGGCCGCTATCCGTGCCACGCGGATCCGCGTCTTCTTGGTCATCTGGCTGCTACCCCCAGTAGCTGAATCGTCAGTGAGGCAGCGTCCGGGACTGCGTTCGCCGGGGGCACTGGATCGGCCCCCACAGACCACACGCGTCCCAGAGATACGCATGCCGCTCGCTAGCCTTTCCACTTTTCATGACAGCGTCAAGGTCGTTGCGGGCGCGATGTCTGAAATGGGATCAGTTGACCGGCGTACGGAGATGTGACTGTGACGTAAGAGGCACAACAAAGGGCAACTGCCGCCACAGGGGCAGCAGTTGCCTTGTCGATAAAGCGGCGCGAGCGCTTTCCGCTACTTCTCCTGCTGCTTGCGCCAGCGAATTCCGGCCTCGAGGAAACCGTCGATCTCGCCGTTGAACACGGACTCCGGGTTGCCGACCTCGAACTCCGTACGCAGGTCCTTCACCATCTGGTAGGGGTGCAGGACGTACGAACGCATCTGGTTGCCCCAGGAGTTGCCGCCGTCACCCTTGAGGGCGTTCATCTTCGCCTGCTCCTCCTGGCGGCGGCGCTCGAGGAGCTTGGCCTGGAGGACGTTCATCGCGCTCGCCTTGTTCTGGATCTGCGAGCGCTCGTTCTGGCAGGAGACGACGATGCCGGTGGGGATGTGCGTCAGGCGGACCGCGGAGTCGGTCGTGTTGACGCCCTGGCCTCCGGGGCCCGATGAGCGGTACACATCGATGCGCAGCTCGGACTCGTCGATCTCGATGTGGTCGGTCTGCTCGACGACCGGGAGGATCTCGACGCCGGCGAAGGAGGTCTGGCGGCGCCCCTGGTTGTCGAAGGGCGAGATGCGGACCAGACGGTGGGTGCCCTGCTCGACCGAGAGCGTTCCGTAGGCGTACGGGACCTGGACGGCGAAGGTGGTCGACTTGATGCCGGCCTCTTCCGCGTACGAGGTTTCGTAGAGCTCCGACTTGTAGCCGTGCCGCTCGGCCCAGCGCAGGTACATGCGCTGCAGCTTCTCGGCGAAGTCGGAGGCGTCGACGCCGCCGGCCTCCGCGCGGATGGTGACGAGCGCCTCACGGGCGTCGTACTCGCCGGAGAGGAGCGTGCGGACCTCCATCTCGTCCAGCGCCTTCTTCACGGCCGTGAGCTCGGACTCGGCCTCGGCGCGGGTGTCCGGGTCGTCCTCCTCCTCGGCCATCTCGAAGAGCACGCCGAGGTCGTCGATGCGCCCGCGCAGGGCCTCGGCCTTGCGCACCTCCGCCTGGAGGTGGCTCAGCTTGCTGGTGATCTTCTGTGCCGCTTCCGGGTCGTCCCACAGGGACGGCGCGGCCGCCTGCTCCTCGAGCACGGCGATGTCTGCCCTCAGCTTGTCGAGGTCCAGGACGGCCTCGATCGACTCCATGGTCGAGGAGAGGGACTTGAGCTCTTCGGATACATCGACGACTGCCACGGGTCCAGCCTAACGGCTGAGCGCAAGCGGTCTGCCCTCCCGGGCGGGGGAACGGTGTCGCCGGGCCTGCGGGGGTGTCGTGCTGCCCTGGGGGCGGAGCCTGCCCCGGCGCTTCGCGCCGGATCTTCCCCACCCACCCGCCCGATTGCCCCGGAGGTACGGGTGGGTGGGCGGGAAGGTCTCGTGGGTGGGAAAGGCCCCGGGTCAGGGGGAATCTGGGGCCGAGTTTTTTGTGTCCTGGGGGGTTGCGTCCGCGTCGTCGTCGCTGGTGGCGGCCCAGGTGCCGATGCCCGCGGCCGCGACGATCACCGCTCCCGCCACGCCGAGCGTGATCCTGCGGCGACGGGCCGAGGCGCGGTGGCGGGCCGAGCCGGGGCGGGCCGAACCCGCGGCACGGGGGGCGCGGGCCGTGCCTCGGGCGCCGCCCGCGAGCTCGTCGGGGCCGGGGACCCGCATCGAGGTATGGGTGTCGCGGTTCGAGTCGGGGGCGGCTCCGGGGACCAGAGGGACCGCTCCCCGGCGGGGGGCGCCCGGGGCCGGGTCCGGCGCGGGCTCCTCGTCGGCCTCCTCCGGCAGCGGCTCCGTGTCCGGCTCGTCCACGTCCAGCGGCGGCATCCCCGCCACCAGCGGCTGCAGCTCCCGCAGGCGCGCGGCCAGCTCGGAGGCGCGAAGGCGGGATGCCGGGGCCTTCGCCAGGCACTGGACCATGAGCTGCCACAGCTCGTCCGGGATGCCGGGGAGGGGGACCACCGTCTCCGTGACGTGGCGGCGGAGCACCGCGCCCGGGTGACCGCCGCCGAAGGGTGTGAAGCCCGCCAGGAGCTCGTACAGGACCGTCGCGAGGGCGTAGATGTCGACCGCCGCGCGCGGGGGCAGGCCCTCGATGATCTCGGGGGCCAGGTAGTCCGGCGTACCGATGATCTTTGTCGCGCGCGTGCGGCGCGGGGAGTCGATCAGCTTGGCGACGCCGAAGTCCGTCAGGAGCGCCGGGTGCGAGCCGCCGGGGCCCAGCGGACCCTGCATGTCCAGGAGTACGTTCTCCGGCTTCACGTCACGGTGCACGATCCCCGCCGCGTGCGCCGCCGCGAGCCCGTCCGCGACGTCCGCGACGATCGCCACCGCCGCCTCCGGAGCGAGCCTGCGCTCACGGTCCAGGCGGGTGCGCAGATCGGTGCCGCGGACCAGGTCCATGACCAGGGCGAGGTCGTTGCCGTCGACCACCAGGTCGTGGACACCCACCACGCGCGCGTGGTCGAGGCTCAGGAGTGCCGTGCGCTCCTGGACGAAGCGGCCGACGAGCTCCTGGTCGGACGCCAGGTCCTCGCGCAGCAGCTTGATGGCGACGGGTCCCTCGGGTCCCTCGCCGAGCCACACCGTGCCGGCGCTGCCCCGACCAAGGATCTGGTGGGCGGTGTACCGGCTGCCGATCTTGCGTGCCAAGACTGCTCCTACGGATGCGTGTTGGCGACAAAACTACGCGGCCTCGACGCCAACCTTCACTCCAGGAGCAGAAATCACCCCACAGGTGTCGACAAATCCCCAGAGTCGGGAGGGGATTCGCCAAGAAGGGGCCGATAAGGACAGGGAAAGAAGGGAAAGAAGAGAGACCGGCCGGGAGCTGGTGGCTCCCGGCCGGTCTCTGATTTTCGGTTCTTGTCCGCGCTAGTTCCCGCCCAGTTTCCCTATCCAGCCGGAAACGGAGTCGTACCAGGAGGTGAGCTGGTCCCAGTACCCCTTCGTCGTACCGATCCACTCCTGGAGCGGGCTCAGCTCCCAGACGAGCCAGCTCGCCACGAAGAGGATGACGATGGTGAACAGGCACCCCTTGAGGCAGCCGAGACCCGGGATCTTCATCGGGTTCGCGCTGCGCTGCCTCGGCTCGCGCGGCGCGCGCCCGGCGGGCGGCTGCTGCGGCGGTGCCTGCTGCGGCGGCGCGGCGTACTGGCGCGGCTGCTGCTGGGGCTGCGGCGCCGGTGCGTACTGCTGCGGACGCTGCTGCTGCGGCGCGTACTGCTGAGGGCGCTGCGGCTGCTGCTGGGGGCGGGCCACCTGGCGCTGGGGGCGGCGGCGCAGCGGGTCCTGGTTCGGGTCCAGGTACTGGACCTGGGTCTGTTCGTTGCGGTCGCGGGCCGCCCGCATCTGGTTCTGCCAGGGGTGCGGGTCGTCCGGGTTCGCGCCGGGCTGGTTCGGCGGCACCGGCGGCATGACGGCCGTCGGGTCGGCGTCCCCGGCACCCGGACCGGAGCCGCCGGTGTTCTGCATGACGCTCGTCGCGGCGTTCGGGTCGTACGATCCCGCGTTGCTCGGCAGGACCTGGGTGGGGTCGGCGGCGCCGGCCGTCCCCGGCACCGTCGCGGGCGCCGGATCGGGCATCAGGAGGGCGCCCACGCCCTCCGCGGCGGCGATCTGCGCGCTGGACGCGTGCACGCCCACGCCGTCGGCCACGGCCCGCAGCCCGCGCGCGAGGTTCTCGGCGCTCGGCCGGTGGTCGGGGTTCTTGCTCAGGCAGCGCTCTATGACCGTCCACAGCGGGTCAGGGACCGTGGAGGGACGGCTCGGCTCGGCGCTGAGGTGCTGGTGGAGGACTTCGAGGGCCGAGCCGCCGGAGAACGGCGGGCGGCCGGTGACCAGCTCGTACAGCAGGATGCCCGCGCCGTAGATGTCGACGGCGCTGGTCTGCGGGCGGCCCTCGGCGGACTCGGGCGCCACGTACGCGGGCGTGCCGACGAATTCGTGGGTGCGGGTCAGACCCGGGGAGTCCGCGAGGCGCGCGATGCCGAAGTCGGTCAGCATCGGGTGCAGCGAGCCGTCCGCCTCCTGCTTGAGCAGGACGTTCGCGGGCTTCAGGTCGCGGTGCACGACGCCGTCCGCATGGCTCGCGGCCAGCGCGTCGGCGATCTGCGCGGTCATCAGGGCCGCGGCGACCGGCGTGAACGGGCCGTTCTCGCGGAGATAGCGGTGCAGGTCAGGGCCCTCGACCAGGTCCATGACGAGGGCGAGGAGATCGCCCTCGACGACGAGGTCGCGGGTCCGCACGATGTTCGGGTGGGTGAGTCTGAGCAGGACGGAGCGCTCCCGGAGGAAGCGCATCACGACGTCCGCGTCGTTGGCGAGCTCTTCCTTCAGGACCTTGATCGCGACCGTCTCGCCGGGCTGGCCGGGGACGGCCGCCTCGGCGCCCGCGGTCTCGCGCTGGCGGGCTCGCCAGACGGTGCCCGTGGCGCCGCGCCCGAGCGGCTCCTCGAGCAGGTACTTGCTGCCTACCGGCCGCACGTCATGCGCTCCCTGCTGATCTGGCTGGTCTGTCCGGACCCGGCTACCCGCCGGAAGGTGTTCCGACCCACTCTAATGCCGCCGTCCGGGGCACCGGCGGGTCAGATTCCGCACCGGCCCCAAGGTGTCCGGATCGTTGTTCGGTGGAAAGACGCCCGACCGGGGCCGTTGGTTGCCGGGTGGCGGCGAATTGACCTCCGTCACCAACAGGCAACCGTTGATCGCAACGGTCCAAGCAGGCACTTTTCCGAGCAGAGCCGACCAATCAAGATCACTTACGGGTGGCCGCCGGGCGTGTTGTCAGTGGCAGGTGCGAGGATGCTTTCCTGATACTGGCCGACGTGCCCGTGTGTGGTGGGGGAATCACAGCGCGAGTCCCCCTGCCCGGCGGCAAGGGCAGAAGGGACCGCTGACGGCGATGCAGATCCGGCTGACCGTCCTCGGGCCGCGCAGCGGCCGGACCGAGCCCCAAGGCGGCCCCGCGCGCGGGGCCAGTGACGTGCTGGTGACCGCCCCCGCAGGGACCGCGCTCGCCGCCGTCGCCTCCGGCCTCGCATCGGCCGTCGCGGGCGGCGAAGGCCCCCTGGTCCTGTACGCGGAGGCGGAGCGGCTCGACGCCCAGCGCAGCACCCTCGGCGAGCCCCCGCTGATCGACGGAGCGGTGCTCTCGCTCGGCTCCCCCGCCGAGCCGGGGCCCGAACTGGCGGGCGCGGCGGCCCAGTTGCACGTGGTGGCGGGCCCGGACGCGGGCGGTGTGCATCTGCTGCACGGCGGGCAGATCCGCATCGGCCGCTCGGCTGACGCGGACGTCCCCCTCGACGACCCGGACGTCTCCCGGCTGCACTGCGCTGTGACGCTCGGCCCGGACGGCCAGGTGACCGTGACGGACCTGGGCTCCACGAACGGCACGACGGTGGACGGCCGCGAGATCACCCGCCGGCCGGTGCGCCTCTCCCCCGGCTCCCTGCTGCGGCTCGGCGAGTCCGCGCTGCGGCTCACCGGCGGGGACGGCGTGGGCGGTGCGCTTGCGACGGCGCCGGACGGCGAGGGGCACGTGCGCGTGCGGACCGCCCAGGACAACGACGCCCCGCCCGCCGGGCCCGCGGCCCCCTCCGAAGGCACGCACCACGCGTACGGCACCTCGGGGTGGGGCGCCTCCGGCGGGGACGGCCGGGACAGCGAGGACGGGGCGTACGGCACGCACGCGTACGGGCAGACGTCGGTCACCGACGTGCCGCTCGTGCCCCAGCAGGGCGGCGCCCCCGACGCCGAGCGGACCCGCGCAGGCACTCCGCCGCGCGGGACGACCGTGCCGCGCGGCCTGCGCAAGCGGGGCGGCCTCTCCGCCTGGGCCCGGCGGCTCACCGGGGGCCGGGACGACGAGCACGCGCCGGCCGACCACGACGATGACGACGACGCGTACGACACCGGCTCCCCGGAACCGGCAGGTCCCACCCCCGAGGACCTCGCGGTGGCCGCCGCCGCGCGCACCCCCGAGTCCTGGCCCGACCCCGCGGCCCTGCTGCTCACCGCGCTCGGCCCCGGCCCCCGCCTCTGGGAGCGCGGCCCCGGCCACCCCGAGACGCTCGCGGTCCGGCTCGGCACGGTCGACAGGGCGACGCCGGACGACCGCGGCCTGCTGCCCGCCGTCCCCGTGACGGTGAGCCTGCGGGAAGCGGGCGCGCTCGGCCTCGCCGGACCGCGCGAGCGGCTCACGGGGCTTGCCCGCTCGGTCGTCGCCCAGCTCGCGGCCCTGCACTCCCCCGACGCCCTGGAGCTCGTGCTGCTGAGCACGGACCGCACGCGGCCCGCGCCGGAGCGCGTCGCCGAGTGGTCCTGGCTCGGCTGGCTCCCGCATCTGCGGCCCGCCCACGGCCAGGACTGCCGCCTCCTGCTCGCCTACGACCGCGAGCAGGCCCTTGCCCGTACGGACGAGCTGTTGCGCCGTCTGGAGGATCACCTGGCGGACACCTCAGGGGCCGGCCGTTCCGACCCCGGCGGCCGACCCTCCGCGCGCACCGTCGTGGTGGTGGACGGCGACCCCGGGGCCGCCGGGCTGCGGGAGGCCGTGGTGCGGCTCGCGCGGGACGGGGCCGCGGCCGGCATCCATGTCGTCTGCCTCGCCGAGACCCCGGCCGCCTCGCCCGCGTCCCCGGTGTCCGCCACGTACGAAGCCGCCTGCTCGGTGTCGCCCGCCTTCCGTGCCTGCGGTGCGGTCGCGCTGCTCAGCGGTGATGTGGCGACGGCGCTGCGGCTGCTGCGCACGGTGGACGGGCATCCGGCGGGGCACGGGACGGTCGCCGCGGTGGACGCGGTGTCGCAGGCCTGGGCGGAGCGGTTCGCCCGCGCGCTTGCTCCTTTCCGTACGGACGGGGCGCCCGGTGACGGGCACGCGCGTGTGTCCGCGCCGTTGCCCCAAATGGCGCGGCTCCTTGACGAGTTGGGGCTTGCCCGCGCCACACCCGCGTCCCTGATGGCGCGGTGGGCCGCGGCAGCCGACGATCCCGAGGCGCTCGGCGGGCGGGCCTGGACCGTGCTCGGGGCGGGGCCGCGCGGTCCCGTGGTCGTGGATCTCGCCGCCGAGGGGCCGCATCTGCTGGCCGAGGGCCCCGCCGGGAGCGGCCGCACCGAACTCCTTCGGTCCGTCGCCGCGTCGCTGGCCGCCGCCGAGCGGCCCGACCGGCTCGGGATCGTGCTGATCGACGGGCGGGACAGTACGGGGAGCGGGAGCAGCGGGACTAGCGGGGGGAACATACGGCTCGGGGAAGGCCTGTCGTCCTGCACCGACCTGCCGCACGTCACCACGCATCTCGCCGCCAACGACCCTGTCCGGATGCGGGAGTTCGCGCAGTCGCTGACGGCTGAGCTGAAGCGGCGGGCGGAGTTGCTCGGGCGCCTTGGGTTCGCCGAGTGGCATACGCAGCGGGAGGTTTCGGGGCGGCTGGTCGCGCAGCGCGCGGGCGGTAGTGGCGGGGTGGGGACGGCTCCCTCCCCCGACGGGGATCTTGATCCGCCGCCGAGTTCCACGATGCGGCTGCGGCCTGCCGCCGCGCGGAAGGGGGCCGAGCCGGGGCCGCCGTTGCCTCGGCTCGTCGTCCTTGTCGACGACTTCGACGCGCTGCTTTCGCCGGCTCTCGGGTCGCCGGGGCGGCCTGCGGCGGGGTCGGTCGTGCGGGCGCTTGAGGCTGTGGCGCGGGACGGGGAGCGGCTGGGGGTGCATCTGGTGGCCACGGCGGGGCGCAGTGAGCGGACTCCGGAGACGGAGTTGGGGCGGCGGGCCGCGCTGCGGGTCGTCCTTGACGCGGTGTCTCCTGGGGCGGAGGAACCTGCCCCCGGGCGGGGGGAGTTGCGGTCTGCCGAGGGGCGGGTCAGTGCCTTCCAGGCGGGGCGGGTCACTGGGCGCATTCCGCGTACGGCGACCTTGCGGCCCACTGTTGTTCCACTGGAGTGGGAGCGGATGGGGGATCCGCCGGCTCGGCGGCCGGTGCGGGAGCTGGGGAACGGGCCTACTGACCTGGCCTTGCTGGCCAGTGCGCTGGAGCGGGCTGCGCGGTCCGTTTCCGCGGAGCAGGTTCCGTCGCTGTTGTAGCGCTGCACCTTGCAGTTGCCGGGCGCCTTGCTGAATCGGTGCCCGGCAGCTGTGCGTTGTGCCCACCCGTTCCGCCGTGCGGAACGCCTGCCCACAACGAAGACGACTGGTCCAGGTCGGGGGCGCCGTGCGGAACGCGCACAACGCGGACGGCCGGCCCGGGCGGGGGCGCTGTGCGGAACGCCTGCCCACAACAAGGGGGGACGCGGAAGTGTCCCGGTCCCGCTGTTCATGACGGCACGTCACAACGGCATCACGATCGGCTAGTTGTCATGGTTGGTGCTCTTGCCGGTGTTCCCCGGGCGGGCGTAGACAAGCCGCACGGGACTCGCTCGCCAGTGAAGAGAACGGGGCAGTGATGCGCAGCACTCTTCGTACACGCAGGGCACCGCACCATCGGCGTACCACCGCCAGGATCGCCGCGGCCGTCGTCGCGGGGGCGCTCACCCTCACCGTCACCGCGTGCGGTGGCGACGACGACAAGGACGACGGGAACGGCGGGGACAAGGGCGGCGGCAAGGAGAGCGCGGCCGCGGTCCAACTGCCCAAGCTGGACGGGCAGAAGGTGTCCGTCGCCGCCGTGTGGGGCGGATCGGAGCGGAAGGTCTTCCTCAAGGTTCTCGACGAGTTCGAGAAGAGGACCGGGGCCGACGTCTCCTTCGTACCCGCGCAGGACCCCATCATCAGCTTCCTGGAGTCGAAGGTCGCCGGCGGCCAGCCGCCGGACGTCGCGATGCTTCCGCAGGTCGGCGCCATCGAGCAGGCGGTCCAGAACAAGTGGGCCAAGCCCGTCGGGCCCGAGGCGCAGAAGCAGTTGAAGAAGAATTACGCGCAGGGGTGGCAGGATCTCGGGGCAGTCGACGGCAAGCAGTACGGCGTGTACTTCAAGGCCGCCAACAAGTCCCTGGTCTGGTACAACACCAAGGTCTTCGAGAACGCGGGCACCGAAGAGCCCAAGACCTGGGACGACTTCATGAAGACGGCCCAGACCGTGTACGACTCCGGCGTGCCCCCGATTTCGGTCGCGGGCGCCGACGGCTGGACCCTCACCGACTGGTTCGAGAACATCTACCTCTCGCAGGCGGGCCCCGAGAAGTACGACCAGCTGGCGAAGCACGAGATCAAGTGGACGGACCCCTCCGTGAAGGAGGCGCTGACCACGCTCGGCGAGCTCTACGGCAAGAAGGGATTCGTCGCGGGCGGCGCGGACGGCGCGCTGCAGACCGAGTTCCCGGCCTCGGTGAAGCAGACCTTCACCGGCGGCGACCAGCCCAAGGCGGGCATGGTCTTCGAGGGCGACATGGTCTCGCTGCCGATCTCGGAGACGAAGGCGAAGGTCGGTACGGACGCCAAGGTGTTCCCCTTCCCGGCGGTCGGGGAAGAGTCCCCGGCGGTCGTCGGCGGTGACGCCGCGGTGGCGCTGAAGGACAGCAAGGGCGCGCAGGCGCTGCTCACCTTCCTGGCCTCGCCGGACTCGGCGAAGATCTGGGCCGAGGCGGGCGGCTTCGTGTCCCCCAACAAGAGCCTCGACCTGGCGGCGTACCCGAACGACGTGCAGCGGGACATCGCCAAGGCGCTCATCGCGGCGGGCGACGACATCCGCTTCGACATGTCCGACCAGGCCCCGCAGGCGTTCGGCGGCACGCCGGGCAAGGGCGAGTGGAAGGCGCTGCAGGACTTCCTGAAGAACCCGAAGGACGTGGAAGGCACGCAGAAGGCGTTGGAGACGGCCGCCGCCAAGGCCTACAAGGACTGACGCGCCATGGCGTCCGCGAACGCCGGGGGCACGCCGAACGTGGCGCTGCCCCCGGCGCCCAAACCGCGCAAGAGCGTGACCGGCACCCGTAAGTCCGTGGCAGCGCTCTTCCTGCTGCCCGCCCTGGTGCTGCTCGGCGCGCTCGTCCTCTACCCCATCGGGTACTCGCTGTTCCGCAGCTTCTTCGACAAGTCGGGCGACTTCACGGCGTTCGGCAACTACGAGACCCTGTTCACCGACGACACCATCCTCACCGCGATCAAGAACAACGCGATCTGGGTGGTGGTCGCCCCGACGGTCGCGACCGGCCTCGGCCTGATCTTCGCCGTGCTCACCGAGCGGATCCGCTGGGGCACGGCGTTCAAGCTGGTCATCTTTATGCCGATGGCGATCTCGATGCTCGCGGCGGGGATCATCTTCCGGCTCGTCTACGAGTCGGATCCCGACCGGGGTGTCGCCAACGCCGTGTTCGTGGCAGCGCACGACACCTTCGCCGAGTCGTCCGCGTTCCCACAGGCGCATCCCAGTACGCAGTCTCCGCTGAAGTCGGCGGGCGGTGGCGCCTTCATCACGCGCAAGCCGGTCGAGGCGGGCACGCCCGTCGCCCTGCCGCTGACCGGTGTGGCACCGGACAACATGCCGGACGACGCCAAATCGGCCGCGGCCGCGAAGCCGGACCCGGACCAGGTGACCGGCACCGCCTGGCAGGACTTCACGCGCGGCAAGGGCCGGGGCGAGCTCAACGCCCCGGACAAGGCCGAGTTCGGCTATCCCGGGATCAAGATCGAGGCCGTCAAGGACGGCAAGGTGGTGGCATCGGCCGAGGCGGCGGGCGACGGCACCTTCGCCCTGCCGAAGGAGGCCGACGGGGCCCAACTCCGGTTCCCCGCATCGAACTTCCGCGAGCCGTACAACGGCGTGGACTGGCTCGGCCCGTCCCTCATCACGCCCGCGGTGATCGGCTCGTATCTGTGGATCTGGACGGGCTTCGCGATGGTCCTGATCGCGGCGGGCCTGGCGAGCGTGCCGCGTGAACTCCTGGAGGCGGCGCGCGTGGACGGTGCCAACGAGTGGCAGGTGTTCCGCCGGATCACCGTGCCGATCCTGGCGCCGGTGCTAGCCGTGGTCGCGGTCACGCTCATGATCAACGTACTGAAGATCTTCGACCTGATCTTCATCATCGCGCCGAACTCCTCGAAGGACGACGCGAACGTCCTGGCGCTGCAGCTCTACAACTCCGCGTTCCTCGACAAGGATTCGGGAGTGGCGAGCGCGATCGCCGTGCTCCTGTTCCTCCTCGTGATCCCGGTGATGATGTTCAACATCCGGCGACTTCGGCGGGAGGCTCGGCGATGACCACCCAGGTCGAAGCAGTGAAGGCCAAGCAGTCGCTCGGCGGGCGGATCGCCGCCGTGCTCAGCGGCAGTGCCGTACGCGTCTTCCTCGTCGTCATCGGTCTCTTCTGGCTGGTGCCGACGATCGGGCTGCTTCTCGGTTCGCTGCGCACCTCTTCCGACATGGCCGAGAGCGGCTGGTGGAAGGTGTTCAGCACCCCGTCGCAGATGACGCTGGACAACTACAGCAACCTGCTCAAGGACGAGACGATCACCGACTCGATCCTGTCCAGCATCATGATCACCGTCCCGGCGACGCTGCTCGTCGTGATCATCGGGTCCCTGGCCGGATACGCCTTCGCGTGGATGGAGTTCCCGGGGCGCGACTGGTGGTTCCTCGGCGTCGTCGGGCTGCTCGTGGTGCCCGTGCAGGTGGCGCTGCTTCCGGTCTCCAAGATCTTCGGCGAGATCGGCATCTTCGAGACGACGGTCGGCGTGGTCGTCTTCCATGTGGCCTTCGGCCTGCCGTTCGCGATCTTCCTCCTGCGGAACTTCTTCGCGGAGATCCCGCGCGAACTCCTGGAGGCGGCACGCCTGGACGGGGCCGGTGAGCTGCGGCTCTTCCTCAGGGTCGTGATGCCGCTCGGCGCGCCGGCGATCGCCTCGCTCGGCATCTTCCAGTTCCTCTGGGTCTGGAACGACATGCTGATCGCGCTGATCTTCGCCGACTCCGAGAGCCCGCCGATCACGGTCGCGCTCCAGCAGCAGGTGCGGTCCTTCGGCGACAACGTGCAGATCCTGGCGCCCGGCGCGTTCATCTCGATGGTGATCCCGCTGGCCGTGTTCTTCGCGTTCCAGCGGCAGTTCGTGTCCGGCGTGATGGCCGGAGCCGTCAAGTAGCCGCCCGACAAAGGCACTTGTAACGCACTTGTACATTCGTTCGGCGAGTGAGGCGGTCCCCGGCGGGGGCCGCCTCACCTGCGCCCATCCCCCGTCTGCCGCACCCGGCGTAACCCGACCGGCCCTCCGGGCGTTTCGGGCAGTATGCCCGCGCCGACCCATGGATGTGCCTTGCCCCGGTTCAGTGTCATCGTTCCCGTGTACAAGGTGCAGGCATATCTGCACGCATGTCTGGAATCGGTCCTCGACCAGTCGTTCACGGATCTCGAACTGATCGTGGTGGACGACTGTTCGCCGGATGCCTGCGGCGCCCTCATCGACGAGTTCGCGGCCCGCGACAACCGCGTCCAGGCCGTCCACCTGAAGGAGAACGTCGGCCTCGGCCGGGCGCGCAACGCGGGCATGGAACACGCCGGCGGCGACTACCTGCTCTTCCTCGACGGCGACGACACCCTCACCCCCGGCGCCCTGCACGCCATCTCCGACCGCCTCAAGGAGACGGACGAGCCGGACGTCCTCGTCTATGACTACGCGCGTACGTATTGGTCGGGCGAGACCGTGCGCAACCAGTACGCGAACCTGCTCGACGAGGACGCCGGCGCCGCACCCTTCCGGCTCGCCGAGCGGCCGAGCCTGCTGAGGCTCCTGATGGTCGCCTGGAACAAGGCCTACCGCCGCGACTTCATCGAGCGCGAGCGCTTCGTCTTCCCGCCCGGCTTCTACGAGGACACCCCCTGGACCTTCCCGGTCATGCTCTCCGCGGACTCGATCTGCACCCTCGACCGGGTCTGCCTGCACTACCGGCAGCGGCGCCGCGGCAACATCCTGAACACCACGAGCCGCAGGCACTTCGACATCTTCGACCAGTACGAGAGGGTCTTCGCGTTCCTCGACGAGCACCCCGAGTTCTCGGCGGACTGGCGGCCCGTCCTCTTCCAGCGGATGGTCGACCACTTCTGCACGGTCTTCACCAAGCGCGACCGGCTGCCGCGCGGCACCCGCGCCGACTTCCTGCGCAGGGCCCGCTCCCACTACCGCCGCTACCGCGTCCCCGGCTCGCGCGGCAGGCCCGGCAGCCGGCTGCGGCACACCCTTGTGCGGCTGGGCTCGCACCGCACCTACCGGACCCTGTGGACGGCGCTGCGGGTGCGGACCAGGGCCAGGCGGTACGCGGCCGACGCCCGCCGCCGCGCCAGGGGCGCCGCGCTCCAGCTGCACTACCGGATCCAGCTGCGCCTGCCGGTGCGCGCCGACCGTGCGGTGTTCTCCGCGTACTGGGGGCGCGGCCACGGCTGCAACCCCGGCGCCCTGGAGGCCGCGGTGCGCGAGCACGCCCCGCACATCCGCACCGCGTGGATCGCCGACGCCCGCCACCACCACTCGGTGCCGACGGCCACCCGGAAGATCCGGCCCGGCACGGCCGCGTACTGGACGGCCCTCGCCCGCTCCAAGTACCTGGTGAACAACGTCGACTTCGACCGCAGGCTGGTCAAGCGGCGCGGCCAGGTGATGATCCAGACCCAGCACGGCACGCCCCTGAAGCTGATGGGCCTCGACCTCCAGGACCGTCCGGCCGCCGCACGGGACACGGACTTCGGGGCGCTCCTGAAGAACGCCGACAAATGGGATTACGTCCTGTCCGCGAACCGGCACTCGACGCTGGTCTGGGAGCGGGTGTTCCCCGCCTCGTACACGACCCTCGAGTACGGCTACCCGCGCAACGACATCTACCAGCGGGCGACCTCCGCGGACGTGGCCCGCCAGCGCGAGCTCATCGGCATCCCCCAGGGCGCGGTCGCCATCCTCTACGCGCCCACCCACCGCGACTACCGCCGCTCCCAGCTGCGCGCCCTCGACCTGGAGCGGGTGCTGCAGGCTCTGGGCCCCCGCTTCGTGATCCTGACCCGCGCCCATCACTCGTACGCGGCACCGCTCGCCTCCTCGTCGGGCCGCCTGATCGACGTGTCGGACCACCCGAGCGTCGAGTCCCTCTGCCTCGCGTCGGACGCCCTGGTCACGGACTACTCCTCGCTGATGTTCGACTACGCCAACCTCGACCGGCCCGTCGTCCTGCACGCCGACGACTGGGAGGCCTACGAGGCGACCCGCGGCACCTATTTCGACGTGCGCGACTTCCCGCCGGGCGCGGTCGCGCGCAGCGAGGACGAGCTCACCGACATCTTCGCGACGGGCCACTGGCGCGGTTCGCGCTCGGCCCAGCTTCGTACGGCCTTCCGAAACCGCTTCTGTGTGTACGACGACGGGCGAGCGGCTGAACGAGTTGTGAGGCATGTGGTGCTCGGTGAGGCAGGGGGTCTACCGTCTGTGGCGCCACTGGCGGAGCGGCACCCCGCGCCGGCCGCGGGGGTGGCCGATGAGCCGCTGCCGCGGGCCGACGTCTCCGAGCCCACTCCGCGCTTCTGACAGCTCCAACAGCATCGTGCGCCGAAACGGCCCCCCACCCGTCCGGCAGCACTGTCCTCCTCCCCCCATCCCCAGGACCCAGACATGCAGCAAGCAACAGCGCACGCGTCCACGAACGGCACGGACACGGATCAGTTGCCGCGGCCGCGCCGGCTCTCCGACGTGAAGGGATGGTTCCATCCGGTCGACCAGGTGCTCTTCGACTGGATCCTGAGCCGGCAGTACGAACGTTCCGAGCGGGGCGACCTCCTCGAACTGGGCGCCTATCTCGGCAAGAGCGCCATCTTCATGGGTACGTATCTGCGCCCGGACGAGACCTTCACGGTCTGCGACCTCTTCGACTCGCCCGCGCCCGACGAGGCCAACTCGGCGGAGATGGGCCGCTCCTACCGGTCCACGCTCACGCGCCGCGCCTTCGAGGCCAACTACCGCTCCTTCCACGACGAGCTGCCGCAGATCGTCCAGGAGCCGTCCGCCGGCATCATCGCGCATGTGGAGCCGGACACCTGCCGCTTCGTGCACATCGACGCCTCGCATCTGTACGAGCATGTGCACGCGGACATCGCCGCGGCCCGCGAGGTGCTCGGCGCCGACGGGATCGTCGTCCTCGACGACTTCCGTGCCGAGCACTGTCCGGGCGTGGCCGCGGCGACCTGGGGCGCGGTGGCGAGCACGGGGCTCAAGCCGCTGTGCATCACGGCCACCAAGTTCTACGGGACGTGGGGCGCCTACGACGCGATCCACGCCGATCTCGCGGCGTTCCTGAAGGAGCGCGACGACATGTGGCACGGCGCCGAGGAGGTCGCCGAGTTCCCGATGATCCGCATCAGCGGCAAGAAGGCACGGCCACCGGAGCAGCCGGTTTCCCGATACGCCGGGCAGCCCCCGAAGCCGGCGCCCGCGCCGGCCCGCACCAAGGGCTTGCTGGCGTCGCTGCTTTCGCGGGCGGGACGTAACTGAGATTCCGGCGCAGAGATAACGGGGCCCGTCCCGGTACGGGCCCCGTCAGGGGCGCGGGGCTGTGACATATGCGGCTCCGCCGCGAAGGGGGTCCCCCCTGTTCGAGCGAAGCCGAGAACTTGGGGGAGCGACAAGCCCCCACCGACCCGCAGCCATCTCCGCGCCCCAGCAAAGCACTCAACGCTCAAGCAACTCGAACAACGCCTCCCAGCGCTCAAGCACAGCCGCCTCCGAGAACCTCTGCACATTCACCCGCGCCCGCTCCCCCATCGCATCCCGCAGCCGGGGATTACCCGTCAGGCGGAGGAGCCGGTCGGCGAGCGCCTCCACGTCACCGGCGGGCGCAAGCAGCCCGTCCTCGCCGTGCCGGACGATCTCCCGTACGCCCGGCGCGCAGTCGAAGGCCGCGCACGGCACCGCACTGGCCATCGCCTCCATCAGGGCAAGCGGGAAACCCTCCCCGCGCGAGGACTGGACGAAGACCGAGCTCTGCGCGAGCACGCCCGGCACATCACCGGTGCGGCCCATCCACTGCACCGAACCGTCGAGGCCGAGGCGCGTGCACTGGCGCCTGAGGCCGGCCTCGTCCGCGCCCGCGCCATAGATCCGCAGCGTCCAGTCCGGGCGCTGCGGGGCGACAAGCGCCCAGGTGTCGACGAGCATGTCGACGCCCTTCTGGTCGGCGAGCCTGCCGATGCTGCAGACCACCTTCTGGCGGCGCTGCGAGGGGACTTCGGGCAGGTGGGCAAGGGCGTTGGGCATCGCTCCCACGTTGTGCATGCCGTCGGCGATCCAGTCGTCGGCGTCCTCCTGGGTGAGCGCGAGCCAGCGGTCCACGGAGGGGTAGTTGCGCTTGACCGAGCGGTAGCGGTGGCAGGCGCGGGTGTAGGCGTACGACTCGTGGCTCATGCCGATGATGCGCAGGCCCGCGGTGTCCGCCTCCCTGATCCACTCCATCGGCCAGACCTGCGTGACGATGGCGACGGCGCCGGGGCGCGCGGTGCGGAAGAGCCCGGAGAGCCGGTCGACCGTCCGCTTCTTGGCGGCGATCCGCGCCGATTCGCGGCGCCACGCCACGACGTTGAGCCGGCCGAGACCGCGTACGGGGCGGGGTGTCGGCGGGTGTTCGCGGTAGAGGCTGGTGACGGGGTAGCCGAGGTCGTCGGGGAGCTCCAGTTTCAGCTCGGCCTCGTGGACGCCGATGACGTGCACCCGGTGGCCGACGGCCGTGAAGAGGCGGGCCATCTGGTGGGCCCAGGCGGTGACTCCGCCCAGCTCGTCGACGGTGTTCGCGACGAGGAAGAGGTCGCGGCCGCGCACCGCGGCCGTGGTCGTGGTGGTCATGTGCCGGCCCCCTTGGCTGCGTCTTTCGTGTTCCCGAACCGCTCCCCGAACAGGGCGTCCACCACGTCCGCGGCGGCCCGCCCCTTGTCGTACGCGCCGAAGCGCCGCGCGAACGTCCGCCGGGCGTCGGCCCACGCCCCGTCGGCCTGCTTCAGCGTGGCAAGCGTCCGCAGCAGCTCCTCCTGCGTCTCGACCACGGGGCCGCCCGCGTCGTCCCGCAGCGCGAAGTAGCTGCCCCGCTCGGCCGCGTACGCGTCGAGGTCCGGGGCGAAGTGCACCAGCGGACGGTCGAGGAGCGCGAAGTCGAACATGATCGACGAGTAGTCGGTCACCAGGATGTCGGCAAGGCAGAGCAGTTCGCTGACGTCGTGATGGGCGGAGACGTCGACGACGGTGCCCGGCGGGCACACGGGGAGGCTCGCGGCCTCCATGTAGTGGGCGCGCACCAGAAGTACGTGGGTGTCGCCGAAGCGGTCGGCGAACTTCCTTACATCCAAGGGGAGTTGAACGGGCTTGTTGCCCTTGGGCAGGCCGCGGAAGGTCGGCGCGTAGAGGACGACCGTCTTGTGGTCGGGGATGCCGAGCGCGGCGGCCGTGGCCGGGCGCGGGAATCGGCCCGACGCCTCGTCGTCGGCGCGTGCGGCGACGAGCCGGTCGTTGCGCGGATAGCCGCAGCGCAGCAGCCGCTCGTCGGGGATGCCGTAGGCGCGGGCGAGGGTGTTCACGTCGTGCTCGGAGCGCACCAGGAAGTGGTCGAAGCGGTCGACGGCGCGCTGCAGCCGGGCGCGCCGGGGGGCGTTCTGCGTCTTGACGCGCGCCTCGTCGAAGCCCATCCGTTTGTACGCGGAGCCGTGCCAGGTCTGCAGATACGTGGTGTGGCGGGGCTTCTCCAGGGCGTGCGGGAAGCCCTGGTTGTCGATCCAGAACTCGGCGCGGGCGAGGGCCCACAGATAGCGGTAGGACCAACGGCGGGCGAGCCGGGCTGACTTGGGGAATCCGTCGGGTGACTTCGCATACGACCAGGTGCAGCGGAGCCGCAGCCCCCGGTCGAGGATCTCCTGGTGGACGGCGCGCGGGCTGTCGCCGTAGCACTTGCCCATATGGCTCTCGAAGACCACCGAGCCCTTGCTGACGGGGAGCCGTCTCAGCACCTGCCGGTAGAAGCGGATCTTGACGGGCTGCGCGCCGAGCCGGTCGAGCCTCTTGCGCAGGGCGCGGATCCGCAGTTTCAGCTTGCGGGCGGGGCGGAAGTGCGTGGCGTAGTGCAGCGCCGCGCGCAGCACGCGGGTGGCCCCGTCGCGGGGGTGCGGGCGCAGCTCCAGCTTGTTGCCGCCGGTGACGGTGATCCCCGGGCTCTGACCCACGGTCTCCCGCTCTGCGACGAGTTCGGTGCCCAAGTCCTGGGCGCCTGCCGTCAGTTGGAGCTGTGGCTCCCACACGCGGTCGCCGGTGCCGAGTTCGCGCAGGCCGCCGGTGAGCCGGACCCTGGCGCGCCAGACGATCGCACCGCCGTCGTGGCGCACCTCCTCGACGGGTACGCGAAAGCCCCGCCGTGCCGTGCCGCGTGCTCGTACGTGGAGCCGGGCGGTGAGCGGCGGGCGCTCCGGGAGCAGCTCGGCCGGCAGCACGACCCGGCCTTCAAGGACCGCTTCGCCGCCCTCAACTGTGCATCGGGTGAGGCGGTTGAGGAGCCGCACGTCGCTCAACTGCCGGTGCTGGTGGCCGAGTTCCGTGACGTCGAGCACCTCGCGTACGCGTGGGTCGTCGAGGCCTTCGGCCCGCCAGTAGACCTTGCCGTCGCGCTCGGTCAGCTCCGAGACCACCGTGCCCGGCCTGGCGAGCGCGTACGCCGCTGTGAGGACGCCCTCCGTGTCGCCCTCCGCGAGCAGCCGTACGCACACCCGCTCCACCGGGGCGAGCTCGTCAAGGGCGCGCAGGTCCATGCTGCCCTTCAGGTGCGGGGCGAGCGCGGATGCCGTCTCGTGACGCTGCTCGGCGGTGAGCCGCGGGAACGTCCGCGCGCACGGCAGCACATGGTCGCCGAGGAAGGCCCGCTCGCGCCGGTCGCAGAGGTCGAGGCGGCCGAGGCCGATCAGGAGCGCGGCGACGCGGGCGTTGGCCTCCGCGAGGGCGGGGGTCTCGCGGGCGGGGGCGGGAGCCGCGCGGCGGGTGGTGATCAGGTTCGGCACGAGGGCGATGCCCTTGACGGCGAGCGCGGCCCGGACGCCGAAGAGGACCTCGCTGTGGGCTAGGTCGTCCGCGTACCGGAGTGAGGCCCTTTCGAGAATCTCTCGGCGGACGCAGAACCCGGTGAGCAGGGAGTCCCTGACGACGAGTTCGGGTGCGTCGGCGAGGTCGCGCACCACCCTTGTCCTGGCGTGCAGTTGGGCCTGCCAGCCGGGGCCGCGTTCCTTCTTGCCGCTTCCCGTGAGCCGCGTCCAGCGCCCCGCCACCAGGTCGGCGCCGGTGGTGCGTGCCGCATCGAAGAGGTTGCGGCAGGCGTGCGCCTGGAGGCGTTCGCCCGCGCCGAGAACAATCACGTACCGGCCGCGTGCCGCGTCGAGCCCGAGGTTGCGCGCCGCTCCCGTGGACAGGTCTCCGTCTACGCGCACGAGGCGTACGCGGTGCGGGTGGTCGGCGGCGAGCACGGCGGCCGCCTCGCTCACCGCGGGCTCGGTGCCGGGGTCGACGACGACGGCCTCGACGCCCGTCATCGACTGGCCGACGACGGACCGCACGGAGGCCTTCAGGGCGGCCGCACTGCCGCCGGCGACGACGACACAGCTGACGTCGTGCAGATCGGGCGTGCTCATGCGCGGCCTCCCTCGGGCAGGCCGTCCCCGCGCACGCCGCCGGCGAGCATGGCGTCCACGACACCGGCGGCCGCGCGCCCGTCGTCCAGGTCGCAGAAGACCTCGCGGAATCTGTCGTACGCGTCGGCGTACGCGGCGGTGGCCGCCCGCGGGTCGCGCAGCGCGTCGATCACCTCGTCGCCCGTCGCGAGCAGCGGACCCGGCGCCTGCGCCGCGAAGTCGAAGTAGAAGCCGCGCAGGGTGTCGCGGTAGTGGTCGAGGTCGTAGGTGTGGAAGAGCATGGGGCGGCCGGTCTGCGCGAAGTCGAACATCAGGGACGAGTAGTCCGTCACCAGCACGTCGCTGATCAGGAGGAGTTCGCTGACGTCGGGGTAGCGCGTGACGTCGCGGACGCAGTCGGACTCGGGGACGGTGCCGCCCACCAGGTAGTGCCTGCGCACGAGGAGCACCTGGTCGTCGCCGATGGCGCGCTCGGCGGCGGCCAGGTCGATCTGCAGGTCGAGGCCGTAACGGCCGCCCTTCTTGGGCTGGTTCTCGCGCCAGGTCGGCGCGTACAGGACGACACGTCTGCCCTCGGGGATGCCGAGCCGTTCGCGTACGGACGCGGCGACCTTCTCGCGGTCGGCGGCGTGCAGCAGGTCGTTGCGGGGGTAGCCGCACTCCAGGACCGCGCCGGTGTGGCCGAAGGCGCCGCGCAGCAGGGGCGTCGAGAAGCGGTTCGGGGAGACGAGGACGCTCCACTGGGCGGCGCGGGCGGGCAGCGTCGCCATGTAGGCGGTGTCCCCGGACGCGTGTCCCGCCAGGTCGCGGCCGATGCGCTTGAGCGGGGTGCCGTGCCAGGTCTGCACGACGAACTGCCCTTCGGCGCGCTCGAACCAGTCGGGCAGCTGAGTGTTGGTCACGATGTGGCGGCAGCGGGCCAGTGCCTCGTACCAGTCGGCGCTCCACATGGCGATCGGCCGTGCGCTCTCGGGCACGTCGACCTGCTGGTCGCGCACCACCCACAGGTGCTCCAACTCGGCGCCGCGGCCCACCAGTTCCTCATGGATGGCGCGGGGCGAGTCGGAGTACTGGCGTCCGTCGAAGCTGGAGTACAGGACGGCGTCCCGCAGCGGCCCGCCGCGCTGTGCCGCGTACGCGTCGCGCAGCCGCCGCTGCCGGGGTCCGCCCCGGTCGGCCAGGGGCAGCGCGGAGCCGGAGCGCAGGTGCAGGCCGTCCTGGGCGTGCCGCTTCAGGGTGATCTCACGGCCGGACAGGGTGCGGGTGAGCGGAAGGCCGCGGTCGGTGCCGGGCGCCACGCACAGCGGGGTGTACTCATCGGGGTCGCTCTCGCCCGGCTCGCGCAGGAAGAGGTTCCAGCGCCCCTCGGCGAGCGGCAGGGTGCCCGCGTGGCCCCGGACGGCTTCGGGGCGCAGGGCCGCCGTGAACCGGCCGCCGTCGATCCGCACCGGAAGGACGGCCTCGTCGCCGTGGCCGCCGTGCACGAGGACAAGCTCCCTGGTACGGGGCTCTTCGCCCGGGTGGCTGCCTTCGAGGACGAGTTCGCCGTCCCAGGTCACGCTGTCGACGAGCGGCCGCACGGTCTGGTCGCGCAGCTCCAGGTTGCCCGACGCGTTGGCGAGGACGAGGAGTTCACGCCCCGGCCGCAGGCCGTACCGCCCCGGCGCCACCTCGGGTCGTACGGCCACCGGGGTGCGCTCCCCGCCGCCACGGACCACCGCGACACCCCACGGGTCGGCCTTGCGCGGCTCGCCCGTGCGCTCGTCCACCTCGGGCAGGAAGAGGCCGAGCGGCACATCCGCGCTGAAATCCCGGCTGTTCACCACGGCCGGGACGTCGTGTGCCTCCTTGGTGTGCCAGTTCTCGACGCGTACGGAGTCGATGGCCTGGGACTCGCCCGCCGCGAGCCGCCCGTGCAGCCGGACGGCACCACCGCACCCCTCGTGCGCGACGAGCCGCGCCGCCACCCGCTCCGTGCGCAGCCGCAGACGTCCCTTGCTGTGCGTGACGGCCACCCGCAGGAAGTCCTCCAGATACCGCACGGGCAGCGCGGGGAGGCCGCTCGTCCTGACCGGCCCTGTGCGCGGCAGGAGCCCGCTGACCATGCCCATCTCCACGTTCCAGGTGGTGCTGCGCCGCTTGGTGACGATCCTCCTGGGGTCGATGACCGTCTCGAACCCGGACCGGTCGTAGCTGTGCAGACCCTGCTTGGAGCGGTACGTCGCCTCGCGCGCCCGCACCGTGCGCAGCTTCAGCGGCAGTACCCGCCGCCGCCCCGACCGCAGCCAGGCGACCCTGGCCCGTGCGCCGATCCGCCCGGCCGGCAGATTGCGGATGTACGCGAAGCCCTTGAGCCGCAGCAGTCCTTCGTCGTCCCACGCGGTGTGCGTGAGCTGCGCGGTGAGCGGCACGTCGGAGCGCTTGAGGGCGACCGTCTCGCGCGGCAGGCCGCCGATCCCGGGGTAGTCGGCCAGGCGCCTGCGCAGGCCGCGGACCCGGAAGGCTCCGGGGTTGGACTTCTCGTATGCCATGAAGGCGATCAGGTCGCCGGCCCTGCGCTGCTGTACGAGCCGCCACCTGACGCGCAGGGCGAGCGGAAGACCGTCCACGACCGAACGGTCGACGGTGGCGACGAAGGCGTTGGCGTGGTCGAGGAACGCCTCGTGGTACTCGGCGTCGCCGTGCGGCAGGGCCTCCATGAACAGCCACAGGTCCCCGGAGAACACCGTCCGGTCGTAGCGCCGCTTGGCCTCGGCCCAGACCTCCCCCTCCGGTGTCCCCGCCGTCTCCCCCGCCTTCCCGGCGAGGAAGCCGCTCGCCGCGAGGACGGCGGCGGTGCGGTCGCGGACGGCGCGCGGCCTGGTGCGGCCCTTGGTGATGGAGCCGTCGCGGTCGCGCCAGAGATAGACGGGGTCCTTGAGCACGTCGACGGCGTCGGCGAGGAAGTGGGCGGGGATCGTCACGGGGGTGTCCTCGAACAGGACGCCCTCCGGGAAGGAGAGGTCATGCCGGTCCCAGAAGGTCCTGCGGAAGACCTTGTTGCAGGCGATGCGGTCGCCGAGCAGACTCCAGTCGCGGGTGACGTGGGTGCCGCTGCGGTCCGTCTCCATCACCTTGCGGAACATCGGGGACTGCCTGCTCACGCCGTCGGACCGCAGCCGGTGGACGTTGCCGGTGACGAAGTCGGAGCCCGACTCCTCGAGCGCCGCCAGCATCCGTTCGTACGCGTCGGGCGGCACGACGTCATCGCCGTCCACGAACGCCAGATAGGTGCCGCGCGCCGTTCTGACCCCCGCGTTGCGGGCCGCGCCGAGCCCCGCGTTCTCCTGCTCGACCAGCCTGAATCTCCCGTCCCGCGCGGCGAACTCGCGGGCGATGCGTGGACTCCCGTCGGTGGAACCGTCGTTGACCATGACCACTTCGAGGTCCGGCATGGTCTGCTCGGCCAGTGACCGTAGGCAGGCGTCGAGGAACTCCTCGACGTTGTAGACGGGGACGACGACGGCGAGTCGGGGTGTCATGCGCTGCGCACATTCCTTCCGGAGAACTGTCGGGCACGGCTGCGCGTCCTGCGGGGGACCTACTGGTTAACAACGGCCGCCCTCGCGGGTCACCCGCCCAGAGCCATTCGAGTGATCACGCGTCGAGCCCCGTGCCCGCGGCCGGTTGGCCTGCGAGACGGGGCTCGATGACAGGTGTGTCCGGTTCAGGGTTTGACGGCGATCCGCCCCTCGTCCATGCGCAGCAGAAGCAGCCGCTCGCCGGTCTTGTCCAGGAACTCGTCGACCGCCTGGCGCGACCCCTGCCAGTAGCCGTAGTCGTCGATGAGCAGTACGCCGCCGCTGACCAACCGGCTGTAGAGATGGTCCAGTTCATGCTTGGTGGAGGCGTACCAGTCGGTGTCGAGGCGCAGGATCGAGATCTTCTCGGGCGCCTTGCGCGGGACGGTCTCCTCGACCTTTCCCTGGACGTAGTGGACGCGCTCCTCGGGGTAAGGCACCTTCGCGAAGCCCGACTTGACGTCGTCGAGGGAGGCGACCGCCCAGATCGGCCGGTCCTTGCCCTGCACCTTGAGCAGTTCCTCCGCGGACTTGCCGTCTCGGCGCAGGTCCTCTTCGGTGGGCGGGGTCATGCCCTCGTACGTGTCGAAGAGGTACAGGTCGCGCTCGGTGTCACCGGCGGCGAGCAGCGTCTTGGCGCAGGCCTGCATCGAACCGCCGCGCCACACACCGCACTCGACGATGTCGCCGGGGATGCCGTGCCGGACGACGTGCCGGGTCGCCAGGATGAAGGCGTTCAGCCGTTCGGGAGAGGTCATCGTGTACGGCTTCACCGCACGGATGATGTCCTTCGCCTCGTCGTCGTAGTCCGCGGGGAGTTTCAGGGCCTTCGACTTCGGGGCTGGAGCCGGCTTCGCCGCGCCCGGCGCGGTCGGCCGCTGGGCCGGCACCGGGTTGCGGGTCAGCTGGTATCCGGTCAGTTGCTTGAGAGCACCGTTCACTGCGCGTCGCCATGCCATGGGAGCGGACAGTACGCGTGACTCATCCGTGATGTCACATTTCGTCAACCTGGTGTCAGCTGGCTTGACTTGGTGCCGATACAGGCTGTTCGTCCCCCGCGCGCGAGGCCACCGCCTTCGGCCTTCCGCAGTCCGCGCGGCCCTCGACGGGCTTGGGCAGCGGGACGGATTCGACGCCGCCGACCTTGTTCGCCCACCACCTCGTCGTGGACCGCACCAGGGCCATCGTCAGCCTCGGGTAGCGCTCGGGCCGCTGGAAGACGCCGACGGAGTCGCCCCAGTAGGCGTGCTTGGCGTCGATGCCTCCGTAGGCGTGGCGGATGCCCTTCATCGGCGGGAAGTCCGTGTAGGCCTCGCGGAGTTCGAGCCGGGTGTACGCGGCCAGGGCGCGGAATCCGTCGGGGTAGTAGCGCCAGCAGTCCTGCGCGTCGTGCACATGGCCGCGCGACGGCGCGGTCACGAAGGCGATGCCGTTCGGCTTCAGGACGCGGGCGATCTCCAGCATCGTCGCCCAGAAGAAGGGGATGTGCTCGAAGGCCTGCCCGGAGATGAGGAAGTCGGCGCTGCGGGACTTCACGGGGATGCGGTACGGCTTGGTCATCACCGCGTCGACATTGCGGCCGTCGAGCACGTCTACGCCCACGTACTCCGTGTCGTGCCCTTCGAGCAGGGCCTTGTGGGTGCGGGTCTGCCCGTCGGAGATCCGGGCCCCGAGGTCGACCACCCGGTGACGTTTCCCCTTGGGCATGTAGTGCTCGACGCAGAGTTCCATCTGTTCGTACGCGGACTGGTGCACGTCTCCTCCAGCACAGGGATTCTTCGGCTCAGGGATTGTTCGATGTGCCCGCGTTCAACGCGTATCCACCCAAAGGGTCACGCCGTCAACTGACGTCTGCGGGCACCCGCTTGGCGGTCAGCCGGCGTGGTGTGTGCCGGGCCCACCACTTCCTCGCCGGTTCCTCGACGTACGTGTACATCGCCCAGGACAGCGCGGTCGCCACGGCGGCGACGCCGATCAGGGTGAACAGGGCGGAGTTCTCGGGCTGCGGGCGGCCCCAGGCCTCGATGGACAGCCGGTTGAGGGTCTGGTGCAGCAGGTAGAAGGCGTACGACCAGAGCCCGAGCAGCACCATGGGGCGCGAGCAGAGCCAGCCCCTGCGGCCGGTCAGCTCGCGCTGGACGTACGCGGTGATGAGGAGGGCGGCGAACACGGCGGCCAACGGCCGGACGGTCCAGGCGAGTTGATCGGCGAGGTGCGGCCACGCCCAGGCTTCGCGGTGGCAGTACGCGACGGCGTACAGGGCGAAGGTGGCGACGATGACGGGCGGTTCGAGCCGGAATCGATGCCCCCGGCGCACGGCGAGGGCGAAGACCATCCCCGCGGCGAATTCCGGCAGCCGGGCCACCGGATGCCGCATGACCCACTCGGCGGTGTGGGCCGGAAGATGAGTGTCCGCCCACCAGTTGAGCGCCCACATCGCGGCGAGGCCCGCCGCCGCGACGAGGGCGAGGGTGCGGGTGCGGTGCCGCAGGGCGGCGCGGATCGCGCAGGGGAAGAGCAGATAGAAGAAGGCCTCGACGCCGAGGGTCCAGGAGACGGGGTTGCCCGGCAGGGTCGGGACGACACCGGGGAACCAGCCCTGCACGAGGAACAGCGAGGCGACGGAGCTGAAGAGGTCCGTCGGGACGCCGCCCCAGAGGTAGAAGACCAGGACGCAGGGCACCGTGGCGGCCAGGTGCGCGGGCCAGATGCGGCCGATCCTGCGCCAGTAGAAGAGGCCGGCGCGGGTGCCGGGGCGGTGCCCCCAGGTGAGCAGGAAGCCGGAAAGGACGAAGAAGAACCCGACGCCGTGCACGCCCATCGTGGAGTAGGGAAAGAGCAGCGGCGCGTGGGCGACACCGCCTTGGGCGCTGAGTCCGGTGAAGTGGTGGGTGAAGACGGCGAGGGCGGCGAGAAAGCGAAGGCCGGTGAGGGAGTCGACGCGGGGAGCGTCGGGACTCCGGCCGCCCTCGCCGTGGGCACGCTGCCGGGCGAGCGACGGACCGGGGCTCGGGGCAAGGGGTACTTGGAGGTGCGGCAACAGCCGAAGCCGCGTACGGGAAATAGCCATTGGAGGCCTATCCCACGCACCCCCGGCCCAGTCACGCCCCCCTGCGCCACCCGGGTGACCCGGACGCGGCCACGCCGAGCCCGCGAGTGAACATCGGGCAAAGTGGTGCAATGCGCCACATTGGGTTCAGGCGGTTCCTCGCCACCGCACGGACGACCCGCTTCCGCGTGGAGCGTGCCGCGGCGGGCCGCGCCAACGGGCGGACGGAGCTGCTTCCGCCGCCCGTGCATCTCTCGCTGCGGGACAGCCGCACGCTCAACCTCGCGGTCACCGCCCCCGACGGGGAGCGGCTCGAACGCGCGCATCTTCTGGTGTCGCGCGGGCACCGGCGCTTCCGCGTACCGCTCGCCTTCGAGCGGCACACCGACGGGGGGCTGCTGCTCACCGGGACGGCGACGCTGCGCGACGTACTCGACGAGGAGAGCGGCGGCGGTCCCGCGGGCTCGCCCCGCCTCGGTGACGGTGTCTGGCGGCTGACGCTGGTCACGGCCGACGCCCGGGGGCGGGTGCGGCGGCGCGGCATCGGGATCGACGGGCACTCCTCGCTGCCGCCCACGCCGACCGTCCTCCATGCCCCCAACCCCCGCACCGGCACGCTCATCCGCATCGTCCGCTGCCGCAGCGGCCGTGCCGTGCTGCAGGTGACCCGGTCGCGGCCGCGTGCCGAGCTGGTGCGGTTCGTGCCCGGCGGTGACGGCATCACCGTGCACGGGCGGCTGGTCAGGACGGCGGCGGGGCGGCGCTGGCGGGCGAGGGCGGTGCGGCGGCGCGACGGGGTCACCGTCCCCGTGGGGGCGCTGTGGGAGGGCGCCGAGTTCAGCTTCCGGCTGCCGCTCGGGGAGATGGCGGGGGCGAGCCCCGGCCAGTGGGTGTGGGACTTCCACGTGGAGGGCGAAGACACGGAAGCGGGCGAGGGCCCGCTGCCGCTGGGGCGCCGGCTCCACGACGTACGCGATCCCGCCACCGCCTTCCCCACACCCTTCCGCGTCTTCGCCCTGCCCGGCGGCGCCCTGGTCCGTGCGCACGCGCACTTCACCAAGTCCGGGGCGTTCGCGGTCACTTGCTGGGACATCACGGAACAGACGTCATGACGGAGTCCGGACCGGACCTCACTCAGGAGACCTCATGAAGATCACGTACCTCCTCGGCTGGGGCGACGAGATGGGCGGCACCGAGCTGGCCACCTACACCCAGGCGCAGCATCTGGCGGACCGGCACGACGTCGAGGTCATCTCCGTCTTCCGGACCCGCCCCGAGCCGTTCTTCCCCGAGGCCCGCAGCCTCCCCGTCCGCTATCTGGTGGACCGCACCGCCACCCCCGAGCGGCCGGTGCGCGGTTCGCGCCTGGACGACACGGCGTGCCGGACGCTTGCCGCGCTGCCCAGCGAGCTGATCAGGCCGGACTGGGAGCCCGCGTTCGACCGGCTCTCCGACGTCGAGATGGCCGCCGCCCTCGCAACGCTGGACACCGACGTCCTGGTCACCACCACGCCCGCCCTGATGGCCGCCGCCGTCGAGCTGGTCCCCGCCCACGTCGTCACCGTGCACCAGGAGCACCGCCCGACACAGCGCCGCGGCCCGTCCGGCGAGCCCCTGCTCCTGCACGCGCCGCGCCTGGACGCGCTGGTCGCCCTCACCGACCGCACCCGTGACTGGATCGCGGAGTCCCTCGGTGCCACCGCCCCCGAGCTCGCGGTCATCCCGAACGCGGTGCCCGACGGCTTCCGGCCGCGCGCCGACGGCGAGAGCAAGGTCATCGTCATGGCGGCGCGGCTCACCGGCGAGAAGCGCGTCGACCACGCCGTACGGGCCTTCGCCGAGCTGGCCGACGCCTATCCCGACTGGACGCTGCGGATCTTCGGCGGCGGCCACCGCGAGCAGCAGCTGCGCCGCCTGGTCGACGGCTTGGGCCTGCAGGACCGCGTCGAGCTCCTCGGCCCCTGCCAGGACATGGCCGCCGAGTGGGCCAAGGCGGGGCTCAGTCTGATGACCGCCGGGCACCACGAGGCGTTCCCGCTGGTGCTGCTCGAAGCGCTCGCGGCCGGGGTGCCCGTTGTCGCGTACGACGTCCTGACCGGGCCCGCCGAGATCGTCAGGCACCGCGTGGACGGACTGCTGGTACCGCCCGGCGAGGTGCGTGAACTGGCCGCCGCGATGAGCGAGTTGATGGGCGACCCGGAGACCCGCCGGTCCTACGCCCGTGCCGCGCGCGAAGGTGTCTACGCCCGCTTCTCCTCCGCCGAGGTCACCGCGCGCTGGCAGGAGCTGTACTCCCGGCTCGTGGCCCGCCGTGCCGCCCCAGAGCGGCTGCGCGACCGGGCGGACCGGGTGGCGCTCGGCGTCGCGTCCGGCGGCAGCGGCTTCCGCCCGACCACCCCGTACACCCTGGACGCCGCCCCGGACACCGACGAGCGCGCCCGCGAGGACGAGATCGCCGCCGCCGACACCAGCGGCCTTCTCATCCGCTCGGTGGGCCGCCTGGCCGAGCGGCGCGACGACGTGCTCGCGCCCGGCATGACCGACTGGAACCTCGAACTCACCGCCACCGCCCTGGAGGCGCAGGACATCCCGTACGTCCTGGTCCGCGACGCAGGCACCGCGCACACGCTCGCCGTGGCCGACGACGAGCGCGACGGCGCCCTCAAGGCACTCGCGGAGTCCCTGCACGGCCAGCCCGTCTACGCCGAGCTGGTCAACCCGCGCGACGCGGCCCCCGGGGTGGTGCTCGCCGAACGCCTCGACCGCATCGGCGAGGTCGCGGGCGTCCGGGTCTTCAAGCCGGTGACCACGACGACGCTCTCCCTGCGGCACGGCGTCGGCCAGGCCTGCACGGTGGCGTTCTGGCCGCGCATCGACCCCGGGTCCGACACCCGCCGCGCCCCCTTCGGCACCACCCTCGCCGGGCCCGAACTCCCCTCGCTCGCCCCCACCGCGACCCTGCGCGTCGCCGACCGCACCTACCCGACCCTCGACGTCTTCTCCCAACTCCTCATGCGAGACGTCGACTTCCCCATCGACGCCGTCTACACCTGGGTCGACGACTCCGACCCCGAGTGGCGTGCCCGCCGCGAGGCCGCGCTCGGCGGCCCCGACGACGGCTCGTCCGCTGACCACGGCGCGGTCCGCTTCCGCAACCGCGACGAACTCCGTTACTCACTGCGCTCGTTGGCGATGTACGCCCCGTGGATCCGGCACATCTACCTCGTCACGGCGGGCCAGACGCCGTCCTGGCTGAACACGGACCACCCGGACGTGACGGTGGTCGACCACCGCGACCTCTTCGCCGACCCGGACGCCGCGCTCCCCACCTTCAACTCGCACTCCATCGAGAGCCAACTGCACCGCATCGAGGGCCTGTCGGAGCACTTCCTCTACTTCAACGACGACATGTTCCTGGGCCGCCCCACCACCCCGGACACCTTCTTCCTCAGCTCCGGCACCGCCCGCTTCTTCTGGTCGACGGCGTCCGTGCCCGCGCTTCCGGTGTCACCGGACGACGAGGGCTATCTGGCGGCGGCGAAGAACAACCGCGAGCTGCTGCGCCGCGCGTTCGGCAGGACGGCGACCCACAGCTTCTTCCACGCGCCCTACGCCCTGCACCGCGGCGTGCTCGCCGAGCTCACCGAGCGGTTCGCCGACGAGCTGGAAGCGACCGCGCGCAGCCGCTTCCGCTCGAACGGCGACCTGGCGCTCGTGTCGTCCCTGCACCACCACTACGCGTATCTCACCGGCCGCGCGGTGCCGGGGGACATCGCGTACGACTTCGTGGACATCGGACGGCGCGCGGACCACGCCCGCCTCGGTCAACTGCTGCAGTCCCGCAACCAGACGGCCTTCTGCATCGGCGAGTCCCCGGACAGCGAACTGTCCGACGAGGAAATGGCACTCGCCATCCGCGCGTTCCTGACGGCGTACTTCCCCGTGCGTTCCCCCTACGAGCGGGGCGCCTGACCTTCGAGGAACAGCCGCCGCACCACCCGCTCGGCGGCGCCCCCGTCGTCGTACGGACAGAACCGCGCCCGGAACGCCGCGCGCAGCTGCGTCGTCTCCGGCGTGTCCCAGCCGCCGCCGCGGAAGAGGTCCGTGAGCTCCTCCTCGGTGGTGGCCACGGCCCCCGGTGTCTCGCCCGGCCGCCCGGAGAGCAGGTCGAAGTAGGTCCCGCGGGCCAGCCGGTACGCCTGCCAGTCGGGGGCGTACGTGATGATCGGGCGGTCCAGGCAGGCGTAGTCGAACATCAGCGACGAGTAGTCCGTGACCAGGGCGTCGGCGGCCAGGCACAGCTCCTCCACGCGGGCGTGCCCGGTGACGTCGATGAGCTGGGGGTGGGCGCGCAGGCCCGCTTCGGCGCCGTAGAAGTAGTGGGCGCGCACGAGCACGACGTACGAGGGGCCGAGCGCGCGCACGAAGCGCTCCAGGTCGACGCGGGGCAGGAAGCCCTTCTGGTAGTCACGGTGCGTGGGCGCGTAGAGCAGCACCGTCCTGCCGTCTGCGATACCCAACCCCTCGCGGATGTAGGCGACTTCGCTCTCGCCTGCCGTGAAGTAGACGTCGTTGCGCGGATAGCCGGCCTCCAGGGCCTCGTACGCCGTCGAGGGGTAGACCCGCTCCCAGACCTCCGTGGAGTGCGGGTTGGCGGAGAGGCTGAGGTCCCACTGGTCGGTGTGGTCGAGGACCTTCTGGAAGCTGATGCCGTGCGTGCCCGCCGGGTAGCGGCGCTGGTCGAGGCCCATCTTCTTGAGCGGGGTTCCGTGGTGGGTCTGGAGGTAGACCTGGCCGGGGCGTTTGGTGAAGCCGCCGGGGAAGCTGGAGTTGTTGATCAGGTAGGTGGCGCGGGCCATCGTCTGCCAGTAGCTCCGTGAGCCTTCGATGACGTACTCGACACCGGCGGGCACCCGGTGCTTGTTGCGGCTCGACACGACCCACACCCCCTTGATGTGCGGGGCGATTTCGCGGGCCTTGGCGTGGATGGCGGCCGGGTTGCAGGAGATGCCGCGGTTCCAGTACGCGCCGTACACCGCGAGCTGCGGGTCGAGGGCGCGGCGCAGGTCGGTGCGGTAGGTGACGCGCATGGCGCGGGCGCGGAGCTTCTTCTTCTGGCGCTTGAGCCTGCGGGCGACGCCCTCGCGCCGGGAGGCCCGCTTGCGCTGCTTCTCGTGGGCGGCGAACGAGGCGGCGGCCAGGGCCTCCTCGCCCGCGCCGGCGGGCGGCGCGGCCGCGTAGGTGCGGTACAGGCGGGACGCCGCGCGGAAGAAGTCGCGGCGGTCGCCCGGCGCGATGCGGCCCGGGTCGTCGAGCACGGCGAGCAGATGCGCGGCGGCGTGCGGCAGGAGCCGCTCGCGGCCTGCCGGGTCGGCGCCGGCGAGCAGCTCTTCGTAGCGCCCGACGACCGCGAAGTGCGCCCGCCCCGGGGACTTGGCGAAGCTGCCGCCGCGCCGCTCGCGCCAGCGCACACAGGGCTCGGCCAGTGCGTCGACACGGGCGCCCGGCGCGAGGATCGCACGATGTACGGGGATCACGTCCTCGTACGGCCCGTCGCTGAAGGTCAGGCGGTGGCGCTGCCAGAAGACGCGCCGGAAGACACGGTTCCAGGCGGCCACGGTGACGGCCAGGGGGTCGCCGGCCGGGTCGTCGCCGCCCGCGCGCACGTTCTCCCACCAGTCGACGCGGTCGTGTCCTGTGAGCAGCACGTCCGGGTCGCCGGCGCGGTCGAGGGCGGCCGCGATCGCCTCAAGGGCGCCCGGCAGCAGCAGATCGTCGCCGTCGAGGAAGAGGAGATAGTCCCCGGTGGCGCGGTCCGCGCCGATGTTGCGGGCCGGGCCGGGTCCGGCCTGCGCGGGGGCGCGGACGAGTTGCACGCGCGGGTCGCGCTCCGCACGCTGCGCGGCGATCGCGGCGGAGGCGTCGGGCGACGCGTCGTCCACGACGATCAGCTCCAGGTCACCGAAGCTCTGGTCAAGCACGGAGTCCAGGCATTCCCGCAGGTAGCCCTGGACGCGATGGGCGGGGACGACAACCGAGAAGCGCGACATGGGAACTGACGGTAGCCAGTCGGACACGGCCTGTCGAAGACCCCGTCTCACTCATTGGAGTGAAGGAAGGCAAAGGAATTGACCGGAGAGGGCAAAAGGCATGAATACGCCCGTACTCCCATGATTGCTCCCATGCTTACTCCCATCCCTGGGAGCGTACGAAAGGCCGGTCGCCGTGCAGCCCCGTCTCAGCGTGGTCGTGCCCATCTACAACGTCGAAGAGTTCCTGGAGGAGTGCCTGGAGTCGATCGCCGGGCAGACCATGGCCGACCTGGAGGCCGTGCTCGTCGACGACGGCTCGACGGACGGCAGCCCGCGCATCGCCCGCGAGTTCGCCGCGAAGGATCCGCGGTTCGTCTATGTGCGCCAGCCGAACGCGGGGCTCAGCGCGGCCCGCAACACCGGGGTGCGCCACGCGAACCCGGCCGCCGAGTACCTGGCGTTCGTCGACAGCGACGACATCGTGCCGCACGACGCGTACGCGCGGATGACCGCAAGCCTGGACTCCACCGGCTCCGACTTCGCGAGCGGCAACGTCTGGCGGCTCAACGAGCGCGGCCGGCAGCAGGCCTGGCAGTACAAATGGCTCACCGAGCCGCGCTCGCGCACCCATATCAGCCGTGATCTGGAGCTGCTCGCCGACCGCGTCGCCTGGAACAAGGTCTTCCGCCGCGCCTTCTGGGACCGGCACGGCTTCGCCTTCCCCGAGGGCAAGCTCTACGAGGACACCCCCGTCATGATCCCCGCGCACTTCCTCGCGGGCGCGGTCGACGTCCTGTCCGATCACGTCTACTACTGGCGGGTCCGCGAGGGTTCCATCACCCGGCGGCGCACCGACGTCAAGGGCGTCCGCGACCGCATCGCCGCCTGCGCGCACGTCAGCAGGTTCCTCGCCGAGCACGACCCCGAGATGCGCAGGACGTACGACGTGTCCTGCCTGCGCGACGACTTCGTGTACTTCCTGGAGGGTCTGCCGATGGGCGGCCCCGAGTACCGCGCCGCCTTCATGAAGGACGCCGCCGCGTTCGTGCGCCGCGCCGACCCGGGCGTCATCGCGGGGCTCCCGGTGGCCCTGCGCGTCAAATGGCATCTCGTACGCGAAGGACGCACCGATGACCTGATCGATCTGCTCACCTTCGAGCAGCACAACAGCAGCGCCTTCCAGGTCCGCGGCATGCTGCGGCGCAGCGCCGCGTACCCGAAGAGCTCGGGCGGTCATATCCGGGTGCCGCAGGAGCTGGCCCGGCTCGGGCGGCGGGAGCTGCCGGTCATCTCCCGGGTGAGTGAGGCGGGTTGGGGCGACGACGGCCTCCTGCGGATCAGCGGATACGCGTACGTGCGCAACCTGGAGGCGGCGCGCCCCGGTCACTCCGTGAAGGCCGCGATCCTCAAGTCGGCGCACAGCAAAGGGCAGTTCAGGAAGGTCGCCTGCCGCACGGTCGCCGCACCGCAGGCCACCGAGAACTCCCGGCAGCAGCTGCACTGCTACGACCGCTCCGGGTTCGAGCTGACCATCGACCCCGAGCAGCTGAAGACCGGCGGCAAGTGGATCCCGGGGAACTGGCTGCTCGGCGTGGTCGTCGCCGGCCACGGCTCGGTGCGGCGGGCGGCCGTGCGCCCGCTGGACGGCTCGTCCGCCCAGTCCGTCGTACGCGAACTGGGCGAAGGACTGCGCCTGGTCCTCGGCTTCAGCAAGGGCCGACTTGTCCTTCGCATCCAGGATTACGTGGCACGGGTCGACGCCCATCACCGGGACGGGGAGTCCGTGGTCCTCAGCGGCCATCTCCCCAGCCGGCTGCGCCCGACGGCCCTGCGCCTGACCCACAAGCACTCGGCGGCCGAGTTCGACTACCCCGTCACGCTGACGGACGACCGCTTCGACGTGCGCGTGCGCATCGCCGACCTGGAGGGCGTCGCGCCGACCCCGCACCTGGCCCCCAAAGGCGTCGAGCCGCCGCACGGCGACCGCTGGCAGGCCAACCTGGTCCTTCCGGACGGCAAGCTGAAGTCCCTGGCGGCGGCCCTCGCCCTGCCCCCGGGGCGGTACGCGTCGCGCGCGGGCCGCGATGTGTGCGCCTCCGCCAACGACCAGGGCCAGCTGGTCGTCGAGCTGACCCGGCAGCCGATCGCCGACCGGATCGCCTGGGCCGCGGACGGCACCCTGACGGTCGAGGGCACGGTGTCCGACACCGGCTGGGGCGAGGCCGACCTCGTCCTGCGGCACAGCGGCCGCGACGAGGAACTGACGATCCCGACGGAGCGCGACGCGGGACGCTTCCGGGCGGTCGTGGCGCCGGGGGGCGGGGTGCTGCGGGAGGGGCGGTGGTATGCGTTCCTGCGGGAGCGGGAGGCAGGTCGGGGCGGGGCGGGCGCCGAGGACGGGACGCGCGCCGAGGACGCAGCACTCGCCACGGACAGGCCCCGTGCCGAAGGCCGGACGCCTGGCGAGGGCGGGAGCCACGTCGAATGCGGCACCCACTCCGAGGACGGTGTGCCCGTGCGGCTGCTCGCCTCCGTTTCCGCGGGCTTTCCCCTCCACCGGACCGTCGGCGGGCGGGAGTTCACCGTCGACCGGCGGTTCGGCGACCGGCTGCTCGTCGAAGCGGGCTCGGTGCTCGCGGAGGCCGAGCGCGGCGCCTACCGGCAGCACCGACTGCGCACCGCGCACCATCCGCAGCAGCGCACCCGGCCGCTGCGGGACGCGGTGCTCTACTTCGACGGGGACTCGCCGCGCGCGGTCCACGAGGAGCTGGTACGGCGCGGCGCCGACGTGGAGCACCTGTGGGTCACCCACGACCAGCAGACCCGCGTACCCATCGGCGCGAAGGGCGTGGAGGAGTACAGCGCCGACTGGTACGAGGCGCTCGCCCGCTGCCGCCGCATCGTCACGGCGGGCCATCTGCCCGACTTCTTCGAGAGGCGAGAGGGCCAGACCGTCGTACAGACCTGGAACGGCGCGCCCCTCAAGCGCATCGGCACCGACCTCATCGACACCCTCTACGCCGATCACGGCCACCTCGACGCGCTGCCCAGGCTCTCCCGTCAGTGGGACGTGCTCGTCTCGCCGAATCGCTTCTCCACCCCGCACCTGGGACGCGCGCTCGCCTACGAGGGCGAGGTCCTGGAGGCCGGCTCACCGCGCAACGACCTGCTCTTCGCCGACGACCGCGACAAGACCGCCGAGCGCGTCCGCCGCGACCTCGGCGTCGCGCCCGACAAGCGGATCGTCCTGTACGCGCCGACCTACCGGGACCATCTCGCCTGCTCTCCCGGCCGGTTCCGCTACGAGCCCGCGCTCGACCTGCGCGCGGCGCGGGACGTGCTCGGCGACGACCACGTCCTGCTCGTGCGCAAGCACCCGCTGACGGCGGGCCGCCTGCCGGGAGCCGACGCGCCCTTCGTACGCGACGTCTCCTCGCACCCCCGGACCACCGAACTGCTGCTGATCGCCGACGTGTTGGTGACCGACTACTCCTCGCTGATGTTCGACTTCGCGCACACCGGCCGTCCGATGCTCTTCCACGCCTACGACCTGGAGCACTACCGCGACACGGTCCGCGGCTTCTACCTCGACTTCGAGACCCGCGCACCGGGCCCGCTGCTCGCCTCCACCGGCGAGGTCGTCGAGGCCCTGCGCGACCTGGACGGCATCACCGCACGGCACGCGGAGGCGTACGCGGCGTTCCGCGAGGCCTACTGCGACCTCGACGACGGGCGGGCCGCGGGCCGGGTCGCGGAGAGGCTGATGCGATGACGGCCACGACCACGACGGCCGGGGGCCGCACCCGCCGGCCGTTGCGGGGCGCGACCGCCCTGTACGGCGGCAGGCGGTGGCGGCCGACCCCCTATCTCGTCTTCGGCGGTCTCTTCTGGCTGGTGATGTCGCTCGCCTTCTGGCGGGTGCCGATGTGCTGCGACTTCGGGCAGCACGCGGCGGTCGTGGAGCGCCTCAAGGCCGACCTCCTGCACCCCCGCCATCCGATGGCGGACCTGCCGGGCGCGGGCAGCCCGTACTACTCGCCGTACGCGGTGGCGCAGGGCGTCTTCGCGCGGGTGACGGGGCTCGCGGGCTGGGAGGTCGTCAAGCTGGCGGGGCCGCTGAATCTGCTGGTGCTGATCACGGGCATCGGCCGGTTCGTGAAGGTCCTGACACCTCGTCAATGGGCGCCGGTGCTCGCCCTGTTCGCGATGGTGGTGCTGTGGGGCACGCGGATGGCATGGTGGAGCGGCTATCTGGGCCTGATGTCGATGACGGGCAACCTCGCCTATCCGTCGACGTTCGCGATCGGCCTGGCGTTCTGGGCGTGGGCCTGGGCGGGTTCGCTGACCGCGCGGCCTCGGGGGATCGCGTCCTACGCGGGGCTCGGGGCGCTGTGCGGGGCGATCCTGCTGGTGCACCCGATCTCTTCGGTGGCGGCGGTGATCGGGGTGGCGGCTTTCGCGGTGCCGGGCCTGCGCCGCGCACTGCCGCGCTGGGCGGCAACTGCCGTGACAGCGGCGGCAGTTGCCGCGGCCTGGCCCTACTTCTCCGTCTTCTCCCTCGTCGGAGACGAGTCCGTCGACTGGATCCACCGGCAGCTCTACACGGAGATGCCCCAGCGCTTCTGGCTTGCGCTCCTCGGCCTGCCCGCCCTGTACCTCCGCTGGCGCAGGGACCACAAGGACCCCCTGGTCCTGATGTTCGCCCTGGAGCTCGCGGTCGTCGCGTACGGCTGGCTCAGCGGCCACTACACCTACGGCCGCATTCTGGGCCTCACCCTCGTCCCCCTGCAGTTCGCCCTCGCCGTCGAACTGGCGGCCGCCCGGCCCTGGGGCACCCGACGCGCCGCCCTGGCGGGAGCCGCGACGCTCGGCGCCTGCGTCGGCTTCTTCCAGATCCAGGCGGGAGCCGTCGTCCCCCGCACCCTCGACCCCATCGGCTTCGACCAGCCCCCGCGCTGGCCGAGCTACGCCTGGGCGGCGAACCGGCTGCACAAGGGCGACGTCGTCCTCACCAACGGCTACGGCCCCACCCGCACGATCCCCGCGTTCGGCGCCAACCTCGTCGCCCCGGCCTGGCCGGACCCCGCGCTCGACGAGGCCGAACGCAACCACCGCCTCCAGGAAGTGCGCGACTACCTCGCCCCGGAGTCGACCCGCGCCGACCGCGAGGCGATCGCCCGCCGCTACCACGTGCGCTGGCTGCTGCTCTCGAAGGACCAGCGGGTGCCGTCCGAGGCGGTGGTGGTGGCGTGGGGGCCGCAGACCGGAGAGGTGCTTGCGCGGGTGTCCGGGTAAGGGCGATCCGGTCCGATCAGGGCCAATCCAATCCGGGCCGATCCACCCGCAAAGACCCCCTAATCGGATAATTACCCGAAACCTCTAAGATTTCCCCGTGGATCCTTCTCTGCCCCTTTCGCCGCCCCCGTCCCCGTCCCCGCAGGTCTGCGTAGTCGTGATCGGCTACAACGACGCGGCGCACCTCGCGGACGCGGTGCGCTCGGCGCTCGCCCAGGGCCCGGCCGTCCGCGAGGTGATCGCCGTCGACGACTGCTCGACGGACGGCAGCGGCGAACTGCTCACGGAGCTCGCCGCGCGGGAGCCACGCCTGAAGACCATCCGCCGGGCGGCCAACAGCGGCGGCTGCGGCACCCCCCGCAACGACGGGGTCGAGGCCACGACGTCCGCGTACGTGATGTTCCTCGACAGCGACGACGTGCTGCCGCCCGGCGCGGTCGACGCCCTCCTGACGGCGGCCGCCAGGCACGACGCCGAGGTGGCCACCGGCCTGTGCGTGCGCCGCGAGCTGCCGTCCGGCCGTGAGATCCCCTGGCAGCCCATGCTCTACAAGAAGGCGCAGCTCATCGCCCGCCCGGAGCTGCGCACCCGGCTCGTCCACGACACGCTCTGCGTCAACAAGCTCTACCGCACCGACTTCCTGCGGCGGCACGCCATCCGCTTCCCCGAGGGCCGTTTCACGTACGAGGACTTCGTCTTCACCGCCCGCGTCCTCGCGGCGGGCCCGCGCATCGCGCTGATCCCCGACCCCGTCTACGTATGGAACGTGCGCCGCTCGGCGGCCAAGCTGTCGATCTCCCTCGACCGCACGGGCATCGCCAACTGGCAGGCCCGCATGGAGTCCCACCGCCAGTCCGTCGAGATCCTCCGGGAGGCGCCGAGCGCGACGGGAACGGCGGGCAAGCGGCTCGCGCGGGCGGCCCGCGCGAAGTTCGTCGACCACGGCCTGCGGATGTACGCGCGCGAGCTGACCACGCGCAGCCCCGAGTACCGGCGGGAGTGGTGGACCGCCACGCGCGCGTACCTCGCCACGTTCGACACCGCCGACCTGGACGCGGCGCCCGCGCCGGGCCGGATCATCGCCCGGCTGATCCTGGCGTCCCCCGAGCCGCGCGACCTGCCCCGGCTGCAGGCGGTGGCGGCCCGCCCCGCGCGCCTCTCGCCCCCGTACGCGCAGGCGTCCGACGCCACGCCGATCTGGTCGGACGACCTCCCCCAGGTGACGCTGGAGCACCTCCTCGTACGCCCTATCCGGCTCCTCCCCCTCGCGGTGGACGCCGAGCTGCGGCCGCGCGCGGGCGGGAGCCGTCTCACCCTGCGGCTGCACGAGCTGTACGGCCGGGTCGCGGACGCGGGCCCAGCGACGGTCGACGTGGAGCTGACGGCCCGCGACGGCACGGGCCCCGGACTGCGCCGCACCGCCGCGTTCAGCCCCGCGGGGGACGGCACCTGGCTGACCGAGGTCGTCCTCGACCTCGGCTCGCTCCGCGGCGGCGTATGGGACCTGCGGCTTCGCCTGCTCTTCGGCGACGGGACGACGCGTGACACCACGGCGCGCGCGGTCGCGGGCCCCGGACTGCTGCGGCGCACGGTCCTGCCGGGGCGGCGCGGGATCCTGCTCGCCCAGCCGTACGCCACGCAGGCGGGGAACCTCGCGGTGCGGCTCGCGCCGGGGATACAGGGCGTCGCGGGGGTGGCGAAGCGGCGCCTGGCCCGCACCGTCCGCGACCTGGGCGGCGGGGACCAGAGCGCCGGAGCCCGTTGACGCGGCTCGTACGCCGCCTCTGCGAAACTGCACGTCCACGAGAAGCACTCCACTCGCGACAAGACGGGATACGTCATGACCTGGCTGATCACCGGCGGCGCCGGCTACATCGGGGCACACGTCGTCCGTGCCATGACGGACGCGGGCGAGCGGGCGGTGGTCTACGACGACCTGTCGTCGGGCATCGCCGAGCGCGTCCCCCAGGGTGTGCCGCTGGTGACCGGATCGACGCTGGACGCGGACCTCGTGGCCCGCACCCTCGCCGAGCACGAGGTCACCGGTGTCGTGCACCTGGCGGCGAAGAAGCAGGTCGGCGAGTCGGTGGAGCAGCCGCTGCGCTACTACCACGAGAACGTGGAGGGCCTGCGGGTCCTGCTCTCGGCGGTGACGGAGGCGGGAGTCCGGTCCTTCGTCTTCTCCTCATCGGCTGCCGTGTACGGCATGCCCGACGTGGACCTGGTGACGGAGGAGACCCCCTGTCTCCCGATGAGCCCGTACGGCGAGACGAAGCTGGCGGGCGAGTGGCTGGTCCGCGCGACGGGCCGGGCGCACGGCCTGTCGACGGCGTCGCTGCGCTACTTCAACGTGGCGGGCGCGGCCGCCCCCGAGCTGGCCGACACGGGCGTCTACAACCTGGTCCCGATGGTCTTCGAGAAGCTCACGGACGGCGCGGCCCCCCGCATCTTCGGCGCGGACTACGCCACCCCCGACGGCACCTGCGTACGCGACTACATCCACGTCGCCGACCTGGCCGAGGCCCATGTGGCGACGGCCCGCAAGCTGGCGGCGACGGCACCCGGCACGGACCTCACCCTCAACATCGGCCGGGGCGAGGGCGTTTCGGTCCGCGAGATGGCCGACCTCATCAACGACGTGACGGGGTACGACACGGCGGCCGAGGTCACGGCACGCCGCCCCGGCGACCCGGCCCGCGTGGTGGCGTCGGCGGACGGCGCCGCCAGGGAACTGGGCTGGTCGGCCAAGCGGGACGTCCGCGACATGGTGACGTCGGCGTGGGCCGGGTGGGTGCGGCTGCATCCTGAGGCGGCTCGCGACTGAACGTCCCGGGGGGGTGTAGCAGGCTCACCCTTGGGCCGGGAGCACGCTCTCTCGCCCCGCCGACCTGGCCTTTCCAGCGTTCTCAGTGGCAGCAGCGACCACTGAGAGGGCGTACGCATGTTCAGACGACGGGGTTCCGGTGCGGCGGCCGGGCAGCGGGTGGCCGCGCCCGACGCGCTCACGCTCGACGGGGTCAGCAGGTCCTGATCAGCGCGGGCACGGGTGTCGCCACGCTCGGCTCGGGCGTGGCCCTGTTCCTGATGCGGGAGAAGCACGCCTGGCCGAACCGGCCCGCTCACAACGCCTTGAGCCCCGCCGCCGTTGCCGCCGCGAGCCTGCCCAGGTATCCCTTGGGCAGCTCGGCCCGCACCACCACGGAGCGCCAGTAGAGCGGCCCGGACACCAGGTCGAGGGCAAGATCCTCGTCGGCGCCCTCGCGCATCTCGCCCCGCTCCACCGCGGCCCTGACGATGCCGCTCGCCACCCCGTACTGCCCCTCCCGCAGCGCCTTCTGCAGGGCATCGGCGATCTCCGGATTGCGGGCCGCCTCCGCCTGCAGATCCGGGATCACCTGGGAGGCCACGGGATGCCGCAGGGCACGTGACGTCACCTCGTACAGCAGACGCAGGTCGCCTTCGAGCGAGCCCGTGTCCGGCGCCGGGAGCCCCTGGACCGCTATGGCCGACACCAGGTCGAGCACGAGGTGCAGCTTGGAGCGCCAGCGCCGGTAGACGGCGGTCTTGCCGACGCCCGCGCGGCGCGCGATGCCCTCGATGGACATGCGCGCGTACCCGACCGCCGCGAGCTCCCCGAAGACGGCGGCCCTGATGGCCTCGGTCACATCCTCACGGAGCACCGCGGCGCCCGCGGGCGCCCTGCGGCGCGGCTGTTCATCTCCTGGCCTGCTCGTCGTCATGCGGACAGCATAGAGCGTGACGACGATACGGTTGCGTTCCGACGTAGCGACGGCCTACTCTCGACGTTGCGACGATACGGGTCCGTCCCGACGTAACGAGTAAGGAGCAGCGGCAGTGAGTCAGGTCCTCGACGCACCACCCCGCACGGCGGCCGCGGCCCCCGACCCGGCCGAGCTTGCCGCCCGGCACGGCCTGACCGTCAGCGGCGCCCGCCCCACGCTCCCGGCGTACGTCCGTCAGCTCTGGCAGCGGCGCCACTTCATCACCGCCTTCGCGACCGCCAAGCTGACCGCGCAGTACAGCCAGGCGAAGCTCGGCCAGGTCTGGCAGGTGATGACCCCGCTCCTGAACGCGGCGGTCTACTACTTCATCTTCGGCGTGCTGATGGACACCAAGCACGATGTCGACGACTACGTCCCGTTCCTGGTCACCGGCGTCTTCATCTTCACGTTCACGCAGAGCTCGGTGATGGCCGGCACCAAGGCCATCTCCGGCAGCATCGGCCTGGTGCGCGCCCTGCACTTCCCACGGGCCGCGCTGCCGATCTCGTACTGCCTGCAACAGCTCCAGCAGCTGCTCTTCTCCATGGCCGCCCTTGTGGTGATCCTGCTCTGCTTCGGCGTACCGCCCACCGCGTCCTGGCTCCTGGTGATCCCGGCCCTGATCCTGCAGTTCACCTTCAACACGGGCCTGGCCCTGGTGATGGCCCGCCTCGGCAGCAAGACGCCGGACATCGCCCAGCTGATGCCGTTCGTGCTGCGTACGTGGATGTACGCGTCCGGCGTGATGTGGAGCATCGACGCGGTCCTCAAGGGCAAGGACCTGCCGCACTTCGTGAAGGTCCTCCTGGAGTGCAACCCCGCCGCGGTCTACATCGACCTGATGCGCTTCGCGCTGATCGACACCTTCCAGCGCGAGCAGCTCCCGCAGCACGTCTGGGCCTGGGCCATCGGGTGGGCGCTGCTCGCCGGGGTGGGCGGTTTCATCTACTTCTGGAAGGCAGAGGAGACGTACGGCCGTGGCTGAGACGACGATTGCACCCCTCACTGAGACCGCACCCGCCCACACCCCCGCACCCACCGTCATCGCCGACCAGGTGGACATCGTCTACCGCGTCCACGGCGGCGCCACGACGGGCCGCGGCAGCGCGACCGCCGCGCTCGGCCGCATCCTGAAGCGGGGCGAGTCCCCCGGCGTCCGCAAGGTGCACGCCGTCAAGAAGGTCTCCTTCACCGCGTACAAGGGCGAGGCCATCGGCCTGATCGGCACGAACGGCTCGGGCAAGTCGACGCTCCTCAAAGCGGTCGCCGGGCTGCTCCCCGTCGAGAGCGGCCGCATCTTCACCGACGGCCAGCCCTCCCTGCTCGGCGTCAACGCGGCCCTGATGAACGACCTGACCGGCGAGCGCAACGTCATGCTCGGCGGCCTGGCGATGGGCATGTCCCGCGAGCAGATCCAGGAGCGCTACCAGGACATCGTCGACTTCTCCGGCATCAACGAGAAGGGCGACTTCATCACGCTGCCCATGCGGACGTACTCATCGGGCATGGCGGCCAGGCTCCGCTTCTCCATCGGCTCCGCCAAGGACCACGACGTACTCCTCATCGACGAGGCCCTGGCGACCGGCGACCGCTCCTTCCAGAAGCGCTCGGAGGCCCGCATCCGCGAGCTGCGGGGGCGCGCGGGCACGGTCTTCCTGGTCAGCCACAACAACAAGTCGATCCGCGACACCTGCGAGCGCGTGCTCTGGCTGGAGCACGGCGAGCTGCGGATGGACGGCCCGACGGAGGACGTCCTCAAGGAGTACGAGCGGTTCACCGGCGGCAAGAAGTAACTCGCCGCCCGAGGATCACCGTTCGAGGAACCGGAACAGCTCCTCCCAGCGGCGCACGATCTCGTCCGTCGTATAGCGCCGGATGTTCTCCCGCGCCAGATCGCCCATCCGGTCCCGCAGCTCCTTGTCGGACATCAACGTGTCCAGCCTGCGGGCCAGTTCGGCGGTGTTGCCGAGCCGGGCGAGCAGTCCGTCCACGCCGTCGTCGATGATCTCGTGCACGCCCGGCGCGCAGTCGAACGCGGCGCACGGCACCGCCGTGGCCATCGCCTCCATCAGCGCGAGCGGGAAGCCCTCGCCGCGCGACGACTGCACGAACACCGAGCCGCCGCGCAGCGCCCCCGGAACGTCGCTCGTGCGCCCCATCCACTCCACGGAGCCGTCGAGGCCGAGCGCCGTGCACTGCTTCTTGAGCATCTCCTCGTCCTCGCCGGAGCCGTAGATCCGCAGCGTCCAGTCCGGGTGCAGCGGCGCGACCTCCGCCCAGGTGTCGAGGAGCATGTCGATGCCCTTCTGGTCGTGCAGCCTGCCGATGCTGGTGACGACCTTCTCGGTGCGCTTGGACGGCACTTCGGGCATGAAGGGCAGCGGGTTCGGCATGAATGAGGCGTTGTCCAGGCCCTGCCTGATCCACAGATCGGCGTCCTCGCGGGTCAGCGCGAGCATCCGGTCGACGTCCTTGTAGTGCTTGCGCACCCGCCCGAAGCGCGAGCAAGCCCGCGAGTAGGCGAACGACTCGTGGCTCATGCCGATGACCAACAGGCCGGTGGTGTCGGCCAGTTCGACCCACTCCATCGCCCACACCTGCGTGACGATGACGACGGCGCCGGGCCCGGCCTGCGCGAACAGCGCGGTCAGCCTTGCGGCCTGCTCGTGCATGCCCTCCTGGCGCCGGGCCCGCAGCCGGTGCTCGGCGACGTTGAGCCGCCCCTTGATGCCGCGCGCAGGGCCGACGCGCGGCGGGTGCTCGTCGTACAGGGTCGTGGTCGGGTAGGGCAGATCCGTGCCGATGTCCTGCGGGACGCCCGGCTCGGTGATGCCGATGACGTGCACGCGATGGCCCTGCCCGGCGAAGAGCTTCGCCATCTGGTGCGACCAACTGGTGATCCCGCCCAGCTCGTTGACGCTGTTGGAGACGAAGAAGATGTCCCGCGTACGCTGCGCTGTCTGTATCACTTGCCGCTCCAGTGCGAGAAGAACTGCTCGACGACGCTCTTGGCCGCGTCGCCCTTGTCGTACTCACCGAACTCGGCGACGAACCGTGCCCGCGCCGCCGCGTGTTCCAGAGCCTGCTCGTCCAGCGCCTTCAGCGCCCCGAACAGCTCCTCCTCGGTGTCGACCACCGGGCCGGGAGCCCGTTCCCGCAGATCGAAGTACGTCCCTCGCCCTTCGTGCACGTACTCCTCGTAGTCGTACGTGAAGAAGAGCATCGGCCGGTCGAGGAGCGCGTAGTCGAACATCACGGATGAGTAGTCGGTGATCATCGCGTCGGCGAGCTCATAGAGCGGGGTGACGTCGTGATGCGCGGATACGTCGATGACGCGGCCCCGCACGGACGGCGGGAGCACGACGTGGTTGAGGTAGTGCGAGCGCACGAGCAGCACGTACCGGTCGCCGAACTCCTCCGCGAAACGCTCGACGTCGAAGGGCAGTTCAAAGCGTCCGTGGCGGCCGCCGTGCCGCCGGAAGGTCGGCGCGTACAGGAGCACCCGCTTGTCGTCGGGGATGCCCAACTCGCCGGCCAGTGGGCCGCGTTCGCGTACGCCCGTCGCGTCCTCGCGGCGCTTGGCGCGCACCAGCGCGTCGTTGCGCGGGTAACCCACCCGCAACAGCACCTTCTCCTTCAACCGCAAGGCCTTCGCCAGAGTCCGCACATCGTGCTCGGAGCGGACCAGGAAGCGGTCGAAGCGGTCGAGGACGCGCTGCTGCTCGTCCTGCCGGGGCTTGCTGCGCAGCTTCCAGGCGGGCTCGTCGAAGCCCATGCGCTTGAGCGCGGAGCCGTGCCAGGTCTGGATGTACGTCGTCTCGGGACGCTTGGTGAGCTTGAGCGGGTAGCTCTGGTTGTCGACCCAGAACTCGGCCTGCGCCAGGGCCCGCAGATACGGCAGCGACCAGCGCCGCACCAGCGTGGCGTCCTCGGGGAAGCCCTTGGGGCTGCCGGAGTAGGACCACACGGCATCGAAGTCGAGCCCTCGGCGCCGCATCTCCTCGTAGATGGCGCGGGGGCTGTCGCTGTACTGCTTGCCGAGGTGGCTCTCGAAGACGACCGTGCCCTTCTTGACCGGAAGGCGGCTGAACACCTCGTCGTAGACGCGCAGTTTGCTCTGCCCGGACGTGAGGTCCTTGCGCAGCTTCTTCGCCCTGCGGAAGCCGGACTTGGCGAGCCGCCCCGGCATCCCGTGGGTGCCGCGCGCCACCAGGTCCTGGATCCGGCCGCCGGCCGCGTCCCGCGTGACGAGCCGGAACGCGAGGTGCCCGCGCTGCGAGACCTCGGGCTCGATGTGATCGGCGACCAGGCGGGTCAGCCGCGGCCGCACCGGAAGCAGCCCCTCGGCGAGCCCCGGGGTGCTCGCGGTGAGCCGCGTCCTGGTGCGCACCCCGTCGGCGGTGAGGTGCAGGCGTACGTCCCACACCGCGTCGACGACGCCGAGCGGGCGAAGCCGCCGGGTCAGGTCGGCGCCGGCCTCCCAGGAGATCGCCTCGCCCTCGTGGCGCAGTTCGGAGACGGGGAAGCGGAAGGACTGCAGGCTGCGCCGCCGGGCGCTGAACTCCAGCTCGGCGGTGAGCACGGCGTCGGGGCCGATGATGCCGAGCGGGTTGGTGACACGGCCCGCCAACCGCACGGTCCCCGCCGACTGCCCGGCCCCTTCCGACTGCCCGGCCCCCGCCGACTCCTCGTAACGCGTCAGGACGTTGCGCAGGAACATCTGGTCGAGGCGCTTGCCGTGGTAGCCGAGCGCGGTCACGTCAAGGACCTGGCGGCCGAACGGGTCGTCGAGGTGCTCCGCGCACCAGTACACGCGCCCGTCCCGCTCGGCGAGCGGCGAGGAGATCTTGTCGCGGTTGGTGAGGGTGTCCACGGCGGGCAGCAGGTTGTCCCAGTCGCCCTGCTCCAGGAGGTAGGCGCAGATGGCCTGGGCGGGCTGCACCTCGGCGTACGCGGCGCGGTCGAGCCCGGCGAGGTAGTCACGGGCAAGGCCCGCGAACTCCTGCCGGTAGGAGGCGTCACGGAACGGCAGGTCGCGCAGGTGCAGCACCAGGTCGTGCTTGAGGAACTTGATGTCCTTGGCGAGCCGCAGCTCGTCCAGGCCGCGCTCGGCGAGCAGCGCGTCGATCCGGCGGTGGATCTCCATCCGGTGCCGGAAGTTGGTCATCTCGTGGCGCCGGTTGGTCACCGACTTCTCGGCGGCGCGCTCGTGGACGTGCCAGAAGTAGACCTGGTTCGGGATGAGCGTGATGCGGCCTGCCGCGAGATAGGCCTCGGCGATGAACATCAGGTCCTCGTAGAACATGCCCTTGGGGAAGCGCAGGGCGTTCTCGACGAGGAAGTCGCGGCGGTAGAGCTTGTTCGTGGAGAGCGTGTCCCAGACGAAGAGGTCGGGCAGCTCGGTGACGGACTCCAGGGTGCGGGTGGTGGCGTAGAGCCAGGGGTACCACTGGTCGCGCTTCTTGTTGCGGGTGTCCATGGAGAGGCGTACGCAGAGCCCGGAGACGATGTCGGAGCCGTCGCGCTCGGCGGCCTCCAGGAGGTTGCGGCAGGCGTTGCGCTCCAGGACGTCGTCGCTGTCGAGGAACATCACATGGCTGCCGACGGTGTGCCCGATGCCCACGTTGCGGGGCTCGCCGCCCGCGCCGCTGTTCTCCGGCAGCTGGTAGGCCCGCACCCGTTCGGGGTGCTCGGCCGCGAGGCGCTTGGCGGTCTCGTACGACGCGTCCGTGCTGCAGTCGTCGACGATGACGACCTCGACGGAGCGCAGCGTCTGGTCGAGCACCGAGGCGACGGCGGTCGGCAGCCGCTCGGCGTCGTTGTAGACGATCACCACTACGGACACATCGGGTCGCGCCTCCGGCGTCCCCCGCTCACCTATCGCTCCCATGCGCCCTCCACTCAGATGCCGACTCATCCTAATAATTATCGCTAATGCCCGATTGGCGCCCTTCAGGGGGGTGTGATTGGCGCAGTCCGGATACGCGAAAGGGGCGCCCCGGGCCTCTCGGCTCGGGGCGCCCCCTCGGCGTACGGCGTACTACGAGTGCGTACGCAGCAGCGTCCGCATCGTCCGCATCGCGACCGACAGGTTCGCCAGGTCGAACGCGTCCGAGCTCTGGATCTCGTCAAGCGTCGTCCGCGACCGGCTCAGGATCGCCGCGTTCTTCTCCTCCCAGGCCTTGAACCGCTGCTCGGGAGTGGACTCGCCGTTCCCTGCGGAGAGCACGTCCGCCGTGAGGGCGGCGTGCGCCGCGTACAGGTCCTCACGGATCGACGCGCGCGCCATCGACTGCCAGCGGTCGGCCCGCGGCAGCTCGATGATGCGGTCCATGAGCTGGGTGATCCGCAGCCGGTCGGCGAGGTCGTAGTAGACCTCGGCGACGGCCATCGGGTCCTTGCCCGTGCGGTCGGCGATCGCGACGATGTCGAGCGACGGGAAGGCCGAGGAGAACCCGGCGACCCGCTGGGCGAGTTCGTCGGGGACGCCCGCGCCCGCGAGCTCGTCGCGGATGCCCTCGTACCACTCCAGGTCGGAGCCGCGAAGCAGCTTCGGCAGCTCGGACCAGACCTCGGCGACGCCCTTGCTGAAGAACTCGATGGTCTCGGCGAGCTGCAGCGGCTGCGGCCGGTTGTTGAGCAGCCAGCGCGTGCCGCGCTCGACGAGCCGGCGCGAGTGCAGCCGGACCTGCGTCTGGACATCGGCCGCAACCACGTTGTCGAGCGCCTCGACGGCGTCCCAGACCTTGCTCAGACCGAAGATCTCACGGGCCGCGAGCTGCGCCCTGACGATCTCCTCCAGGGAGGCCCCGGTCTCCTCGCGCAGACGGTGCAGGAACGTCGAACCGCCCGTGTTCACCGTGTCGTTGACGAGCACCGTCGTGATGATCTCGCGACGCAGCGCGTGCCCGTCGACCTGCTCGGGGAACTTCTCGCGCAGCGCCTGCGGGAAGTACGCGTGCAGCAGCCGCTGCAGATACGCGTCGTCCGGCAGCGACGTCTGGATCAGCTCGTCGGCGGCCGTGATCTTCGTGTACGCGAGGAGCACGGCGAGCTCGGGCTGGCTGAGCCCGCGGCCGGAGTTGAGCAGCTCCCGGATCTGCCGGTCGGCCGGCAGGAACTCCAGGCTCCGGTCCAGATGCCCGTCGCGGCCCAGGCGCCGCATGAAGCGTTGGTGGGCGTGGAGCAGGGACGGCGACTGGAAGACCGCGTTCGACAGGGCGGTGTTCTGCGCGTAGTTGTTGCGCAGGACCAGCTCCCCGACCTCGTCGGTCATCGCGGCGAGGAACTTGTTGCGCTGCTTGACGGTCATGTCGCCGTTCGCGACGACCGCGTTCAGCAGGATCTTGATGTTCACCTCGTGGTCGGAGGTGTCCACGCCCGCGCTGTTGTCGATGGCGTCGGTGTTGATGTGCCCACCGGTGCGCGCGAATTCAATACGTCCCAGCTGGGTCAGACCGAGGTTGCCGCCCTCGCCGACGACCTTGACGCGCAGGTCGGCGCCGTCGACACGGATCGCGTCGTTCGCCTTGTCGCCGACGTCCGTGTTCGCCTCGGCCGACGACTTCACGTACGTACCGATGCCGCCGTTCCACAGCAGGTCGACCGGCGCCTGGAGGATCGTCCGCATCAGGTCGGCGGGGGTCATCTTGGCGACACCCGACTCGATGCCGAGCGCCTCGCGGATGTGCGCGTTGAGCTGGATCGCCTTGGCGCTGCGCGGGAAGATCCCGCCGCCCGCCGAGAGCAGCTCCTTGTTGTAGTCCGCCCAGGAGCTGCGCGGCAGCTCGAAGAGGCGGCGGCGCTCCGCGTACGACGTCGCGGCGTCGGGCCGCGGGTCGATGAAGATGTGCCGGTGGTCGAAGGCGGCCACCAGCCGGATGTGCTCACTGAGCAGCATGCCGTTGCCGAACACGTCACCGGACATGTCGCCGACGCCGACGACCGTGAACTCCTCGGTCTGGGTGTCGGTGCCCAGCTCCCGGAAGTGCCGCTTGACGGACTCCCAGGCGCCGCGGGCGGTGATGCCCATGCCCTTGTGGTCGTAGCCGGCCGAGCCGCCGGAGGCGAAGGCGTCACCGAGCCAGAAGTTGTACGACTCGGCGACCTCGTTGGCGATGTCCGAGAACGTCGCGGTGCCCTTGTCGGCGGCGACCACCAGGTACGTGTCGTCCTCGTCGTGCCGGACGACGTCCGCCGGGGGCACGACCTCGCCCGCGACCAGGTTGTCGGTGATGTCGAGCAGCGCCGAGATGAACGTCTTGTAGCAGGCCACGCCCTCGGCCAGCCACGCGTCGCGGTCCACGGCCGGGTCGGGCAGCTGCTTGGCGACGAAACCGCCCTTGGCGCCCACCGGCACGATGACGGTGTTCTTCACCATCTGCGCCTTGACCAGACCGAGGATCTCGGTACGGAAGTCCTCCTTGCGGTCGGACCAGCGCAGACCGCCGCGCGCGACCTTGCCGAAGCGCAGGTGCACGCCCTCGACACGGGGCGAGTACACCCAGATCTCGTACGCGGGACGGGGCGCGGGCAGGTCGGGGATGGCCTGCGGGTCGAACTTCATGGAGACGTAGTTGTGCGGCGTGCCGCCACCCGCCTCCTGGAAGAAGTTGGTCCGCAGGGTCGCCTTGATGACGGTGAGGAAGGACCGCAGGATCCGGTCCTCGTCCAGCGAGGCGACCTGGTCGAGAGCGGCGTCCAGCTCCTCGAGAAGGGCATCCGTCAGCTCGACACCGGCACCCTGGCGGTCCGGGGACATCCGCGCCTCGAAGAGCGAGACGAGCAGCCGGGTGGTGTGGACGTTGTTGCGGAGGGTGTCCTCCATGTAGTCCTGGCTGAACGTGGAGCCCGCCTGGCGCAGGTACTTGGCGTAGGCGCGGAGCACCATCGCCTGGCGCCAGTTGAGCCCGGCCCGCAGGACCAGCGAGTTGAAGCCGTCGACCTCGGCCTTGCCCGTCCAGGCGGCGGCGAAGGCCTCCTGGAAGCGCTCGCGGCCGTCGTCGCCCAAGTAGTCGCCGTTGCCGTTCTGGGACTTGGGCAGGCGCAGACCGAAGTCGTAGATCCACGCGTTCGTACGGTCCGTGCACCGCAGCTCGTAGGGCCGCTCGTCGGTGACCTCGACGCCGAGGCGCTGCAGCACCGGCAGCACGGCGGAGAGGGAGACCTGGGCGCCCGAGCGGTAGATCTTGAAGCGGCGCTCACCGGGGGCGGCGCCCACCGGCTCGTACAGGCTGAGCGCGAAGTCCTCGTGGCCGCTCTTCAGCCGCTCCAGGTGCACCAGGTCGGCGACGGCGGCGCGCGGCGTGTGGTCCGCCTTGTAGCCCTCGGGGAAGGCGCCCGAGTACTGGCGGAGCAGCTCGGCGGCGCGCTCCTCGCCGCACTCGGCGGTCAGCGCCTCGCCGAAGCCGTCGGCCCAGGAGCGGGCGGCCTCGACGAGCCGCGCCTCGATGCGGTCGGTGTCGGCGTCGGTGAGCTGCGGAAGGCCGCCGCCCGGCGCGACCCGGACCACGAAGTGCAGCCGGGAGAGGATCGACTCCGTGTTCCAGGCGGTGAAGTCGACGCTGGTGCCGCCGAGCTCCTCCTTGAGGATGTCGATGATCCGCAGCCGTACGCCCGTGGTGTAGCGGTCGCGGGGCAGGTAGACCAGGGCGGAGTAGTAGCGCCCGTACTCGTCCTTGCGCAGGTAGAGCCGCAGTCGGCGGCGCTCCTGGAGGTAGAGGACGCTGGTGACGATCGAGCGGAGCTCATCAGGCGGGGTCTGGAAGAGCTCGTCGCGCGGGTACGTCTCGAGGATCTGCAGCAGGTCGCGGCCGTCGTGGCTGTTGGGCGAGAAGCCCGCGCCCTTCAGCACCTCGTCGACCTTCTTACGGATGACGGGCACACGCCGCACGGACTCGGTGTAGGCGGCGGACGAGAAGAGCCCGAGGAACCGCCGCTCACCGATGACGTTGCCGTCGGCGTCGAACTTCTTCACGCCGACGTAGTCGAGGTAGCTGGGCCGGTGCACGGTGGCACGGCTGTTGGCCTTGGTCAGCACCAGAAGCTTGTGCTCGCGGGCCTTCGCGCGCGCGTCCGCGGGCAGCCGGCTGAAGGACGGGCTCACCGGGTGGTCGTCCGCGCCCGCGTGCTGCGGGTCGGCGCGCAGGATGCCGAGGCCGGTGCCGGGCACCGCGGCGAGCGCGTCGCCGTTCATGAGGTCGTACTCGCGGTAGCCGAGGAACGTGAAGTGGTTGTCGGCGAGCCAGCGAAGCAGCTCGCGGGCCTCGTCGACCTCCTGGTCGCGCAGGTCATCGGCGGTCGGCTCGGTGGGGAGCTCATCGGCGATGCGCAGCGCGGCGTCGCGCATCTTCTCCCAGTCCTCGACGGTCTCGCGTACGTCGGACAGGATCCGGAGCAGATCGGCGCTGATCTGCTTCAGGTCCGCGCGGTCGGTCTCGCGGTCCATCTCGACGTGGATCCAGGACTCGGTGACGGCATCGTGCGGACGCTCGGTACCGGGATCCGTCGTCAGGACCTCGAGCAGCTTGCCGGTCAGATCCCGTCGCACCACGACCTGGGGGTGGATCACGACATGGATGCCGCGCCCCTGGCGGGAGAGCTCATTGGTGACCGAGTCGACGAGGAAGGGCATGTCGTCCGTGACCACCTCGACGACGGAGTGGCTGCACTGCCAGCCGTTCTCCTCGACGGTCGGGGTGTGCACCCGGACACTGGCCGTGCCCTGCGGGCGGTTCTCGGCCAGCCGGTAATGGGAGAAGGCGGCTCCGAAGACGTCGACCGGGTCACGGTCGGCCAGGTCCTCCGGGGCGGTGTGCAGGTAGTAGCGCTGGAGGAACGCGAGGACCGTGTCCTGGTCGGGTGTGGCCTCGTCGCCCTTCGGCCCGGTGGGTGCCCCGTTCGGTAGGCGCCCTCCAACCGGGCTGTTCTCAGCTACGCGGGCTGCCCGGGTGAGCAGCTCGGCCTTGGCTTCGTCCAGCTTGGTCTGCATTGTCCTCTGACTCCTGTCGCGCGCCGTTGCGTGACGTAGAAGGAAGTGATTCGACGTAACGCCACGACGCGGGGTCTCCGGTCGAAGTCGACGTTATGCCGCGGTGAGAGATGAGCGGGCGGTTATGCGCCATTGTCGGCACGGCCGGCGGGTTCGCCGGCCGGTGGCCGAGGTGATCTGGCTGGCCGCACCGCGAAGAAGCGTCAGCGACGGCCCGGGCACGGATGTCATCCGTGTTTCCCGGGCGCAGGACGGGGGCGCTCGCGCCCCCGCGGGATATCGCGCTGATCACGGGTCAAGGCTATCGCCCCGCCCCCGGGACTCGTCATGAGCCGTATGTGTACAAAAGAGGGGGTGCAACTTTGACAGTCTGCACAGAGACTTCCCGCCATCCGTCGGCTGCCGGCCCTCTTGGCAAACCGGACGGGCGGATGCACGTTGAGCGGGACGGACGGACAGTTGAAGCAGACCCGACGGGCAGACCTCACCTGGGGAGCGAGCACCGATGACGGCCAAGATCCTGATAGTGACCGGTGACGCGGCGGAGTCACTGGAGGTCCTCTACCCCTACCAGCGGCTGCGCGAGGAGGGGTACGACGTGCACATCGCCGCCCCCGCCCGCAAGAAGCTGCAGTTCGTGGTGCACGACTTCGAGCCCGGTTTCGACACGTACACGGAGAAGCCCGGCTACACCTGGCCCGCGGACCTCGCCTTCTCCGAAGTGGATCCCGGTCAGTACGCCGCCCTGGTGATCCCGGGCGGCCGGGCCCCGGAGTATCTGCGCAACGACCCCGAGCTCCGCAAGATCCTCAAGTCCTTCTTCGACGCCGACAAGCCGGTCGCCCAGATCTGCCACGGCCCGCTCCTGACGGCGGCGATCGGCGGCCTGACCGGCCGCAGGGTCACGGCGTATCCGGCCCTGGAGATGGACATGCAGGCGGCGGGCGCGACCTTCCAGGACGCGGAGGCGGTGGTCGACGGCACACTGGTCTCGGCCCGCGCGTGGCCCGATCACTCCCGGTGGATGAGGGAGTTCCTCACGGTACTGAGGGCGAAGGCACCGGTGACGTAGCGGGGCCACGCCAACCGCAGGTTCAGCCGCTCCGGATCCCGCAGCGAGGCGCCCTACGCGGCCAGCTGCTCCGCGACCTCCACCGCCTCGGCCAGGCTGTCGACCACCGGCACCCCGGCCTCCGCCAGACTGCCCCTGCTGTGCGAACCCCCGGTGTAGAGCACGGCCCGCGCTCCCACATGCGCCGCGGCCAGCGCGTCATCGACGGCGTCACCGATCACCACGGTCCGCTCGACGGCAGCCACTGCCCCCAGAGCATCAAGATGCCGCACCATCCGCTCGGCCTTACCGGCGTGCGAGGCGTCCATCCGCCCGTCGATCCGCACGAAGTGCTCCTCGATGCCATGCCGCCGCACGATCGGCACCAGGTGCTCGTGCGGCGCGAGCGACAGCAACGACTGCGTACGTCCCGCGGCCCGCCGCCCCGCGAGCAGCTCGGCGGCCCCGTCCGCGAGCCCGCACCCCTCGGCCCGCGCCCAGTAGTGCTTGTGGAAGACGGCGTCCATCACCTGCCACTCGGCGTCCGTGGGCAGCCGCCCCATCAGCCGCTCGTAGAACTTGGGCACGGGCACGCAGTACAGCTCGCGATACCGCTCGAGCGTGATCGACTCCAGCCCGATCTCCGCGAAGGAGGCGTTCGTCGCCTCGATCACGGCATGAATGTCATGCAGGAGCGTCCCGTTCCAGTCCCACACGATGTGCGCCCCGCGCTGCAGCTTCCCCATACAGAAACGGTACCCATGCCCTCCCACCGGGAGACACCCCCACCGCCGACAGCACCTGCGCACAGGAACCCCCACCCACCCGAACCCGGCAACGGACGCGAGGGGCCGTGCCGGTATGTCCGCACGGAGCACGGCGCCCACGTCTCGCGAGCCGAAGCAGCAAAACGCCCAGACCGAGATGGCGAGTACGGACATACCGGCGCGGCCCCGCCCCAAGACGAACCGCACCGCAGACGGCAACGAAACCGCAGGCCCACCCCAAGCCGCCCAAGCCCCGCGGGGCAAGGCAGGGCTAGATCAGCCCAGGAATCTCCTGCGTCGCGAACCACAGCAGCTCATGATCCTCGACCCCGTCCACCACGAACCGCGCATCGTCGTCCCCCTGATCCGCAGCCCCCAGCACCCCCACAGCCGCGGCCACATCCCCCTCGGCGTCCCCCGCATCGACATGCACGGCGGCCACCTTCCCCAGCCGCAGGCCCCCCTCGACCCGCACCTCGCCGAGCGCCCGCTGATCGAGCCCCCGGTCGGGGTCCATGACGGCCGCCCCGTCCGGCACGTCCGCCGCCAGCACGACCCGCCGCCGCGCCGCCCCCGGATCCCCCGCGACCAGCCGCAGCGAAGCCAGCGCGGCCCGGTTCAGGGCGGCGTACTCCAGCTCCTCGATGTCGTCCGAGACGTACCACTCACGCAGCGCCGGCGTCACGGCGTACGCGGTCAGCGGCCCGGGCCCCAGCTCGCCCGCCTTGTACGCCTCTGCGAGACGGGGCAGGGTCAGGGGAACGTAGACGCGCATGACGATCCGCTTTCGTAGTCGGAAGGACTCCCGCCGGAAGCCGCCCGGAGGACCCTCCAGAAGCTGCCAGGAGGGCCTACAGAATACGTCCGGGAGTCCCCCTTCGGAGTGCGCCCCACACCCTCCCCCCGCGTCACCCGAAGCGCCCGCGGGTCACCCGGCCCCACCCGGCAACCACAGGGCACCCCGCACCCCCGGCCACCCTGATAGGGGATATTCCCCCGGCCCCGCACCCGGCGGCCACGCCCCTTGCGACGGCACCCCACGCCCCCGTACAAGATCTCCGACACAAGTTACCCCCCGGTATCAGAACCGGGACGGCAGCGACGGAGGCGACGCGGCATGCACAAGGTGATGACCAGGCCCCGCTCACGACCGGCGGTCACCCGCCCGCCGGGCCGCAAGGACCCACGCCGCCCCACCGCACAGACCCGCCCGCCCAGGACGGCCCCGCAGCCCCCACCGCACCCCACCGAGCTCTTCACCGAACGCCTGCTCCTGGTGCTCAGCGGCCAGAAGCCGGTGCACTGGGCGGCCCGCCACATCGCGAACACGGCCTTCGACGACCTGGCCAGGCTGGCCGAGCACACGCCCCTGAACGTGGACGGCCGCCGCCCCACCATCCACCGGATCGGCCATTACGAGCCCTGCCCCGGCGTGTACGAGGTCTTCGCCCGCATCGGCGCGGGCCCCGCGCTCCGGGCCCTGGCGTTCCGCCTTCACCTGGGCGCGGACCAGCGGTGGCGCTGCACGGCGGTGGAAGTGGGCGCCCCCAAGGGCCGTACCGCCAGGTGAGGCACCGGCAGAAACACCGGCAAACACAGAGGGACCGGGCACCCTACGGCACCCGGCCCCTCACACCACGGCTACAGCCGGCGCAGCGCCACGCGCTACTTCTTGCGGCGCCGCCCGCCCTTCTGAGCCTTGCGCCGCTCGGCCCGCGTCATGCCGTCCGACTCCGACCGCACGCCCGCGTCCTCGGTCTCGAAGTCACCCTCGTCGACCCCGCCCTCGGCGTTCGGCGCCTGGAAGTGCAGACGGTCGGGCCGCTGCGGGGCGTCGAGCCCCTTGGCGCGGATCTCGGGACGGCCGCCGCCCGCGGGAACGGCGTCCTTCTTGTCCAGCGAGGGCTGCGCCGCGTCCGAGACCGGGACCTCCTCGACCTGCTGCTCGACCTGGACCTCCAGGTTGAACAGATAGCCGACGGACTCCTCCTTGATGCCGTCCATCATGGCGTTGAACATGTCGAAGCCCTCGCGCTGGTACTCGACCAGCGGGTCCTTCTGCGCCATGGCACGCAGGCCGATGCCCTCCTGGAGATAGTCCATCTCGTAGAGGTGTTCACGCCACTTGCGGTCGAGCACCGAAAGGACGACACGCCGCTCGAGCTCACGCATGATCTCGGAGCCGAGCTGCGCCTCACGCGCCTCGTACTGCTGGGTGATGTCTTCCTTGATGGACTCGGAGATGAACTCGGCGGTCAGACCCGCGCGGTCACCCGCGTCCTCCTCAAGCTCCTCGACGGTGACCTTCACCGGGTAGAGCTGCTTGAAGGCGCCCCACAGCCGGTCCAGGTCCCACTCCTCGGCGAAGCCCTCGGCGGTCTCGGCCGCGATGTAGGCGTCGATCGTGTCGTCCATGAAGTGCGTGACCTGCTCCTGCAGGTCCTCGCCCTCCAGGACGCGACGGCGCTCGCCGTAGATGACCTCGCGCTGCCGGTTGAGGACCTCGTCGTACTTCAGGACGTTCTTACGCGTCTCGAAGTTCTGCTGCTCGACCTGCGACTGCGCCGACGCGATGGCCCGCGTGACCATCTTGTTCTCGATCGGAACGTCATCGGGAACGTTCGCCATGGCCATCACGCGCTCGACCATCTGCGCCTTGAACAGCCGCATCAGGTCGTCACCGAGCGACAGGTAGAACCGCGACTCACCCGGGTCGCCCTGACGTCCGGAACGACCGCGCAGCTGATTGTCGATGCGCCGGGACTCGTGCCGTTCCGTACCCAGCACATAGAGCCCACCGAGGTCCTTGACCTCTTCGAACTCCGCCTTCACGGAACGCTCGGCCTTCTCCAGGGCGGCGGGCAGCGCCGCGGCCCACTCCTCGACGTGCTCGACGGGGTCGAGGCCGCGCTGGCGCAGCTCCGCCTCGGCGAGGTCGTCGGGGTTGCCGCCGAGCTTGATGTCGGTGCCTCGTCCGGCCATGTTCGTGGCGACGGTGACGGCGCCCTTGCGGCCGGCCTGGGCGACGATCGTCGCCTCACGGTCGTGCTGCTTGGCGTTAAGCACTTCGTGCTGGACGCCCCGCTTGGACAACTGCTGCGAGAGGTACTCCGACTTCTCCACGGAAGTGGTGCCGACCAGGATCGGCTGCCCCTTCTCGTGCTTCTCCGCGATGTCGTCGACGACGGCGGCGAACTTGGCGACCTCGGTGCGGTAGATCAGGTCCGACTGGTCGGCGCGGACCATGGGCCGGTTCGTCGGGATCGGCACGACGCCCAGCTTGTAGATCTGGTGGAACTCGGCGGCCTCGGTCATGGCCGTACCGGTCATGCCGCAGAGGCCGGGGGTTTCCTTGCCGTCGTGGTCATGGCGCTTGTAGAGCCGGAAGAAGTTCTGAAGGGTGATCGTGGCCAAGGTCTGGTTCTCGTCCTTGATGTCCACCCCTTCCTTCGCCTCGATCGCCTGGTGCATGCCTTCGTTGTAACGGCGGCCGGCGAGGATACGGCCGGTGTGCTCGTCGACGATCATGACTTCGCCGTCGATGACGACGTAGTCCTTGTCCTTCTTGAAGAGTTCCTTGGCCTTGATGGCGTTGTTCAGGTAACCCACGAGCGGCGTGTTGACCGACTCGTAGAGGTTGTCGATGCCCAGCCAGTCCTCGACCTTGGAGACGCCGGACTCGTGGATGGCGACGGTGCGCTTCTTCTCGTCGACCTCGTAGTCGCCGGTCTCCTCGATGCCCTTGAGGGTGTTGCCGGCCTCGCCCTTGGTGAGGCGGGTGACCAACTTGGCGAAGTCGCCGTACCACTTGGTGGCCTGGTCGGCGGGGCCGGAGATGATCAGCGGCGTACGGGCCTCGTCCACGAGGATCGAGTCGACCTCGTCGACGATCGCGAAGTTGTGGCCGCGCTGCACCAGTTCGTCCTTCGACCACGCCATGTTGTCGCGCAGGTAGTCGAATCCGAACTCGTTGTTCGTGCCGTACGTGATGTCGCTGGCGTACTGCTCGCGGCGCTGGGCCGGCGTCATGTTGGCGATGATGCAGCCGACGGTCAGGCCCAGGAACTTGTGGACGCGGCCCATCATCTCGGAGTCGCGCTCGGCCAGGTAGTCGTTGACCGTGATCAGGTGCACGCCCTTGCCCGAAAGGGCGTTGAGGTACGCGGGAAGCGTGCCGACGAGCGTCTTGCCCTCACCGGTCTTCATCTCGGCCACATAGCCGAGGTGCAGCGCGGCGCCGCCCATCATCTGCACGTCGTAGTGCCGCTGGCCGAGGACGCGCTTGGCGGCCTCGCGCACCGTGGCGAAGGCCTCGGGGAGCAGGTCGTCGAGGGTCTCGCCTTCGGCGTACCGCTCCTTGTACTCATCGGTCAGCGCGCGCAGCTCGGCGTCGGAGAGGCTGACAAAGTCCTCTTCGATGGAGTTGACCTGGTCCGCGATGCGGTGCAGCTTGCGCAGGATCTTGCCTTCGCCTGCACGCATGATCTTCGAGAGGACGGACACGAGGGTTGGTCTCCTTGCCGGTCGGGCCTGGCATGGTCGGTTTACTCATGGGGCAACGGCCATCGTAAGCGAGGAGCGGGCCGCGCCGGGAGGTCTGCCAGTACGTCAACGGACGTGGGGCCTGGAAGGTGCCGGTTTCCGACGATGACCGCCGGTGAAAAGCACTGGCCCGAAGTCACGGACGCCAGCAGAATCGCCGGATGGAGCCCGTCACACTCAGCACCGAGCGCCTGAGCCTGCGCATGTTCACGCCGGACGACACCGACGAGACGTATGAGGCCTGCCAGGACCCCGACATCCAGCGCTGGACCACGATTCCCTCGCCGTACGCGCGCGTGGACGCCGAGGGCTTCATCGGAGGCATGGTCCCGGACGGCTGGCGTCACGACACGGAGTACACCTTCGCCGTACGTCGCCGGGAAGGCGGCCCGCTGCTCGCCGCGGCCAGCCTGCACCACCCGCGCTCGGGCGCCTGGGAGGTCGGCTTCTGGACGGCGAAGGAGCACCGGGGCCACGGTTATATGACGGAGACGGTCCGCGCCCTGGCCAGGTGGGCCTTCACCGACCTGGGCTGCACCCGCCTGGAGTGGCGCGCCGAGGTCGGCAACACGGGCTCCCGCACGGTCGCGGAGAAGGCGGGCTTCATCGTGGAGGGCACCCTGCGGGCCGGCCTCCTGAACAAGGGCACGCTCCGCGACTGCTGGGTGGGCGCCCTGCTCCCGGCAGACGTGTCCCTGCCGTCGGCCCATCCCTACCTGCCCGCCCCGACGGAACGGCAGGCTCCGGTCCGCTAGGCCCGCCGCGTTGTCAGTGCCGCCCCCTATCGTTTTGGAGCATGACGAGCCTGCCGCGCCCCGCCACCGATCTCTCCGCCGATGAGGCCCGCCGCATCGTGCTCCGCGCCCAGGGGTTTCTGGGCGCCCCGGACCGCAGGTCCGGCGTGCGGGGCGTGCTGCGGCACCTCGGCGCGGTCCAGCTCGACACGATCTCGGTGCTCGCCCGCTCCCACGAGCTCATTCCGTACGCGCGGCTCGGCGCCGTAGGCCGCGACAGGGTCGAGGCGGCGTACTGGGACGGCGCGTCCGGCACAGGCCCGGCCCGGCCGCACGCGTTCGAGTACTGGTCGCACGCCGCGTGCATCCTGCCCATCGAGGAGTGGCCGCACTTCGCCTTCCGCCGCCGCGCCTACCGCAACCGGCCGCACTGGCACCACGACCTGCCGGACGGCGCGTACGACACGGTCATCAAGCAGCTCACCGCCGAAGGCCCCCTCACGGCCACCGAGTTGGGCGGCGCGAAGAACAAGGGCGAGTGGTGGGACTGGTCGGACGCGAAGGTCGCCGTCGAGCGCGCGCTGATGTACGGCGAGGTGGTCTGCACCGAGCGGCGCAGCTGGAAGCGGGTGTACGACCTCGCGGAGCGCGCGATCCCGGACCCGCTGCTCCATGACGACCTGGACGACACGGAGTGCCTGCGCCGCCTGGTCCGCCTGGCGGGACAGGCGCTGGGCGTCGGCACCCGCGCGGACATCGCGGACTACCACCGCCTCAAGGGCGAGCAGTTCGACGCGGTGGTCGCGGACTCGGGCCTGGTCCCGGTGACGGTGCAGGGCTGGGACAAGCCCGCCTGGGCCGATCCGGCGGCCCTGGAGACCACGCCGCGCGGCCGCCACCGCACGACGCTCCTGTCCCCCTTCGACTCCCTGATCTGGGAGCGGGCGCGCACGGAACGGATCTTCGGCTTCACCCACCGGCTCGAGGCGTACGTCCCCAAGCCGAAGCGCATCCACGGCTACTTCGCGATGCCGGTCCTGGCCGGGGGACAGCTGGTCGGCCGCGTGGACCCGGCCCGCGAGGGCAGCACACTGGTCGCCAAGCAGATCTCGCTCGACAGCCCCAAGGCCGTGCCCGCGGTGGCGCAGGCGCTCCGTGAGGCGGCGTCCTGGGTCAACTGCGACTCCGTACGCGTGGAGCGCGTGAACAGACCGGAGCTGACCGCGGAACTGGTCCGCGCCCTCACCTGATCCCGCGCCCGGCCTCACCTGATCTCGAGAATCTTCTCCCGCATCGCGTAGACGACGGCCTCCATCCTGGAGTGCAGCTGCAGCTTCTCCAGGATGTTGCGCACATGGTTCTTCACGGTGTTCTCGGAGATGAACAACTCCTTCGCGATATCGCGGTTGTTCATCCCCGTGGCCACCAGCTTCAGCACTTCCAGTTCGCGGTCGGTCAGCCGCGGCGCGGGCACCAGCCTGCGCTCATCGGTGCGCTGGATCATCGATTTGAACTCGGTGAGCAGCTTGGAGGCCATGGACGGGCTGATCTGCGACTGCCCGTCGGCCACCGCGCGAATCGCCGTGGCCACCTCGTCGGTGGAAATCTCCTTGAGGAGATAACCGGTCGCCCCCGCCTTGATCGCGTCGTAGAGATCGGCCTCTTCATCACTGATGGTCAGCATGATGATCTTGGCGCTTGGCGCCACCTCCTTGATGGAGGTGCACGCCTCGATGCCCCCGCGCTTGGGCATCCGTACGTCCATGAGCACGATGTCCGGCAGCAGGTCAGCGGCCTTGTCCACCGCCTCGGCGCCGTCCCCCGCCTCCCCGACCACCTGGATGTCCTCCTCGGCGGCGAGGACGATCTCCAGGCCCCGGCGGAAGAGCGCGTGGTCGTCCACCACAAGGACCCTGATGGGCTCCTTGCGCGGTGCGCCCGCGTCCGTGCCGATGCCGATGCCGTCGTCGGCATCCTCATCCCGCATCGGTCCGAAGCTGTCCGCCATCGTTCCTCCCCCTGAAGGCCATGGCCCGTTGTGCGTTGGCTGCGCCAACCCGCGGCAACAGCCTGCCGGTTGGCCGGCTCGCCCATGATTTCATGCCCGGGCCGCAGTGCGGTGCGCGCAGGGGTCGCATGATGGTGCCCCTGGGGGCGCACGCGCGCTCCAGGGGCACCTGCTCAGCTCTCGGCCGGCTGAGGTCAGCCGCCGAGCGCACCGCCCCCGCCGGCCGACTGGGCCTGCGCGACCATCGGATCGGTGTTGAGGCGGATGACGCCGTAGTCGTAGGCGTGCCGCCGGTAGACGACACTCGGTTCCTTCGTCTCCGAGTCGACGAACAAGTAGAAGTCGTGCCCGACCAGCTCCATCTCGTAGAGCGCCTGGTCGAGCGACATGGGGGCCGCGACGTGGGTCTTCTCGCGGACCACGAGGGGGCCTTCGCCCTGGATCTCCAGTGAGCCGATCCTCTTGACCGGCACGCCGTCGGGCTCTTCCTCACGTGCGACGGTGCCGTCTCCGTTGAGGTACGCCGCGTCCGGGACCCGCTCGGCGACTTCGGCGGCGGAGAGCCTGCCGGTGCCTCGCCGGTTGTGGCGCTTCTCGTGCTGCTTGCGCAGCCGGGCGTCCAGCTTGGCCGTGGCCAGGTCGAGCGCCGCGTACGGGTCAGTCGCCGAGGCTTCCGCGCGGATCACAGGTCCGCGCCCGCGGAGAGTGATCTCCACCCGGTCGGAACGGTCGGCCTGACGCGGGTTGGTTTCCTTGGACACCTCGACGTCGAGGCTGATCACCTTGCCGTCGAGCTTCTGGATCTTCTCCAGCTTCAGCTTCTCGGCCACGTGCTTGCGGAACCGCTCGGGCACCTCGGTCTTGCGGCCCTTGACGACGATGTCCACGCAGAACTCCGTTCCCGGATCGCTCCGCTTCAGCGGCGGAGCATCTCCCTTTTGCACCAGGCCCCGGTGACTCCCGGAGCCTCGGACTCGGTGACTTCCACCTCCTCCTCCCCCGCGAACAAGATCTCCACCCCGGCCGGTCCGGGTGATTGCGAAAAACCCGGCGACCGGCATTCCGATATGCGAGGGACGGCGTCCGCCATTCCTCACAACCGAACATATCTCGCCCGGACGGATGTCGTCACCCTCTACTGACGCGTACCTCCATTCAGGGGTATTGGCCCTCTCACTACCTGCAACGATGCAAGTTCTCAGTCAGTTCCGGTTTATTCCGAAGGAATCCGGTGAAGCGGCGACAACGGCCGCGCTGATCGCGTTCTCGCCCGTGATTTCACGGGCTGTTACCGGCACCGCCCGCCCTATCGAATCCGTGTGTACGTCACTCATTGCGCGGGCGGCCTCGGCCAGGGACGCACCCGTGGTCATCAGGTCGTCCACGATCACCACCCGGCCACCCTCGGCGAGCAGCCGGCGACCACCCGCGGTCACCTCCAAGGCTCCCGCCAAATTGGCCTGCCGCTGCCGGGAGTTGAGCCCCGACTGGTCGGCCACGGCACGCCGCTGGCGCAGCACGCAGAGCACCCGGGCCCGCGTGCCCGCCCCGCGCAGCTCGCCCGCGGCGGCCAGCGCGATCCGCCGCACCGGGTCGTGCCCCCGCGCCCGCACGGCTCCCCGCGCCGACGGCACGGGCACCAGCAGTACCTCCCCGTCACCCTCCGCAGCGCCCTGCGTCCCGCCCCGCGTCCCCGCCCGCAGTCCGGCCCGCACCGCCCCCGCGAGACTCGCGCCGAGCGGCCCCGCAAGCGCCAGAGCGCCCCGTTCCTTGTGCGCGAGCAGCACGGCCCGCACCGCGTCCTCGTACGGAGCCGCGGCGTGCACCACCGGCAGCCCCTCCGGCCGAGGATCCGGCCGCACCCGGCACGGCACGACCCCGCACAGGGCCTCGCGGCACCCCGCACACAGCGCCGCACGAGGCCTCCCGCAGCCTCCGCACTCGGCCGGCAGCACCAGATCGGTGAGGTCCTGCCACCACCCCCGCATGTCCTCCACTGTGCCAAGGCGCGAACAGCCCTGCCACCCCTGTGGAAAACCGCCTGTGGACAACTCCACGGCACGGCAGAGGCGTTACCCCCGATCGGGGGACTGGTCGGCCCGGATGGACCGGAGGCCAGCCCGGATGGACGGGGGACTGACCGGCCCGGACAGACCGGAGGCCAGCCCGGACAGACCGGAGCGTCAGCCCGGATAGACCGGAGCCGTGCCTTCCTTGACCACCGTCTGCCACTGCGCGCCCGTCGGCAGCCGCACGATCCCGTCGTCCGAGTGCGCCACCAGCGGCTGCCGCTCGTCCTCCGACGCCGCGATCTCCTTCACGCCGGTAAGGCCGGGCAGCGTCGCGCCCGGCAGCGCCGAGCCGTCGGACTGGACGTACCGGATCTGCTGCACACCACCGGACTCGCGCCCGACCACCACGAGGCGGCTGCCGCCCGCCCAGGACATGGCGGTGACCTCCTCCATCTGCGGTGCCGCCCGGCGCAGTTCGACCACCGAGATGTCCGGCTGCTCGCCCTTGGCGCCGGTCCGCTCGACGCGGCCGATCCGCAGGGACGTCTTGCCGTCCTTCTTCACCAGGAGCGCGATGCGCACGCCGTCCGCCGACACCCGCACCGCCTCGATCCGTCCGTCGAGGCCCGCGATCTTCACCTGCATCGGCTCGCCCGCGCCCTGGTCGAGCCAGAGCAGCCGCGACCCCTTGCCGTCACGGTCGGCCACCCAGAGGTCGCCCCTGCCGTCCCAACTGGGCGTGGAGAAACCGTCCTCCTCCGACTTCGCCTTGCTGCGCGCCTCCGGCTTGCCCAGCGGACTGCCCGGCGTCAGCGACCCCATGTAGAGCGAGCGCCCGTCGAGCGACACCCCGGCCGCGCGCTCCTCGTCGCGCGACACGGCGGCCGTACGCAGCGACTTCGCGCCATCGCCCAACGGCCCTGGCACCTGCACCGGTTCGGCCTTGCTGCCGGCGACGCCCGCGGTCATCCGCACCAGGCGCTTCTTGTCGTCGACGAGGTACTGGTAATCGGGGTGGTCGGCGGTGCGGTGCGGCGCCACGGTCTCGGCCCGGTCCTCGCTCAGGACACACAGCTGCGACCCGTTGGAGCGCTGCAGCTCCACCTCCTTGACGCTCGACGACTTCAAGTCCTGGAGCGTGAAGAGCAGTTGCGCCGCCATCTTGGTGCACAACCCCTGGTCGTAGTTGTCGGCCTCCTTGTTCAGCGGCACCGTCAACTTGTTCTGGTCGTCGGGCGCCAGCGTCTTGGTGCCCTCCTTGAGCCGCGTACCGCCCGGGAAGATCGTGGTGACCACCGGCTTGAGCCAGTTCGTCGGCCCTTCGAGCAGGGCCTTGACGGTCTCCGTCAACGGGTCTATTCGCTGCCGTATGTAGACGGGGTCGGCGACGAGCGCCTCCTGGCCGCCGCCCGCACCGGTCTTGGACGAATTCGACGCGTAGTAGTACTTGTTGACGGACCAGTAGATGCGCTGGAAGTCGGACTGCCCGAGCACGACCCCCTGCGGCACCCGGTCGATCCGCCACTCCTTGCCGTTGGGCCCGTCCTGCCGCGTGAGATGGACCGTCTCGCTGTACGCGTCATTGTTGAGCTGGTACGCGTGCTGCTTGTCCACCGTGGCGACCTTGCGCCCGGTCAGCGGGAACGAACGGCCGTTCTGGTCGCGGTCGCCGGGGTTCCCCGAGCCGGTGCTCGGACCGTCCGCGAGCACCGTGGTCCGCAGATCCGGCTGCCAGCTCCTGGACGCTTCCTTGGTCAGATACTTGCGGGCCATGTCGAACTGAGGATCATCGCTGGTGAGCGCCTCGAGGAAGCCCGAGACGATCTCCAGAGGGCCCGCGTTCTCGCCCGGCGGCATCGCGTAGACGCGGACCTGCGACTGCGAGTCGGGCCGCTGGGACGCGTCGACCGCCTTCAGGTTCCCGCTGTCGGGCATCGACGCACAGCCCGCGAGCAGCGCCCCGCAGCACCCGAACAGCACACCTGCCCCCAGCGGACGCCGGTGACCGCGTCGATCGTGGTCAGCGCCCACGAGAGGCCTCCCCTTCCCTGACAGGATCCACTTCCGCGGCCGCCGCTTCCCTCGCCTCGCCCTTCGGCAGACGCGGCTCTCCGGAGCCCTCGTCCGCCCCGGAGGCACCGCCCGGCGTCGCCTCGTCGTCCAAGGGCCTCCGCGGCACCACCCTCGCACCGCTGCCGGGCAGCGCCGCCGGATCCACCGACATGGCCGCCTGCGCGAGCCTCGGCGCGATCGGCGCCCGCGCCGGGACGGGCGGCGCCACCCGCTCCGCCGCCGACGGCTGGGCCGGCACCGTGGCCAGCTTGTTCAGACCGCCGAGCGGAAGCCCGGCATCGTTCAGGCCGCGGTGGCGGCGCGAATCCTCCGGCTCCAGGGGTATCGGCGATCCCCGGAGGGCCTCGTCGGCCGTACGCGGCAGGGTGAGCCGGAACTGCGAACCACCACCGGGCTCACCCCACGCCTGCAGCCAGCCGCCGTGCAGCCGGGCGTCCTCCAGGGCGATGGAGAGCCCGAGTCCCGTACCACCGGTGGTACGCGCGCGTGCCGGGTCGGCCCGCCAGAAGCGGCTGAAGACCCGGGTCGCCTCGCCGGGCTTGAGCCCCACTCCGTAGTCCCGCACGGCGACGGCGACCGCGCCGCCCGCCGCCGCGAGCCGCACCACGACGTCCTGGCCCTCACCGTGCTCCACGGCGTTGACGACGAGATTCCGCAGCACCCGCTCGACCCGCCGGGCGTCGGCCTCGGCGATCACCGGCTGGTGGTCCCCGACGATCCGTACGTGCGTGCCCTTGCGCTCGGCCAGTGGCTCCGCGCCGCCCACGACCCTGCGGACGACCTCCCGCAGATCTATCGGCTCGGCCTCGAGCGCCGCGGCGCCGGCGTCGAACCGGCTGATCTCGAGCAGATCCGCGAGCAGCGTCTCGAACCGGTCCAGCTGATCGGCGAGCAGCTCGGCCGACCGCGCCGTGACCGGATCGAAGTCCACGCGCGCGTCGTGGATGACATCGGCCGCCATCCGTACGGTCGTCAACGGCGTACGCAGCTCGTGCGAGACATCGGAAACGAACCGCCGCTGCATCCGCGACAGCTCCTCCAGCTGCTGGATCTTCAGCTGCAGGTTCTGCGCCATCTTGTTGAAGGCCTCACCGAGCCGGGCGATGTCGTCCTCTCCGGTGACCTTCATACGTTCCTGAAGGCGCCCGGCGGACAGCCGCTCGGCGACGCCGGCCGCCATCCGTACCGGCGTGACGACCTGGCGCACCACAAGCCAGGCGATGGCACCGAGAAGCACCACCACAAACAGTCCTGCCGTGGCGAGCGTCGTCCGCACCACACCGAGCGACTCCTCCTCCTGCGTCAGCGGGAAGAGGTAGTACAGCTGGTAGGCATCGCCGTTGAGGTCATTGAGCTGCTTGCCGATCACCAGACCCGGCTGGGCTTCACGACCGTCGTTGAAGACGATCCGCGTATTCGCCTGATAGGCCCTGGTGCCCTCGTCGACGCTCTCGCGCAGCTCCTCGGGCACGCTCTGGATCGGATCCACGCCCCCGGAAGCACGCGGTCCGCGCACACTGCCGCCGTCGCCCGTGGACGTAGGGCTCAGCGTCACCACGTTGAAGGCGCTCTGACCGCCGCTGGAGAGCTGCTCCACCAGGTCGGACATCCACACGGCCGTGGGCTGTGTGGATGTCCCGTCCGGCGTGCCGCTGTCCTGCCCGGCACTCGGCCTGGCGGAGTTCGCCTGCTCCTGAGCGGCCCGGAAGCCGCCGTCGGCCTGGCTCTGCGAGGCCTTCTCCTTGGCCTTGAGCAGACCGTTGTTCACGGAGCTCATGACGGCGAAGCCGAGCATCAGTACGACACCGAGCGACATGAGCAGCGTCGTGACGACGACCTTCAGCTGGATGTTGCGCCGCCACAGCCGCAGCGCGGGCAGCAGCGGACGCCGCACCCAGCGCGAGAAGAGCCTCAGGACGGGGCTGCCCTGCACCCCGCCCTGCAACAGCAGACCGCCGTCGAGAAGCCGCCCGAACGTGGAGCCGCGCCGCGCCGGTCCTCCAGTCCGCCCCGAGCGGCCACCCGGAGCCCCGGGCGGTACGGGGGAACTGTCCCGGGTCATGTCAGCTCGGTCCGGCCTTGTAACCGACACCACGGACGGTCACCACGATCTCCGGCCGCTCCGGGTCCCGCTCGACCTTCGAGCGCAGCCGCTGCACGTGCACGTTCACCAGACGGGTGTCCGCCGCGTGCCGATAGCCCCAGACCTGCTCGAGCAGCACCTCACGCGTGAACACCTGCCACGGCTTGCGCGCCAGCGCGACCAGCAGGTCGAACTCGAGCGGCGTCAGCGCGATCGACTGCCCGTCCCGCTTCACGGAGTGCCCCGCCACGTCGATGACCAGGTCACCGATGGCCAGCTGCTCCGGCGCGGGCTCCTCCGACCTCCGCAGCCGCGCCCTGATCCGGGCCACGAGCTCCTTCGGCTTGAAGGGCTTCACGATGTAGTCATCGGCGCCGGACTCAAGCCCGACCACGACGTCCACGGTGTCGCTCTTGGCCGTGAGCATGACGATCGGCACCCCGGACTCCGCCCTGATCAGGCGGCACACCTCGATGCCATCACGGCCCGGCAACATCAAATCCAGCAGTACAAGATCCGGCTTTGCCTCCCTGAAAGCGGCCAGCGCCTTGTCGCCATCAGCTACGAACGACGGCTCAAAACCTTCACCACGCAGCACAATCCCGAGCATCTCGGCCAGTGCGGTGTCGTCGTCGACGACAAGGACTCGTCCCTTCATGCCTGACATCATCCCATTCTCGTAACGGTGACCGGGGCGCTGGTGAGGCAGGTCACTGACCTGTGACGATAGTCGTATATGGCCACTACTGTCTGCGGTCGTCCACGGCTGTGGATATCAGCCACTGAAATCGCCCACAGATGTCAGCGGGATCCGGCGCACAGCTCGGCAAGGCCAACTGCTGTCACGGGCGACACGACGCCCTCTTCGGTGACGATCGCCGTCACCAATTCCGGCGGCGTCACATCGAAGGCGGGGTTGTACGCCTGGGTCCCCAGAGGTGCCACCGCGATCCCGCCTCCCGCTTCCGTGCCGGCCACCGGCACATAGGGTGCCGTGACCTCCGTCACTTCATGACCCGCCCGCTGCTCGACCTCGATGGATGCTCCGTCCGGGGTGTCCGGGTCCACGGTCGTGACCGGTGCCACCACGATGAACGGAACGTGGTGGTAGCGGGCCAGCACAGCGAGCGGATAGCTCCCCACCTTGTTGGCCACCGAACCGTCGGCGGCAATGCGGTCGGCGCCGATCAGCACGGCGTCCACCTCTCCTGCCGCGAACAGCGACCCCGCCGCGTTGTCCGTGAGCAAGGTGTACGCCATTCCGCTGCGTGCCGCCTCATATGCCGTGAGCCTCGAACCCTGCAGCAACGGACGCGTCTCGTCCACCCACAGCCTGCGCAGCCGCCCTTTGCGGTGCGCCGCGAGCGCCACAGCGAACGCCGTGCCCTCACCTCCGGAGACCAGCGCCCCGGTGTTGCAGTGGGTCAGGATCCGATGCTGGCCGCCCGGCAGCAGCTCGTCGAGCAGCGCCAGACCGTGCACCGCCATCCGCGCGCTGGCCTCGGCGTCCTCCCGGTGCAGTGCCTTCGCCTCCGCGAGCGCCGCCGCGGCCGCCCCCTCCTGGCCGGCCCCGCCCGACAGCGCCGAGCGATACGCCGCGTGAGCCCTGCGCACGCCGTACCCGAGGTTGACCGCGGTGGGCCTGGCCCCCGCCAGCGCGTCCGCCGCCTCGTCCACGTCGAAGCCGCGTACGGCGGCGAGCGCGACGCCGTACGCCCCGGCGATCCCGAGCAGCGGCGCCCCGCGCACGGCGAGCGTGCGGATCGCCTGCACCAGTGCGGGCGCGTCGGTGCACACCAGCTCCGTCTCCTCGCCCGGCAGCCTGGTCTGGTCGAGGAGGACCAGTACGGGGCCTTCCGGTGGCTCGTCCCAGCGGATCGCGGGAGACGCGGGCGCCACAGGGGTCGCGGACGTCGCTGGGGTCGCTGGGGTCGCTGGGGTCGCTGGGGTCGCGGGGGTCTGAGTCGGCCGTATGTCCTCGCCGGATTGCGCGTACTGATCAGCCATCCGCCCAGTCTGCCCCGTACCGGACGGACAATTGAAGGTGTGCAGCCCCTACGGCACCCGGTCACCACCGGGGCACGCCGTGGCACGATGGCTGGCAACCTGCCGCCGCGACCGCGGACGGGCACCGTGAAGGAGCGACGATGAACGACACTCCGGGCTGGGCTTCGCCCGGATCTGCCCCCTCCGACGACGGACAGGACTCCGGCAAGGAACCCACCGAGCCCGCGGACCAGCCGGACGGTCCGGGTTCCAAGTGGTCCAAGGAGCAGCCGCCACCCGCCCAGTGGTCCGCACCGAGCCCTCCGCCCGCCGGCCAGACCCCGCCACCGCCACCACCGCCGCCCGGCGGAGGCTGGGGCGGCGGACGCCCCGGCGGCCCGGGTTCCGGCGGCCCCGGCGGCTACCCCGGCTGGGGCGCATGGCAGGGCCCGCCGCCCGCCGCCAAGCCCGGTGTCATCCCGCTGCGGCCGCTCGGCGTCGGCGAGATCCTGGACGGCGCGGTCTCCACGATGCGCACGCACTGGCGCACGGTCCTCGGCATCTCCCTCGCCGTGGCCGTGTTCACGGAAGTCCTCGTCATCCTGCTGCAGGGGCTCGTCCTCAACGACACCGCCGACACGGACGCCCTCAACGACCCGAGCGCGACGGTCGGCGAACTGACCCGAGCCCTCGGCGACACCCTGCTCAGCTCCGGCGTGGTCCTGCTGATCACCCTGCTCGGCACGATCGTCGCCACGGCTCTGCTCACGATGGTCACCAGCCGCGCGGTGCTCGGCAAGTCGGTGACCACGGCGGAGGCCTGGCGGGACGCCAAGCCGCAGCTGCCGAGGCTGATCGGCCTGACGCTGTTGCTTCCGCTCATCGGCGGCGCCGTAGTCGCCATCGGCATCATGCCGGGCGTATTGATCGCGCTGGCCGGCGGATCCGACGCGGGTGTCAGCCTCGCCGTCCTCGGCGGATTCGGCGCTTTGATCGTCGCCATCTGGCTGCTGATCCGCTTCTCGCTCGCCTCGCCCGCCCTGATGCTCGAGAAGCAGGGCGTGAAGAAGTCGATGACCCGCTCCGTGAAGCTGGTCCGCGGCTCCTGGTGGCGGGTCTTCGGCATCCAGCTGCTCGCCGCGATCATCGCCAACGTCGTCGCGTCGATCATCGTGATCCCGTTCACCCTCATCGCGGGCGCGGTGAGCGGCGACGGCGTCACCGGCTTCCTCGACAGCGGCACGGGCGAGCTCGGCTGGACCTTCCTGATCGTCAGCGGCATCGGCTCGGTGATCGGCTCCATGCTCACCTTCCCGATCACCGCAGGCGTGACGGTGCTGCTCTACATCGACCAGCGGATCCGCCGCGAAGCCCTCGACCTGGAACTCGCCCGCGCCGCGGGCCTCCAGGGCGGATCCGACGCCCCCGGCACACCCGGGAGCTGATGCGGTGACGGGGGACGTACTGCGGGGACTCGGGGCGGGGGCAGCACTCCTGCCCCGCACCGGCGAGGACCCACCGGTGACAATTCCGCGCGGGCCCGCACGGGAGGCGGCCGAGCGCGAACTGTCCAAGCCGATGTACCACGAGAACGACCCCAGCCTCCTGCAGCGGGCCCTGAACCGCTTCTGGGAGTGGGTCGACGACCTGTTCACCGCCGCCTCGGGCGCGACCCCGGGCGGCGGCTTCGGCCTCCTGGTCATCGTCATCGCCGTGCTCGCCGTCGCCGCGGCCCTCTGGTGGCGCCTCGGCACCCCCCGCCGAGCCCCCGCCTCCTCCCCCGCCCTCTTCGACGACCGCCCCCGCAGCGCTGCGGAACACCGCGCCGCCGCCGAGGCACACGCCGCCCAGGGCCACTGGAACCAGGCCGTCCAGGAGCGCATGCGGGCCATCGTCCGCTCCCTGGAGGAACGCGCCCTCCTGGACCCCCGCCCCGGCCGCACCGCCGACGAGGCGGCAGCCGAGGCCTCCCTCACCCTCCCCGCGCACACGGCCCGACTGCGCACCGCCGCCCAGGAGTTCGACGACGTGACATACGGCGGCCGCACCGCCACCGAAGCCGCGTACGCCCTCATGTCCGACCTGGACGAAACCCTGACCCACACCAAGCCGACCCTCACCCACAGCCCCCTCCCCCAGGGAGCCCCCAAGTGACCGGCCCCCCACACCCTCCCGAGCCGAACACCCCTAACAACCACCCCGGCTCCGACGCACCTCCCGGTACCCCCGAAGCGCCCGCTCCAGGCGCCTCGAACCCGGACGAGACACCCCCGCCGCCCGACCCCGCGCACCCCTCCGAGCCGAACACCCCCACCAACCACCCCGCCTCCGACGCGCCTCCCCGCAACCCCGAAGCGCCCGCCCCGGTTACCTCGAACCCGGACGAGACACCCCCGCCGCCCGACCCTCCGCACCCCTCCGAGCCGAACATCCCCGCCAACCACTCCGGCTCCGACGCGCCTCCCCGTACCCCCGAAGCGCCCGCCCCAGGCACCTCGAACTCGAGCACCCCCACGAACCACCCCGCCTCCGACACACCTCCCCGCATCCCCGAAGCGCCCGCCCCGAGCCCCTCGCACCCGGGCGCCCCGAACCCCGCCGAGGCACCCTCGCCAAGCGGCTCCCCCATGGCCACCGCGCCCCCGGACCCCCTTCAGCAGTCCACCCCCGCAGCCACCTCCACGCCCCCGGCGCCTGCCTCCACCTCCATCTCGGCCACCCCCCGCCGGATCTGGACCCGAACCCGCGGCATCCTGCTCGCCCTGGTCGTCCTCCTGGCTGCCGCCATCGCGATCGCCGCGGTCCGCTCCGGAACCCAGCACGGCCGGCTCGACCCACGTTCCGCCGACCCCTACGGCAGCCGTGCCGTCGGCGAACTCCTCGCCGACCGGGGCGTGTCCACCCGTGTCGTCACCACCTCCGAAGAGGCCCGGTCCGCGGCTGGCCCGGACACCACGCTCCTGGTGACCTCCCCCGACCTGCTCGCCGACCGCCAGCAGTCGCGCCTCCACGCGGCCACCAAGGACTCCGGAGGCCGCACCGTCCTCCTCACCCCCGGAACCCCGTCGATCGACACCCTCGCCCCCGGGGTCACCGCCGACCCCGCCCCCAGCCTCGACTCGACGCTCTCCCCCCGCTGCTCCCTGCCCGCCGCGCAGCGCGCCGGCTCCGCGGACATGGGCGGCCTCCGCTACGACACCCTCGCCCCCGACGCCGAGTCCTGCTACCTCAGCGACGGCCTGCCCAGCCTCCTCCAGCTCCCGGCCGCCGACGGAGAGGGCGACACCGTCGTACTCGGCGCCCCCGATATCCTCTACAACGACCGCCTCGACGAGCACGGCAACGCCTCGCTCGCCCTGCAACTCCTCGGTTCCCGCCCCCACTTGGTCTGGTACCTCCCCTCGCTCTCCGACGACGCCGCGACCGACACCGAAGACCGCGAATTCTTCGACCTGATCCCCTCCGGCTGGCTCTGGGGCACCCTGCAACTCACCATCGCCGCCGCACTCGCCGCCCTCTGGCGCGCCCGCCGCCTCGGCCCACTGGTCCCCGAACGCCTCCCCGTCGCCATCCGCGCCTCCGAAACCGTCGAAGGCCGCGCCCGCCTCTACCGCAAGGCGAACGCCCGCGACCGCGCGGCAGCAGCACTCCGCTCGGCGACCCGCACCCGCCTCGCCCCCCTCGTCGGCGTATCCCCCGTCCAGGCGCACGCGCCCGAGACCCTGCTCCCCGCCCTGACCGCCCGGCTCCACACCCCCGGCCACGACCTGCTCCCCCTCCTCTTCGGCCAACCCCCTGCCAACGACGCCGCCCTGATCGCCCTCGCCGACCAACTCGACGCCCTCGAAAGAGAGGTACGTTCTTCATGATGGACCCGACCACTGACAACGCCGGGAGCTCCGGCAGCGCCCGCTCCTCCCTGGAGTCCCTGCGCACCGAGATCTCCAAGGCCGTGGTCGGCCAGGACCCCGCGGTGACGGGCCTCGTAGTGGCCCTCCTCTGCCGCGGCCACGTCCTACTAGAAGGAGTCCCTGGAGTAGCCAAAACGTTGCTCGTCCGCGCCCTCGCCGCATCCCTCGAACTCGACACCAAACGCGTCCAGTTCACCCCCGACCTGATGCCAAGCGACATCACGGGCTCCCTCATCTACGACGCCCGCACCACCGAGTTCTCGTTCCAGCCGGGCCCGGTCTTCACCAACCTCCTGCTCGCCGACGAGATCAACCGCACCCCGCCCAAGACCCAGTCCTCCCTCCTCGAAGCGATGGAGGAACGCCAGGTCACGGTCGACGGCACACCCCGCCCCCTCCCCGAGCCCTTCCTCGTGGCGGCCACCCAGAACCCGGTCGAGTACGAAGGCACGTACCCGCTCCCCGAAGCCCAGTTGGACCGCTTCCTCCTCAAGCTCACGGTCCCGCTCCCCTCCCGCCAGGACGAGATCAACGTCCTCACGCGCCACGCCGAGGGCTTCAACCCCCGCGACCTGCGCGCTGCCGGCGTACGCCCCGTCGCCGGCCCCGCGGACCTGGAAGCCGCCCGCACAGCGGTCGCCAAGACCAGCGTCTCCCCCGAGATCACCGCCTACGTGGTGGACATCTGCCGCGCCACCCGCGAGTCCCCGTCCCTCACGCTCGGCGTCTCCCCCCGCGGCGCGACGGCGCTCCTCTCCACTGCCCGCGCCTGGGCCTGGCTGACCAGCCGCGACTACGTCATCCCCGACGACGTGAAGGCCCTCGCCCTCCCCACCCTCCGCCACCGCGTCCAACTCCGCCCCGAGGCCGAGATGGAGGGCGTGACGGCGGACTCCGTCATCAACGCGATCCTCGCCCACGTCCCGGTCCCCCGCTGATGGCCCTCACCGGCCGCACCGCCCTCCTGGCGGCCATCGGCAGCCTCCCCGTGGGCCTCTGGGACCCGAGCTGGACCGGCATCCTCGCCGTCAACACCCCCCTGGCCCTGGCCTGCGCCTGCGACTTCGCCCTGGCCGCCCCCGTACGCCGCCTCGGCCTGACCCGCTCGGGCGACACTTCCGTACGTCTCGGCGAGACCGCCGACATCGGCCTGACCATCACCAACCCTTCCGGCCGCCCCCTGCGCGCCGAGCTCCGCGACGCCTGGCCGCCCAGCAGCTGGCAGCCCGGCACCGAGGTCGAGGCGTCCCGCCACCGGCTGACGATCCCTCCGGGCGAGCGCCGCCGCCTCACCACACGCCTGCGCCCCACCCGCCGAGGCGACCACCAGTCCGACCGCGTCACCATCCGCTCGTACGGCCCCCTGGGCCTCCTCACCCGCCAGGGCAGCCACAAAGTCCCCTGGACGCTCCGGGTCCTGCCCCCTTTCACCAGCCGGAAGCACCTCCCCTCCAAGCTGGCCCGCCTCCGCGAACTCGACGGCCGCACCAGCATGCTGACCCGCGGTCAGGGCACCGAGTTCGACAGCCTTCGCGATTACGTCCCCGGTGACGACACCCGCTCCATCGACTGGCGCGCCACCGCCCGCCAGTCCACCGTCGCCATCCGCACCTGGCGCCCGGAACGGGACCGCCACATCCTGCTGGTCCTCGACACCGGCCGCACGTCAGCGGGCCGAGTCGGCGACGCCCCTCGCCTGGACGCCTCCATGGACGCCGCGCTGCTCCTCGCCGCCCTGGCCTCCCGAGCCGGCGACCGTGTGGACCTCCTCGCATACGACCGCCGGGTACGCACCCTGGTCCAGGGCAAGGCCGCGGGCGAAGTCCTCCCCTCGGTCGTCAACGCCCTGGCCACACTGGAACCGGAACTCGTCGAAACAGACGCCCGTGGCCTGACCTCAACGGCCCTCCGCACCGCCAACCGCGGCTCCTTGATCGTGCTGCTGACCAGCCTCGACGCGGCCCCCATCGAAGAGGGCCTGCTCCCGGTGCTCTCCCGCCTCACCCAGCGCCACAAGGTCCTACTGGCATCGGTCGCCGACCCGCACATCGAGCAGATGGCCAAGGCTCGGGGAACAACCGAAGCCGTCTACGACGCCGCAGCAGCCGCCCAGGCCAACGCGGAACGCCACCGCACAGCAGAACAACTCATCCGGCACGGCGTCACAGTCGTAGACGCAACGCCCACAGAGCTGCCCCCCGCTCTGGCGGACGCATACCTGTCCCTGAAAGCGGCCGGCCGCCTCTGACGAAAATGGAAACCCCTGAAATGAAAAGGGGAAGCACCCCTTAAACGCAGAAAACCCCCGCACCGTATCCCGGTGCGGGGGTCTCCCATTCAAAAATAGTTCGGCGGCGTCCTACTCTCCCACAGGGTCCCCCCTGCAGTACCATCGGCGCTGTGAGGCTTAGCTTCCGGGTTCGGAATGTAACCGGGCGTTTCCCTCACGCTATGACCACCGAAACACTATGAAACTGTCAACCGCACCGTACGTGACCTTGTACGGGGTTGTTCGTGGTTTCAGAACCAACACAGTGGACGCGAGCAACTGAGGACAAGCCCTCGGCCTATTAGTACCAGTCACCTCCACCCGTTACCGGGCTTCCAGATCT